>CAYWCE010000001.1:0-151726 GCA_964456755.1 uncultured Hyphomicrobiales bacterium
CGAACACGGGAATGAAGGCGGACGAATATTGTGCGTCGCCCATCTTGCGTCGTCCCGCCTGCGCGATTCCGCGCGCACGCGCATACACGCGGATGACTAAGCGCATACACGCGGATGACATCGTCCCGGTTGCTGTCAGCGCCTCGTTCGTTCAATCGTCATCCCGGACACGCACGCGGCGCGCGATTCGGGGCGTGAGAGATCCGCAGCGTCGCGGCCGCGGCTCGTGCAGCAGTGACGCGGCGCCGATGCCGTGTGCAGTCTCAGCCCTTCGGCTTGCCGATGGTCACCGCCAGCGTGCCGACGCCTTCGACCTCGCATTCGACCTTGTCGCCGGGCACGAGCGCGCCGACGCCGGCCGGCGTGCCGGTCATGATGATGTCGCCGGCGGCAAGCTCGACCATCTCCGACAATTTCCAGATCGTCTCCGGCACGTTCCAGATCATCTGGCCGAGATCGCCTTCCTGCTTCACCACGCCGTTCACCTTCAGCGCGATGCGGCCCTTGGTCGGATGGCCGATCTGCGAAGCGGGAACGAGCGGGCCGCACGGCGCGGAGGCGTCGAACGCCTTGCCGATCTCCCAGGGCCGTTTCACCTCGCGCGATGCGATCTGCAGATCGCGCCGGGTGAGATCGATGCCCACCCCGTAGCCCCAGATGCAGTCGTTTGCCCGTTCCGGCGCGATGTTGAGCCCGCCGGATTTCAGCGCGACCACCAGTTCGACCTCGTGATGCATATCTCCGGTTAGCGGCGGATAGGGAACGGTCGCGCCGTCCGGCACGACGGCATCGGCTGGCTTGGCGAAGAAGAAGGGCGGTGCGCGCTCGTCCTGCCCCATCTCGCGGATATGCTCGATATAGTTGCGGCCGACGCACCAGATGCGGCGCACCGGGAACAGCTTGCCGCTGCCCTTCACGGCAATCGCCGCCTGCGTCGGCGGCGCGATCACATAATCAGGCATTGCGTCTCGTCTTTCCCCGTTTCACGATCTTGCGCGCGCTGGCGGCGGCGACCGGCGCGCCGGCATGCTCCTGCCCCTGCAGCTGCAGCCGGTAGAAGGAGGCGTAGCGGCCGCCCTTGCGCAGCAATTCGGCGTGGCGGCCGGATTCGGCGACCTGGCCGTCCTCGATCACGAAAATGCGGTCGGCATGCGCGACCGTGTGCAGGCGGTGCGCGATGACGATGGTGGTGCGGCCTTCGGTCAGATGCGCGATCGCGTCCTGCACGGCGCGCTCGGATTCCGAATCGAGCGCCGCCGTCGCCTCGTCGAGCAGGATAAGATGCGCATCCTTGATCAGCGCGCGCGCCACCGCGACGCGCTGACGCTGGCCGCCGGACAATTGCGCGCCGTGCTCGCCCACCTGGGTGTCGTAGCCCTCCGGGAACGCCATGATGAACTCATGCGCATGCGCGGCCTTCGCGGCATCGACGATTTCGGTCTCGCTCGCGCCCTTGCGACCGAAGGCGATGTTGTCGCGGATCGTGCCGCGAAACAGAAACACGTCCTGACCGACATAGGCGATCTGTTCGCGCAGCGACTGCCGGGAAACCACGGCGATGTCCTGCCCGTCGATCCTGATCGTTCCGGACTGCGCCTCGTAAAGTCGCAGGATCAGATTGAGGATGGTCGACTTGCCGCCGCCGGAGGGGCCGACCAGGGCGGTCGCCTTTCCCGGTTCGGCGACAAAGGACAGTCCGCGCAGCACCGGCTCGCCCTCCCGGTAGGCGAAGCCGACCTTGACGAATTCGACCTTCCCGTCCCCGATGCGCAGCGCCGGGCGGTCGTTGTCCTCGGGTTCGGTCGGCGGTACGTCGATGATATCGAACAGCGAGCGCACGCCGACCAGTCCGGCATTCAGCTCGATGTTGAGGCGGGCCAGCCGCTTGGCCGGCTCGTAGGCGAGCAGGAAAGCGGTGATGAACGAGAAAAACTCGCCGGGCGATGCGCCGGTCTCGATCGTGCGATAGCCGCCATAGATCACGCCGAGCGCGATGGAGACGCCGGCCAGCGTTTCCATCAGCGGGCTGGAACGGTTGGATACGCGCGCCAGCTTGTTGGCCTCGTGCTGTACGGCCTCGACATTGGCGTAGTAACGCTTGCGCATCTCCTCTTCGAGCGTGAAGGCCTTGATGATGCGGATGCCC
Organism: uncultured Hyphomicrobiales bacterium; assembly: GCA_964456755.1. Classification (GTDB taxonomy): domain Bacteria; phylum Pseudomonadota; class Alphaproteobacteria; order Rhizobiales; family Xanthobacteraceae; genus Pseudorhodoplanes. The sequence continues at coordinate 2,147 of CAYWCE010000001.1, forward strand.
TGCACCGATTCCTGCAGCGTTTCCATCAGCATGGCGCCGCCGGTGAACTGGCTGCGGGCGATATTGCGAATGCGGCGCACGAGCTTGCGCACCATCCACAAAGCGGGCGGCGCGATGATGAATCCGAACAGCGACATCACCGGATCCTGCATCACCATGACGGTGATAAGGCCGATCAGCGAAAGCACGTCGCGGCCGATTGCGGTGATCAGCATGTTGAGCACGGCGGTCGCCGAGTTTACGCCGGTCGACAGCCGCATCAGGAATTCGGATGAATGGCGATCGGAAAAGAAACCGAGATTCTGCCGCATCAGGCGGTCGAACAGCTTGCGCTGGTTTTCGGCGATCACCGCATTGCCGATGCGCGAGAGGATCACCGCCTGCCCGTAGGTGGCGGCGCCGCGCGTGGTGAAGACGAGAATCGTCACCATGCCGAGCAGCACGATGCCGTAGAAACTCTTGTTGACATAGGCCTCGTTGACCACCGTTCCCATCAGGTAGGCAGTGAGCGCGGTGCCGGCCGAGGCGATCGCCATCAGGAAAAAGGCAAGCGCATAGCGCTTCCAGTGCGGCGCGCCGTATTCGGCGACAAGCCGCCTGACGAGCTGATACGAGGTCTGCGTATCAGACAGGATATAAGGCGCCATTCACGCTCCGTTGGCCGGGTTTTCGGACTTTTCTTGGCGAGGCCCGCTTGGGCGCCCGAAAAGGCAAGCGGGATTTGGGCTCGATTCCATGCCCGTCCGGAGCGGATTTTTCAACCCTTAAAAGGGCGTAACGGGACGTTCAGGCTTGCGCGGCGCGGCGCGGACCGCGCTGCCGGGCCGCCTGCCGTTCGAAAGCCACCGCATGGGCGACGATGGTGTCCAGATCGTCATATTGCGGCGTCCAGCCGAGCACGCGGCTGATCCTGCTGCAATCGGCAACGATTGCCGCCGGATCGCCCGGCCGGCGCTCGGTTTCGAATACCGCGAAATTGCGCCCGCTGACCCGCTTCACCGCGTCGATGACCTGCAGCACCGAATAGCCATGGCCGTAGCCGCAATTCAACGTCACGTTCGGTCCGCCCTCGCGCAAATAGGCCAGCGCCATGCAATGCGCCCGGGCGAGATCGCTGACGTGAATGTAGTCGCGGATGCAGGTGCCGTCCGGCGTGGGGTAATCGGTGCCGTAGACATCGAGCTTGGCGCGAAGGCCGAGCGCGGCTTCGGTGGCGACCTTGATCAGGTGTGTGGCGCCCACCGTCATCTGCCCGGTGCGCGCCTGCGGATCGGCGCCGGCGACGTTGAAATAGCGCAGCACGGCGAATTTCAGGCCATGCGCGGCCGCCACATCGTGCAGCATGATCTCGCTCATCAGCTTCGAGGCGCCATAGGGCGACATCGGTCGCGTCGGCGCGTCTTCGGCGACCGGAGTCGTATCCGGGTTGCCGTACACGGCGGCCGTGGAGGAGAAGATGAACTGCGCTATCCCGCTCTTCACCGCGCTTTCCAGCAGCGCGCGCGTGTTCATGGTGTTGTTGCGATAATAGCCGAGCGGGTCGCGCACCGAATCCGGCACCACGATGGAGGCGGCGAAATGAATGATGGCGCGCACCCGGTGGGCGCCGGCAACGGCCGGGACCAGGGCGCCGTCGCCCGCATTGCCGACATAGAGAGGAACGTCCGGCGGGATCGCATCCCGGAAGCCGCTGGACAGATCGTCGATGACGACCACGCGCTCGCCGGCATCGGCCAGCGCATGCACCATGTGGCTGCCGATATAGCCGCAGCCGCCGGTCACCAGGATGGTCATCGCGAGTCGGACCCGTTCACGTGCGACCCGGTCTACACGGCCAATGTGAAGGTTCGATTGCGCGGCGGCGGCGGGCTATGCTCAACCTTAACGCGGCGTATACATATCCGTTAAAATGCGAACGATCCGGACATTGCATCGTGACCTGTGACATCGAAGGCCTGCAGGCCATCGTCCCCAACCTGCACTGGCGCTATTCCGGCGTGACCGCGGCCAACCGCACCGCCGCGCCGCTTCTGGCCCGGCGCATGCGCGTTTGCTGGCTGGGCTCCGATGCGCCCGAGGGTATCGGCCGCATGACGTTCCGCGACCTGTTGCGGCTGCGGTCGCGCCGTCCGCGCCGGCCTGTGGTCTGGCATGCGCGGCGCAATAACGAGATGATGGCGGGCCTGTTGCTGAAAATGCTGGGCTGGCCGCTGCGTCCGATTTTCACCTCGGCGGCGCAGCGCCATCACACCTGGATTACGCGATTTCTCATGTCGCGCATGCATGCGGTGATCGCCGCAAGCGAGGCCGCCGCCTCCTATCTGCAGCGGCCGGCGGTTGTGATCCTGCACGGCATCGACATCGACCGGTATGCGCCGGCGCAGGACCGCGCGGCGGCTCTTGCCGCTGCCGGCATCCGCCAGAAACATGCGATCGGCTGTTTCGGGCGTGTGCGCGCGCAAAAAGGCACCGATCTGTTCATCGAGGCGATGTGCCGGTTGCTGCCGCGCCATCCCGATTTTGCGGCGGTGGTAGTCGGGCAGGTAACGGCGGACCAGCAGGCCTTCAGCGAAGGACTGAAACGGCGCGTGCGCGAGGCGGGGCTTGCGGATCGGGTCTGCTTTCTCGGCGAGTTGCCGATTGAGGAGGTGCCTGCATGGTATGGGCGTCTGCTGATTTATGCCTTCACTTCGCGCAACGAAGGCTTCGGGCTGACCCTGCTCGAGGCGATGGCCGCGGGTGCGGCGCTTGTCGCCGCACGCGCCGGTGCGGCGGACAAGGTCGTCGTCGACGGCGAAACCGGTTTGCTCGTTCCCGCCGGCAACGCGAATGCGTTGGCGGAGGCACTGGAAACCCTGATGCGCGAGCCTGCGCGCGCCGCCGAGATGGGGAGCAAGGGTCGTGCCCGCGTCGTCGAACGTTTCAGTGCCGCTGCCGAAGCGGACCGTATCGCCGCGGTCTACCGGGATGTGCTGGCGGGCTGAGCCGTTTCAGGCCGTCTTGTGGGCGGCAAGGCATTGCGCAACGAAAGCGGCTAGATCGCCGCCTTCGAACCGATGGCCCACAATTCCGGCGGCCGCCGCCGCCTGCATGTCGATGTCCTTGTCGCCTATCAGGAAGCTGCGAGCGCACGCGACCGGCCACGATTTCATCAAGTCGAGGATCATGCCCGGGGCGGGCTTGCGCCAGTCGGAGTCGCGACGGTAATGCGGCAGCGGTGCATCCGGGAGATAGGGGCAATAGCGGATGTCGTCGATGCGCGCACCCTGCCGTGCCAGTTCGCTGCGCATCCATTCATGCAGCGCTTCGACGTCGGCTTGCGAAAACAATCCGCGCGCGACGCCGGACTGGTTGGTGATTACGAAAACGAAATAGCCTTCGTCGTTCAGCAGCCGGATCGCTTGTGCCACGCCCGGCATCCATTCGATGCGGTCGGAGGTGCCGATGTAATCGGTATCCTTGTTGAGCACGCCGTCGCGATCGAGAAAGGCCGCGGGTCTGCGCGCGACGATGCCCTCCGCGCTCACTTCTGCGTCCTGAACAGGTCGCGCTCGACGATGCCGCAAATCGCATGCGCTGCGGTAATGTGAATTTGCTGGATCAGGGCGGTTTCGCCGGAAGGGGCGGCGAGAACGAAGTCGCATAGCGGCGTCATCGCGCTTTCGCCCGAGCCGCCGAAGCCGACCGTGGCGACGCCGATCTCGCGCGCGGCTTTGAGCGCGGCGATGACGTTGGGCGAGCGGCCGGAGGTGGAAATGCCGATGAAGACGTCGCCTTTGCGCCCCAGTCCGCGCACCTGCCGCTCGAAGACCTGCTCGTAGCCATAATCGTTACCGATCGCCGTGAGCACCGACGTGTCGGTGGTCAGCGCGATGGCCGGAAGCGGGTTGCGGTCGAAAGCGAAGCGGGAGAGAAATTCGGCGGCGATATGCTGTGCGTCGGCGGCGCTGCCGCCATTGCCCGCAAGCATGATCTTGTTTCCCGCGTGCAGCGCCGCCGCAATGCGTGCGGAAATGGCGACAACGGATTCGGCCAGCGCGGGGTCGGCAGCCGCGCGTTGCATCGTTTCGAGCGACTTCTGAAAATACGCGGCGACGGCTGTGCGCGGATCGGGATTGTCGCTCATCGAATGGTCCTTGCGGCCTGTACGCCCGGCAGGTGGTATCGGGGCGCGCGTTGCTCCGCAAGCGTCAGGCAAGGGGAGTGCCGCCGCCCTGCAGGGCATGCGTCAGCGCTTCGAAGACCCGTTGCGTGGACACATCGGCGGTGCGGCGATGCTTGACGTTGCCGCAATCGCCCCGGCCGCATTGCGGACAGGCAGCGTATTGCGGCGGTTCCAGCATGGCGGCCAGCGGATTGAGGGGAGCCCACAAACGCGGACTGGTGGGGCCGAAAATGGCAATTGTCGGGGTGCCGAGCGCGGCGGCGATGTGCATCAGGCCGGAATCGTTGGTGACGGCGGCGTCGGCTGCCTTTAGCGCCAAGATCGCATCGCGCAGGTCGTTGCCGGTCAGGTCGACGATACCCGATCCGGCTTCGGCAACCATATCCCTGGCAAGCTGGCGTTCGCTCGGGCCGCCGAGAATCCAAACCGATCCTTTCTGTGCGGCGATGGCCTTGGCGAGCGCGGCGTAATGGCTGGGCGGCCAGGCCTTGCCGGGGCCGACCGCGCCGGGTGCCAGCGCGACCGTCGGGCGAGGCCGATCTGACAGGCCGCGCCTGGCCAGCCAGGCGTCGTGTTCGTCCTGCGGCACGACCAGTTCCGGCAACGGCCAATGTCCCGGCAGTGCCGCGTCGCGCGGCAGGGCCAGGGCGCCACAGCGATCGATCATGCGTTCAAGCCGACGTTCGCCCCAGCGCAGGTCGGTGAGCAGCCCGAACCGGGCCTCGCCGACAAAGCCGACCCGCTCGGGAATACCGGCGAAAAATGGCGCTAGCGCCGATTTCCAGGTGCGCAGCATCACCAGGGCGGTCTGGTAATGCTCCCCGCGCAGCCGCGCCGCCAGCGCCCGGTATTGGCCCAAAGGAAGGCTGCGGCGAGGCAGGTCGCAGACGATGCCCTTGCGCACGCCGGGCATGTAATCGAGCAGAGGCGCGCACAGGCTCGTGGTCAGCATATCCACCGGCCGGTCGGGCCAGCGGGCGCGCAGCACCTTCACTACCGAATGGCAGCGCACGAAATCGCCGATCCACATGTAGGGGATCAGCAAAATCGGCGCGTCCCAGGGGGGCGGAAAAGGGTCGGCAGCAACTTGCGAGCGCTGCGGAACGGGCGTATCCGGCTTCATTGGCGATATTATGAATAAAGATTCATTTTATCAGCTTGTCCGTTTCCAGCGCGGGTTAGCTTGCGGCCGGCGGACTGTCGAGTCCCGTGCCAGCGCGGATGAGGCCCCGGTTTCCGGCCCCGGCTCGGCAGAGCGACGGATTCACCGTGGCCGGGCGGCGACATTGCGCCATCCGTCCGCCTCGGGCAAAGGAAAGCGGTCACAGCCGGGGCGGACGGGCGGCGGGGTTGAGCGTCAATGTTGTTGGTGACCGGCGGCGCCGGATTCATCGGATCGAACCTGGTCGCGGCTTTGAACGAGGCCGGGCGCACCGACATCGCGGTGAACGACTGTCTCGGCTCCGAAGGCAAGTGGCGCAATCTGGCCAAGCGCCAGCTCGCCGATATCGTGCCGCCGGCGGAGCTGTTTGCCTGGCTTGAGGGCCGCAAGCTCGATGCGGTGATCCATCTCGGCGCGATCTCCGAGACCACCGCGACCGACGGCGATCTGGTCGTGCAGACCAATTTCCGCCTCTCCCTGCGCCTGCTCGACTGGTGTACGCTGAACCGTATCCCGTTCATTTATGCTTCTTCCGCAGCCACTTACGGCGACGGTGCACAAGGCTTTCGCGACGACTGGTCGCCCGCGGCGCTGCGGACCTTGCGGCCGATGAATCTTTACGGCTGGAGCAAACATCTGTTCGACATGGCGCTGGTCGACCGATTCGTGCGCAAGGCGCCGCTGCCGCCGCAATGGGCGGGGCTGAAATTCTTCAACGTTTTCGGGCCCAACGAGTATCACAAGGGCACGATGGCGAGCGTTTTGTGCCGCGTCTTCGACGAAGCCCGTGCAGGACAGCCGGTGCGGCTGTTCAAATCGCATCGGGAAGGCATTGCGGACGGCGAGCAGGAGCGCGACTTCATCTATGTCGAGGATGCGGTGGCGGTGGTCCGGTGGTTGCTGGCAAGTCCTTCCGTCAGCGGCATTTTCAATGTCGGCACCGGCAAAGCGCGCAGCTTCCGCGCCATGATCGAGGCGATGTTTGCCTCGATGGGGCGGCCGCCGGCGATCGATTATGTGCCGATGCCGGAAGAAATCCGCAATTCCTATCAATACTTTACCGAGAGCGACCCGGCCGGCTTGCGGGCCGCAGGCTACAATGGCGGCTTCACGCCGCTGGAGGAGGCGGTGGAAAAATACGTTGCCGGCTTTCTCACCCGTCCCGACCGTTACCGCTGATCCGTCCGATGTCCGATCTCGAAAACATGCACGAAGAAGTGCGAAAAATCGCGATCCTCTGCGTCGGAGACCTGATGCTCGACGACTTCGTCTACGGCGAAGTATCGCGAATTTCGCCGGAGGCGCCGGCCCCCGTGATTGCGGTCCAGCGCGAGGAGATCGTGATCGGCGGGGCGGGCAATGTGGCGCGCAACATCGCCGGGCTGGGCGCGCAATGCATCTTCGTCGGCGCGATCGGCAACGACGCGGCCGGCGAGACTTGCAAGGCCTCGTTCCGCAAACACCGGCAGATCGTGCCGCGCCTCGTCGCCGACCGCACGCGGCCGACCACCCGCAAGCTGCGTTTCGTCTCCGAGCATTTTTCCACGCATCTGCTGCGCGCGGACTGGGAACTGGCCAGGCCGGTCGGCGCGCAGGTCGAAAAGGCGCTGATGGCGCATGTCGCAAAAGCGCTGCCGCGGGTGCAGGCGGTGGTGCTGTCCGACTATGCCAAGGGCGTGCTGACGCCGAAGCTGATCCGCGCCACCATCGAGCGTGCGCGCAGGGCCGGCATCCCGGTCATTGTCGATCCGAAAGGCCATGACTATGCGGTCTATCGCGGCGCGACGCTGATCACGCCCAATCGCAAGGAACTGGGCGAGGCGACGCATCATGCCGTGCAATCGCACGAGGAGGTTGCCGCCGCCGCCGACAAGCTGTGCCGGCAGGTGGAGAGCGAGGCGGTGCTGGTGACCTTGTCCGAACACGGGATGCTGCTGCACGAAAAGGGCCGCGCCCCGGTGCATGCGCCGGCCTATCCGGTAAAGGTGCGCGACGTCTCCGGCGCCGGCGACACCGTCGTTGCCGTCCTGGCGGTCATGCTGGCGCGCGGCGCCGATTTCGAGACTGCCATGCGCGCCGCCAATGCCGCGGCCTCGGTCGTGGTCGGCAAGCGCGGCACCGCGATTGTGACCGCGTCCGAACTGCGCCGCCGCATCCTGCCCGCCGCCGCGCTCGCCAGCGAAGACAAGATCGTGCGCGACCGCAAGGAGCTTGCCGCCCGGCTGGACGAATGGCGCGCGCAGGATCTGCGCATCGGCTTTACCAACGGCGTGTTCGACCTGCTGCATCCCGGGCATATCCAAGTGCTGGCGCAGGCACGCGCGGCCTGCGACCGGCTCGTGGTCGGACTCAACAGCGACGCCTCGGTGCGCCGTCTCAACAAGGGCCGCGAGCGGCCGATCCAGAGCGAGAAGGCGCGCGCCGAGGTTTTGGCCGCGCTGGAAGCGGTCGATCTCGTCGCCGTCTTCAATGAGGACACCCCGCTCCAACTCATCCGCCGCGTGCGGCCGAAAGTGCTGGTCAAGGGCAGCGACTATCGCGGCAGGACCGTGGTGGGCAGCGACATCGTCCGGGCCGAGGGCGGAGAGGTGATCCTGGTCGATCTCGTGCCCGGCCATTCCACGACCGACATCGTCCGCCGTTCGCGCGGCGACCGGCCCAAACGCTGAACATGCCGGCGATCTTTCCGCCCGAAACGGAAGTGGACATGGTGCGGCAATTCTTTGCCGCGCGCGGCGGCGGATTTTTTGTCGAGGTCGGCGCCAACGAGCCGCAGAAGGAATCGCAGACCTGGCACCTGGAACAGGCGGGCTGGACCGGGCTGCTGATCGAGCCGCAGCCCGATCTGGCGACCAAGCTGCGCGCGGCGCGCAAGGCGCGCGTATACGAAGTTGCCTGCTCGGCGCCCGAACATGCCGGCACGACCATGCCGCTCTACGTTTCCGGCGCATTCTCGTCCTTCGACCCGCATCTTGCGGTCACCGGCATCCGCCCCGAACGCGCCATCGCAGTGCCGGTGCGCACGCTCGACGACCTGCTGGTCGAGGCGAACGCGCCGGTTCCTCTCGATTTTCTTTCCGTGGACGTGGAAGGCCACGAGATCGAGGTGTTGCGCGGATTCGATTTCCCGCGCTGGCGTCCGCGTCTTATCCTGCTGGAGGATCACGTTTCCAGCCTCGCCAAGCATCGTTTCATGCGCAGCCGCGGCTACCGCCTGATCCGCCGCAGCGGGCTGAACGGCTGGTATGTGCCGTGCGCGGACGCGCCTGCGCTCGACTGGCTTGGACGCTGGCAAATCCTGCGCAAATATTACCTCGCCTTGCCGTTCCGCATGGTCCGCGATGCCAAGCGCAGGCTGCGCGACCGCATCCGCTTTGCGCTCTCTCCCGCGCGCTGAGGCGATCCGATGCCGCGTTTGTCCGCTATCGTGATCACCCGCAACGAGGCCCGCAATATCGGGGCGTGCCTGGACAGCGTGGCGTTCTGCGACGAGCGTATCGTGGTGGACAGCGGCAGCGACGACGACACGCCCGCCATTGCGCAGGAACGGGGCGCGCGTGTTGTGACGCACGATTTCGCCGGTTTCGGACCGCAGAAGAATCATGCGCTTTCGCTGGCGACGGGCGAGTGGGTGCTTTCGCTCGACGCCGACGAGCGCGTCGGGCCGGCGCTGAAAGACGAGATCCTGAAGGCCATCGCAGGCGGCGGGGCGGATGCCTACGAGATGCCGCGTCTGTCCACGTTTTGCGGGCGGCCAATGCGTCATTCCGGCTGGTATCCGGACCATGTGCTGCGGCTGTTCCGGCGCGGCAGCGCGCGCTTTTCCGACGATCTCGTGCATGAGCGGGTCGTCGGCGCGGGCGCGGTCGGGCGGCTGCGCGAACCGCTGATCCACCATCCCGTGCTGCGCATCGAGGATGCGCTCTCGCGCATGGACCGCTATTCGACGGCGGGCGCGGACATGCTGGTCGCCTCCGGCCGGCGCGTTTCGTTCATGACCGGGATTCTGCGGGGATTGTGGGCGTTCCTGCGCACCTATGTGCTGCGACTCGGGTTCCTCGACGGCCGCGAAGGGTTCCTGCTCGCGGTGGCCAACGCAGAAGGCACCTATTATCGTTACATGAAAGCCTGGCTGAAGGGACGCAAGGGTGGCTGATCCGATCTCCGTTATCGTCACCACGCACGCGCGCGAGGATGCGCTCGACGCGGTGCTGCGTTCGTTGTCGCGGCAGACCGATCCGGACTTTGAGGTCATCGTCGCCGACGACGGATCGGGACCGCAGACGCAGCGTCTGGTCGCCGGCTGGACGCGCAGGTTCGGCCATCCATTGTCGCATGTCTGGCAGGAGCATCGCGGTTTCCGTGCCGGCGAAATCCGCAACCGCGCCATCCGCGCCAGCCGCGGAACCTATTGCATCTTTCTCGACGGCGACTGCATCGCGCGTCCCGATTTCGTCGCGCGCCATCGCGCGCTTTCCGAACCCGGCTGGTTCGTCACCGGAAACCGCATCCTGCTGTCGCAGGAACTGACGGCCAGCGTGCTGCGCGAGAAGCGCGAACCGGAAATCTGGTCGCTCGGCGAGTGGGCCGGGCAGCGGTTCAGGCGCGGCATCAACCGTCTGGCGCCGATGCTGGCGCTGCCGCTCGGCCCGCTGCGCAGGCTGCGGCCCTTGCAATGGCGCGACGCACGCTCCTGCAATCTCGGCATCTGGCGCGCCGATCTCGATCGCGTCGACGGTTTCGACGCCGACTACAATGGCTGGGGGCGCGAGGATTCCGACCTGCTCGTGCGCCTGCTGCATGCCGGCGTCCGGCGCAAGGACGGCTGGTTCGCAACCGGCGTGTTGCATCTGTGGCATCCGCCGGCGGACCGCTCGGACCTGCCGGACAATGACGCCCGGCTTCATCGCGCCGTCGCGGAACGCCGGGTCAAGTCGCGCACCGGACTTTCGCAGCTCGGCCAAGACGAGTCCGACCTGGCGCAGCGCTCGCAGCAGGCCGGCGGGCGCGCGTCATGAGTTTTTTGCGCAAGCCGTCGGAAGCCGACAGGCAGAACTGGTCGCGCGCGGCGGACTGGCTCGCCGCGGCCGTCGCCGCCGCGCTGCCATGGTCGACGACGGCGACCGCGATCCTCACCGTGTTGTGGGCGATCGCGCTCGTGCCGACCGTCCGCATGGACGAGCTGCGCGAGACGCTGGCGCAGCCTGCGGCTTATCTGCCGATTGCGCTGGTCGCGTTTGCCGCGCTCGGGCTTGCCTGGGGCGTGGCGCCCTCCGGCGAAAGGCTGCGCGGGCTGGAACCGTTCGCCAAGTTTCTGGCGATCCCGTTGCTGCTGATCCAGTTCCGCCGCTCCGAGCGCGGCATCTGGGTGCTGGCGGCGTTCCTTGTCTCCGGCATTGCGCTGCTGGCGGCTTCCGGCCTGACCATCCTGCATCCGCGTCCCGGCAAGGGCCCCGGCATCCCGGTCAAGGACTATATCGCGCAGAGCGCGGTCTTCACGCTGTGCGCCTTCGGGCTCCTTTGGCTGGCGCACGACTGGCTGCGCGCGCGGCGCATCGTCGGCATCGCCGCGGTGGCGCTGGCGCTGCTGTTCTTCGCCAATATCGCCTATGTGGTGTCGAGCCGCACCGCGCTGGTGACCATTCCGGTGCTGGCGCTGATCCTGAGCCTGCGCTTCTCGCACTGGAAGGTTTCGGTACTGAGCGTCGCCGGCCTTGCGCTGGTATCGGCCGCAATCTGGACGTCGTCGCCGAATGTGCGCGACCGCCTCTCCAGCGTGAGCGAGGAAATCGTGGCCTATCGCGACGGCGGCGAACGGACCTCGGCGGGCGAGCGGCTCGAATTCTGGCGGCGTTCGCTGATGGCGATGCAGCAGGCGCCGGTGCTGGGCCACGGCACCGGCGCGATCCGCGACGTATTCCGCCGCTCGGCGACCGGCGAGGGCATGGGTGCGCTGGTCACCGCCAATCCGCACAACCAGTATCTCGCCGTCGGCGTGCAGCTCGGCACGGCCGGCGTTGCGCTGCTGCTGGCGATGTGGATCGCGCAATTGCTGCTGTTCCGCGGGCAGGGTCTTCTCGCCTATGCCGGCACGCTGGTCGTCGCGCAGAACATGCTCGGGTCGCTCGCCAATTCGCATCTGTTCGATTCCACGCACGGATGGCTCTATGTGTTTGCGATCGGCACGCTCGGCGGCATGGCGCTGCGTCAGCGCGGGGCGCCGGCGCCGCAGCCGGCGGTGCAGCTTCGGCCGGACGCGACCTCGGCGTCGTGATGGACAGGATTGCGCTTCCCGACCGGCCGCGCATTCTCGTCGTCGCGCTGCGTCGGCTGGGCGACGTGCTGCTCACCACGCCGCTGATCCGCTCGCTGCGCGCAGCCTGGCCGCAGGCGTCGATCGACGCGCTCGTCTTCGCCGATACGGCGGCGATTCTGGAGGGCAATCCCGACATCGCGCAGGTGATCGGCATGCCGCAGCCGGCCTCCGCGCGCGACAGTCTGGCGCTGATGGCGCGGCTGTGGCGCGCCTACGATCTCGCTATCGCCACCCAGGCGGGCGACCGGCCGACGGCTTTTGCGGCGGTGGCGGGGCGCAAGCGTGCCGGGCTGACCGAACGGCGGCTGATCGGGCGCATCAAGCGGCTGCTGCTGCACCGCGCGGTGCCGATGGACGAGGGCGTGCATCGGGTCGAGGAGGTGCTGGGACTGGCCGACGTGCTCGGCATTGCGCGCATGCCGCAAACGGTGGTGCCGCGCGCGGCGGCGCCGGCGACGTTGCCGGAGGGGCCCTATGCGGTGGTGCATGCGGCGCCGATGTTCCGCTACAAGCAATGGCATCGCGAAGGCTGGCGCGCGATCGCCGCGCATCTTGTCGGGCGCGGGCTTGCGGTGCTTGCGTCCGGCGGACCGGGCGCGGCGGAGCGGCACTATCTCGACGACATCTGGGACGGCCTGCCGGTCGTGCGCATCGACGGCCGCTTGCGCTGGCCCGAACTGGCGGCGACGCTTGCCGGCGCGCGCGTCTATGTCGGGCCCGACACTTCGGTGACGCATCTTGCGGCGGCCAGCGGCTGCCCAACGGTGTCGCTATACGGGCCGACCGATGCGCGGCGCTGGGGGCCGTGGCCGGCGGCCGGGCTGGCGCAGCCCTGGTCGGCGACGGGCACGATCCAGCGGCGCGGGACGGTCTGGGTGGTGCAGCATCCGCTGCCCTGCCTGCCCTGCCACGCGGAAGGCTGCTTGCGCCGCATCGACAGCTACAGCCTGTGCCTCGACGGATTGCCGGCGGCGCGCGCGATCGCGGCGGTGGACGAGGCGCTGGCGCTGCGTTGAGCGGGCGGACATTGCAATTTTCCCGCCGATGGACTCTGTATAGGCCCGGTTCGGGCGAGACATCGGGCGCCGGGGGCAAGCCGCTTCCGGCATCCGGTCGGGATGCAACGTGGCACGTTTCACAGCGCGCAAGGCACTGATCGTCGTTCACGACCTCGCCGCCACCGCGGCCGCGGTGCTGATGGCGTTCTATCTGCGCTTCGAGACCGACGGCCTCGCCGAGCGGCTGGACTGGCTCTACCTCCTGCTGCCCGGCATCGTCGTTTGGGCCGGCATCGTCTATTCGCTGTTCCATCTCGACGACACCAAGTGGCGCTTCGCCTCGCTGCCCGACCTCAACAATATTTTCCGCTCCGCCAGCGTGCTGGCGGTGTCGCTGCTCGTGCTCGACTACATCCTGGTCGCGCCCAACCTCTACGGCACATTCTTCTTCGGCAAGACCACGATCGGCATCTACTGGGTCTTGCAGATGTTCTTCCTCGGCGGCCCGCGCGTCGCCTACCGCTATTTCCGTTATTCGCGCACCCGCCAGCAGGCGCGCAGCAGCGACAGCGCGCCGACGCTGGTGCTCGGGCGCGCCGCCGACGCCGAGGCGCTGCTGCGCGCGATCGAAAGCGGAGCGGTGAAGAAGATCTGGCCGCTCGGCATTCTCTCGCCCTCGCAGGCGGACCAGGGCCAGTCGATCCGCGGCATTGCCGTGCTCGGCACCTTCGACGATCTCGACCGCGTCGTCGCCGAACAGGCGCAGCGCGGACGCCGCGTCGCCCGCGTCGTGCTGACGCCGTCGGCCTTCGAGAGCGAGGCCAAGCCGGAGACGCTCTTGATGCAGGCGCGCCGGCTCGGCCTGACCACGAGCCGGATGCCCGCGCTCGACGCCGGCGAGGAGGCGTTGCGGCTCGCCCCGGTCAATGTCGAGGATTTGCTGCTGCGGCCGACCGTGCGCATCGACTATCAGCGGCTGGAACATTTCCTCAAGGGCAAGGCGGTGGTGGTCACCGGCGGCGGCGGCTCGATCGGCGCGGAAGTCTGCGACCGCGTCGTCACCTTCGGCGCGTCGCGGCTGCTGGTGCTGGAGAATTCGGAGCCGGCGCTGCACACGGTGCTGGAGACGCTCGCCACCAAGGCGTCGGATGCAAAAATCGAGGGCCGCATCGCCGACGTGCGCGACCGCGACCGCATCGTGCGCCTGCTCGGCGATTTCAGGCCCGACCTCGTGTTTCACGCCGCCGCGCTCAAGCACGTGCCGATCCTGGAACGCGACTGGGGCGAGGGGGTGAAGACCAACGTGTTCGGCTCGGTCAACGTCGCCGATGCCGCGCGCGAGGCCGGCGCCGCCGGCATGGTGATGATCTCAACCGACAAGGCGATCGAGCCGGTTTCCGTGCTCGGCGCCACCAAGCGTTTTGCGGAAATGTATTGCCAGGCGCTCGATGCGCGGCTTGCGCAGAAGGGGCAGAAGGACAGGCAGGCGATGCGCTTGATCTCGGTGCGCTTCGGCAACGTGCTCGCCTCGAACGGCTCGGTGGTGCCGAAATTCAAGGCGCAGATCGAGGCGGGCGGGCCGGTCACCGTCACGCATCCGGACATGGTGCGCTATTTCATGACCATCCGCGAAGCCTGCGATCTCGTGGTCACCGCCGGCAGCCATGCGCTCGGTCCCGACCGTTCCGACGTTGCCGTCTATGTGCTCAACATGGGTCAGCCGGTGAAAATCGTCGATCTTGCCGAGCGCATCATCCGCCTCTCCGGACTCGAACCCGGCCGCGACATCGACATCGCCTTTACCGGCATCCGGCCGGGCGAACGCCTGCACGAAATCCTGTTCGCGCGCGAGGAGCCGACCGCCGAAATCGGCATCGAGGGCGTGGTCGCCGCGCGCCCGGTCAGCCCGTCGATGGAAACGATGCAGGCCTGGCTGGCGACGCTGGAGCAGGGATTGCAGCGCGAGGATCGCAGCGCGATCTACCGCGTGCTGCGCGACGCGGTGCCCGACTTCAAGGGCGAGGCGGCCTGAGCCATCGCCGCGAGCCCGGCGCGCGTTTCCACCACCGGCTTCCAGCCCGCGTGCATGAGCTTCGAGGAATCGGCGACCAGGCTTCCGCCGAGCCGCTCCCAGTCTTCGCCGCGGCCCATCGCGCGCAACGCCACCTCGAACAGCTTCGGCGGCACCGGCAGCAATCCCGGCGTGCGGCCGGCCCCGACGCGCAGCGCGGCGACGAGTTCGGCCAGCGTCGGCGACTCGGGATCGGCGACGATGTAGGTCTCGCGCTCGGCGGCAGGCGAGGCGAGGGCAAAATGGATCGCCGCGTTCAGGTTCTGCCGTGCGACCAGCGAACGGCGATTGCGGAACAGCGCAAACGGCAAGGGCACCGGGGCGAGCGCCATGCGGGTGAGGCGTTCGAGATTGCCTTTCACCCCGGGTCCGTAGACCAGAACCGGGCGCAGGATGGTGAATGGCGCACCGGAGGTGCGGATCGCCTGCTCCGCCGCCAGCTTTGAGCGTCCATAGGCGTCGGTCGGATGCGGCTCGTCGCTCTCGCGCAGGATATAGGGCGCCGCCGACCCGCTCTGCGCGCGGATCGATGAGACGAAGACAAGCCGGCGGAGGGCGCCGGCGCGGATGGCCCTGGCCAGTTCCTCGGTCGCCTGCCGGTTGACGCGATCGTAGCTTTCTTCGGCGATGCCGGGGCCGGCATGGGCGATGCCGGCGAGGTGAACGACGGTATCGACGCCCTTGAGCAGCGGCGGCCAGTCGACGCTGCGCGCGAGATCGGACACCGCCACGACTTCGACGGCGCGCGGAAAAATATCGGCCGGTTCGCGCATCGCCGCGCGCACGCCATGGCCGGCCGCGGCCAGCTCGCAGACAAGCGCACGGCCGACAAATCCGGAAGCGCCGGTGACGAGTACGCGCATCAGCGACGCCCCGCATCGAAGCGAAAAAGCACAAGACCGACCGCCACCGCGCCGGAAGACAGCGCAACGGCTGTCGTCAGCCGCGCCTCGGCGAGGAGCGTGACGGCGGCGAGTGCGCAGAGAACGACATTCAGCATGAACACCGATCCCACGACCTGTGGCACCGTGAACCCGCGCTCGGTCGCGCGCTGGTAGAAATGCGTGCGGTGCGCTTCCCAGAAACGTTCGCCGTTCTTCATCCGTCGCAGCAGCGTGAGACCGGCATCGGCGATGTAATAAAGCGGCAGCAGAAGCGCGGCGGCAAGATGGCCGCGGCCGGCGAGCAGCACCAGCAGCCAGCCGAGGACCAGACCGAGCGGCAGGCTGCCGACATCGCCGAGAAACAGCCTCGCCACCGGCCGGTTGAACGGCGCAAAACCGAGCGTGCCGCCAAGCAGGGCCAAAGCGACGATCATCGCCCAGGGCGGCAGCGCGCCCAAAGCGGCGAACAGCGCGAGCGCCGCGCTCAACGGTGCGAATTCCGCGACCGTCATCCAGTCGAGGCCGTCCATGAAGTTGACCGCGTTGACGAACCAGACGCCGCCAAGGACGAGCAGGGCGCGATCCAGCCATTGCGGCAGCGATTCGAATACCGCGATGTCCGCCGGCAGCGTGACGATGGCGGCTGAAACGGCCAGCGTCTGCAGGAGAAGGCGCGGCAAAACCGCGACGGTACGGATGTCGTCGGCGGCGCCGACGGCGGCGATCAGCACGCTCGCCGCCGCCACCGCGGCAAGATGGAAAAGCGGCGCCGACGCGCCGGACGGGAGCAGCACGGCCGCGCAGACGCAGAGCATCGCAGCGACGACGGCCATGCCGCCGCCCTGCGGCGTCGGCTCGACATGCGAGGAGCGGGCATTGGGACGCGCCAGCGCATAGCGCAGGAGCAGGGGGCGCAGCAGAACGATCAGGATTGCCGTGAGCGTCGCGCCCGCAAACACAATCGCGGCGGCGTGCAGCCAAGCTTCGCGGAAATCCGTCATCGTTTTGCGCAAGCCGGAGATGAAGGGCGTATGCGTGGCTAGCTCACGTCACGCCGACGCGCAACAGGTCGTGCAGATGCACGATGCCGACCGGCCTTGCGTCCCGCACCGCGAAAATCGCAGTGATCTTGGCCGCGTTGAGCATGCCGATGATCTCGCTGACGAGCTGGTCCGGGTGGCATACCTTGGGCGCAGGCGTCATCACGGCATCGACCTTCTGTTCCATCAGGCCCGGATTCATGTGCCGGCGCAAATCTCCGTCGGTGATGATGCCGACCAGCCGGTCGCCGTCGACCACGCCGACGCAGCCCACACCCTTGGCCGACATTTCCACGATCGCCTGCGACATGCGGCTGCCGAGCGGGGCGAGCGGGATCGCCTCGCCGGTGCGCATCACGTCGCGCACGAATTTGAGCATGGCGCCGAGCTTGCCGCCGGGATGCAATTGCCGAAAATCGTGTTCGGAAAAGCCGCGGCTCTCCAAAAGCGCCACGGCGAGCGCATCGCCGAGCGCAAGCTGCATCACCGTCGAGGTGGTGGGCGCAAGATTGTGCGGGCAGGCCTCGCGCGCCTGCGGCAGCAGCAGCACATGATCGGCGGCGCGGCCGAGCGCGCTGTCCTGGCTGGCGGTCACTGCGATCAGCGGAATGCGGAAGCGGCGCGAATAGTCGATGACCGTGCGCAATTCCTGCGTCTCGCCCGACCAGGACAGGGCGAGGATGGCGTCCTGCGGTGCGATCATGCCGAGATCGCCGTGGCTGGCTTCGCTCGGATGCACGAAAAAGGCCGGAGTGCCGGTGGAGGCGAGGGAGGCCGCGATCTTGCGGGCGATGTGGCCGGACTTGCCCATGCCGGTGACGATCAGACGGCCCTCGATGGCGCGAATGAGGTCGACCACGGTCAGGAACGCTGCGCCAAGCCCGTCGGACAGGGCGGCCGAGAGCGCGGCGATGCCCGCCGCCTCCGCCTCCAGCGTGCGCAGGGCGGAGGAGATGGAGCGTTCATTCGGACTTTTCGAAGCCTTGAGTGGCTGCTGAACCATGCTGACTCGCTGACGAGGTGACGCAATTGACGGAGCGATAAGGACTGCGGATATCCGGCGCCGAATCCGTTGCCCCCGGGGTAGGACGAACCATAGCGTCTTTTCGGGAAAAGCTCGACCGCACCGGTGGCTCGCGGCGCGCCGAATTCCGGCGCCATTGTGACACGCCGGCAAACGATATAAGAGATGGCCCGGCGCCCGGTATCCGGACGCGAGCTTCTTCTCAGCGCGATTTTCCGGCGGAGACGCAATGGCGCACGAAAGGCATGTTGCAACGGCGGATACGGAGACGTCGTCCGACCGCTCGTTCGGCATCGTCTTCTGTGCGTTTTTCGCGCTTCTTGGCGTGTGGTGGCTGTGGTCCGGTTCCGCCCATTGGTATGGATGGTTCGCGCTCTCGGCGGTGGTGCTGGCGGTCGCCCTCGCGCGACCGGCGCTGCTGGCAATACCCAACCGGTTATGGCTTCGCTTTGGCCATCTGCTCGGCATGGTTACGACCCCTATCGTTGTGGGCATCATTTTTTACGGCGTGATGACGCCGCTTGGGCTGCTCAAGCGAACGATCAGCCAGCAGGATCCGCTCCGGCTCGGTTTCGATCCGCGGGCACGCAGCTACTGGATTATGCGCGATCCGCCGGGGCCTTCGCCGGAGAGCATCAAGCGCCAGTTCTGACTACGCCGCTGCAAGCCGAGACGGAGAACATGGACTTTATCCGCGAAGTGTGGGCTTACATCCGCTCCCGCAAGAAATATTGGTTGTTGCCGATCCTGTTGGTAATGGGCCTGCTTGGCGGCCTGCTGGTGCTGACGCAGGGCAGCGCGGTAGCGCCGTTCATCTATACGCTGTTCTGAGACGGCCGGATGCAGATTCTCGGCATCTCCGCTTTCTATCACGACAGCGCGGCTGCGTTGATCAGAGACGGCGAGATCGCTGCGGCGGCGCAGGAGGAACGTTTCACCCGCATAAAGCATGATGCCGATTTTCCGCGTAACGCCGTCGCCTATTGCCTGGAACAGGCCGGCGGAGCGCAGGCGATCGACCATGTCGTTTTCTACGACAAGCCGTTTCTGAAATTCGAACGGTTGCTGGAGACCTATCTGGAATTCGCCCCGCGCGGCTTCTCCTCTTTTCGCATGGCGCTGCCGCTGTGGCTACGCGAGAAGCTGTTCTCAAAGAGCCTGCTGGTAAGGGAAATGCGCCGTTTCGCGTCCGAACGCGACTGGAACGAGCGGATTCTGTTCGCCGAGCATCACCAGAGCCACGCTGCAAGCGCGTTCTATCCTTCGCCGTTCGAGGACGCGTTGGTTCTGACCATGGACGGCGTCGGCGAATGGGCGACGACCTCGGTCGGCATCGGCCGCGGCGACACGCTCGATATCGTACGGGAAATCCATTTTCCCCATTCGCTGGGGCTGCTGTATTCGGCCTTCACCTACTATACCGGCTTCAAGGTCAATTCCGGCGAATACAAGGTCATGGGCCTTGCCCCTTACGGCGAGCCGCGTTACGCCGCGACCATTCTCGAACATCTGATCGACCTGAAGCCGGACGGTTCCTTCCGGCTCAATCTAGACTATTTCGACTATTGTACCGGGCTGCGTATGACGAACGCAAAATTCGACGCGCTGTTCGGTGCGCCCGCGCGCGATCCGCAAAGTCGGTTGACCCAGCGCGACATGGATCTCGCGGCCTCGGTACAGGCGGTGATCGAGGAAGCGATTCTGCGCATGACTCGAGCGCTGTCGTACGAAACCGGGATGAAAAAACTCTGTCTTGCCGGCGGCGTCGCGCTCAACTGCGTCGCCAACGGCAAGATTCTGCGGGACGGCAGGTTCGACGATATCTGGGTGCAGCCGGCCGCAGGCGATGCGGGCGGGGCGCTCGGTGCGGCGCTTGTCGCCTATCACCGGTTTCAGGGGCGCCCGCGCCGGGCAACGCGCGGCGACGCCATGCGCGGCGCCTATCTCGGACCGCAATATTCTCAGACGGAAATCGAGGCGCGTCTGCGCGCGGCGGGCGCGAAGTTCACGACTCTTGCCGACGACGCGCTGCTGGCCGCCACTGTCGACGCGCTGGTTGCGGAAAAGGCCGTCGGATGGTTCCAGGCGCGGATGGAATTCGGCCCGCGTGCGCTCGGGGCACGCTCGATCATTGCCGATCCGCGCTCGCCGGCAATGCAGAAAAAGCTCAACCTGAAAGTCAAATTCCGCGAATCGTTCCGTCCCTTCGCGCCCTCTGTGCTGCGTGAGGACGTCGCCGACTGGTTCGAACTCGACGTCGACAGCCCCTACATGCTGCTGGTGGCCGACGTTGCGGCTCGGCATCGGCGGCCGATGAGCGAAGATGAACAGTCGCTATTCGGGATCGACAAGCTGAATGTTGCGCGCTCCAGCATTCCCGCCGCCACCCATGTCGACTATTCGGCGCGCGTTCAGACTGTACATCGGGACACCAATCCGCGCTATTACGATCTGCTCGCTGCGTTCAAGGCGCGCACCGGATGCCCGGTGCTGCTCAATACCAGCTTTAACGTGCGTGGCGAACCGATCGTCTGCACGCCGGAAGATGCATTCCGCTGCTTCATGGGCACCGGGATCGAGGTGCTCGCCGCCGGCAACTGCCTGCTGCGCAAGGAAGAACAGGACCCCGGACTCGGTCGCGACTACAGTGCAGCGTTCGAACTCGATTGAGGGCGAAACGTCAGCGGCCGGACGTGCCCGGTGCGGCGAGGAAATGCGCGACCGCGCCAGCGATCAGTTCGTGTCCCTTCGGACTCGGGTGTCCGTCCACCCGCAGATAGGGAAAGTCCTCGATTGTGTTGGCGTCGGTGAGCTTTGCGACGTAATCGCGGAACACCGGCGTCATGTCGATCATCGCTGCGCCGTTGCGCTCGGCGAACCGCGCCAGCAGTGCCGCCTGCACATGGTCGCTGATCGTTGCAGGCAGCGGCTTGCCGGTCGCGCGCTGGTAGTATGCGGTCGAGCGGTTGGGAAAGAACAGAAACAGCACGCGCGCACCATCCTGCCGGGCCATGGCGACGATCGTTTCGAAATCCTTTTCTGCGCTGAGCCAGAGCGGGTCGGTCGCCAGAGCGTTGGCATCGATGAGATTCTGCGCCGCGCCACGCAATTCGCCGCGATAGCGCGCCATCAGCTTCAGCTCGTATTCGGTGCTGGCCTCTATGTCTTTGTCGGTAATAAAACGCGCGTCGTCCGGCGCTGTACCCGCGCTGATGTCGATCGTCATGTACCGCAGCGTCTGCTGCGCCAGCGAAACGATCGCTGAAGTGACGAAGGTCGACTGCGCGCGCAGTACGACCGGAATGCGATAGCCGTCCTTCATTTCCATATAGATGGGGCGCTGCTGCTCGATCTCGTCGCGCTCGACCAGGCGACCTATGGCGCTAGGCAGGCCGGACGGTTTACCGGCGTCGCGGAAATGGCTGTTGCGCAGAAAAACGTCGCCGGTATAGCCGACTACGACCCAGCGCGGTTTCAACGCGCGGCCGTATCGTTCGTAGGCGCCCACAAACTGCGCCGGTGCGTATCCCTGCACGCCGAGCGAATAGGCGGGCACGCCGCGTGCCGACAGCCTGGACGTCCAGGTATCCTCGACCCGCACGCCCATCCCCTCGGTGAAACTGTCGCCGAGAGCGAGCACTTCGACGCTTTCGCGCGCCGCAACCTCCGGGGTATTCTTGAAACCGCGCCGGTCTGTGGTCCATTCATAGACAAAATATTCCTTCGGGCCGTAATAGCCGGGGATGTGTATCAGGGTGTTCGCTCGCGGCTTGGCGAACGGCGAATGCGGCAACAATTCTACGACGCGTGGGCGCACGCTGGCCGAATCCTCGCCGGCGGCAACCAGCCTGCGTACATTGTCGGGAAAGAGGCCGGGCGCCATCCGGAAGGCCGCCTCGATCGATGCTGCGCCGATCAGGCAGGCTAGCAACGAGAGCTGTATATTGGCGACGAATTCGCGCCGCCGCGCACCGGCAAACTTCGCCGCCAGCAGCGAGGTGAGCAGGAAAAGCACCACAACCGCAACGCTCTTCGGCCCGAATCCGGGGGGCGGGCTGCGCTCAAGGATACCATAGGCGACCAGGATTGCCGTGTTGACGGCGCCGAGGAAAATTGCCGGCCACATGACCGAATGTCTCCGGCAGACCGCGCTGCCGGCGAATGTCATGTCGCAATGGCGGCAGGCCTGCAAGGGCGGACTTTCCGGCAGACCGGTCGTACCTGCCGCTCGTCGCGGCGCGGTCGTCCGCGCAGTCAGTATCGCGAGATACAGGCCCCGACCTGGGCGTGAAAGTCGAAGTTCGGCGGACACACCGCTGAGCCGAGATGGTTCCAGCGCGGCGGCACGCTTTCACGTCCACCAAAGCCGCCACCATATCCCCCGCGATAGCCGCTGCCATGACGCCGCTGGGGTTCGAACGAGCCATAGAGCGGCTTGCACCAACCCTGCTGGTAGATGTAATTCGGCGGACAGATCGGATCGCCGGCAGGGCTGACCCCGCGCGGTCTTACCCACTGGCCGGAGCCGCCGTCAAAGCCGCGCGGCGCGCGACGCGATCCGTGTAGCGGCTTGCACCAGCCCTGATCGAAAATGTAGTTCGGCGGGCACATAGGATCGCCGGCGCGGCTGACGCCATGGGGCCGGACCCATTGAGCCGATGCTTCGGACACCGAGAGAAGAGTGGCGGCAGCTAGCAGCACCGCGAGTGCAAACGTCCGCATGGTATTCTATCCTTTCTAAAACGATCCTGCGCCACGCAACATGAACATAGCCAAAACGCGTCAATGCGGGTCGTTCTTTACGGGCCGTTCGTTGGAGACGGCGACGGGCGGGCGCCGCCTGCGGTTCAGCCTTCCGGATCGGACGATCGGGAACACATCGCGAACAGACGCGCGGCAATGCCCGGCGTCGAGGTCAATCGGCGCGCCAAACGGTGTGCGGATGCCGCTAATCCGGCTTGCCTTGCGGTGATTTGTGTCCGCCAAGTGCGGGTATCGGCCGGTTTGCGCCACACCGGCATTGATGTTAGGGGATCGCCGCCCGCTGCTCTTGCGACGATTATGCTCGGCGGGGGCGACAATTGGACCAGACGCCGGTTGTGGATCTGACGCCCGGATCGGGCGGCGCCATCCTGCGATTTGCAGCAGGGGTCCGTCTGTCTTGTGGACCGTCCGGATCCCCTGACACGATGTCCGGACGAAGGAGGAACCATGAAAGACGTGTTGAAGGGCAATTTCAAGCCCAAGGACGAAGTCGCGATCGAGGAGCAGAAACAGACGCTCGAAGACCAGTTTGAGCGTGCGGCGAAAGCCCGCCTGGGCGGGTCGATCGCCTATGTCTCCAAGAAACGCGTGACCTGGAACGACGAGAGCGAGAAGAAGTAGCCGTTTCCGTTGCCGCGCGTGGACCAGAAACGTCAAACGTCCGGTCAGGACGACCTGATCCGCGAAGACGGCGCTATCGTGCGCCGGCTGATCGCGGACATGCAGCAGATGACCTGGGACCGCATCGGCGAGCATGCGATCAGGAACGCGCGCCGCAATCTGCAATACAGAGACAGCGGGCGCTCGCTCGCCGAACTTCGGGGCGCCAGTCTGGGTGAAGGCGACAGCGCGGTGATCGTCGCGGCCGGACCCAGCGTGCGCCGGCAAAATCCCGCGAAGGTGCTAGCCGAGCGCGGCTATCGCGGGATGGTGCTTTCGACCGACAGCGGCATTGCGCATTGCCTGCGACACGGTCTCGTGCCGCATCTGGTGGTGAGCCTCGACCCGCATCCGACCCGCATTGTGCGCTGGTTCGGCGATCCGACCATCCGCGAACAGGATCTCGAAGAGGACGATTATTATCGCCGCCAGGATCTCGACCCTGTTTTTGCCGACGAGATGCGCGCCAACGAGGAAATCATCGCGCTGATGCATCGCTATGCGCGGCAGATGCGAATCGCGCTCAGCACCTCGACATCGATTGCAGTCGTGGAGCGGGCGATCGACGCCGGGATGCAGATTTACTGGTGGAATCCGATGCTCGACGACCCGGATAAGCCGGGCAGCCGAACCCGGGAATTGATGGACATGAACGGCTTCCCCGCGCTCAATGCCGGGGGCAATGTCGGTTCCGCCTCGTGGATGATCGCAGACGCCGTGATTGGGAAGCGCCGGGTGGCGCTGACCGGCATGGATTTCGGCTATTATGGGGATACACCGTTAAGCAGCACGCAGTATTACCGTGAGGCGGTGGACATGGTCGGGCTGGAACGGGCGCCGGAACTGTTCTCACGCATCTATAATCCGTATGTGGGAGCCTGGTTTGTGAGCGATCCCGCCTACCAATGGTACCGAGAGTGCTTTCTGGAAATGGTCCAGGAAGGGGAATGCGAGACCTATAATTGTACCGAGGGCGGCATACTTTTCGGCCCCGGTGTGATATTCTGCAACTTGGAGCAGTTTTTGGACAGCGAGATGGGGAACCCGCCCGCCGGCGGCTGATGGTCACGAATGGCAAAGGTCCTGTTCATCAATCCGGTGGTCCGCGAGGAGGACGTGCCGCGGCACGTGCCCTACGGCATCGCCTTGCTGGCCTCGATCGCCATGAACAAGGGCCACCTGGTCCAGGTCTATGACGCCAACGGCTGGCGGCTAGGCGACGACGTTTTGCGCCGCGTGCTGCAGGCCGACAATTGGGACGTAGTAGCGCTCGGCGGCATCACGACCGCATACGGCTCGATCAAGCATGTCGTGACAATGGCGCGCGAGGTCTGTCCCGACAGCACCATCGTGCTTGGCGGTGGCGTTCTCACTTCGTTGCCGCGCGAGATCATGACTTTCCTGCCACAGGTCGATGTCGGTGTGGTCGGCGAGGCCTTTGTCACCTTTCCCGAAATTCTGGAAATGATCGACGCGGGCGAGGCCAACTGGAGCGCTATCTCCGGCACCGTCAGCCGCGCCCCGGACGGCAAGATCGTCCTTTCGAAGTCGCGCGAACTGCTGATGGACCTCGACAGCCTGCCCTATCCGGCCTGGGATCTGTTCCCGCTGGAGGAGGTCTATTTCCCCAATAGCCAGGTGCTGTTCTCGGAAGAGGGGATGCTTGCCTCGCGCCGGCTCGATCTCAATGTCAGCTATGGTTGCTCGCTGATCTGTCGCTATTGCTATCATCTCGGCATCGCCGGCGATATGCGTTACGTGAACAACGCTAAGGGGGATGTCGATGTTGAATTCGACGTACCCGGAAAATACAGCCGCATCATCCGCTATCACAGTCCCGAATATGTGGTGCGGATGGCCAAGCACATCTACGACAAATACAACGTCAACTTCATCGGGTTCCTCGACGAGAACCTGATGACGATGGACAAGTATTCCGGCCGCACCTGGATGAAGGAAATCTGCCGGCTGTGGCACGAATACGATCTGGCGCCGCGGCCCGACGACCGGCCGGGCGCGGCGGAAGGCTCCTGGCGCGGCATCCACTGGTCGGGCACCAGCCATGCGACGTTGGTGACCAAGGACATTCTCAAAGTCATGCGCGAGGCCGGCTGCTCGCATCTCGTCTACGGTTACGAGAGTTTCTCGCCGCACGTGATGAAGACGATCGGCAAGGGCGCGACGCCTGAAACCAACTTGCGCAGCTTCTTCTGGACGCTGGAGGCGGGCATCCGCCCGATCCCTAACCAGATTATCGGATTCCCCAACGAGGATTTCCCGTCGATCTACGAAAATATGGAAGCCTGGAAGAAGCTCGGTATCGTCGTGAAGCCGTTCTTCGCAACGCCCTATCCGGGCTCGGAATGGTTCGCCGTCTATCGCAAGCAGATCGAGGCGCAATATGGCGGCGACCTCGAAAAATATATCCTCGATCTGGGTGATGCGACGCGCATCACCGCGGTGATCTCGCACAATTTCAATGCGGTGGAACTGCTCGGCCTGCGCGAGTTGATGGTCAATTTCGACTATAAGCGCATCCAGGAATACGAGGCGCTCTGGCGCAGGCACCACAATGTGCCGGATCATCATCCCTCCACGCTGGTGAGCGCAGATCGCCGCTCAACTGCCGCCTAGGGTTTGACGCGCAGCTTCGCTGCCGTATTTTGTCTCCCTAATATTTTGCGGGCGGGCAATCGCATGCAACGCGCACTTTTCGCCGTCCATACCTCGACGGCGTTCGTCGATCCGTTCCGGATTGCAAGGCTGCTGGAGAAGGAGGGCATCGAGCCCGTCTTCATCTTTGCCTACGAGCACTGGACCGCGGACAGCTTCGCCGCTCAATGCCGAGAGGCGGGTGTGGCCGTCTACCGATTGCAGCCGCTCGAAGGACTGTGGAACCGCCTTCTCGACAGGCTGATGTGGATCGCGCACGGGGTGAACCGGCGGCGCGGCTGGTGGCCGGCGCATTTCGTCGCCGAATTCCTCGACCTGCGCAAATCTCTGGTGCGGGTAAACAGAGCCTTCGACGACCTGTCGCCCGATCTGCTGGTGATGAGCATCGATCTGGCCGGCTACGACACCGGCGTCTATGTCCGGGTCGCGCACAGGCGCGGCATCAAGGCGATGCTGGTGTCTTCGATGATGTCGATCGGACTCGATCAAGCCGAGGTCTATTATCACAACCCGGATTATCACGTTTACGGGCTTGCGCGTTCGCTGATCGCGCGCGTCTTCCCGCACTGGGTGTTCGTTCACCGCGACAGGCCGCTGCTGCGCTGTCCGCCCGGTCGCGTGCTGGCGATGGAATTGCTGCGCATCGCGCCGCCCATGCCATGGATATTCAACAGCTCGTGGGCCGACATATTCTACCAGGAAAGCGATGCCATGCTCGAATATTACGCCGCGGGCGGTATTCCGCGCGAGCAGATGACGGTCACCGGCTCGACCTCCGATGATGTGATGGCGGAGGCGCTGGCGCATATGGAGGAGCGCCGCGCCGAGCTTTGTCGCTCGCTGGATCTGCCCCCCGGCCGCAAGCTGATCGTGACAGCGTTGCCGCCGGATTTTCTCGACCAGCCGGGCGGGCGCCCGGAATGCGATTTTACGCAATATGATGCCTTGACGGATTTCTGGCTGAAGACCTGCTGCGCGTATGGCTGCAATGTCGTAGTGGCGCTGCATCCCTCTACGCCGCCCGCCGACGTGCCCAAATACGAGCGCTATGGTGCGCGCGTTGCGCTACGCAACACGGCCGAGCTTGTGCCACTGTGCGATATCTTCGTCGCCAGCATATCCTCGACCATCCGCTGGGCCATCGCCTGCGGCAAGCCGGTTCTCAACTACGACGTCTATCGCTACCGCTACACCGATTATGTCGGGATCGAAGGCGTCATCACCATCGAAGAGCAGCACGAATATGTCGAGACGCTGCGACGACTGGTGCAGGACGAGACCTATGCCGACGACATCCGCCGCAAGCAGCAGGCAATCGCCGGCCGCTGGGGGCGGCTCGACGGACAGACTGGCCGGCGACTGGTGGCGCTGGCAAAGACGCTGCTGGCGGGCCGCGCCTGAGGGGCGCGGCAGAGACCCGGCGAGGCTGCGGCGGCCCGGCATTGCCGGCGATCCGCAAAATCCGGGCGTTCTCAACCGGGTAGCGGCCGTGCGGCACCCTTGACGTTCATGACGTGAACATCGTATTTATGCGCCGGCAAAGCGTCGCGCGGGGCGGGGAAAGTCACCTCGTCTGCGGTAGCTTTGGCCCGAATTGCAGACCTTGTCTGCGGTTCGGCCGCGATCCCGGCGCGGACAGCGAAATTGGCTTCGCGGCGATTGCATAGCACGACTTTTGCGGTCTCCGGCGCCCGCACCCGATGCCCGGCGCCGTTCCGGGCGCATCCAGCAAGAGTGAGCCGCAATGAAGCTGTTTTCGCGCGATCTCGACAGCGATATCGCAATCATCGGCGAGGTCGGCGTCAATCATGAAGGCGATCTTGCGGCGGCGCGGACGATCGTTGAGGCAATTGCCAAGACCGGTATCGATGCCATCAAGTTGCAAAGCTATACACCGGAGCGTTACGCATCGAGCTCCGACCCCGAGCGATTGCAGCGCGTCACAAAATTTGCGCTCGACGAGGCGGCGCATCGAGAATTGTTCGCTCTGGCGAATGCACGCGGGGTTGCGCTGTTCTCCACGCCGGTGACCGAAGATTGGGTGCCGTTCCTTGCCGCCAATTGTCAGGCGATCAAGATCGCAAGCGGCGACCTGACATTTCGCCCGGTGATCGAGGCGGCGGCACGCACCGGCAAGCCGGTTGTGCTGTCCACCGGGTGCGGCACGCTGGACGAAGTCGACTCGGCGGTGGGTTGGATGAAGCAGGTCGTCGGTGCCGCCGACCTGCCGGAACGGCTGGTGCTGATGCATTGCGTCTCCGCCTATCCCGCGCCGGTCGAGCAGGCAAATGTGCTCTCGGTGCCGTTCCTGCGCGAGCGCTATAATGTGCCAGTCGGCTATTCCAATCATGTCATCGGTCCCGAGGCGATTTACGCCGCCGTTGCGCTCGGCGCCTGCGCCATCGAAGTGCATGTCACCGACCGCCGCGAAGGCCGCTCGTTCCGCGACCACGCATTGTCGATGGAGCCGGCGGAACTGAGCGCTCTGGTGAAGACCGTGCGCACGATCAAGGCGAGCCTCGGTCGCCGCGAGAAGATCGTGCAGGCCGCCGAAGCGCCGCTGCGCGATGCCATTCGCAAGGGCGTGGTCGCCGCCCGCGACCTGCCGGCCGGCACGGTGCTGCGCGACGACGATTTGATGTATGCGCGGCCTGCGACCGAGTTCGCCGCCGCGCAGCGTCCTTCGCTCGTCGGCCGCAAGCTGACCCGGGCTGCAAAATCCGGGGAAATGATCCAGCGCGCGGCATTGGCCGATTGAAAGCGCCGCGCGCCTGCGCAACGGATCCGGAAGCGGCAAAGAAAATGTGTGGGATAGCCGGTGCGCTGGGCGCGCCTGTCGAAAGAGCTCGCGTCGAAGCCGCGCTGAAGCTGATGAATCGGCGCGGCCCCGATGGGCACGGCGTTCTCGCCGAGCCGCTTGGCGGACACATGGCCACGCTGCTGCATACGCGCCTGTCGATCATCGATCTCGATGTGCGCGCCGCGCAGCCCTTCGATCGCGCCGGCATTGCCGTTTCCTACAACGGTGAAATTTACAACTATCTCGAATTGAAAAGGGAGCTTGAGGCACGCGGCGTCGTGTTCACCACGACGTCGGACACGGAGGTGCTGCTCGAGGCTTATCGTGCCTGGGGCATAGCGGCGTTCGACCGCATGGAGGGCATGTGGGCGATTGCCTTGCTCGACCGGCGTAACGGTGCGCTGGTGCTCTCGCGCGACCGTTTCGGAGAAAAGCCGCTTTACTACATGCTTCGCAGCGGCACCCTCTATTTCGCATCCGAGATCAAGACGCTGGCAGCGCTGGCCGGTGCATGGCCGGAAGTCGACTACGGCTATGTCGCGCGTGCGCTTGTCGTCGGTTACCGCGGGCTGCACAAGGATGCGAACGAATATTACAGGGACGTTTACAATCTGCCCGCCGGCTCTGTCGCCGCGGTCAAGACGCCGAAATCCCCGGTTCCGGAGCGCTACTGGACGCTCAAATGCGAGAAGAGTGCGATGACTGCGGACGATGCCGCGGTGGGCGTGCGTGAGCGGCTGTTGCGGTCGGTGCGGCTGCGCATGCGCGCTGACGTGCCGCTCGCCTTCTGCCTCTCCGGAGGCGTGGATTCGACTGCGCTCGTTGCGCTCGCAACCAAGGGGCTTGGTTGTGACGTTCATACCTTTTCAATCATCGAGACCGATCCGCGTTACGACGAAAGCAGAAATATCGAGACAAGTGTGTCCGCTTTCGGCTGCCGTCATCAGGCCTTTATGCCCTCGCGCGATGGCTTTCTCGACCGGCTAGAGACGCAGACCGCCTATCACGACCGGCCGGTGGCGACGATTTCATACTATCTGCACAATTTTCTCTCGGAAGCGATCGGCACGGCCGGGTTTCGTGTCGCGATCTCGGGGACGGCTGCAGACGAGTTGTTCACCGGCTATTACGATCACTACCTGTTCTGGCTGGCCGGCCAGCACGGTCGTGCGGATTACGAAGCGCTCGTTGCGCAATGGCGCGCGAGCTACGGCCGCTTCGTGCGCAATCCGCTGTTGCAGGACCCGATGCGCTTCGTCGTCCATCCCGATGCACGCGACCATATTGTCCTGGGTGCAGAGCAGTTCCTCAATCTAATGCGCGAACCGGTCGACGACAGCTTCGGCGAGACGCACTATTGCGGCGAATTGCTGCGCAACCGTATGGCCAACGAGCTGTTCAACGAGGTGGTCCCTGTTCTGCTCGATGAAGACGATCTCAATTCGATGCAATGGTCGGTGGAAAACCGATCCCCCTATCTCGATCGCGAGCTGGTCGAGTTCGCCTATTCGATTCCGACCGAACATCTGATCCGCGACGGTTATACGAAATGGCCGCTGCGGGCGGCGCTCGATGGGATCATGCCGGACGAAGTGCGCCTCGACAAGCAAAAGCGGGGCTTCAACGGCTCGATTGTCTCGCTGCTCGACCTCGATGACGCCGCGACGCGCGATCGACTGTTTGCGTCGGGGCCGATTTTCGATATCGTCGACCGCGACAGATTGGTCGATTTCGTCGACCGCGCCGACCGCTCGGACAACAGTGTGTCAAAATTCCTGTTTTCGTTCACCACCGCGCGCATGTTTCTCGATCAACATGGCTGAGCGGGGCAGCCATTCGAATTCGAAGTCTTGGCAGGCGTGGACCGGGTCTGCATCTTTCTGAACGGCGTGCGTGGCGCTGCGGTAGCGGAGGCTGTTGCCGCCGCTGGCCACACGATCCGCTGGATGATTGCACCGCAAGCCTGCGCGGGTGAACTGACGCCGCTCGCAGACAGGCTCGGTGCCGAATTGTTGATGCCGGTCGATGTAAACGATGCAGGTTTCGTTGCGCGCTATCGTACGCTCGGACCTGCACTTGCGGTCGTCGCCGGATTTTCCGCGATTTTGAAACGACCGTTGATGGATGTGCCCGAGCACGGCACCATCAATCTGCATGCCGGAGCACTGCCGCGCTACCGGGGAGGTTCGCCGCTTAACTGGCAAATGATAAACGGCGAGCGGGAAGCCGGAATTTCGGTGATCCGTCTGGACGAAGGGATCGACAGCGGACCGATCCTGGCTGAGGCGCGCATTCCAATCGGTCCGGACGAGACAATCGGCGCGTTGCACGAACGCGCCATCGCTATGTTCTGCCGGTTGGCGCCGCAGGTGATGCAGGCGATGGAAAACGGCGCGCTGATCGAACGCGCACAGGACGAAACGCAGGCCTGCTATTGGCTGCAGCGCAATGCCGAGGACGGCCGTATCGACTGGCCGCGCATGAGTGCGCGCCAGGTGCACGATCTCGTTCGCGCGGTGACCCGTCCCTATCCCGGCGCGATTGCACGCTTCGGCGAAAGCGAGTGGCGGATTTTTGCGACTCGCCTCGACATACCGAAAGTTTGCGGCGTTCCCGGACGCGTCGCCTGGCTGCAGGGTCGCGGTCCCTATGTGGTATGTGCGGACCGCGCCGTGCTCGTCACCGACTACGAAGGCGCCGGTTCGCTGGCGCATCTGCGGCACGGAATGATTCTGGACGGCACACGATGAAACCGATCAAGGCGGGCGTGATCGGGCTTGGTGTCGGAGAACGGCATCTCGTCGGTTACAATTCGATTCCTGGCTGCAGCGTAAAGGCTGTCTGCGACATCGATTCGGCAAAACTGGCCGAGGTCGCCGACCGTCACAAGGTGTCGGCACGTCATACTGATTACCGGCAGATCGTCGAAGATCCGGAGATCGACGTCGTCTCGATCTGCTCGTTCGACGAGGCGCATGCCGAACAGACTATTGCCGCCTTTCGCAACGGCAAGCACGTGATGGTGGAAAAGCCGCTGGCGCTTTACCGGCACGAGGCGGAAGCAGCACTACGCGCCTGGCAGGACAGCGGATGCGTCCTGACCTCCAACCTTATCCTGCGCCGCAGCCCGCGCTTTCTGGAACTGAAGCGGATGCTTGATGCGGGCAATTTCGGTGAGGTGTTCTATCTGGAGGCAGACTACATCCACAATATTCTGTGGAAGATCACCGAAGGCTGGCGCGGCAAACAGTCGTTCTATTGCGTAACCTATGGCGGAGGCATTCATCTGATCGATCTGATGCGCTGGCTTATCGGCCAGGAGGCGACTGAGATCTGCGGCATGGGCAATGCGATGCGCGTGCGCGGCTCCGGCTATGCCGGCGACGACACGATCGTGAACCTGATCCGCTTCGACGGTGGCACGTTGGCCAAGACGCTGACGACCTATGCGCCGCAACGGCCGCAATTGCATGCGCTCAATATCTACGGCAGCAAACGCACATTCGTGAATGACCTGCCGCACGGCAAGCTGTTCGAAAGTGACGAGCGCGACAGTGGCGAGGCGATGAGCGAGCCCTATCCGGGCATCGAGAAATACGATCTGATCCCCGACTTCGTCGACGCCGTGCGCACAGGCCGCGAACCCATCGTAACCGGGCGCGACGTATTCCGTGTCATGGATATCTGTTTTGCAGCCCACGACTCGGTGCAGGCGAAACGGACGGTGAAAATCGAATACCTGATCTGACGGCAGGGACCATGAATAAGAAGGCAGAGATACCGTTCGGACGGCCGATGTTCGACGACGCCGAAGCCGAGGCGGCAGCGCGCGTTCTGCGCGGCACTCAGCTCGTGCACGGGCCGGTGACGCACGAGTTCGAGAAGCGCTTTGCCGAGCGGGCCGGCGCCAAACACGCGATCGCTGTCGCCTCCTGCACCGCCGGACTGCATTTGAGCCTGTTCGCGCGGGGCATCGGGCCGGGCGACAAGGTGATTGTGCCGGCGATGACGCATGTCGCCACCGCCCATGCAGTGGAATTTTGCGGCGCCACCCCGATCTTCGTCGACTCCGATCCGCAAACCGGCAATGTCGACCCCGCAGGAATCGAGGCTGCAATCGACGCCGCGACGAAAGCAATCGTCGTCGTACACTATCTCGGTCTGCCCTGCGAGATGGACCGGATCGGCGAGACGGCGCGCAAGGCGCAGGCCTTTGTCGTCGAGGATTGCGCGCTGGCGATCGATGCCACCTATGGCGACGTCAAGGCCGGCAATCTCGGCGCGGTCGGCTGTTTCTCATTCTATCCGATCAAGCACATGACCACCATCGAAGGCGGGATGATGACCACGAACGACGACGACCTAGCGCGGGCGCTTTCCATGCGCAAGGCGTTCGGCTATGACCGGACCGTGGAAGCGCGGGTTAAGCCAGGTCTGTATGACGTGGTGGCGCTCGGTTACAATTATCGCATGAACGAAGTGGAAGCCGCCGTTGGCCTGGCGCAACTAGACAAGCTGGACCGGCATCAGGCGGCGCGGGCCCGCAATCACCGTATTCTCAGCGAAGCGCTTGCCGACATGAATGAAGTTACTCTGTTTCCGTCTGCGCATGGCAGGGCGAAATCCTCGCATTACTGCTTCAACGTCGTACTGCCACGCGACGGCAGCATCGATCGCGACAGGGTCGTGGCAGGACTGAAAGCCGAAGGAATCGGGACCAGCGTGCATTATCCCGGACCGGTGCCGATGATGACATATTATCGCGAAAAATACGGATTCCCGCGCGGCCGATTCCCGATCGCCGAATGGCTTGCCGACCAGACCCTCTCGCTGCCGGTCGGGCCGCATGTCTCTCCCGACGACGCTCACCGCATCGCTGCAGCGGTCAAGGTCGCGATTCGCGCCGCGCGCAATCATTGAGGCAGGCCATGATGGAAATTCCCTACGCAACGATCAAGAGCAAGCTTTCGGGCGAACGCGTAATGCTGATCGGCGGCGCCGGATTCATCGGCCATAATTTCGCGCTCGAACTGCGCAATGCCGGCGTTGAGACCATGGTCGTCGACAATCTGATGGTCAACAGCCTGATCGAAAATATCTACGAGACGTCACGCGATTCCTTCCAGCGCACCGTGTATCAGCGCTTCCTCCTCGACCGCTTCACGATGATGCGCGATGTCGGCGTGCTGCTGCGTAATGCCGATGCGCGGAACTACAACGACCTTGCGCCGCTGTTCGAAGAATTTCAGCCGACCAAGGTGGTTCATCTGTCGGCCATCTCAAGCGCGGTCGAGGCACGCAAGACGCCGGGCCTTTGCTTCGACCTGCAGCTCGTGACGCTGCGCAACGTACTCGAGCTCGCCCGCTTCAGCGGCGGCCGCATCAATCAGGTGATGTTCATCAGCTCGAGTACCGTCTATGGCGATTTCGAGAGCGACGAGGTCGACGAGAATACCCGGCCGCAGCCGAACGGCATCTATGCCAATGCCAAATATATGGGCGAGCGGCTGGTGCGAACTTATCGCGACCAATTCGGCCTCGGGGTCACCATTATCCGCCCGAGCGCGCTCTACGGCGAACGTTGCATTAGCCGACGTGTCAGCCAGGTCTTCATCGAGAACGCTCTGATCGGAAAACCGCTCATCCTGGAAGGTGGAGGCGACGGGCGCCTCGATTTCACCTCGATCGTCGATCTTGTCGACGGCATGCTGCGTGCGCTTGCCATGCACGAAAAGACGCCGCAATATTCAACGACCTTTAATATCACCTACGGCAACGCACGCACGATCGCCGACCTTGCAGCGGTCGTCAAAAGTGTTATTCCGTCGGTCGCGTTCGAGAATCGGCCGCGCGATGTCGAGAAGCCGGTGCGGGGCACACTGTCGACAAAACGGGCGGAGAACATGCTCGGATTTAGGGCCAAGCTGCCGCTCGAAGTCGGCTACAAGGCCTACTGCGAATGGTATCTCGACCAGTGGGAGCGCGCGCGCGCGGCGCAGTCAAACTGATCGGTCTTGCCATATTGTCGCGGATGGATTCAGCGCGTTTGCCTGGCAAGGCGATGCGCGCCGTTGCCGGACGGCCACTGCTTGGACACGTGATCGATCGCGCCATGCTGGTGGAGGGGATTGACCGCGTTGTCGTTGCGACATCCGAGCGGACCGTCGACGATCCTGTGGCGGATTTCGCCCGTTCGGAAAATGTCGCGGTATTTCGCGGATCGGCTCTGGATGTTATGCAGCGATGTCACGCATGCGCTACCTCGCATGGATGGACGCATCTGATGCGCATCAGCGGGGACAGCCCGTTCTTCGACCCGCAACTTGCCACGCGCATGGCTGCCGATCCCGCGCTCGAAGATTGCGATATCGTCACCAATCTCGCACCGCGCAGCTTTCCGCCCGGCAACAGTATCGAGATAGTGACTACCGCTGCACTCGGACGTTGTCTGCAAGAAACGACGGATGCCGGCGACCGCGAGCATGTGACGACCTTCATCTATCGCAATGCTTCGCGGTTCCGCCTGCACAACGTGTTCGCGTCGGAAAATTTCGATGGCATCAGTCTGACCGTCGACTACGAGCGCGATCTAACGAAAGTCGAGTGGATCGCCGCCCGGCTCCAACCGCCACTCGCTGCAGCGCCGTTTGGGCGGGTCGCAGAACTGTGCCGCGCCTGGCAGACAAGCGGGGAGCCGTAGCATGCTGGCGCTGATCGCAGCGCGCGGCGGCTCCAAGCGCCTGCCACGCAAGCATATATTGCCGCTTGCCGGGTTGCCTCTGATTGCGCATTCGGTGCGCGCCGCTTGCGCGGCGAAGCTGGTCGACCGTGTAGTGGTCACAACCGACGATCCCGAAATTGCCGATGCTGCGCGGGCGGCCGGCGCCGAGGTGCCGTTCATGCGGCCGAAGGAATTGGCAACCGATACGGTGCCCGCACGCGCCGCATGTCTGCATGCGCTCGAACGGTTGGCGGAGACGGAAGGTTCGCCGCGGAGCGCCTTCGCTATGATTCAGCCGACCTGCCCGCTGATTTCCGCCGCCGACATCGACGCCGTTATTGCCGCCTTCGGTCAGCCGGATACGTCCGGCGCTGTGACGATCGCGCCGGCAAACCAACATCTTGAGGGGATCGTAGTCCTGGAAGACGACGGTTTTTTGCGCAACTGCCTGAAGCGCGACTACGGCACCGATCCGAAAATTATGCCGAGCCAGATGCACGGAGCGCGCTATTACGTCACCGGCGCAGCGATGGCGATGGATGCGCCGCGACTGCGCTGCGACCGCGAATATATCTTCACCGACGCGCATGTGCGCGGGGTGATGACGCCTGCGGAGCGTGCCGTCGACATCGACACCGCACTCGATTTCGATTTCGCAGAATTTCTTTTGACGCGCAGGGCAGCGCAATCTGCGGCAGGAGATACCCGATGAAGTCAGTTAATTTCGGCCATGTTCCGGTCGGTCACGGCCATCCGACGCTTTTTATGGCCGAGATCGGTCTGTACTTCAATCAGGATATCGGTCTTGCGCGCGAGACGGTTTCTGCGCTGCGCGATTTCGGCGTACGTGTCGTCAAGGGCGAGGTTCTGCATGACGCGGATATCGTGCTCGACGACGGCTACATACTTCAGTACCAGACGCATTCCGGCAAGACCGCCGAAAAATACCGCGCATTGGTCGAGCGCAAGGTGTTGCCGCTGTCGACCTGGCGCACGCTCTATCGTCTTTGCACGGACGCGAATATCCCCTTTGTAGTTTCGGCCTATGATATGAAGACGATCGATTTTCTCGTCGATATCGGCGCGGCGGCAGTCAAGATCGCCTCGAACAATCTAAGCCATCTGCCGCTGATCGCACATGCCGCGCGGAGCGGTCTCCCGGTCTACATCGACACCGGCAAGGCTGGCTTTGCGGATGTCGATCTTGCCGTGCGCACCTTGCGCGAAAACGGTTGCGAGCGGTTCGTGATCAATCACAATCCGGACGGACATCCCTCGCCGCCGGAAGAGCATAACCTTCGCATCGTCGAAACCTACAAAAAAATGTACGAATGCCCGGTCGGGTTGTCCTGCCATTATGTTGGCAACGAAATCCTTTATACTTCGATCGGGCTGGGATACGACGTTCTGGAAAAGCCGGTGCTGCGGGACGTGTCGATCGAGGAATGGGGAACGCCGTGGGCGATGAATCTCTCCGAAGTTCCAGATCTCCTGCGCCGCGTCGCAGACTGCTGGCGCGCTCTGGGGCACACCTATCGGCCGAAAATGTACCGGGACAGCGACCATCCTGCGCGCATGGGCATTGTCGCGGCGCAGGCGATTGTACCGGGTGAAAAACTTTCACTCGACAAGGTGCGCTTTGCCTGGCCCAACCACGGCATCGTTGCGCGCGACTGGAACCGCGTCGACGGTGTCAGGGTGGCCAGGGCGCTAGCGGCCGGCGAATCGATCACTTGGGGTCATGTCGGGCTCGATACCGCTTCGTGATCCGGCCTGGGATGGCGCAGCGGCGCCGCATCGGGCCGGGTTTGCCCATGCGGTTGCGCCGGGCGTCGCAGACTGGATTACGGCCCGAGCCTGGCCGGATTTCGGCGCCGGGCCGGCATACGTGCTGGGGGCGCTGCGGGAAGCCGACACGAACCAGCGAACAGGGCATTATCTGGTCGAGGCTGATGGCAGACAGTATGTGCTGCATGTCAAGCGCACGACCAATGCCGGCGACGCTGCGCTGGCGGCGTCGCTGTCGGACCGACTGGCTGCCCAGGGATTGCCGGTCGCCCGCTACCGGCGCACGCGCGGCGGCGACGCGGAGATTGCAGTCGACGGGCTGATGATCACGGCGACCGATTTTGTCGCGGCGCGGCACCGGAGCGGAACCGTTGACGATGCGACTGCGCTTGGATCGCTTCTTGGGCGCCTGCATGCAGTGCTGCGCGACGACGTGGACAGTCATGCGGTGCGCAGTCGCAATGCGCCAGTGCGTCTACAACTTCGTGAGACTGTGCAGCGCTTGCGCAGCGGCGAATATGCGAGCTTGCCCGACGAATATCGCGACATGGCGCGCGCGGCGGCGGAGCGGTTCGATCCGGATTACGGCTTTGCCGGCTACGCCCAGCGTCTGCACGGCGACGTGACACCGGGCAATGTGCTGTTTCTCGAAGATGGATCGGCGCGCTTGTGCGATCTCGAAAACAGCGCCTTCTTCTTTTGGCCTGCGACACTCGATCTTGCCAGCGCTGTACTGCGCTTCTGTATCGAGCCGGCCGACATGACCGCGGACGCGCCCGCCGCAGACACCGCGGAGCGCCGGCACGCGCTGACGCAGGCCTACGCGCACACGGGCGGTCAGGCGGCGGAGGAGGACATTCTCGATCGGGGGATCCGCAATTTGGTCGATCATAATATCGTTGTGCGCTGCATGTATGAACTCGACACACAAGTCCGTTCGCCCGGCGAATGGCGCAAAATCGCCAGGCTCGACCGGCTGGCGGGGACACAGCGTGCATGACGCCGATCCGCGTGCTGATTACCGCGCGCGATGTCGGCACGGCCATGCATCTCGCGCCCGTCGTCCGCCGCCTGCGCGACAGCGATGAATTCGATGTGCGCCTGATGGCAACCGATGCGGCTGCGGACCATTTTTCCGGCACGTGCATTGCTTTCGATGCCGTCGACAGGCCGCCGCCCTACATCGCATTTCCTCCTGCGGAGACGGTTGCCCGCCTTGACAAGCAGGCGCGCGCGGCAATCGAGGCATTTCGTCCCGATATTCTGCTTGGAGGTATGTCCAGCTTTGCCGGCGGAATCGACGATGCCATGCGACGCGCGGCGAAGGAGACGAGTGCAAACGTTGCGACGGCCATGCTGATCGATACGCCCGGGCTGCATACGAACGACCGGCCCGATCATTTTCTCGCCACGTCGGGCCAGACATTCGACTGGGCGGCACGGCAGGGTTTTGCAAAGGCGCACCTCGTGGGCGCGCCGAAATATGCAGCGTTGGAAATTCCCGATGTCGGGCGGATGCGACGCGAGACACGCACGGCGCTCGGCATCGGCGAGGGGGACCGGGTCTGTGTCTTTATCGCCCAGGGCGGCGACGTACCCGGTCACAACGAAAGCTTCTACGCTTTCGCGCAAGCGATGGCGGCGCGGCCGGGACAAGTTGGCTTGCGACTGGTCATCCGTCCGCATCCAAGCTTTCCCGATACGGCGCGCCAGTATGAAGAATTTGCAGGCAGGCTCGGGCTCGCGCCGGTCATGGACCACGCGCGGAACGCGAATGGGGCGTTCTGTATTGCCGATGGGCTCGTGACCTGCACGTCCACCTCCACGCAGGATTATCTCTGGCTCGCGCGCGCGCGTCCGCAGCTCAAGGCGGTGATCGTCCATCTGCTGATCTCGGAGACGCTGCGCCGCTATCTTGCCGAGGTCCGAGACGGCTGGCTTCCCTACGCCACCGAGACCGGTGCGGCAGTCGCTGCACGCGAGGAAAGCGAATTGCCGGGTCTGCTGGCCGCCATCGCAGGCGAGGCACCGGCGCCGACGACCAGGCTATGGCAGCCGGAAGTTGCCGATCCCGTTGGCCGCACGGTCGCAGTGCTGAAGGCGATCGCAGGACGTGCCGTCGATCGCAAGGAGGGGCATTAAGCCATGCGCCGCATCGGCATCGTCGATTACGGCCTCGCCAACATGAAATCCGTGCACAATGCGTTCACCTGTTTCGAGGCGGATGTGGTGTGGGCCCGGTCTCCCTCCGATCTTGGCGACGTACACGGGATCGTTCTTCCGGGCGTCGGCTCGTTCGACGCAGGTATGCGCGCGCTGCGCGAGCGCGGTTTCACCGACATGCTCGAACGCCGGGTGCGCGAAGGCGGTATGTCATGCCTCGGCATTTGCCTCGGGCTGCAATTTCTGTTCGCAGGTAGCAGCGAAGGGCACGAACCCGGTCTCGGATGGATTGAGACGCAGATCAGGCGCTTTCCTGCCGGCAGGGAGCATCCCAAGGTGCCGCATATCGGCTGGAACGCCGCCGCCGTCGATGCGGGCAGCCGGATGTTTTCCGGGATGGAGCCGCAAGTGGACTTCTATTTCGTGCACAGCTACTACGCTCCGCTCGACGAGGCCACTGCGGATATCGCCACCGCGACCTGCGATTACGGGCTAAAATTCGTCGTTGGGATCGAGCGCGACAACGTGATGGCCGTGCAGTTCCACCCGGAGAAGTCGCAACTCGCCGGGATGAAGGTGATCGAGAATTTTCTGAAAGCGGTATGATCAAGCGAAGACTCATCGCGACGCTTCTCGTGAATGCTGGCGACATCGTCCAGACGCGGAAGTTCCGCACCACCAACATGGTTGGAAGCCCGTTCACGGCGGTGGAATTTTTCAACGCTTGGTCGGTGGACGAGATCGCAATTCTGGAGATATCGCCAACGGACGCGCATGCCGACGAATTCGTCGAAATCGTCGACGAGCTTTCACGCCGCTGTTTTGTGCCGCTGTCGGTCGGCGGCAAAATCCGCAGCCTCGACATTGTGCATCGCTACATCCGCGCCGGGGCCGACAAGGTAGTCGTCAATACCGGCGCCGTGCGGTCGGAGGGCCTGATCGGCGAGGTTGCAGGACATTACGGCTCTCAATGTGTCGTGCTGTCGATCGATGCCAAGCCCGACGCCGGCATGCCTTCGGGATACCGGGTCATGATCGACAATGCGCGCGAAGAGACCCTGCTCGATGCGCGGGAGTGGGCATTAACCGCGGTTGGACGCGGCGCCGGCGAAATCCTGCTCAACAGCGTTGAGCATGACGGCAACAAGGGCGGCTACGATCTTGACTTGCTGCGGCTCATTTCCGGCGCAGTGTCCGTGCCGGTGATTGCGATGGGCGGCGTCGGCGCCTGGGACCATATGGTCGCCGGGATCGAGGCGGGAGCCGATGCAGTGGCCGCCGGTAACATTTTCCACTACACCGAGCACAGCACGCGCAGCGCCAAGAACCATCTTGCCGCTGCCGGGCTCAATGTGCGATCCAGCGGCTTTTACAAGGTCAACATGCCGAGAAGGCCAAAATACAAGGCCTTCAAGCGGACTCCCGTGCGGTAAGGAAATCGATGCGATGGAATATTGCAGGCGGTGCTGCTACCCCAAAAACGCCCGACCGGGCCTGGTCTTCGACGAGCACGGGATTTGCTCGGGCTGCCGAGTGTCCGAAACGCGCCCGACAATCGACTGGACGGAACGCGAGAAGCGTCTGCGCGACATTCTGATGGATTATAAGGCGCGCCAGCGTGCCAAGAACAACCCGTATGACTGTATTATCCCGGTTTCCGGCGGCAAGGACAGCACCTATCAGGTCTGGCTTATCAAGGAGCATTACGGCCTCAATCCGTTACTCGTCTGCTACAATCATACGTTCAACATGCCGCTCGGCCTGCGCAACCTCGCCAACATGATCACGCGGCTTGATTGCAACATGGTGCGCTTCACCACAGCACCGGGTTCGGCAAAGCGCATCGCCCGCCACATGCTGCGCAAGGTCGGCGATGTAACATGGCATTACCATGCGGGGATCATGACGTTTCCGAGTCGTGCCGCCGTCCAGTACGATGTGCCGCTCATTATCTGGGGCGAGCACGGCTATACTGAACAGAGCGGGATGCACAATTACGACGACTTCGTCGAATTCACAAAGAAGAAGCGTCAGGAACATGACATGCGCGGCTTCGAACCGGACGATCTTATCGAGGATGCGGAAAGCGGTCTGACGCCTTACGATCTCGCGGCTTTCTTCTACCCCTCCGATGAGGACATCGCCCGTGTCGGCGTGCGCGGTATCTACATCTCGAATTTCATCGAATGGGACGACCGCAAGCATGCGGAATTCGTCATCGACAAGCTGGGCTTCGAGACGGCGCAGGAGCGCGACCGCACGTTCAACCTTTACGCCAAGCTCGACGATATCCATGCCAACGGCACGCACGACTACCTGAAATACCTAAAATACGGCTATGGCCGATGTACCGACGACGCCTGCACGGAAATCCGTCGCGGCCGCATGACGCGCGAACAAGCCATCGACCTTATCATGAAGCACGACTCACGGCGCCCGCGCGATCTCGACGTATTTCTGCGCGCTGTGAACATGAGCGAGGCGGAGTTCGAAGCGCAGATCGAGCATCTGCGCGATCCGTCGATCTGGCAGTGCGACGCTTCGGGAAAATGGCAGGTGCTCGATCACATCGGCAATCACCGCAACGACCCCGGCGTCGAGGAAGCACGGCTGCCGCAGGTGGAAAATGCCAGGCCTTATATTCGGACAGAGAAATTCAGGAGCATCAAGCCGCAGGACGACGCCAACCAGACCGACTACGTCGTGCTGTGATAGCGGCCGGGTAACGGATCGTCGTTCATGATTGCCGTAGTCGATTACGGTCTGGGCAACCTGACCTCGGTCTTGTCCGCCTGCCGCAAGTTGGATTTCGATGCGGTGGTGACGCATGACCGGCGCGCACTTGAGGATGCCGACAAGCTGATTCTTCCCGGCGTCGGCGCGTTCGGCGACGGGATGCGGCTGCTGCGCGAGCGCGGCCTGATCGAGGTTCTGACCCGGATGGTCAAGGGCGGCAAGCCGCTGCTCGGTATCTGTCTCGGCTTCGAACTGATTGCGCGCAGCAGCGAGGAGTTCGGATTCCACGAGGGGCTGGGATGGGTCGATGCCGAAGTCAGTCGGCTGACGCCCGCCGATCCGTCGCTGCGACTGCCGCATGTCGGCTGGAATGCGCTGCATCAGTGCCGCGACAGCATTCTCTTCCGCGAAGTGCCGGACAGGGCGTTGTTCTATTTCGTACACAGCTATTGCCTGCGCACCGACGATCCCGCGTTACCGGTCGGAATCTGCGATTATGGCGGGCCCTTCGTCGCTGCGATCGAAAAGGGCAATATCTACGGGACGCAGTTTCACCCCGAGAAGAGCCAGCGGCACGGGCTGGCCCTGTTGAAAAATTTTCTGGAGCTGGCCTGACATGCTGGGTACGCGGCTTGTCACTGTGATGACCTTCAGCGACGGCGTGCTGTTTCGCACGCGTGCGTTTACACCAGACTATCGCTATACGCTGAACTTCGTCGATGCCTGGTCGGTCGACGAAATCGTGGTGCTCGACGTGACGCGGCCCGGGCAGGGAGACAAAAAGTCGTTCTTCGACGTAATTGGACATTTTTCCAGTAATTGCTTCGTGCCCCTGTCGGCAGGCGGCGGCATCCGCACGCTGGACGATGTGCGGGCTTTTCTTTCGCTTGGCGCCGACAAGGTTGTGGTCAATTCCGGCGCCTTCGAGCGCCCCGAATTGATCGCCGAGATTGCCAGGGCCTACGGCTCGCAATGCGTCGTGGTCGCGCTCGACGCCTTGCGTAAACCGGACGGCACCTATGAGGTGATGTCGCATTTCGGCAAAAACCCGACGGGCCTGTCGCCGGGACAATGGGCGAAACGCGTGCAGGAGCTCGGCGCGGGAGAGATATTGGTGACCTCGATCGAGCGCGACGGGTCGCTCGACGGCTACGATACGGCGCTTTGCCGGCAGGTCGCCGACGCCGTCTCGGTGCCGGTGTTGATCTGCGGCGGAGCGGGAAGCTGGAAGCATTTCGTCGCCGGCGTGCGCGAGGGCGGCGCCTCAGCCGTCTGCACGGCAAACATCTATCATTTCACCGAAACCAGCATCGTCAGCGCCAAGCGCTACATGGCCAGTCACGGCATAACCGTCAGGCAATAACGGAACGGACACAGTGCAAATCGCCTTCTGCAAGAAATGCATCATGCCGAACACGCGGCCGCGAGTCGTCTTCGATTCCGAGGGCGTGTGCAATGCGTGTCGCAATGCGGAGACGAAACCGGCCATCGACTGGGATGCGCGTCG
The DNA here is from genome assembly GCA_964456755.1 of uncultured Hyphomicrobiales bacterium. GTDB lineage: Bacteria > Pseudomonadota > Alphaproteobacteria > Rhizobiales > Xanthobacteraceae > Pseudorhodoplanes. Next base: position 45,619 of record CAYWCE010000001.1, read on the forward strand.
CAAGGAATTTCTTGAATTGGTGGAGGCTTATCGCGGCAAGGGCCACTACGACTGCATTGTGCCTTGGAGCGGTGGAAAGGATTCGAGTTCGATCGCCTACAAGCTGAAGATGGAGTTCGGCCTGCGCCCGCTGCTCACCACTTTTTCGCCGCTGTTGCCGAACGATCTGGCGGTCCAGAATCGCGAAGCGATGCTGCAGGTCGGCTTCGACCAGATCATGATCCGGCCCGATCAGCGCGTCTCCCGTCATCTGGCGCGTCGGATGTTTCTGGAGCGTGGAAATCCCAAGGTGCATTGGGACGCGGGCGTCGCCGCCTTCCCGCTGCAGGTTGCAGTGCGCTACCGTATTCCGCTCGTGGTCTATGCCGAGCATGGGCCGAGTGAGTATGGTGGACGAGTGCTCAGCGAAGAGCACAAGAAGATGCAGCTCATGTCGGAAATTCTGGAGAACCAGATCGGCGACGATCCCTCCAACTGGATCGACGATGCAGTCGAAGAGCGCGAGCTTGCGCCCTATGTTCTCCCGGAGACGGATGCGTTGAATGAGATCGGGATCAAGGCGATCTATTTTTCCTATTTTTTTCGCTGGAGCATGTTGGAAAATTACCGCTATATTGCCGACAAGATCGACTTCCGCACCGATCCGCGTGGACGCACGGACGGTACCTTCACCGATTTCGACAGCCTCGACGACAAGATCGACAACCTTTATTACTATATGCAATTCATCAAGTTCGGTTTCGGACGCGCCACACGCGATTCCTGCCGCATGATCCAGAACGGCCAGATGACGCGAGAGGAGGCGCTCGACCTCGCACGTCGCTACGACGACGAATTTCCGCGACAATTCCTCGAGGAAAATCTCGACTACCTGAAACTCGACGAACGCGCGTTCACCGACATCGTCGACAAGCACCGAAATCCGGAAATCTGGAAATTCGAGGGCAATCACTGGAAACTGCGGCATCCGCCGGAATAGGAGAGGCCGGTCTTGCATGAACGATGAAGCGCGCGATCATCCCTGCGATATTTGTCTTAGCGCCGACACGGTCCCGATCGAGGCGACGCGCCGCTACACCGGGGGGCAAGCCTACTTTGTGTGCACCGGCTGTGGCTTCGTGCATGCCAAGCGCCGACGATCGGCCAAAGCGATCGCGGATGCATGGTCGAAGGACGTGTTCGGTGCGAGCTATACTGCGACAACCTACACAGCGCGCATTCCGCACGTGAAGGCGCGGCAGACTTTCGTCGCCGAAACGCTGGCAGTGGAGTTGCCGGGCGGACTGAAGGGCAAGAGACTCTGCGATATCGGTGCGGGCGAAGGTCAGTTTCTGGAAATCTTGCGCGCCGGAGGCTATGACGCGGAAGCATTTGGCATCGAGCCCTCCGCGCAAAACGGCGCGGTCCTCGCACTCAACGGCATTTCGCATTTCATCGGCAGCATTGAGGATTGGTGTGCGAATCCGCAGAGCAGGACGCAGCGTTTCGACGTCGTCACCATAATGTGGACGCTGGAAAACTGCACCGATTGCCGCGGCATGGTCGAGGCCGCCTACGACGCGCTGATACCGGGCGGGTATCTTTGCGTGGCGACAGGGAGCCGTATTCTCGTTCCGTTCAAGAAGCCGTTGCAGTATTTTCTTGGCAACGGCGAGCCGATCGATCTGCACGCCTTCCACTTCAGCGCCAACACACTGACCGGATTGCTCGCGGTATGCGGCTTCGAGCGGACCTTCGTAAACCGCTACATCGACAACGATATCCTCTGCGTGATCGGCCGCAAGACCGATCGCGACCGCGACATTCCTTGGGCGAAGGACAATTACAACGACGTGATCGCCTTCTTCGATCGCTGGGATGCTGAGACCCAGGGATTCTATGCGGATGCCTGAAACAGCCGCAGGCCTTCAACGCCACGCCAGGATGACCGACACGACGGCTTCGAAAGATGGGCTCCGCGTGCGCGTGGTTGCGTTGGAATTCAACTTGCCAATGCTGGTCGACGTGCTGGCCGAACTGTCCGATCGCTGGGGCTGGGAGCTGGTCTATTGCGTTTCTGAAGGGACGGAAGCGAAGGTCAAGGCGCGCTGGCCCAATGCGATATACCACGACACCGTCGATGCGCGCTGCGCGCGTCCGGCTCCGAGCTTCGACAATGTGCGGCTGAAAAGTAACGACCAGCCGACCTCCGATTCACTTGCGGAAATGCAACTTCTGGCCCTGAAGCAGATGTACCGTCAAGAATTGCTGGACGGGTTTCCACTGCATGAGCGGGTTCATCTGTTCAACAAGCTCGTCGCCTACTGGTCCACAGTGCTCGACACGCTCAAGCCGGACGTGCTGCTGAACCCGAACCCGCCGCATGTGGTCTACGATTACATCGCGCACTATCTCGCCGAGCAGCGCGGTATTCGTACCGTCATGTTCGAATGGGCGACATCGATGGGCAAACTTGCAGTGATGGACCGGTTCGGCGACGGCGTTCCGCCGATCGTCGAAGCCTATCGCGCGCTGCGCCGGGACCGGTCCGGCGTGCCGGTGCAGCTGTCCGAACGAATGGAGGAATACTGGACCAGTTTGCAGGGCAGCTACGACACGGCGAAGCCGTTCTGGTTCACGCTGAATCAGTCGATCGGCGCAAGAACGCGCGAAGAGACACCGCTCAAGGTCTTTATTCAGCAATTGCGCCGACTGCTGCTGTACGGAATCCGCTCCCCGCGTCAGCTTCTGCGCGCGCCGGCCGGCCTTATGAATGCCGCGCGTATTGCCTGGGGCAAGCCGACGGTTGCGGGGCATTATCGCGGGCGCTTCTACAAGGTGCAGGAAATTCCCGCAAAACTCGCGCGTAATGTCATGCGTAACCGCTACCGGCATATGGAGTATGTGCGCGGTTATTACGACAGGCTGGCGAAGGTACCGGACCTGTCTGTCCCCTACATCTATGTGCCGCTGCACGCGCAGCCGGAGCGTTCCACCAATCCGGCCGGCGGCGTGTTCGATGACCAGGACGTGATGATCGGATTGATCGCATCGGTGATGCCGCAGCATTGGCGAATCTACGTCAAGGAGCATCCGTCGCAGTTTTTTCCTTTTTTCGCCGAGAACGGCCGGTGGACGACGACCTACGACGCAATTCTCGCTCATCCCGGCGTGACGCTGGTGCCGCGCGATACGTCGAGCTTCGCATTGATCGACAAGGCGCAGACGGTCGCCTCGATTACCGGCACGGCTTGCTGGGAAGCGGTCGCGCGCGGCAAACCGGCGCTGATGTTCGGCGAGGGTTGGTTCAAGGGCTGCGACGGGATCATCGATGTGCGTAGCGCTGAGGATTGTCGGCGCGCACTCGAACGCATTATGGCAGGCGAGCGTCCGGAAAAGGAAGCGGTGCGGATGTTCCTACAGGCGATCGACCAGGTTTGCATCGACGCGTTTCTCAACGACGAGGACATGTCGATTGCGCGCATCGGGCCGAAGGAGAATGCGGAACTCCTCGCCCGCACCATTGCCGACTTTCACGCGAAGCAGACGGCCTGAGGCGGCCGGTTTCTCCGCCATCGCCCCACCCAGCAAGGCAACTTTGACGCATGTGCGGCATCGCAGGTTTCGCTGGCTTTTTCGAGTCCGGGCTGATCGACCGCATGTGCGAGGCGATGATTCATCGGGGGCCGGACGGCGAGGGAAGGGCCGTCTTTGAAGACGAACGCATGGCAATCGGCATGCGGCGTCTCGCTATCATCGATCTGGTCACCGGGGATCAGCCGTTCTTCGCACAAGACGGACGCGTGGCGCTGGTATTCAACGGCGAGATTTACAATTTCCAGCAGTTGCGCGAAGAACTGCGCGGGAGTGGACACGTCTTCCGCACCCAGTCCGACACCGAAGTCGTGCTCGCGGCTTATCTCGAATGGGGGGAGCGTGCCTGGGCGCGCCTGCACGGCATGTTCGCCGCCGCCATCGTTGACCGGCGAGGGGGGCCTGCACGGCTGATCGTGGTGCGTGACCGCGTCGGCATGAAGCCGCTCTATTATGCGCTGCGCGACGGCCGGCTGGTCTTCGGTTCGGAAATCAAGGCGCTGCTGGTCTGGTCCGGTCTGGCGCGGGAACCCGACATCGGCGCGCTGCGCGACTATCTCGCGCTGCGCTACGTGCCGGGCCCCGGCTCGCTGTTTGGCGGAGTGCGGCGGCTGCCGCCGGGCCATATGCTGACATTCCACGACGGCCTGCTCTCGGTCGAGCAATGGTGGGCCCCGCCGGTGGCGGCAGCCGAACCGGGCATGTCGGCCGAGGATGCGCGCGAATGCATCGGCGATGCGTTGCGCCTGGCAGTGCGCCGGCATCTGGTCAGCGATGTGCCGCTCGGTGCCTTTCTGTCGGGCGGCGTGGATTCCAACGTCATCGTGGCGTTGATGGCGGAGGTAAGCTCGGCTCCCGTGCATACCTTCTCGATAGGCTTTCCGGATTTCCCCTACAATGAACTCGATCGTGCCGCCATCACCGCCAAAATCTACAATACCGATCACACGCCGATCGAATGCTCCGCTGCCGACATGGCGATGCTGCCGGACATCGTTTGGTCGCTGGACGAGCCTGTGGGCGATCCTATCGTTGTGCCACTGTACGTGCTCGCACGCGAAGCGAGCCGGAAGGTGAAGGTGGTGCTGTCGGGCGAGGGCGGCGACGAGGCCATGGGCGGCTATGTCTTCCATCGCAACCTGACGCAGATGGAGATGCTGCGACGCCTGCTTCCGGCGTCGGCATGGCCCTTGCTCGGCCGTCTGGTGGAGAGGGTTCCGGCGTCGCTGCTGGATCGCGCCTTCGACTATCCCGGCCGGTTGGGGACGGACGGCCGCCGCAAGGTTGCAGCGTTGATCGCCTCGCTGGCGGACGACGACATCCTCGGCCGTTATCGCAACAGTATCTCGCTGTTCGATTCTGCCGACATTGAAGACATCGCCGTCGCACCCGTCCTGCGCAATCTCTCGCGCAGTCCCATGGCTAACGACACGGTCTGGGCGGACAAAGGCTCGCCGCTTGAGCGGTTGACCGCCATCCAGTTTCGCGACTGGCTGCCAGACCTGATCCTCGGCAAGCTCGACAAGCTGACCATGGCGCATTCGCTTGAGGGCCGCGTGCCGTTCATGGACGACGCGGTGATCGCGGCTGCTGCGCGCATTCCCCCGAAAAGGAAATTGACCCCCGGCGGAAACAAAAAACCGTTGCGCGATTTCGCGAAAGCACTGCTGCCGCCACAGATCGCCGGTGCGGCGAAGGCCGCGTTTTACATCCCGCTCGAAGCCTATATCCGCTCCCCGCAAATGCGCGACCTGATCCGCTTTGCACTCGATCCGAGTCGCATTGCCCGTCGCGGGCTGATCCGTCCCGACTGGGCGGCGCGGGTGCTTGAGCGTTCCGCCGACGGGGGTTTTCTTCCGCTCAAGCGAGTGTTCTCGATCCTGGCGCTGGAATTATGGTTCGAAAAATTCTGCCCGGACGCACGCTGGTCATGACCGCGAGCGCGCCAAGCAAGGACGAGATCAAGGCTTTCTGGGAAAGCGAGCCGCTGTTCACAGGTGAGGTCGCACACGATCCTTCCTCGCGCGAATTCGTACTGGCGCACGAGCGGGTCTACAACGCCGACGTATTTGCCGGGCGGGGATTTCCCGACGCATTCTTTCCGTTTACTCGAGGCGCGCGCGTGCTCGATGTCGGATGCGGGCCCGGAATCTGGACGCGCGAACTGGCGCGACGCGGCTACGTCACGTCTGCGGTGGATCTGACCGGGAATGCCGTGGCATTGGCGCGACGCAGTCTAGAATTGTTCGAACTGCAGGCCGAAGTCCGGCAGGGAGATGCCGAGCACCTGCCGTTTGCGGATGCAAGCTTCGACGGGGTAGTGTCGCACGGCGTCATCCACCATACGCCGGATACGGAGCGCTGCCTGATCGAGATAGCCCGCGTCCTGCGTCCGGGCGGGCGGGCGGTTGTAAGCGTCTATTATCGCAATGCGATCCTGCGTTCCCAGCTGCTGTCGCGGCTTGCAGCCTTCGCCCTGGCGCGATGGATCCGGCTGCCGGGCCGCGACCGCGACGACCTGCTCGCATCCGGCGACGCCGACGAGATCGTGCGGCGCTACGACGGGGCGCGAAACCCACTCGGCAAGGCGTTTACGGACGCCGAGTTCCGGGCCATGTTCGAGCAGGCCGGGCTTTGCGTGACCGGCGTCAGCCGCTACTATTTTCCAAGGCGGGCCTTCGGACGGTTCGGGGGGCTGTTGGCACCCTTCCATGCGTTTTTGGCCGCACATTTCGGTCTGATGATCGCCATTGTTGCCGAAAAACCCGGCGCATAAACCAATCTGCGATTCCAGGGGTATTCTGCCCGCCCGCGGCCCGGGCAGGGCTGGAAAACCAGCAATATCGCTGGTAGGTTGATCTCATGCAGGTTACGACAGCGAAATTCTTCGAAAAATCCAAGGCTTCCGACGACCGGCGGGTCGACTGCGTCCTCATTTACCCGCCCTGGACCATCCTCTATGCGCGGGCCTTTTTGACCAACGCTCTGCCCCCGCTCGGAATCCTGTCAATCGCCTCTTACCTCGAGCATCACGGCTATACGGTTCGCGTGCTCGACGTACATGCCGAACGCATGAGTCCGGACAAGCTCCGCGCCGAGATTGCCAGGCTGCGCCCGCGCTATGTCGGCATCTGCGTCCTTTCTTCGATGCTGGTGGCGAGCCATGCCATCGCCCGCGACGTCAAACGCATCGTCCCCGATTGCACGATTGTTGCCGGCGGTGTGCATCCGGAGCTCTATCCGGAAGCCATGTTGCGCAATTCAGCCATCGACCTTGTGGTGCGGGGCGATGGCGAAGAGCCGATGCTGCAGATCGTCAGGGGCGTACCCTGGAAGGAAATCCGGGGCGTCAGCTTCCGCAGCGAGGCCAACGATCGGGTAATCCATACGCGGGCACAAGACATTATCATGGATATCGACCGGTATCCGATGCCCGCCTACCACCTGGTTGACATCAACCGCTACTTCCCTTCCGCCACGTCATACCGCAATCTGCCGGCCGCCAACGTCATCATGACTCGCGGCTGCCCCGGCAAGTGCACGTTCTGCAATTCGGCGATGACGCCACTGCGCTCACGCGAACCGCAGCACGTATTCGAACATATCCGCTACCTGCGCGAAAATTACGGCATCCGCCAGATTCAGTTTTTCGACGACACCTTTACCGTGAACAAGAGAGGTGTTCTCGAACTCTGCCGCCTTATCCGCGAAAGCGATCTCGACATCACCTTTTCCTGCTATGCGCGGGGAGACTGTTTCAGCGATGAGATGGCGCAGGCGCTCAAGAGTGCCGGCTGTCATCAGATCATGATGGGTATCGAAACCGGCAGCGAAAAGATCGCCAAAATCATTCGTAAGCCCATTGAGCACGAGAAGTACCGGCGCGTCGTCGAGATTGCGCATCGCAACGATATTGAGGTTCGTGCCGGATTCATCATCGGCAGCCTGGGAGAAACCTGGGACACGATGATGGAGAGCCTGAACTTTGCCATCGAGCTCGACGTCGATTTCTTCCAGCTGAGCATCAGCACGCCATATCCCGGAACGCAGCTGTTCAAGCAGGCGCTGGAAGAGGGCCGGCTAGTCCACACCAATTTCAAGCTTTACGGTCAAAGCGATCCGCTGGTGCGGCTTGACGAGTTGACCCCTGAGGACATCCGGCGATTCGAAAAGTACGCATTCCGAAAGTTTTATTTGCGGCCCCGTATGTTCCTGCGTCAGCTCAAGCGTGTGCGTAATCTGCGGCAGATCAAGGATCTGCTGAATGCGCTTAATCTTCTTGTCGCCAATACCTTCACCAATGCCAATCCGGAATGGGGCGAGTGGGACCGGTTGGAGGAAAGCGACGTTCTCGATCTCAATCTGGAAAACGGCCAGCCCGATTACAGCCGCCTGACCTACAGGGTGCGCAAGGAATGGACTGGCGCGGTGCTTGAGCCGGAAGCGGCCTGACGACAATCCTGCACGCCGCGATCGTAGGCCTTTTTCCGAACATCAGCCGCTTCCGGTGTCGCCGCAGGCGGCTGATGGGATTTTGGCCGCCCGCAATTCAAGCGCGATAGCCGAGAGCAGCCCGACGGCGATTGCGAACCACAATGTGCCCAGTCGCATGGCGACAGCGGCGAACAGGGCCGCCTCGAGCGGCGCGGAAAACTGGGTAAGGATGACGACGGTGGCAGCCTCCATCGTACCGATGCCCCCGGGGATCATCGAGGCGGCACCGATCAACGTGGCCAGCGGAAAGACCGCCATCGCGGTGTCCAGGCGCAATGAAATGCCAAGTGCCGCAACAAGCTGCACGAATCCGAGCGATTGCAGCCCAAAGGCAATCAGGCCGGCCGCGAGCGAGACGGATATTTCGGGCGGTCGCAAGAAAGTCGCCGCCGCCGCCAGTCCCCTGCCGCCAATGCTTACGATTCGCGCAAGGCGGCGCAGTCCGAGACGCCGGAGCGGCGCGGCGAGCCGCCGCCAGACGTTACTGTAGCGGCACAGAAGAAGCACTGCGCAGAGCACGAGCGCGACAAACAGCGCCGCGATGTGGAAGCTCGCGACCGCGCCCGCAATCAGCGATGCCAGCAGCAGCACGGCGACCAGGTCCACAACGCGCTCGAAAAAAAAGCAGGCAATCACATTCGGCGGGGCCACACCAAGCATCGCGAAATAACGGATGCGTATCAATTCGCCGAGTTTGCCAGGCAGAGCCGTGAGAGCGAATCCGGCCAGGTAAGACAGGAAGCCACGCACGTGCGGCACCGCGCTGCCGCGTCGGCGCAACAGCCAAGACCATCGCAAGTAGCGCAAAATATAGGCGGCAAACGATAGAAATGCGACGATTGCGGTGGCGCGCCCCGCCCCGCCGAACTCATGGAGGATTCCCTTGTCGATATCGAGATAGGCCAGCGCGCCGATATAGCCGACCGACAACAGCATCAGGCTGACGACAGCAGGCCCGAGCCTAGCTTTCATGACACGTCCGGGCGACCGCCTTCGCTGGATTCGCCGCGCAAACGGCGGACCTCGCTGCGGATGCGCCACAGTTCCTGCTGCGTGACGATGTTTTGCTGCGTAAGCAGACCGATCAGCAGAACGAACATAACGAACAGGTACAATAATAGGCTGGTCAGCAGAAAGAATGCCGCGGGCGCGGTGCCGGTGAGCAGGTTGTATACAGCGGCGACCAAGAATCCGGTTGCGACAAGCGCGAGCACAGCCGACATCATGCCTATATAGCGGATCGGTGCGGCAAGAGAGCTGAACAGGAGATGCGTGCGCATAAGCTTGCGGATGCGGCTCGATGATTTGCGCTGTGCAGCACCGGGCTTGGCAAGCTTGTTATGTTGCCAGCTCAGGATTGCCGGGATTTCGCGTATTCGGAATCCGAATGCAATGGCCTTGCGCGCGACTTCCAGGTGAAATTCCTTCTCGTCCTCGTCCAGAGGCAATTCAAGAAAGCGCGCGCGCCGGTAGCCGCGCGTCATCCCCGTATACATCGTGATCCTCCGCGTGAGCGCCGCGCGCAGCACCATGTTACCGAGGCGGCTGATGCGTACCCGATGCGCCGGGACATTTTCGTAGCCGCCTCCCGGCAAATTAGGCGAGGCGATCACCATGTCGGTTGCGGGATGCTCTTCAAAGACGGCGACGATCCGCGCGACGATATCGCTGCCCCATGAACAGTCTATCTCTGTGGTGACGACGATGTTGCCGCGTGCGGCTGCGATTCCGGTGCGGATCGCATGCCCGCGCCCGCGATTTTCGGAATAACCGACAACGCGGAGTGCGCTATCCATTTCCGCTAACTGTCGGGCGATATTGCCCGAACCGTCGGTCGAGCCGTCGTCGACAACGATCAGCTCCCACGGTCGCTTCAGGGAGGCCAGATTAGCCAACATTTGCCGGATCGAAGCCTCGATGATTGTGGCCTCGTTGTAGAATGGCGATACGATCGAGATCATCCTGCTCACTCGAAGGACCAGTATTGCGAACGCTGCAGTTGTTTGCCGCGCGTCAGCAGGCCGGCGGCCTCATCCGGCAGAGCGAGCTGTTCCGGTTCTAGCTCTTCGGTCTGAAAATAACGCGCCGAGCCCATATGGATCGCGGAAAATTTTCTTACCAAGAATACCGCCTCGACCTTCAGTTGCAAAGCATTCGTCAGCGTGTCGTGTACCGTAATGCGGTGTGCGTCGAATTCGATCTGCCGGCGCAGTGTCAGTGCTACCGGACGTTTTCTCGCCACAAGTACGCGGACGAGCAGGTTTTTAATCCAATAGGCGACCGGTCTCATTCTGCCGAGTGTTGTGGAGAATGCACGGAAGGCAATGAACAGCCATGGGGTCATTACGCGCTGGTTGACTTGAACAAAAGCCGCCGAAATCTCGACGCGTCCGGGATCCAGAATCCATGTAGGCGTTCTGTTCAGTCCCTGGCTGCTGGATCTGCGGCCGCCCGTCACCGTCCAATATCCGCAATCGCTGAGCGCGAGCTTGCGTGTGCGCCGGTCATAAGCCTTCAGTACGCCGCCCTTGGACAATCCGCATATGGCAAAATAGGTTGGCGTGCTGCGCACAAGGATGCCGGCGTCAGGAAAGTGCCATTCACCCTCGCTTTCGCAGGGCAGTAGCTCACGCGATGCAGTAGGCGAGCTAATATCCGACGCGGCATCGGCAGCGAACAGATAATTGTTCAGCATAGGCAAAAGATTATAGCGGTCCATAGTTGCCAGGCCGGCGTGAGCGCTGTTGAAGACCGCGGGCCGCATAAACCCGGCGATAGCTGCCGCATGCCGGCAGTGTGGGGCGAGCATCTCGAATCCGGCGGGAAAATAGAACTCTGTGTTGCGCGAGCCATACTCTCCACCGATCGTACCGTTCGGGTGAACAAAGTGGGTGAGAAAAGCAGCGGAGCGATGCAGGCTGTCCAGCAGTTCGTCGTCACTGGTCATTTGCCACAGGCGCGCAAGATAGAAGGTTCCGTGCGTCTGATAGCCGGGGTCGGCGCCGCCATATTCCTCATACCAGCCCTCGGGCGACTGACGCTCAAGGATGCGCGCGCGGAAATGCATCGCGCGGACTAAATACCTGTCGTTCCCTGTAATCAGCGCGATATTGGCGGCTGCGGCTGCGGCCGCTGCCAGATGGTTCGAGAGGATTCCGTGCCGTTCGTCGTTACGGCACAGCCAGTCTCCGGCGCGCACGAAGCTGTGCGTGATCTTGCCGGCCAGTTGCGCCGGCAATTCGTGGCCGACCAGCCGGAAGGCCTCAGCCAGATAGAAGCTCGTGAAGGCGGTCGCCGCCAGGCTATGTTCGAAGGGATAGGCCTCATCGAACGAGCCGTCGGAATTTTGCAGGCCGCACCAGAATGCAAACCCTGCGCTTATCCAGGGCAGCAGCCGGTCCCGATAGGGCGAACCGTCAGCAGCGTGCAAGTGGGCGAGCGCATAGACGCTCTCCTGGAACCGGGATCCGGCAAAGTCGGTGAATTTCCAAGCCCAGTAGGTGCGATCAAAGCAGCCATAGGTGAGCGATTGCGGCTCGCGATCGCCGGCGGACAGAACGCGCGGCATCTGCGCAAGCGCGAGCCGGCGATACTCCGCTGCAACAGGGTCCGGCCTGTCAGCGCGAGACAAGATACACCCCGAGCACGATGGAGATCATGCCCACTACGCGCGATAGCGTCATCGTTTCTCCGAGCATGGTCGCGGCGACGAGAGCGACAAACAGTACGTTGACCCCAATCGTTGCCGGAAAGATCTGCGACACGTCAGCTTTGGCCAATACGACAAGATAAAGTGCAAAACAGGCGCCGTATAGGCCGAGCGCGATCAGTAGCGATGGGCTCGTTGCCACGCGCCAGAGCAACCCGAATTGGCCGCCGTCGAATCGTCCTGCAATCGCGGTCAGACCGGTCTTGAGGAAATATTGGCTGAAGGCCGAAAGAATCCCTATTATGGAAACGACGATGTATGTTACGAAGTTCATTCTCCATGCCTTTCGACTGGATCAAAGACGCTCATGAACGAAGCGACGCGCGCCCGAGGGGCAAAGCGATTGGGTAGCCAGTTCGTCTCATGCCGTCAAATCGCCTCCGACCGGGCTCGGCAGGCGCGAACTGGCCCTCGCAAGGGAGAGCCGCCGCAGTGAAGCCCGTCCGATACGCTGCAGCCGCCACCGTCTCCTGTTGGATTCTGTCAGTCGCGGTTGCGCACTGGGTTACGCTTCCTATCGTGCCGTCATCGGTTATCTGGGTCGAGCGAAAGACCGGGTTGCCGCTAGATGCGATGCGCAACTGGATACGGGCGCAAATGACCGCTCCGCTGCACGCACCATGATGTCGGCACCGGAACCTTATTTGCACTTTGCGATCTGGAGTGCGTCATTTTTTCCCGGCCTTGTTCTCTACACGCTGGCTTGCCTCGGGTCCGGGATTGCGGCACTTGCTGTCGCTGGACTGAGCGCGCGACACCGGCAGCCCGCCTATTTTCATTTGAGTGTGGCGTTTCTGTTCGGGCTGGGAGCCCTCGGGCAGTTGTGGACCCTTCTGGCGGTTGCAGGTTTGATGGCGCCGCTTGCGGTCGTGTTGACCGTCGTGCCTTTTGCGTGCGTTGCGCTCGTCTCGGTATTACGGAATATGGCTTCCTTCCGGAGAGGAGCGGCATTGCTTGCCCTCAGGCTCCGCGCGGAACACTTCACTACTCTTTTGCTTGCATTCGCTGTCGCAGTCTGGATCGGCTTCGGATTCTTCAGCTTCGGACGAGTGATGTCGGGCGACAGCCTCGCGCTGCACATGATGGTGGCCAAGCTAACGGCGGCGTCGGGAACGCTGGAGCGCGACTGGTTTTCGGTCAACAATGAGTATTACGGTCTGCTCGGGGAGATGACCTACGCGGCGCTCATGCTGCTGGCCAACGACGATGCCGCACAGATATTCACCTTCGTCGCCAACCTTGCGGCGGCACTCGTGCTGCTCGGTATTTGCGAGCGTTGCGGCCTGGGTGTGCGCGGCAAGACATACGCGCTGATCATGATGTTCACCAGTACGGCGGTGCTGGCGTGGATCGGCGAGGGCAAGATTGAGCTGTTCGCCAATTCCATGGGGCTCGCGGGAATAGCGCTGCTGGTTCCGCATCGCGATGGCGAACGGTTGCAGCGCGGCGATCTCGTGGTCAGCGGATTGCTGACCGGATTTGCGGTGACATGCAAGCTGATCCTCGGTTTCTGCCTCGCCATACTCGCGTTGGTACTGTTCTCGTGGACGACGCTGGCGCGGAGCCTGAAGGCTGTCCGCGCAGGACAGCCGTTTCTGCGGAGCGTCGCAGCCCCGACGATCGTGTCGGGACTGATCTTTACCGTCGCCATTGTCGCCGGGGTCGTTCCGCAATTCGTCAAGAATGGTGCCCTGCTCGGCATGCCGTTTGCGCCACTGACGCTTTCGCATTCGGAATGGTTTACCAGTGAAATCTGGTACGGTCCGCAAACCGTCGCTCATATCCGGCTGTTGTATCCGCTCGTGCTCACGTTCGGAGAATTTTTCGCTCAATACGGACAGATGTCTCCGCTTGTTCTCGGTTGCCTTCCGCTCTTGCTGTTCGTGCAACGTCCGCGAAGCGTGCTGAAAAGTCCCTTGATCGCCGTTAGCGTGGCAGCGGTCGCAATGATTGCGGCGTGGGCGTTGATGTTCGGCGACAAGGTGGTGCCACGCTACATGTTGCCGGCTCTTCTGCTCTGCATTCCTGCCGCTGCGCGCGGCGCCGAAGCTGTAACGGACCTGTCGTTCAGACCGATCTTTCTCGGCGTTGTCGTGACCGTATTCGCCGCGACGACGCTATGGTTCGGCGCTCGCTTTGCCGCAAGCTATCATTACGACCTGCCAAAAGCATTTCGGACCATGACCGGCCTCGCCGATCCTTGCGAGCGCGCTTGGTTTTGGTGCAGGCCGATGACGGCGGTAAACACGGCAGCGTCGCCGGGCGCGCGGGTTCTAAGCGTCACGCGATTTAAGTACTATTTGCGACCCGACCTGCTGCAATGCGCGAATGAACGGCGTTCGGGTGCGCCCGTTGTCATTCCCGGAGAGTCGGCCATCGAGCGCTGGAGATGGATCTACAACAATGGGTTCAGTGTCATTCTGCCTGATCTGTCCAACAATCCGGCGCAATTGCAAGGCGACCTTGCAAACGCACCGGCCTGGGTATCGATTCGCCGCGCGGCGCCCGAAGACCCGCTCGATCCGATCTGGCTGAGCTTCGACCTTAGCAAGCCGGGCGCCCCGAAAGGGACGCCGGAGATCATCTGCAAAAATCTGGGCGGCAATCGCTGGCGGCCGATACAGTCAGCCGGACGCTAAAGCGGCGCCGTCACGCAGCGCAACGCGACGGAGGCTTGCAACTACGCGCTCGGCGGTACGGCCGTCCCAGAGCTCCGGCCTGCGTCCTTGTTTTGCATAGCCGTCGAGAATTGCGGTGACGGCCGCTTCCAGTTCATCCACCTTGACCAGCCGGTTCGTGCCTTCTGTGACGGTTATCGGCCGCTCCGTGTTCGGACGTAGCGTCAGGCACGGAATGCCGAGATAGGTCGTTTCTTCCTGAAGCCCACCGGAATCGGTGACCACCAGCATTGCACCCTGCACCAGGCTAAGAAAGTCGATATAGCCGGCGGGCGCAAGCAGTCGGATGGCGTCATTGGTTTCAAGCGTCTCAAGCAGGCCGGCATTCTGGAGATTCTTGCGCGTACGCGGGTGCAGCGGAAATACAAGCGTGGTGCGATTTGCCAGCCGGCACAGCGCGTCGACAATCGCACGCAGGGTCCGCGGATCGTCGACATTGGCCGGACGATGGATCGTAATCACTGCATAGCTGCCACGGGCAAGCCCCATCCGGCGCGCCGCCTCGCGTGCCTCGATCTCCGGCCGCATCATTTCGAAGGCGTCGATCATGATGTTGCCGACGCGCTCGATGCGCTCCTCAGGAATACCTTCATTGCGCAGATTCCGGTCGGCATCCGAGGACGGCGTCCAGAACAGGTCGGTGAGCGAATCGGTTACCACGCGGTTGACTTCCTCCGGCATGGTGCGATCGAAGCTGCGCAGTCCGGCCTCCAGATGCGCGATCTTCTGCCCCAGCTTTGACGCGGCAATAGCGCAGGCCATCGTGGAATTGACGTCGCCGACGACAATGGTCCAGTTGGCCGGTTCCGAAAGGCAAAGCCGCTCATATGCGATCATAATGGCGGCCGTTTGTTCGGCCTGCGTACCGCTGCCAACGCCGAAATTGACGGTTGGCGGCGGCATGCCGAACTGGCGGAAAAATACGTCCGACATATCGTCATCGTAGTGTTGTCCGGTATGGATCAGCCGCACGTCGAATTCGCCGGCTGTACGCAGGCGGGCATGCAGCGGCGCAATCTTGACGAAGTTTGGTCGCGTGCCTCCAATCAGATCAATTTTCATCGGTTGCGAATTTCCGATTCAGTCGTCGGCAGCACTATACATGGTTTTTCACGAACAAGCGGATGCACGGCTCAAAGCCATCGCCGCGCCCATGCCTGCAGCATCAGGACGTTCCAGAGTGTGGTGGCATTGGCCTTGCGGCCTGAGAGATGCCGCTGCCACATGGCGCGAATGCGAGGCACATCCAGCAATCCGGATTGCTCAAGACGAGTCGGTTCGAGCAGATCTTCCGCCCATGCGCGCAGCGGCCCGCGCAGCCAGTCGCCGACCGGGACGATGAACCCTCGCTTGGGCCGCTCGAACAAGCCCGGCGGCACATAGCGTGCGAGGACGTCTCGTAGCATCGCCTTTGGCGTGCCGTTGCCGCGTCGCACGTCCGCAGGCAGCGACCATACGAATTCGACAAGCCGGTGGTCGAGCAGGGGTTCGCGCGCTTCCAGCGAGACGGCCATAGAGCTGCGGTCCACCTTGGTCATAATGTCGTCGGGAAGATAGCCGCCGATATCGATAGTCTGCATCCGTGCGAACAGGTCGGCATTTCCGGTATCAGGGTCGGCAAGCGGTGCAATTTTTAGGCGTCCCAGCGCCCCCGGCACACAGGCCGCCGCATCGTCTGCGCCAACCCAGGCGAGCGCCAGCGCCGCTTCGTCGCCAGACTTCGACCTGAGCGCGTTGCGAATTCGCCGCACTTTTTCGCCGACGCGCTCGGCGCGACCAGGATCGATAAGTCGCAATCCGCGCTGCAGCAGCCCTTCTGGCATGGCCGTCAGCGCCGTACCGAGCGCAATGCGTAACGGTCGCGGCCAGGAGCCGGTACGCGACCAAAGCCGGGTCAGCCACCAGTATTTCGGGTAGCCGCCAAATACTTCGTCGCCGCCATCTCCGGATAACGCCACCGTCACGTGCCGCCGCGTCATCCGGGACAGCAGATACATTGGCAATTGAGATGAATCCCCGAACGGCTCGTCGAACCAGTCCGCGACCTGCGGAACCAGATCGATCGCGGCAGCAGTGTCGAGCGTGGCCTCGGTATGGCAGGTGCCGAGATGTCGGGCAAGCGATCGTGCAAACGGCGCCTCGTCATAGGCGGCGTCGTTGAACCCGACGGTGAAAGTGCGCACCGGTACATCAGATTGCGATTGCGCCAGCGCTGCGATCAGCGAGGAATCCATGCCGCCTGACAGGAATACTCCGAGTGGCACGTCGGCGATCATGCGCCGCTGCACGCAGTCGCGCAAGATATCGTCCAGCATTGCGGATGCCGTCCGCGCGTCGATTCGTTGCCGCGGCCGCCGAGCGACATCCTCAATCGACCAGTAATGCGCGAGCGAGGGTTCCGATCCGGCCCGTACCGTGAGAATTGATCCCGGTGGCAGCTTGCTGACGCGTTGAAAGATACTCGCCGGAGCGGGCACGTAGCTGTATCCGAGCATGGCTGCCGCAGCCTCGGGGTCGACATCCCTCCGAAAACGCGGATTCGTCATCAGTGCACGCAATTCGGAGCCGAACAGGAGGCAGTTGTCGAAAACCCCCCAGTACAGCGGCTTTACACCGAGACGGTCGCGGACAAGCCACAGCGTCCGTTCCCGGCGATCGAACAGTGCAAAGGCGAACATGCCGACAAGCCGCCCCAGCGCTCGTTCCAGTCCCCATTCGCTGATTGCCGCGAGCAGCACCTCGGTGTCGGAATCGCCGTTGAAGGGATTGCCTAGAGCCGTCAATTCTGCGCGCAAATCGCGGAAATTGTAGATTTCGCCGTTATAAGTGATGACGTAACGGCCGTTCGCCGAATGCATTGGCTGCGCGCCGCGCTCGCTGAGATCGATGATCGCAAGGCGGCGATGGCCGAACCCGATGCCCGCTGCGTCATCGCCCCAGCTTGTATGTGCGTCCGGGCCGCGATGCGCCAGCGCAGCGGCCATTGCATGCGCCACCGCGGCAACGTTGCCTATTGAGGTACCATCAAGGTGCATCAGACCGGCGATTCCGCACATTGTCAGGCAGCCCTGATTGCGGTGTGGAACTCGGATTCGGCTGGCGCGAGGCCGCACTCCAAGGCGCAAGCTATCACGTTGAAAAACATATGAAAATTTCTCAGACTCGGCCGCTCCATCGCTGTTCACCATATGAACAAACTGGCTTGACGTTCATAACATGAACAGACTAAGAGTCCACCGGACACAGTTGGTAGTGCAATGGCGGAAGCAACCCAGGACAGAGACGCCGAAGATGCTCGCATCATGCTGGGGCTTCTGGACTCCGTCGACCGCGACGGCGGCCAGTCGCAGCGGCGCATCGCATCGGAACTCGGAATTGCACTCGGTCTTGTCAACGCCTACCTGAAGCGCTGTGTGAAGAAGGGGCTGGTCAAGGTCAATCAGGCGCCGGCCCGCCGTTATGTCTATTACCTGACCCCGCGCGGCTTTTCCGAGAAGTCGCGGCTCACCATCGAATATCTGTCCTATTCGTTCCGCTTCTTCCGCGAGGCCAAGAACGACTGCGCCGCGTTGGTGTCCGCCGCAGGGGAGCGCGGGGTGGACCGTGTGGTCTTCGCAGGCAAGTCCGATCTTGCCGAGATCGCCTCGCTGTGTGTCAACGAGGCAGGACTCAAGGTCATCGGTGTCGTCGACCCGGCTTTGGAAGACGGACGCTTTCTCGGCGTTCCGCTGGTCAAGTCTTGGGAGGACCTCTCCGAATCCTTCGACGCCGTGATCGTCACCGACCTCGTTTCGACGCGGCGAACATGCGATCAGCTCCTCAAAAAGTTCGGCGCCGAGCGTGTGCTCGTCCCTGCGCTGCTGCGCCAGCGGCTGCTGCGCAACAACAAGGAGTGAGGGGGGCCATGACTGCGACTGGGTGCTGGTATGCCGTTCAGACGCAGCCGCGCGCGGAGCGCAAGGCGCTCTTGCATCTCATTCGTCAAGGCTACGAGGTCTATCTTCCGCAATATCTGCGACGCCGCCGCCACGCCCGAAAAATCGACACTGTCCCGGCGCCGCTTTTTCCGCGCTATCTGTTCGTGCGATTGGATCTGGCGACGCAGCCCTGGCGCGCGATCCGCTCAACCGTTGGCGTCTCGCAGGTCGTCTGCCAGGGAGAGTCGCCGGCGCAGGTCGCGCCGGGCGTAGTCGAGGCGTTGAAGGAGCGCGAGGTCAGCGGATTTATCAAGTTCGTCAATCCGCTGCGCTTTGTGCGCGGAGACAAGGTTCGGCTTTTGGATGGCGTGTTCTCGACTTGCGTCGGCTTGTTCGAGGGTATGACGGACGAAGAGCGCATTGTCGTTCTGCTTGAACTGCTCGGGCGCAAGGTGCGCGTGAGTATCGAGATGGAATCGGTCGCGGCCGCGTAGGCGTCCGGTCACTGGAGCGCAGCGGATCGGTCTGGCGGACATGCAAGTCACCCGGACTGCGGTAGCTTGAGCAATTGTACGGCAAGCTGACAGACATCCGGGAAATCCTGGCTCCGGCTTCCAGCATGAAAAAATTTGCACTGATCGGGGCGGGCGGTTACGTCGCGCCACGCCACATGCAGGCGATCAAGGCGATCGGCGGCGCCCTAAAGGTCGCGGTCGATCCGAAGGATTCGGTCGGCATACTCGACAACTATTTTCCTGATGCGGATTTCTTTGTCGAATTCGAACGCTTCGACCGGCATGTCGACAAGTTGCGCCGGCGCGGTGACAAAATCGATTATGTGTCGATCTGTTCGCCAAATTATCTGCATGACGCGCATTGTCGTTTCGCGTTGCGCGCCGACGCCGATGCGGTTTGCGAGAAACCCCTGGTTCTCAATCCCTGGAACATAGACGCTCTGGCAGAAATTGAGCGCGAGACCGGCCGACGTATTTCCACCATCCTGCAGTTGCGGATGCATCCTGCGGTGCAGAGCCTGAAGGCAAAGATTGCCGCCTCGACCCACAACGAATTCGTCGTGGATTTGACCTATATCGCTTCGCGCGGCCGCTGGTACCACGTGTCCTGGAAAGGCGACGAGGAAAAATCGGGCGGTATTGCCACCAATATCGGCGTTCACTTTTTCGATCTGCTGATCCACGTCTTCGGTCCGGTGCGGCGCAGCAAGGTACACCTTCGCGACCGCGAGCGCGCGGCTGGCTATCTAGAATGTGGTAGGGCGCAAATTCGCTGGTTTTTGTCCGTCGACCGTAACGACCTGCCCGCTGGCGACCCCGCGCGCGCGAGCTACCGCGCGCTCACGATTGACGGCGAGACCGCGGATTTCTCCGATGGCTTCGCCGACCTTCACACGCTGAGCTACCAGGCGATTATGCAGGGTCAGGGTTTCGGTCTCGATGCGGTGCGTCCGTCAATCGAGGTTGTTTCAGCGCTGCGCGCCGCTGCGATCGAGTCGCGCCGCGGCGAGGCGGCGCATCCGTCCGCTCGGAAATACCTGACATGACTTCAGGCCTTGTCCAAGATCCGCGGTTTCCCGGCGTGTCTGTTCACGAAAGCTCTTACATCGACGACCCGGCCGAGATCGGCGAAGGCACCGTAATCTGGCATTTCAGTCATGTTCTTGCCGGCAGCCGGATCGGACGCAGCTGCTCTATCGGGCAAAATGTGATGATTGGGCCGCGCGTGGCGATCGGGTCGAACTGCAAAATTCAGAACAATGTCAGCCTGTACGAGGGCATCGAGCTGGAGGACGATGTGTTCTGCGGCCCGAGCTGTGTCTTCACCAATGTCAACAACCCACGCGCTTTCATCTCGCGCAAGAGCGAGTTCAGACGCACGCTGGTGCGCCGCGGCGCCACCATTGGCGCCAACGCCACAGTCGTCTGCGGTCACACGATCGGTGCTTACGCCTTCATCGCGGCGGGTGCAGTCGTTACCGGCGACATTGCGGACTACGCGTTGACGGCCGGAGTGCCGGCACGGCGGATCGGCTGGATGAGTCGGGCGGGTGAACGGCTCGGGTCCGATCTCCGATGTCCGCGCGAGGGTCGGCGCTATCGCGAAACCGAAACAGGAGAGCTGGTCGAGCTGGGCGCCTGAGCGCCGTCTCGCCACTGAATCAGGTGAGAAAGATACTCGTTACCGGAGCGGACGGCTTTATCGGTTCGCATCTTGTCGAAGAACTGGTGCGGCAGGGCCGGTCAGTGCGCGCTTTCGTGCTCTACAATTCGTTCGGCCAATGGGGCTGGCTCGATACAGTAAGCGAGGATTTGCGCAACTCGATCGAAGTCGTGATGGGCGACGTGCGCGACGGCAACGGTGTAGAAACGGCGATGCGTGGATGCGATTCGGTGATGCATCTGGCCGCCTTGATCGGCATTCCCTACTCCTATCATGCGGCGGAGAGCTACGTTGACGTGAATGTCCGCGGCACGCTCAACGTCGTGCAGGCGGCGCGCAATCTCGGGCTGTCGAAGATCGTTTCCACCTCGACCAGCGAAGTCTACGGCACTGCGCAGTTCGTGCCGATCACCGAGGAGCATCCGCTGGTCGGCCAGTCGCCTTATGCGGCCACAAAGATCGGCGCCGACCAGATTGCAATGTCGTTCTATCGCTCGTTCGGGACTCCGGTCGCCATCGCGCGTCCGTTCAACACATACGGGCCACGGCAGTCGACCCGCGCAGTCATCCCCACAGTGATCACCCAGTTCCTGAAGGGGGGCAATAGCGTGAAACTCGGCGCCACCGCGCCCACGCGCGACTTCAATTTCGTCACCGACACTGTGCGCGGCTTGATCGCCGTCCACGACCGAACGGAATCGGTCGGCGAGATCATCAACATAGGCAGCAACTACGAGGTGAGCGTCGGCGATACGGTGCGGCTGATCGCGGAAATTATCGGCCGCACGGTAGAGATCGATTCTGAAGGCGAGCGCGTGCGCCCGGCCAAGAGCGAGGTCGAGCGGCTATGGGCAGATAACAGACGTGCGCGGGAACTTCTCGGCTGGCAGCCGGAATTCGGCGGCCGCGATGGTTTCCGCCGCGGGCTGAAGGCGACCGTGGACTGGTTTTCCGATCCGGCCAACCTCGCTCATTACCGCAACGACCGCTACCAGATCTGACGACGGCAGAATGAGATCCGCATTAATCGGGCTTGGCCGCATGGGCCTGCGTCACCTTCAGGTGCTGCGCGAATTGAAGTTGGACGTGGTCGGCATAGCGGACATACAGCAGGCCGCGCGCGAGAAGGCCTGCGCCGAATTTAACGTTGAGGCTTGGGCCGCTTTCGCCGATGCGGGCGAGATGATCGAGAAATTAAAACCCGAATTGGTGGTGGTGGCGACCACGGCGCCCGCGCATGCGAGGTTTGTCTGTCTTGCCGCGAAAAACGGGGCCCGCGCCATACTGTGCGAAAAGCCGATGGCTGTGTCGCTTGCCGAATGCGACCGCATGATCGAAATCTGTCGCAGCATCGGCGCTACGCTGGCCGTCAATCACCAGATGCGCTTCATGGAGCAATACACGTTGGCCAAGGAAATCGTGCGCGACGCTTCCTTTGGCGGGCTCGCCAGCATCAATGTGGTAGCCGGCAATTTCGGCCTTGCTAACAACGGCTCTCACTATTTCGAGATGATGCGTTATGTCACGGACGAGCGACCGGCTTCGGTTGCCGCCTGGTTTTCCGATGAGCGCGTTCCTAAT
Source organism: uncultured Hyphomicrobiales bacterium (assembly GCA_964456755.1). GTDB lineage: Bacteria > Pseudomonadota > Alphaproteobacteria > Rhizobiales > Xanthobacteraceae > Pseudorhodoplanes. The sequence continues at coordinate 67,749 of CAYWCE010000001.1, forward strand.
CCGCGCGGGCCGCAATTCGACGACCGTGGCGGATGTGTCAGGCTGACAACGGCAAGCGGGGTGCGCTTTTACATGGACGCCGGCACCGACCAGGGGCACGGCATGCACGTCACTTATGCGGGGCGCAACGGCCGGCTCGATATCGACGAATTGGCGGGCAGGGGAAAGCTGGTTTTGCGCAAGCCCGAACACCGGTTGCAGCCGACGACACGCTACGGCATGCCTTGGGATGAGCGCGAACTGGTCATCGCACCCGCGGATTCGGTTGCGCCGACGCGCGCGGTCGTCTCTGCGCTGCTCGCTGGCGACGATTTTCCGGATGGCAGCATCGGCCGTATGGCCGTCGAGGTGCTTGCGACCGCGTATGTTTCGCATGACCAGGGCGGACAAACCGTCAGGCTCGACGGCGGCCTACCGCGCGATCGTGTCTTTGCCTGGGCCTGATAGCGCAGATGAAGCCGATCAGAGTTGCGATCGTCGGCGCCGGTACGATGGGCGCCGAACATGCCAAAGCCTTCGCGGACATCCCCGGTGTTGTCATTGCCGGGGTCTACAACCGTACTCGTGCTAAAGCCGAGGTGTTGGCCGCCAGGTATTCGGCCATTGTTGCCGACAGCATCGATGATCTTCACGTCAGGACCAAAGCCGATCTTGCTGTCGTCGCTGTATACGAGACGGCGATCAATTCGGTGGTGAAGAAGGCGCTGGCATTGCCCTGGGCGGTGCTTATGGAAAAGCCGGTGGGTCTAGACTATGCGGATGCGCTGGACATTGCCGGCGCCGCCGACAAGACCAGGTCGATCTTTGTCGGTCTCAATCGTAGGACGTTGTCGAGCACGCAGGCCGTGCTTGACGATATCGCCGACGATCCCTCGCCACGCTTCATCCATGTGCAGGACCAGCAGAGCTTGCAGGTCGCGCGCGACGTTGGGCATGCCGAACCGGTCGTACGCAATTGGATGTATGCCAATTCCATCCATCTGGTCGACTACCTTAAGACCTTCGGACGCGGCGAAATAACCGAGGTCAGCCACGTGTCGCCGTGGAACGCGAATCGGCCGGGAATTGTTCTGGCGAAGGTTGCGTTCAGCAGCGGCGATCTCGGTCTATATGAAGGAATCTGGAACGGGCCCGGCCCTTGGGCGTGTACGGTAACTACGGCGCGCCGCCGCTGGGAAATGCGGCCGCTGGAGCGAGCGGTATTCCAGAATGCAGACGAGCGGACGCTTCACTCGCGGGAGCCGCATGCCTGGGATCTTAGCTTCAAGCCTGGCTTCCGCCGCCAGGCCGATAACGTCGTGCGTGCCCTGCGCGGGGAAAGAGTTGACGTGGTTACGTTAACGCAGGCTGTCGCGTCGATGAAACTTGTGCGCGATATCTTCTTCCGGCCCTGACATGGCTCGTCGCATCTGCATCGTCACCGGAACACGCGCAGAATACGGATTGTTCTATTGGTTCATGCACGCAGTCAGAAGCGATCCGGCGCTCGAACTGCAGGCGATCGCAACGGCGATGCATCTCGAAGAGGCTTTTGGGCATACCGTCGATCAGATTCGTGCGGACGGTTTTCGGGTCGACGCCGAGGTTCCGCTTGGCTTGAGCGGCGATTCGCCGCTCGATGTCGCCCGCTCGACCGGCGCAGGCGTGGCTGGGATCGCAGAAGCATTTGACCGTTTGAGGCCGGATATAGTCGTGTTGCTGGGCGACCGGTTCGAGACCCTGGCGGCGGCGGTCGCGGCTGCGTTGATGCGCCTGCCGGTTGCGCATGTGCATGGCGGAGAAATTTCCGAAGGTGCGATCGACGACGCATTTCGCCATGCCATCACCAAGCTTGCGCACCTGCATTTCGTCGCAACGGAGCCGTTCCGTGCGCGCGTGATCCAGATGGGAGAATCGCCCGATCGCGTGTTCACTGTCGGCGCCCTCGGACTGGACAACCTGGTGAAGCTGAAACTTCCCTCGCGCGCCGAGCTTGCCGAACGGATTGGCCTGTCGCTGGAACGCCGCGTTTTTCTTGTCACCTATCATCCGGCGACGCTGGGCGAGGACGACCCGTCAGTGGCCACCCGCGCGCTGCTTGCGGCGCTCGACCGCTTTCCGGATGTCGCGGTGATCTTTACCAAGGCGAATGCCGATCCCGGCGGTCGCGTCATCAATGCGATGCTTGAGGCGCATGTGGCGTTGCAGCCCCGACGTGCTGTGCTCGTCTCCTCGCTCGGTCCCTCCTATTATCTCGCAGCGTTGAAAGAGGCCGATGTCGTTATCGGAAATTCGTCGAGTGGGCTGATCGAGGCGCCGGCGGCCGGAACGCCGACGGTGAATATCGGCGTGCGGCAAAAGGGGCGACCACAGGCGGCGAGCGTTTTCGATTGTGCAGAAGACGCGAACGCCATCGAGACGGCGATTCGGAGGGCCCTCGATCCTACGGTGGATGCGATCATCGCCGGCGACAGCCCCCCTTACGGGCGTGCACGCGACGCGGCCGGCGCCATCGCAAGCCGGCTGCGGGATACTTCTCTGCAGGGTCTGCTGATGAAGTCGTTCCACGATCTGACACAGGTGCCGGCGAGGGCACCATGACGGGTGCGCCTGTACTTGTTATCGGTGCGGGAGGTCATGCCAAGGTCGTGATCGACGCTCTGCGTCTGTCACAGCGCACGATCGCCGGGTTGCTGGATCCCGCTTTGCCGCCGGGCACACAGATCGAAGGTTGCGAGGTACTCGGCGGCGACGATGTCGTCGAGCGGTCCGGCCGCGAGGAGGTGGTGCTGGCGAACGGGATCGGCGGGACCAAGTCGACCGAAGGACGCGACGCCGTTTATCGCCTCTTCCGGACGAAGGGCTATCGGTTCGCAACCGTCGTGCATCCGAGCGCGGTGCTCAGCCGTTCAGCCGCACTAGGAGAGGGTGCGCAGGTGATGGCCGGGTGCATCGTTCAGCCGGGGGCGCGCGTCGGCGCCAACAGCATCGTTAATACGCACGCGTCGGTCGATCATGATTGCAGGATCGGTGAAAGCGTCCATATTGCACCCGGCGTCACCTTGTCCGGTTCGGTCGAGATCGGCGACTGCTCGCATATCGGGACCGGCGCGGTCGTGATCCAAGGGGTTATCATCGGACGCAATAGCCTGGTCGCTGCCGGCGCCGTCGTCTATCGCGATCTTCCGGAAAACTCGAAATTCATCAAAACGGGCTAGCTGCATTGTCCAACGTCGATCAAACGCTCATCGGCCCCGACGCGACCATCAAGCAGGCGATCGAGACCATCGAAAGGTCCGACGCCAAGGCCGCTCTCATCATCGATGCGGAAAGGCGGCTGCTGGGAACCGTCACCGACGGAGACGTACGGAGGGGAATTCTGCGTGGAATCGGTCTCGACGAGCCGGTGACGCGTATCATGAATGCAAGTCCGCGCGTTGCGCGTCCGAACGACGATCCCGCCTCGATGCTTGACATCATGCGGCGCAATATCTGCCGTCAGATACCTATGGTCGACGACGCCGGTCACGTGATCGGATTGAAGACTCTGGAGGAGGCGCTGCGCGTTCCGATGCGCCCAAACTGGGTGCTGCTCATGGCCGGCGGGCGCGGACAGCGGCTGCGCCCGCTGACCGACGATTGTCCGAAGCCGATGCTGCCGATTGGCGGGCGGCCGATCATGCAGATCATTCTGGAATCGCTGGTGCGTCAAGGATTCCAGCGTTTCTTCATTTCGGTCAATTACCGGCGCGAAATGGTGCGCGACTATTTTGGGGACGGCGCGCGCTGGAACGCAAAAATCGACTATCTGGAAGAGGACGCGGAAAAGCCGCTCGGCACCGCCGGACCGGTCGCGCTGCTCCCCGAACGGCCTCAACATCCGCTCATCGTCATCAATGGCGACATTCTGACCAAGGTGGCGTTTGGTGCGTTGCTTGATTTTCACAACGAGCACAAATGCGCCGGTACAATGTGCGTGCGCGACTATGTCCAGCAGGTTCCCTATGGGGTAATCGAGATCGACGAGCACCGGCTCTCAGAAATTGTCGAGAAGCCCGTCAAGCGTTATCTGGTCAATGCGGGCATTTACGTGCTGGAACCCGAAGCGATCGATCTCGTGCCGCGTAACACGGCTTTCGATATGCCGGCGCTGTTCGATGAAATCCGGCGGCAGGGCATGTCGGCTAGCGTCTTTCCCGTGCGGGAATACTGGATGGATGTCGGCCACATGAGCGACTTTCAGAAGGCCAACGACGACTATTTTCGCGAGTTCATGGAATTCGAGATCAATCCGCCGAAATGATTGGTTCTTTCCGCATCCTGGCGATCATCCCCGCACGCGGCGGCTCGAAAGGCGTGCCGCGCAAGAATGTGCGCGACGTCGGCGGCAAACCGCTTCTCGTATGGACGATTGAAGCGGCGCTGTCCTCGCGCTATCTCGACCGTACCGTCCTCTCCTCTGACGACGAAGAAATCATGCAGGCGGCAAGAGCGGCCGGATGCGAGGTGCCGTTCCGGCGGCCTGCGGCGTATGCGACTGACGAGGCGGATGCGCTCTCGGTCATCCGGCATGCGCTCGGCGCGCTGGATCAGACTTTCGATTATGTCGCCTGGCTGCAGCCGACGTCGCCGTTGCGACAGACGGATGACATCGACGGTGCGATTGCGCTGTGCGTGGAGCGACAGGCGCCCTCCTGCGTTGGTGTGGTCGAGACCGAGAAAAGCCCGTTCTGGTGCATGACCATGACCGCTGATGGTGCGCTGTCACCGCTGATGGGGACTGAGCAGATTCCCGGTCGTCGGCAGGAAACCCCGGCCACCTATGCGCTCAACGGTGCCGTCTACGTTGCCAAAGCGCACGATCTGGCCGCCGGCCAGTCCTTCTTTGTCCCGGGGACGGTCGGGTATCTGATGCCTCGCGAACGTTCCTTCGACATCGACAGCGAACTCGACCTCAAGATTGTCGATTTTCTCATGAGACAGAACCGCAAATGAGCATGACCAGATATCGGCGCCGCGTACCGATCGATATGAAGGCCTATTCGCCGTCGGTGAACAATCCGCAGACTTATTACGGACTGCCACAGAATGTCGCCTTCTGCCGGAGCTGTGTGATTTCCAACCAGCGACCGAATTCGACGTCGGAATTCACGCACACCAAGGATAGCCGCAAAGATACCATCCATTTCGACCAGCATGGCGTCTGCGACGCCTGCCGGGTAGCTGAGCAGAAGCATAAAGCGATCGATTGGGACGAGCGAGAGCGCAGGTTGCGCCAACTATGCGATCGACACCGGCGCAATGACGGCACCTACGATTGCCTGGTGCCGGGTTCGGGCGGTAAGGACAGTTTCTATGCCGCGCATATGCTCAAGCACAAATACGGTATGCATCCGCTCACCGTTACCTGGGCGCCACACATCTATACCGAATGGGGTTGGAAGAATTTTCAGTCGTGGATTCACGCCGGCTTCGACAATTTTCTCAACACACCGAACGGTCGTACGCACAGGCTGCTGACCCGGCTTGCTGTGGAGAATCTGTTTCATCCGTTCCAGGCATTTATGCTCGGACAAAAAAATCTCGCTCCGAAAATGGCCGCGCGGTTCAACATTCCGCTGGTCTTCTACGGTGAGAACGAGGCGGAATATGGAAATCCCCTTTCCGACACGCAGAGTGCGGTTCGGGACTGGCGCTATTTCACCGCGCAAGACAAGAGCAAAATCCATCTCGGCGGCGTATCGGTGCAGGATCTGATGACCAGCTTCGGTGTGCCGCTGGTCGACCTGACTCCTTACATGCCTGCCGACCCGACCGAGATCGAGGCGAAGAAGATAGAGGTCCACTATCTCGGCTATTATCTGAAATGGCATCCGCAGAGCTGCTATTATTACGCCGTCGAGCACGGCGGCTTCCAGGCTTCACCGGAGCGCACGCCCGGAACCTACAGCAAATATAACAGCATCGACGACCGGATCGACGACTTCCACTACTACACGACGTTCATCAAGTTCGGCATCGGCCGAGCGACCTACGATGCGGCGCAGGAAATCCGGTCCGGTGACATCACCCGCGAGGAAGGCGTAGCGCTGATCAAACGCTTCGATGGCGAATTCCCCGAGCGCTTCGCCGAGGAGATTTTCGCCTATCTCAGCATCCCGGAGAAGGAGTTTCCGGAAGCGAGTGGACAATTCGAGCAGCCGATCATGGATCGTGAGTATTTCATGCATCTCGCGGAACGCTTCCGCTCGCCGCATATCTGGAAGTTCGAGGATGGCGAATGGCGGCTGCGTCATACCGCCTTTCACGACACGCCGGTTGGCACTGACTATTTACGCAGCTGATCCGCTCAGGACAAATTGTGGCTAACGTCCGTCTCATAGCGCGGCTCGACATCAAGGCGCCTAACCTGATCAAGGGCGTGCACCTGGAAGGTCTGCGTAAGATCGGCGATCCGCAGCAATTTGCGCAGGCCTATTATGCGGCCGGGGCCGACGAGATTCTCTACATGGACATCGTGGCCTCGCTCTATAATCGTAACAGTCTCTCCGATATCGTGCGCTATACAGCGGAACGCATTTTCATTCCGATCACGGTCGGGGGAGGCATACGCAGCCTCAGGGATGTCGAGATCGCTCTGCGCGCAGGCGCCGACAAGGTGGCAATTAATACCGGTGCGATAGCGCGTCCGCAACTGATTGGGGAGGTGGCGAAGCGCTTCGGTTCACAATGCATGGTTCTGTCGATCGAAGCCAAGCGCGTTGGCGGACAATCGCAGTGGGAGGCTTTCACCGATAACGGTCGCGAACATACCGGGATCGATGTGATCGAATGGGCGAAGCGTGCAGTGAACGAAGGAGCTGGAGAAATACTTCTCACCTCTGTGGATCAGGAGGGTACGCGCAAGGGCTTCGATGTCGAGCTGACGCGCGCGGTTTCCGACGCCGTGTCGGTGCCGCTGATCGCCAGCGGTGGTATGGGCAACGTCGATCATCTGATCGACGTCGTACAAAATGGTCGCGCCGACGCAGTGGCGATGGCAGACGTTCTGCATTACCGCAGGCTCGAACTTGCCGATATCCGCGCCGCCGCGAGCGATGCCGGAATCGTGGTCAGGAGCGCGGCTTGAAAACGCGGGTCGTCGTCGTCGATTACGGGGTCGGAAACCTGCTCAGCGTCTGTCGCGCGCTGGAGGCCTGCGGCGCGGCGGTAGAGCTGACGCCGGATACAGGACGCATTGCTCAGGCGGATCGTTTAGTTCTACCCGGCGTCGGCGCGTTCGGCGACTGCATGAATGAACTGGACCGTCGTGCGCTGACAAAGCCGATCATGGATTTTATCTCTTCCGGTCGACCGCTGCTCGGCATCTGCGTCGGCATGCAAATGATGCTCGAGATCGGCGAGGAGTTCGGAGAGCACAAAGGGCTCGGCTTGATTTCCGGTCGGGTACGTGCGATTCCCGCAACGGCGGTTGACGGCAGCAGACACAAGATACCGCATATCGGCTGGAATGCGCTGATCAAGCTGGCCGGCATTCACTGGCGCAACACTATACTTGATGGCGTGGAGCCGGGCGCGAGCTGCTATTTCGTACATTCGTTCACGGCCGAACCCGAGGACGATCGTTATCGCCTGGCCGACTGTGACTATAACGGCCGGCGCATATCGGCTGCACTGCAGGTCGGCAACGTCTTCGGCACGCAATTCCATCCCGAAAAGAGCGGCGTGACGGGATTGCGCATCTTGCAGAATTTCCTGTCGCTTCAACGCTTGCAGAATAATGCGGCAAGGGCGGCAATTTAGACGTGTGCGGGATCGGCGGGATCGTGACGCGGATGCCTGATGCGTTTCCGCATGCGGCGCTTTCCAACATGGAAAAGGCGTTGCGCCATCGCGGTCCTGACGATTTTGGCTCGCTGCTCTGGGACGGCGCGGGCGAGCCCCGCCGCGGCCGTGGCAGCGAGACCAACGGCAGGGCCGTGCTCGGCCTTGTGCATCGGCGATTGTCGATCATCGACCTGACCGAAGGCGGTTGGCAGCCGATGAGCTCGTCGGACGGTCGCTACGACATTGTCTTTAACGGCGAAATCTACAATTACATCGAACTGCGCGACGAGCTTGCGGCGGCGGGCGTGCGCTTTCGCTCCAGTTCGGATACCGAAGTGCTGCTGGAAGCCTGGTCTCGGTGGGGCGAACGCGCGCTCGATCGGCTGATCGGTATGTTCGCCTTTGCGCTCGTCGACTGGAAAGAGCGGCGCATGCTGCTGGTGCGCGACTGCTTTGGGATCAAGCCACTCTATTATACGACCAGCGACGGGCTGATCGCGTTTGCCTCCGAAATCAAAGCACTGCTGCCGTTCGTGTCGCGCGAGGTGGAGCCGTCGGCGTTGTATCGATATCTCGCCTACGGCCTGATCGATTGCAGCGCGGACACGCTTTATCGCGATGTACGCCAGGTGCCGCCGGCGGGACTGGTTGAGGTCGAACTCGATGCGGCGCGGGTTGCAGGCGAGCGTATTTTCTGGAGACTGCCGCAGGACGAGGACAACCACATTGGCTTTGACGAGGCGGCGCTAAAGTTGCGCGATCTGCTGGCGGACAGCGTCCGGCTGCACCTGCGCAGCGACGTTCCGGTCGGCGCCTGCCTGTCGGGCGGAATCGACAGTTCGGCGATTGTCGCGCTGATGCGGGAGATCGGTGGCGACGATGTTGACCTGCACGCCTTTACGTATGTCGCGGACGCAACGGAGCTGAACGAGGAAAAGTGGGCGGTACGCGCCGGTGAAACCGCCAAGGCGACTATGCATAAGGTGCATTTGGAAGCCGGGGAACTGGCGCGCGATTTCGATACGTTGATTGCAAGTCAGGATCTGCCGTTTGCAAGCACCAGCATCTATGCGCAATACCGCGTCTTCGAAGCGGCGCACGCGCACGGAATCAAGGTGATGCTGGACGGGCAGGGTGCAGACGAGATGTTTGCCGGATATCCGTTCTATATCAGCAGTCGGGTGGCTTCATTGGTCCGAAAGGGGCGGATCGGTGCAGCCGCATGGCTGCTGGTGCGCGCCTCCTCCAGCGGATCAGCGAAGCTACGCGATTCTGCGCGCTCAGTGCTTGCGCTTCTGCCGCCGAAGTGGTCGGCACGGGCGGTCCGCGTGCGACGAGCGCTGCAAGGCGGTGGAGCGATAAATCATGCATGGTTTTCGGAGCGTGGCGCCCACGACGACCGCAGTTTTTTTGAGCATCGCGGTACGCTGAAGGCTTCGCTTGCCTCAACGTTCGGCGAGACCAATTTGCCGTCGCTGCTACGATATGAGGACCGAAATTCGATGGTGCATTCGATCGAAAGCCGCGTTCCGTTTTTGACCCGCCCACTGGCGGAATTTGCGTTTTCCTTGCCGGAACGGTTTCTGGTCGCCGGCGATGGCAGCGGCAAGTCTGTACTGCGCGCTGCCCTGCGTGGAATCGTTCACGACGAGATACTCGATCGCCGTGACAAGATCGGCTTCCAGACCCCGGAGCCGGCCTGGTTCGGGCAACTTGGTGCCTGGGTTTCGTCGATGCTGGACGGCGATGCCGTGCGAGCGATTCCGGCCCTGAACGGCGAAGCGTTGCGTGGACAATGGCAGCGGATGCAGCAGGGCCGCGATGGTTTCCACCCGGTAATCTGGCGCAGCGTTAACCTGGTGCGCTGGGCCGAACTCACGGGCGCGCGCTTCCACTGACATGCTCACCCAGCCCGAAGCGTATCGTCTGATCGAGGCCGTCGACCGCTTGCCCGGCATCATGATCCCTCGTGTCGGCCGCTGGCATGCTTGGCCGATAGCGAAGATGCAGCTCCTCTGGTGGCTGCTGCAGCCGGACCAAGGGTCGCATGGCGCGCCCGGTTCGTGGATCCGGCGTATTGCCAGACGCATTCCCCGCTACAGCCGACATCTGGCATTGGCCGTCCACCAGCGCGCGAAACTGAACGATGCTCCCACTTCCGGCGCCGTCGGTATGCTTTATTTGCCGCGCGCCCATTGCGGACGCGACGGCCGCATGCGCGATTTCATTCTGGGCGATCTCGTGCATGGGGATGGTCTTGCCGTGCCGTCGCTGGCTTTGGAACAGCCGTGGCCGGCCGGAAAGCAACGGCGCTGTTCGAGCGAAAGTGCCATCGATCTCGCGCCATACGCGTCCGCCGCCGAATTGCTGGCAATGTGGCACCTGCGAACGCGGCGTATTAGGGAAGTGACGACGGCTTTGGATGCTATACTCGATGCAGCGGCGGTACCGATCGATGCGAACGCGCGCAGACACAAGATCGCGCTCGCGCTCGCATTGTTCGAGGCGCGACGCGCGCTTTTTCAACGTCTCGCGGCGCGCCTTCATCTTCGCGCTCTGGTGGTCACCTACGGTCCGGGGAGAATGGCTGAGATTGCGGCTGTGAAGGAACTCGGAATTCCGACGGTAGAGTTTCAGCACGGCGTTATCGGGTCGCATTGTCCGGACTATGCATGGCCGGCGGATTATCGTGGCATGAAGCGAGACATTCCGCTGCCGGACAGGATCGCGGTGTTTGGGGAGGCGTTTCGCGCCCTCATTCTGCAATCGGGATTCTGGCAGCCGCGGGAAATTCTCACCGTCGGAGCTGCAGCGATGGAGGCGGCGCGCAACCGCACGGCGCGAACAAAGACTTTGACCAAGTCGCTACAGCTCGTGTTCATGACGCAGGCGACAAGTCGCTCCGCTGCGCTCGCTTTCTGGCGTGCGGCCGCGGAGGACAAGCGGTTTCTCGGGGCGGGGGCATGCGTTGTGTTCAAAATCCATCCCGAAGAGCAGTCGGTTGCTGCGCAATACCAGGCGTTGGCGGAAGCCCATCCCTACATGTTCGAAGTTGCCGATGCCGACGCCAATCCCGTCGATCTGATGTCCGCCTCCGATATCGTCGTCTCCTACAACTCGATGGCACTGGTCGAAGCACTCGGGCTCGGAGTGCCCGCCGTGTCGCTGTGCGGCGGTGCCATACCGGGGGGCTTCGCCGCCTCCTTCAACCTTGCGGATATTGCCGGCGTGATGCCGCATGTCGCGACGCCGGGCCAGCTCGCTGATGTGCTGCAGGAGCGCGCAGCAAGCGAGCCGCAGTTCGCGCAATGGTGCGCTGAGGTGCGTGCTCAGGGCCGCAGGTTCTTTTCCGACGGCTTCAGCATCACCGCGCGCAATCTAATCAACGAAGTTTTGGCCTGCAACGGCACGCCGAGCGCGCGGGTCCGGTCATGAGCATTGCCGAACGCAGTGTCCTGCCGTCGGGACAGTTCGACATCGAAGCGGCTCTTTGCGCCGTGGAGAGCGTGATTGGCGACGCCAAACGCCCGGTCCAGTTGCACGAACCGCGGTTTGGCGGCAAGGAACGGGACTATGTCAACGAGACCATCGACAGCGGCTGGGTCTCTTCGGTTGGGAAATTCGTCGACCGATTCGAGCAAGAGTTGGCCGAGCGGTGCGGCGTCCTGCATGCGATCGCGACTGTCAACGGAACGGCTGCGCTGCATGCCGCCATGCTGCTGGCAGGTGTGAAACAGGACGACGAAGTGCTGCTTCCGGCGCTGACCTTTATCGCGACTGCCAATGCTGCGGCCTATTGCGGCGCGCATCCGCACTTTTGCGATTCGGACTCTGCAACGCTAGGGATCGACCCCGCAAAGCTTGACGCGGGGCTCGCCGAGACTGCTGAAATCGTCCAGGGCGCATGCCGCAACAAAAAAACGGGACGGCGTATTGCTGCGATCGTGCCGATGCACACGTTCGGACATCCGGTTGACATGGATGCATTGTGCGAGGTCGCAGCGCGCTGGAACGTCCCGGTGATCGAGGATGCCGCTGAGGCGCTTGGTTCGGTCTATAAGGGACGGCATGTCGGGCGGCACGGGATCATTGCGACGCTGAGCTTCAACGGCAACAAGCCGGTAACGACGGGCGGCGGCGGCGCACTGTTGACCAACGATGCGACGCTGGCGCGTGCGGCCAAGCATCTTACGACGACCGCCAAGCAGCCGCATGCCTGGGCATTCATTCACGACCGGGTCGGCTACAATTATCGGTTGCCGAACATCAACGCGGCGCTCGGCTGTGCCCAACTTGAGCAACTCGACCGATTTGTCGAAGCCAAGCGCCGTCTTGCCGCCCGCTACCAGGAGGCGTTTACGCGGGTGCCGGGGGCGTCGGTTTTCCGCGACGCCGATGCCGCGCAAAGCAATTACTGGTTGGTAGCAATGCTGCTCGATCGGGCAGACGAAACCGTGCGCGACGCCTTCCTGCAGGCCAGCCACGATCGGGGGATTATATGCCGCCCGGTTTGGACGGGCATGCATCGCTTGCCGATGTATCGCGACAGCCCGCGCATGAACCTCGACGAAGCCGAGAGACTTGAACTGCGCATTGTCAATCTGCCGTCATCGATGGCACTGGAACTCGATCGCAAGAAATGAGCGTCACTGTCATTGCCGAAGCCGGTGTCAATCATAACGGCAGGCTGGACGTTGCAATGTCGCTTGTCGATGCGGCTGCCGATGCCGGTGCCGACGTGGTGAAATTCCAGACTTTCCGTGCCGAGGAGCTGGTAACGGCGGAGGCGTCGCAGGCCGAGTATCAGATGCGTAATACCGGCCGGGCGGAAACGCAGTTTGCGATGCTCAAGGCGCTTGAACTCGACGGAGAGGCGCACGGCGCTCTGCTCAAACGTTGCCGCAGTCGAGGAATCGCATTTCTTTCCACGCCATTCGACGACACCAGCCTGCACCTTTTAGTCGATGTCCTGCGGCTGACACGCCTGAAGGTCGGATCTGGCGATCTTACGAACGCGCCGTTACTCCTGAAAATCGCTCGGCTGAACTGCGATGTGATCCTGTCGACAGGCATGGCCAACCTTGAAGAAATCGACGAGGCGCTGGGAACACTGGCATTCGGCTACACGTCTGCGGAGGAGGCGTGCCGGCGACGTTCGCTGGAAGCGCTTGCCAGCGAAGCGGGCCGCGGTGCTTTGCGCGAAAAGGTTACAATCCTGCATTGCATTTCCGACTATCCCGCGCGGGACGAGGAGATCAATCTTCGCGCCATTGAGACACTTGCGGACCGTTATGATTTGCCGGTCGGCTTTTCAGATCACAGCACCGGCATTGCGGTGCCGATCGCCGCAGTAGCGCGGGGGGCGACATGCATCGAGAAGCATCTCACGCTCGATCGTTCGATGCCGGGTCCGGATCATGCCGCGTCCATAGAGCCTGCAGCGTTCAAGGCGATGGTCGCCGGAATCCGTCAAGTAGAGCTGGCTCTGGGCGACGGCAAGAAACATCCCACGCCCTCCGAGCGCAAGACGATGGCGGTGGCCCGCAAAAGCGTCGTCGCGCGCCGACCGATACGGGCGGGTGAGGTTTTTTCGAGCGATAACCTTGCCGTCAAGCGTCCCGGTACCGGTCTGCCGCCGATCAACCTGTGGGCGCTGATCGGGCGGGCAGCCAGCCGCGACTACGCCATCGACGACCTCATCGCCGAATTGCCCGATTCATCGCACTCCAACAAAGTTCTCTCGTAACCGATGCAGCTCAAGCCCCGTACAACGTGTCGCGTCTGCGGATCGACCAACCTCTCGCCCGTAATCGACCTTGGCGATCAATATCTTCAGGGCGCCTTCGTCACCAGCGATATGCCGCATCCTCCATTGGCCAAATTCCCCACTCGGCTTGTGCGCTGCGATACCTTGAAAAATCCCGATGGCTGCGGCCTGTTGCAAATGGCGCATTCTGTTCCGCCTTCGATTCTCTACGAGAATTACTGGTACCGGTCTGGCGTCAACGCAACCATGCGGCGTCATCTCAGGGGGATCGCCGAAAGCGCCACGGCTATTGTCGCCGGTGAAGGTTTGCGAGTGCTCGATATCGGTTGCAACGATGGGACGCTGCTTAACTCCTATCCTGTAACTTTTGATCGCATCGGCGTCGATCCGTCCGACATAGCGCGAAGTATCGAGGCACCGATCCGCGTCGTACATACCGTATTTCCGTCAGGCGAGGCGACGGCACTGCTGGCAGACCGCAAGGTCGACATCGTTACGTCTATTGCGATGTTCTACGACCTTGAGGATCCGGTCGGCTTTGCGAAAAGCATCCGGGATGCGCTCGCCAGCCGCGGCTTGTGGATCGTGGAAATGTCGTATCTGCCGATGATGCTGGACAAGAATTCGCTCGACACGATCTGCCACGAGCATCTGGAATATTACAGCCTTGCCGCGCTCGAATATATCTTTCGCGCCGCAAATCTGCGCGTTTTCCGCGCCGAAACCAACGAGATCAATGGCGGAAGTATCCGCTGCTATGTGACGCATGCGGACAATAAGGACTTCGATGAACCTGGGGCCGCGGCCACGCTAGATCGCCTGCGCAGGAGGGAGGACGAACTGGAGCTAGACACCGACAAGCCCTACCTCGCATTTCAGCGGCGCATCGAGGCAGCGCGCGACCGACTGAAAGCGTTGCTGCAGACGATCAAGGCGGAAGGCAAGAGCGTACACGTTTACGGCGCTTCGACCAAAGGCAACGTTCTGTTGCAATGGTGCGGGATCGACAGGACCGTCGTCGATTGCGCCGCAGATCGAAATCCCGATAAACACGGTGCGCGCACGCTCGGTACCGATATTCCAATCGTGTCCGAAGAGGAATCGCGTCAGCGCAAGCCGGATTATTACCTGGTCCTGCCGTGGCATTTTCGCGATGAATTTCTCGATCGAGAGCGCGATACGATTCTGGCCGGAACAAAAATGGTGTTTCCGCTTCCAGAGGTAGATATTGTCGGCAAAGAAGAATTGCTGAGGCAGGGAGTTCCGGCGCGGTGACGCCAGCCATCGGCAAGCGGGCGATGGTGCTGGGCAGCGACGGTCAGGACGGAAGCTTCCTGGTCGAAAAGCTTTTGGCGCGGGGCTACGAGGTTGCCGCCATAGGCCGCCGGGCCGAGATGCATAGGTCTGTGCCCCGCTTGCGGCGGATCGTGCTCGATCTCACCGACAGTGCGAATGTCGCGGCCGCGATCGCGCAGGTTGCGCCCGATATCATATTTCATTTTGCCGCCGTACATGGTAGCGCCGGAACGCGCTATGAATCGGTCTGGCAGGACATGTGGCGCGTTAACACAGCGGTCGTGCATGCCTGCCTGGAATATTTGCGCAAAGAACGGCCCGATGCTGTCCTGATTTATGCCGGCTCGTGCAAGATATTCGGTCCGGATTACCCTGCTCTCGTGAGCGAAGAATCGCCGGTTCGCTCTACCTGCCTCTATACGGTTACCAAAAATGCGGCGCTCGACCTCGTGCGCTGCTATCGACGCGATCATGGCGTCAAGGCGTCAGTGCTGCACTTGTTCCATCATGAATCAGAACGCCGCGCTCCGACGTTCTTCATACCTAAGCTGGTTACTGCGCTGCACGGTGCAATGACTGACAAAACGTTCCGCGTCGAGTTCGATACTCTGCAATTTTACGGCGACTGGGGGTTCGCTGCCGAATACATGGATGCGGCCATTGGAATCGGCGAACTGGAATTGTCAACCGACCTGATCATTGCGACAGGCGAGACCTGGTCCGCGCAGGAACTGGCGGAGAAATTGTTCGAACGCAAGGGGCTTGATGCGGGCCAGCATCTCGTCGAGCGGCATCCGGAATATTCGAATCCCAGATTCTCTGTATCGATCCGAACACTGCAGCAGCAACTTGGCTGGACGCCGAAAATCAAGGCAGTGGAAACTTGCGAGCGGATCCTTGCGTTGCGCTTTCCCGGATTGCCGGCACCGAGCTCGGCCAGAAAGGGGACATCTGCGTGACGAATGGCCAATCCATATTCCGGCGCTACTACTCGGACGAGCCGTTCGTCGACCGGTTCGAACAGGACAGCGGCGGCGCGGTTGACGTGATCATTCCCGTGCTGGCGTCGAACGAATTGTGGCGCAAAAACCTGATCTCCATCTACCGGGAAGTGCCAGTTGCAAGGCTTCTGCTCGGCGACGGGGGGTGCGCCGACGATACGATCCGTATTGCGCAGGAATTCCCGCGGGTCGAAGTTCACGATCATCGCAACTACGCGACGCTCGGTTACAGCATCAAGGAACTGATCCGGGCGGTCGAAACAGAATGGTTCATTTATGTTCATGGCGATGTCTATCTGCCGGACGGATGGTTCGACAGGATGCGCAGCCACCAGGACGAATATGACTGGTTCGGCTGTCCGATGCGTATTACCGCGCTTGTCGAATATCCGCATGTCGATCGTTTTCGTCCCTACGCCGGAAGCCAGATGGGCCGCAAGGCGGCGTTTGCTGCGGGGCTCGACCGTATCGACGATGATTACGTATATCGCCAGGAGGATTTCGTATTTGCGCGGCTTGTGCAGGATGCCGGCTTCCGGGAAGGTAGGATCGAGGACACCTTCCATTATCACCAGGTGATGCCCCGGCTCTACGGCCGCGACGGACGTGCGCGCAGTTTCAAACGGATCGAAGTTGCGGTGGAGATGGCACCCGAAGAGGAGCTTTTCACTGTCGAGACACAACTTCGCGGCACCATCAAATATCTGGAGCCGGACCCCTATCATATCCGCGGCGTAGAGGTGAATGTGCGGGAGCTCTTGCGACTCGGCAAGCTTGACCTTTCCGAATTCCTCCCTTGGGTGGAGCGCACCAATCCGGCGTGGTTGCCATATGTCCCGCGGTCGGCGTCGGCGCGGCGGAGCCTGCGCTCGATGGCGCGCCTTCTGCTGTCCAAAGTAGGCAGATTTCGGCGATGACTTCTCTCGGCAGCGGAATGGCGAGACGGTTCCGGCAATATCGCACGTTTCTTGGCGAATGCTGGTTTTATCTGGGCGCGGAAAAAAAGACATTCGTCGCATTCGTCGTGCTCAGCGTTCTGGGTGCGCTGACCGAAGGCATCGGTATCAGTCTGTTCGTTCCCCTGCTCGACGCACTTGCCCAGCAATCTGCATTCGCCAGCGTTCCGTTTCTGTCCAGGATCGGCGATCTGTTCAGCGGAATTCCCTATGATACGCGAATCCGGATCGTCGCGGTCTTGATGCTGGTCGTCGTCATTGCTCGTTCCGCGTTCCACTATATCGTGCAGTACCTCAATATCTATCTGCCGGCGAAGATCGAGCGCCGACTGCGCGTGGAATCATACAGTCTCATGCTTCGCATGGATCTAGCGTTGACCAACAGGAGCAAGGCCGGAAGCGTGCTGAATTTCGTATCCGGCTATCCGTCGCGTATCGGGCAGGTTATGGGATATCTGGGAAATCTGATCTCCAACCTGGCGTTGCTGGGCATCTATACCGGAATGATGCTTCTGATCAGCGTACCGCTGACTTTGCTGTCGCTGGCATTTACCGGCTTTGTCTTCTATCTGCAGCGCGCGATCTCGTCCGGTCCGTTACGCCAGGCCGGCGCCGACGTGACTTCGTCGGGAGAAAATCTCGGTCAGATCATCTACGAGACGCTTGCGGGTCTCAGTCTGATCCGGCTGTCGGTCGCCACCGGACAAATGGAGGCGCGACACGAACAGACGACGGCGTTGTTGCGCTCGGCACAGAACCGCTATGCCAGTGCATCAGCCCTGATCGTGCCGATGTTCGTTCTAAGTTCGGGTGTGCTGATCTGCGTTTTTTTGTTCATCGCTGCCGGTTACGGTACTTCAGTCGCGATTGCACTGCTCTTTCTCTTCCTGCTGCAACGGTTACTGGCGCCGGTGAGTGCCGTCACATTTGCCCGCAATTCAATCCTTCTGCACATGGATGCGATGAACGAGTTTAAGGAATGGCTCGGCAGGGCGACACGGAATGTCCAAAAAGACGGTCATGTTCCGTTCGAGGGGATGAAGCATGGCATTCGGTTTCGCGCGGTATCATTCTCCTATGACGACGAATCCGGCGAAGTGCTCAAGGAAATTTCGTTCGGGATACCTAAAGGCGCGATGACTGCGATAGTCGGTCCATCGGGTGCAGGGAAGTCGACGGTCGTTTCCCTGCTCGGCAGATTGTACGATCCGCAGGGCGGCGCAGTCGAGGTGGACGGCGTGGACCTGCGTGACTACAAGATGGATACATGGCGACGAACTATTAGCGTTGTCAGCCAGAGCGTGTTTCTGCTCAACGATACGATCGAACGAAATCTGACATTCGGCCTGAACCGTCCGGTTTCCGAATCGGAAATACGTGCGGCTGCCGATCTTGCGGCGTGTTCGGAATTTATCGATCAGATGCCGGATGGCTACCGGACGATGCTTGGCGAGCGCGGAACGCGCCTGTCGGGCGGTCAGCAGCAGCGGCTTGCGATTGCGCGTGCCATTCTCGTCGATCCGCAATTGCTAATTCTCGACGAGGCCACAAGCCACCTCGACAGCATAACCGAACATGCCATTCAGCGTGCGATGTCGACATTCGGCCGCACCCGCACCCTCGTGGTGATTGCCCACAGGCTCGCGACTATCAAGCGGGCGGACAATATCATTGTGATGGACTCCGGGCGAGTCGTCGAGCAGGGTCGCCACGACGAGTTGATTCGCAATCGTGGACGCTACTGGGAAATGATTGAGTATCAGCGCCTCGATCTTGTCGAGGATGAGGCTGTAGCCGGTGTCTGAGACCGGCATCCGATGTCCAGCATAGTCAGTTCACCAACGCCACTCGAAATGGCCGGCAACATGCGAGTGCTTGTCTTTTGCGAGAACAAAATCGAGAGCGGTTATGCCGCTCAGCTCGAGAAATGCCTCGGAGAATCCGTCGATATCTCGATCTGTGGGCCGGTTGTGGGGCCACCGGTCTTTGCCTGGGAGGCCAATAACGGCGATGGCAGATCGTTGCTGCGCGAGGCGATCATCGCGATCAAGTACTGGTCCAGCATGGTCGTCGTGCACTTTCGTCAGTCGCGCAGCCTTTGGGGACGAAGCGTCAACTGGACAGCGCAGACAATCTATTGCCTTCCTTTGCGCACGATCTTCCGTTTGCGCCGGCTCAGGCGCTACATCAAGGGGGCGACACGTATGATCGAGGCTGTGGAGCCAGATCTAGTCGTGTTGTTCGAGGATAATATTGAAAACCTCACGCAGCCGGTGGCCATTGCAGCTGCGCGTGCGAATATCCCCTACATCGTGCTGCCGACGAGCATTCCAAATCCGCGCGAACCCGCATCGTTCTATCGCAACTCGCTCGCCCACTCGGCCTCCGGGCCGCTGCGCGGATGGCTGGCCAAGCGCTGGCCTAACTGGGTCTATGAATTCGAAGGCAAGCCGATGTTCAGGCTGCCGGTTCCAGACATTCTGGCGCTGAGATTTTGTGACGTGCATCCGCGCACGCCGTGGATTCTCAATGTTGGCAATGCAGCCGCGATTTGTATTGAAAGCGAGGCGCTGAAGGAGGTGTATCTCGAACTCGGAGCTCCCGAAAGTCAGCTTGCCGTCACTGGAAGCCCGATCGACGATTGTCTCGCGGAAGTGAGTCGCTACCGTGCCGAGCGCCGTCACGCGCTCTTGACCGGACTGGGGCTCGACGCTTCGCTGCCGCTTGTCCTCGTGGCCTTTCCGCCTGACCAATACACATCGCCGAATATTTCGACGTTTGAGTATCAGTCGTTCTCCGAACTGGTCGACGGCTGGGCGGACGCTCTCGGTCCGGTAACCAGTAAGTGCAGTGTAATCGTCAGGCCGCATCCGCGGCTCGACTCAAAGCATTTGAAGCCGCTTGAGCGCGCCGGCTGCAGGGTGGTCGATGTGCCGACACAAGATCTTGTGCCACTTGCCGATGTCTACGTCGCATGCATTTCAGCGACCATCCGCTGGGCGCTAGCGCTTGGCATTCCCGTCATCAATTACGACTGCTATCGCTACCGTTATAAGGATTTCGCAACAGCAGTCGGCCTTGTGGCCATGGAAGACCATAGGAATTTTGCAGCGGCTGTAGAGATGTTGTGCAGCGATGCCCGGCGCCGTGCAGACTTGACGGAAAATCAAAAGGCAGATGCGAGCCGCTGGGGCCTGATCGACGGCTGCTTTGGGCAACGGGTTCTCGAAGTCATGCGGCGTGCGGTAATGCGCAATGACGACGTCGGCAGGGCATCCGCCAGGGCCGCTTGACGTTTGTGTGGGTTACGCTGTGTCCGAAAGGCTCCGGTCCGCAAAGGCGCATCTCGCCTACCTGACACTCGAGGCGCCGCGTGAAGGGCAGGCAAGCTATGCGCATGTCTTTGAGATCGTCGCCGGGCTGAAGCGCCTCGGTTATACAGTGACGTTGCATCATCCTCGCTATACCGACAAGGCATCGCCCGGCCTGCTGCAACGCGTATGGGAACATGCCTTGCTGCAATGGGCGCTGTTGAGGAACTGGCGTCTTTACGATCTTGTCTACGTGCGCGCCCACAATATGGCTTTTCCAACCGGACTTGCCGCGCGCTTGACCGGCATGCCGATCGTGCACGAAGTTAACGGACCGCATCTCGACATTGCCATCACCTATCCCTGGACGCGACCGTTTGGCTGGCTGTTGCGCTTGCTGCAGCGCGCCCAATATCGCTGGGCCAGCGCGCTTGTACCGGTCACCGAGCAGCTTGGCCGCTGGTTGCGCGAGGAGGGTTGCCGCTGCCGTACCGACGTGATCCCGAATGGCGCCAATATGGAGCTGTTTAACCCTGCCCGGAATCGGTCCAAAGAAATGCCGGAGCGTTACGTCATATTCTTCGGCGGTTTTGCACGTTGGCAGGGAATTCCGGTCATGATCGAAGCCGCTCGCCATCCGGACTGGCCGAAGGGGGTGGTCCTCGTGATGGCGGGCGTCGGCCAGATGGAGGCGGAGGTAAGAGCGGCCGCGAAATGCGGTACGATTCGTTATCTTGGCAAAGTGCCGTATGCCGAAATCGGCGGCATCGTCGCAGGCGCACTGGCCGGACTGGTGCCGAAAACACGCGACGACGATACCGAGAAGACCGGCCTCTTCCCCATCAAGCTGTTCGAGATTCTTGCTTGCGGCGTTCCGGCCATCGTATCGGACTATCCTGGCCAGGCGGACCTCGTGCGCACCGAGGATTGCGGGTTAGTGATTCCGCCGAACGACCCGGCTGCGCTGGCGCAGGCCGTTGCCGCGATCGCCGGAGACGAAGATCGCCGCACGGAAATGGGCAAACGCGGGCACCGGCTTATCGCGAGCCGACATTCGTGGCAGCGCCGCGCGGAGCAGACTGCAGCGCTGATCGAGGATCTGTTGCACGAGCGGAATCGGGCGTGAAGATCGCAACGGTCGTCGGCGCGCGCCCGCAATTCATCAAGTTGGCCCCGGTGTCACGCGCGCTGCGAAATTCCGGCCTGACCGAATTCGTCATTCATACCGGCCAGCATTACGACGATATGATGTCAGGGACGTTCTTCGAGGAACTTGGGCTCGCTCAGCCGTCCTGCAATCTCGGAATCGGTTCGGGCCCGCATGGCCAGCAGACCGGCCGGATGCTAGAGGCCATCGAAGCCGTTCTGCTCAGAGAGCGCCCGCGGCGTGTGCTGGTCTATGGCGATACCAATTCGACGCTGGCCGGCGCGCTGACGGCGGCAAAGCTACATATCCCCGTCGCTCACGTAGAGGCCGGTGCAAGATCGTTCAATCGCCTCATGCCGGAAGAAATAAACCGAATCGTGACGGACCATCTCTCAACCCAGCTATTTGCTGCAAGCCGCACTGCGGTGGACAATCTGCGCCGGGAAGGGATGGCGGAAGGCAACATCCACTTCGTAGGCGACGTCATGTTCGATGCGGTACGGATTTTTTCGGAACAGGCCGAAAAGTCGAGCGATGTGCTGCGTGTGCTCGGACTGACAGGCCCCTATGCACTAGCTACCGTCCATCGTGCGGAGAACACCGCCACCGCGGCGGACGTCGCCGCGCTCCTGTCGGGCCTTGCAGCGCTCGCTCGCGTGCTTCCGGTGGTCTTTCCCGTGCACCCGCGTACCCGCGCCCAGATTTCCGAAGACGTGTCTTCGTCGTTTTCACGAAGCGGTGGCCGTATGTGCGAACCTGTCGGCTATTTCGACATGATGATGCTGGAGCGTCACGCATCTCTTGTGGTTACCGATTCAGGCGGAGTCCAAAAGGAAGCCTTCTTCCACGGTGTGCCGTGCATCACGTTGCGCAACGAAACCGAGTGGACCGAACTCGTCGAACTGGGCTGGAATACATTACTGCCGCCGTCGCAAGTTGAGCGGCTGGCGGATGTTGCGCGGGAGGTTCTGGGCAGCAAAGGCCGTACCGGTTCGCCTTATGGCGAAGGCGATGCGGCCGAGCGCATCGTATCTGTTTTGCAGGCATTGTGACGGTATGGTTCCCGGATCTGGCAATCTGAACGCGGCCAGTCGCATTCTCGTTACCGGCGGCAGTGGCATGGTCGGCAGCGCGCTGCGTCGATTGCTGAACGACAAAGGCTATAAGAATGTCATCGCGCCCCGTTCGCATGAGTTCGATTTGCGCGATCCGGCCGCAGCACGCCGGATGTTCGCCACAGGGCATTTCGACTGCGTTTTTCACCTTGCGGGCCACATTGGCGGGATCGGGGCAAGTATTGCCGCGCCGGTGGAGTTCCTGCACGAAAATGCGGCGATTGGAATGAATGTCGTTCATGCGGCACGAGAGGCTTGTGCCGGAAAATTGGTCTATCTCAGCAGTTCCTGCGCCTATCCACGCGACTGTCCACAGCCGATGCGCGAGGATTACCTTCTCACAGGTCCGCTCGAACCGACTAATGAAGGTTACGCTATCGCCAAAATTGCGACGATGAAGCTCATCGAATACAGCAACAGGCAATACGGCACCAACTTTGTCACCTTGATGCCATGTAATCTCTACGGGCCGGGCGACCACTACGAACCGGTGCGCTCACATGCTGTTTCCGCGCTGATCTACAAGATGCATCATGCGAAGACGCACGGAGTGCCTTCGGTCGAGGTCTGGGGCACTGGTGCAAGCCGGCGGGAGCTCCTCTATGTCGACGATCTTGCCGGTGCATTGCTGCACTTCATGCAGCGTGTCGAGGCGAAGGACGTCGATACATTCGTCAATGTCGGACTAGGACAAGATATCCTCATTCGCGAACTTGCCGGGCTGATCGGACAGATTGTTGGCTTTGAGGGGGAGATCGTGTTCAATCCGGCAAAACCCGACGGCATGCCGCGCAAATTGATGGATGTCTCGCGCGCGGCCGGATTCGGCTGGCGCGCTCAAATCGGCATTTCCGAGGGATTGAAACGCGCCTATGAGTGGTATGTCAACAATTTGGAAGCGACCAAGACGTGAACGACAGAGAAAAAGTAACTTTACTGCTGCCGACACTTAACGAAATTGAGGCAGTCAGCATCATCGTGCCGCAAATCCGCAAGGAATGGGCGGATGAATTCATCTGTATCGACGGCGGATCGACCGATGGGACCGTCGAATTCATGAGGCGTCACGGATTTTCTGTGCATTCGCAGTCCGGACGCGGATTTGGTCAGGGCATGCTTGAGGGCATGCATGCGGCCAGTGGAGATATCGTCGTGGAATTCATGCCGGACGGAAACTCCCGGCCTGAAGACATACCGCGTGTGATCGACAAAATGCGGGAAGGTTTCGACCTCGTGATCGCCTCGCGATATGCGGATGGCGCCAGAAGTGACGACGATGACGTCGTCACCGGCTTTGGCAACTGGATGTTCACCACCATAGTCAACGTTCTTTTTTGGACCAGCTTTACCGATCTCCTCACCGGCTTTCGCGCCTATCGGCGGCGAAAAATGCTGCGCCTGGAGATGGATACGCCTGGCTTGAGCTGGCCTGCGCAAAGCTGCATGCGTGCTGCGCGCGCCGGCCTGCGGGTTGCCGACATCGGTGCCGACGAACCGAAACGGATCGGCGGCACGCGAAAGATGAAGCCGTTCAAGACCGGAATGGAAATTAGCCTGCTCATTTTGCGCGATTTTCTCTTCTATCGCCCGGGCAAGGAACTGCGTGAGGAGCTCAGGCAATGAAGCGAGCGTTGATTTCGGGCGTAACCGGGCAGGACGGGTCGTATCTGGCCGAATTCTTGCTTGAAAAAGGCTATGAAGTGCATGGGATCATACGGCGATCCTCTTCCTTCAATACCGGCCGCATCATGTCGATCTTTCAGGATTTGCACGACGAAAACCGGCGCTTTCACCTGCACTACGGCGACCTCGCCGATGGCAGCCGGTTGGAAAAGCTGATCGAGATGATTGAGCCGCACGAGGTGTATAATCTCGGCGCGCAAAGTCATGTTCGCATCTCGTTCGAGGAGCCGGTGTACACCGCCGACATTGCCGGCATGGGAACGTTGCGCTTTCTTGAAGCCATCCGCAATGTCGGTGGCATCCAGAGCGTTCGTTTCTATCAGGCATCGAGTTCGGAGATATTCGGAAAAGTACACGAAACGCCGCAGCGTGAGACCACGCCGTTTCATCCGCGCAGTCCGTACGCATGCGCCAAGGCCTTCGCTTATTACCAGGTCGTCAATTATCGCGAAGCCTACAACATGCATGCCTCGAACGGAATTCTGTTCAACCATGAGAGCCCCCGGCGTGGCGAGACATTTGTGACACGCAAGATCACGCGCGGACTTGCCCGCATACTCGTAGGCAAGGATCGGAAAATCTATCTCGGCAATCTCGATGCCCGCCGCGACTGGGGCTATGCTAGGGACTATGTCGAGGCGATGTGGATGATGCTACAGCAGGACGAGCCGGACGATTATGTCGTGGCGACCGGCAAGAGCTACAGCGTGCGCGATTTTCTCGATCGGGCGTTTGGCCTGGTCGGGCTGAAATGGGACGATTATGTAGAATTTGACCCGCGCTATCTGCGTCCTACCGAAGTCGATATTCTGATGGGAGACGCGAGTAAAGCGAGAGAGAAGCTGGGATGGGTGCCGCGCACCGACTTCGACGAGTTGGTCAAGATCATGGTCGAAGCCGACATTGCCTATCAGAAGGAGGGGCCGCCTAACTGGTTTTGAAGTTTGTCGACCCGCGATCGAAGCGTCGCGAAATACCGGACAGGCCCGCACCGGCAAGGATCATAAGCGGCGGCTCGATCGGCAAGCGGTATTTTGGCGAGGCAATTGGTCCGCTGATCGCAAGGATATAACCTATCCAGACCGCGAACATGAGCGTGGGCGGCCAACGAATAAGCAGTGGCAGGGCTTGAATCAGGCCGCCGAGCTGCAGCAATCTCACCGCCGCAACGCCTACGATGCCGAGAAACAGTACAATCGCGTAGCTGGCGTTGTCGGATCGGAACAGGAAATTGCGGACTTTTTCGACCATAGACGGCCCTTCGGTGTAGAAGAATCCCGTCCGCGGAAGCTGTGCGACGGGCGGCGAGAGGATCGCGGCCGGTGTTGCAATGTTGAGAACCGTACCCAACAGCCAGGCCTTGACCACCGCGTAGCCTCCAAGCCGGGCGAGTTCCTCAATGCCGAGTTGCGTGTATTGGCGCGACTGTTCGAAGTAATTGACCGGCATGTCTCCAAAACGGTCCTGACGCCGTCGGTCGATTTCGACGACGGTCGGGGCGCGCGGTGTACCGTCGGCAACCTCCTGCACGAAAGGCACGACATGTCGTGCCAGATGTTCTCCGCCTTGCGGGGTGAGCGAATAAGCCTCAAAGAGTACGATATTGCGCGCAACCACCGGAAGGGCGAACATGGCGGCGATCGTCGCGATGAGCGAGAGCCGCCAGAGCATCCGGGCGTTCAATTGGCCTCGACGCCAGGCATGCAGTATGAACGCACCGATCAGCACTGGCAGCCAGGTGAAGGCGGTCACCCGGACAAGGCCCGCAATACCGAGTATTATACCGGTCCACACCGCATGCCGTGCCGTCGGCCGCTCGTACCAGCTTATTGCGGAATAGAATGAAAGCGTCATCAGGAACAGGAACGCCGTATCGCTGTAGACCATTCCCGCGATGACGATCTGAGTCGGATTGAGTGCGGCGAGAATGCCGGCCGGAACGGCGAATCGTTCGCTGAGGCTGCGGGCGATCAAAAATACCAGAACGCATGTCCCGGCATCGAGCGTCGTCTGAGTCATTACGAATCCGAGGGCTGCGTGGGCGTCCCACAGAGCGACATGAATCGCCAACAGCCAGGTAAACAACGGCATTTGCGCCGGGCTCGGGCCCAGCCAATGAAATCCGTGCACAGAACTCTGCCGTACGGCTTCGGCGAAGCCGTGGCCAAGCGCGAGATATCCGACCGAATCGGCGCCCATCAATCCGGCATCGCCCATGAAGGCGTAGATGGAGAGCACGTAGATGCACCTGACCGCCAATGCGAACAGGAAGAGGGCCATGCAACGGGAGGCGACGCGGTCTTTCAACGGGATCAGGTGCAATTGTGTGTCGATCTTAGGAGTGTCGATTGCAGGCGAGTGGGTCGTCCGGTGTCGGTAGTCCGTGGCACGCGACAGGCAAGGCTTGTCGCATAACCAAGGTCGCTGGATATCCGGTATCCGGTCCGGCTGTGCGTTACATTAGATCACGAGCCGACACCCTGTCACAGATTTTCGCGACGCTCTCGGGTATTGCGTTTGCGCGCAGGACGCGCATGTAGGCCCCTCCAGCATGACGCGTACTACGCCGGTAATCATGTATCTCGTAGCGGAGGACTGGTATTTCCTTTCGCACCGACTGCCGATGGCGCGTGCGGCGCAGAATGCGGGTTATGACGTGCATGTGGCCACACATTTGAATGGACACGGCGCACGGATCGAGGCGCTGGGCTTCACGCTGCATCCGCTTGACTGGAAGCGTGGTAGCTTCAACCCGCTGGATGTGGCCTGGATTTTGTATCAAGTGCGGCGGCTCTATCAAAGGGTCCGACCCGATCTCGTGCACCAGGTTGCCCTGCAGGCCGCCGTGGTCGGATCGGTTGCAGCGATCGGCCTGCCGTCTCTGCGGATCAACGCCCTGGCGGGTCTCGGGTACGGATTTACTTCGCGCAGAGCAAAGGCCGCGCTGGTCCGTCCGGCACTCTCGGCACTGCTCCGGAGGCTGTTTAATGCGTCCCACTCGACGGTCCTGGTGCAGAATCCCGACGACCGCGCGACGACGATAGCGCTGGGAATCGCACCGGGGCGCATCTGCATGGTTCCCGGCTCCGGAGTCGATATCGACAAGCTGCGACCGTTGCCCGAGCCAGTCGGGCCGATCACAATCGCATTTGTTGGACGGCTGCTGGAAGACAAGGGTCTGCGGACGCTGATGGGTGCCTTTGATCGGTTGCAGGCGCATGGGCAGCCTTGTCGCCTGCTAGTCGCGGGCGAACGTGACGCGGCCAATCCGAGCAGCATTGGCGAAAACGACATTGCCGAATGGCGGCAGCGGCCTGGGGTGGAATTTCTTGGTCAAGTCGAAGATATTCGTGACGTGTGGCGACGCGCTCACATTGCGGTACTACCCTCGCGGCGAGAAGGCCTACCCAAATCGCTTCTGGAAGCTGCTGCTTGCGGACGACCGATTGTGGCGACTAATGTCCCCGGCTGCCGCGAAATCGCAAGGCACGATCACAATGCACTGCTGGTCCCTCCCGATTCTCCGTTCGAACTTGCGTGCGCCATTGTACGGCTTGCCGACGACGCGCAATTGCGTGCCCGGTTCGGCCGTGCCGGCCGCGAGCTTGTGGAGGCGGAATTCTCCGAGGAGCGGATCGGCCGCGACATCGTTGCGCTCTATGACCGGCTGCTACGACCTGACGCCCCTGCGGGCGATCCAATGATAGCATAGGCCTGACATATATTCTGCATGAACCGGAAGGACGATCCGTGCCGCATGGACGCAAGATTGCTGTAATCGGGTTAGGCTATGTGGGTCTGCCGG
The DNA here is from genome assembly GCA_964456755.1 of uncultured Hyphomicrobiales bacterium. Lineage (GTDB taxonomy): Bacteria > Pseudomonadota > Alphaproteobacteria > Rhizobiales > Xanthobacteraceae > Pseudorhodoplanes. The sequence goes on from CAYWCE010000001.1 coordinate 95,636, forward strand.
TCGCCGTCGCTTTCGCGCGGTCCGGTGTACCGGTGACCGGTTTTGATATCGACGAACGGCGTATCGGTGAATTGCGCGGGCATATCGATCGCACACGCGAGGTCGCCGTGGCCGAGCTGGCACAGCCCTCCCTGACGTTTGAGAGCGACGCCGGCAAGCTGCACGGCTGCGACTTTTACATTGTCACCGTGCCAACGCCGATCGACGATGCGCGCCGACCGGACCTTCGGCCGATGCTGTCGGCGTCGAAGACGGTCGGACAGGTGTTGCGTCCCGGCGGCATCGTAGTCTACGAATCGACTGTCTATCCGGGGGCCGTCGAAGAAGAATGCATCCCCGTGCTGGAAAGCGTATCCGGACTGCGTACCGGCAAGGATTTCACCGTTGGGTATTCGCCGGAGCGGATCAATCCCGGTGACACCGAACACCGTTTTGAGTCGATCGTGAAGGTCGTGTCTGCGCAAGATGCCCGGACTCTCGATATTATCGCCGATGTCTACGGCTCGGTCGTTACCGCCGGCATCCATCGCGCGCCGTCGATCAAAGTCGCGGAAGCTGCAAAAGTTATAGAGAACACACAGCGCGACCTCAACATCGCATTCATGAACGAGTTATCGGCCATTTGCCATCGGCTCGAAATCGATACAAACGATGTCCTCGCCGCTGCCCGGACGAAATGGAATTTTCTGCCGTTTTATCCGGGCCTCGTCGGCGGGCACTGCATTGGCGTCGATCCCTATTACCTCACGTTTCGCGCCGAAAAGGCCGGCTATCATCCGGAAGTGATTCTTGCCGGTCGCCGGATCAACGATAGCGTCGGTCAGCGCGTGGCGCAGGAATGCATTGCGCGTCTGTTCCGGTGTAGACGTACCGATGCAACGGTGACGATCCTCGGACTTACTTTCAAGGAAAATGTGCCCGACACCCGCAATTCGAAGGTCGTGGATATCGTGCGCGAGCTGCAGGACGCTGGCGTTACAGTCCAGGTGCACGACCCGCTGGCGCAGCCAGACGACGTTATGCATGAATACGGAATCATGTTGATGCCGGTAGAAACGATGCGTGCCGCGGATGCGGTCATCCTCGCCGTCGGCCACATCGAATTCACATCTGGAGGCTGGCCGCTGGTGGCCGGATTGCTCAAGGAAGGGAAGGGCATTGTGCTCGATATCAAGTCGATGCTGGATCGCACCAGCAGGCCGGAAGGCATCGAGCTATGGCGTCTATGATACAGGAGGTTCTTGTTACCGGGGCGGCGGGTTTCATCGGATTCCACGTATCTCGCCGGCTGCTGGAGCAGGGCCGTAAGGTGATCGGTGTCGACAACATAAGTCCGTATTACGATCCGCGACTGAAGGAAGCGCGCCGCGCCGAATTGCAGAAACATGCTGGATTTCGTTTTGTTAAGCTAGACCTCGCCGAGCGCGAGGCAGTGGTCGATCTGTTCACCGAATTCCGGGTGCCCTATGTCGTGCATTTAGCCGCACAGGCTGGCGTGCGCTATTCGCTGGTCGATCCTCATGCATATGTCGATGCCAATATTCAGGGATTTATGAATGTATTAGAGGGCTGCCGACGAATCGAATGCCGGCATTTGCTCTATGCGTCCTCTTCGTCCGTCTACGGCGCTAACACGCGGCTTCCCTTTCGCGCCGGCGACAACGTCGACCATCCGATCAGCCTGTACGCCGCGAGCAAAAAAGCGAACGAACTGATGGCGCACGCGTATTCGCATCTATACGGGTTGGCGGCGACAGGGCTGCGTTTCTTTACGGTATATGGCCCTTGGGGGCGACCTGACATGGCGATGTGGATATTCGCGGCCTCGATTCTCGATCGGCGCCCGATCAAGTTGTTTAACTTTGGCGATATGCGCCGCGATTTCACCTTCATCGACGACGTGGTGGACGCGGTCGTGCGCCTGATCGATCGTCCGGCCGCGCCCAATCCGCATTGGTCGGGTACGGCGCCCGATCCGGCCAGCAGCGCAGCGCCTTGGAGAATCTACAACATTGGCAACAACCAGCCGGTCGAAATCCGCGACGTCGTTCGTCTGCTCGAGGAGGCCATCGGCCGCAAGGCGGTGTGCGAAATGCTTCCACTGCAGCCGGGTGACGTTCCGGAAACGTATGCCGACGTCGATGATCTGATGCGAGAGATCGGATTTAGTCCGAAGACGCCGGTTGCAGACGGTATCCGTCAGTTCGTCGACTGGTTTCTTGCATTTCATGAGCAGCGCGAAAGTCATCTCGCCGGCGGCCAGAGTTGATGTCTGCGGATAAGTCCCGTTAATAGTTCGCCGCTAGAATCGGCACTTCGCCATCCACAGACGCCAGCCTGACGACGACGACATGCGCAGAATATCCGCACAACCCGCCGACCCGGAATTGCTGCCGCCATGACCGGTCAAGTCGTCCCCCTGATCATGTGCGGCGGCGCCGGTACGCGCCTGTGGCCGGCCTCGCGCGAGGGGCGGCCGAAGCAGTTCCTGACGCTGCTCGGCGGGCATTCGACTTTCCAGGAGACCATGCGGCGGGTATCCGATCCGGTCTTGTTCGGACGGCCGATCGTGATTACCAACGCCCAATACCGGTTCATCGTCGCCGAGCAGCTGGAAGAGATCGGTGTCGCCGCCGACATTCTGCTTGAGCCCGCGCGCCGCGATTCCGGCCCGGCAATTGCATCCGGCGCAGCGTTCGCCGCGCGTCGCGACGGCGATCCGCTGGTAATGGCGCTTGCCGCAGATCACGTCGTTCGCGACGCGCCCGCCTTTGTCGCGGCATGCCGCAAAGCAGCGGCTGCAGCGGCGGGCGGTCGCATCGTGACCTTCGGCGTGCGCGCCGACCGGCCCGCGACCGAATACGGCTATATCCGTCCCGGGCCCTCCATCGGCGGCGAGGTTTTTGCAGTCGAGACTTTCGTCGAAAAGCCGGACGCGGCAACGGCCGAAAAGTACATTGCCCAGGGCTATCTCTGGAATTCCGGTAATTTCATTTTTCGCGCCGGCGTGTTCCTCGAGGAATATCGCGGTTTCGATGCGCAGAGCGTGGCGGCCGCGCAGGCGGCGGTGGAAAATGCCGGCAGCGATCTCGGTTTCGTCACTTTAAATGCCGAAAGCTTCGCCAAGGCCACGGCGACGTCGGTCGACTATGCCGTCATGGAGAAGACGAAGTGCGCCGCCGTCGTGCCGGTTTCCTACGGCTGGTCGGATGTCGGCTCCTGGCATGCGGTGTGGGAATTGTCGCCGCGCGACGCTACGGGCAATGCCGCGAAAGGGCAGGCGGTGTTCGTCGACAGCCGCAACTCCCTGGTCTCCTCCGATAAGGCGCTGATCGCGCTGTTCGGCGTCGACAATCTGGTTGTGGTGGCAAGCGAGGATGCGGTGCTGATTGCCGGCCGCGAAAAGACCGGTGAAATGAAGCAGCTTGTGCAGAAGCTGAAAGAGACCGCGCCGGCGGTGACCGTCGACCACATTCGCGTGCACCGGCCCTGGGGCAATTACCAGTCCCTCGACAACGGCGCGCGTTATCAGGTCAAGCGGATCGTGGTAAAGAAAGGCGGCCGGCTGTCGCTGCAATATCACAATCATCGCGCCGAGCATTGGGTGGTCGTACGCGGAACTGCAAAAGTGACGATCGGCGAGCAGGTGAAGACGCTGCACGAAAACGAGTCGATCTATATCCCCATCGGTACGCCGCACCGGCTGGAAAATCCAGGCAAGATCGATCTGGAACTGATCGAGGTGCAGACCGGAAGCTATCTCGGCGAGGACGATATCATCCGCATCGAGGACGATTACCGCCGCTCGTAGGGCAGGGGCTTGAGGTCGGCGAGCGGTGTGCCGGCCGGGCGGCTCGCCAGCCAGACAGCCCCGCCGCACAGTCCGACTGCAAAATTGGCCGCCCCCATGATCAGCGAGATCGCCAGCGCGTTGCCGGCATCGAGCCCGGCAAAGCTGAATGCGGTGATCATCAGGCTTTCGCGCAGACCCCAACCGGCAATACTGACCGGAATTGTCGCCAGCAGCACGACCGGCGGCATCAGGCACATGGCTACGATGAAATCGAGTTGTGCGCCGATTGCGCGCGCCCCCGCCCAGGCGACGTAGACGGTGACAAGATGAATGAGAATTGAGGCGACCGCCACGAAGGCCGCGCGGGCGGGCCGCGCCGGCAGGGCGCGCAGGACCGCGGAGGCGGCAACGAAGTGGCGCGTCAGCCAGAGCCGGCCAAGCCAGGTATTGGCTCCCGCCCCGAGCGCGGCGAATATGAGACCGCCGGTCACGCCGGCCGCCCCGATCAGCGCGATTCCGGTCCGCGCGACGGGATCCCCGATCAGCCGGAACGTCCAGGGCAGGAACGCTACGACCAGCAGCGCCAGGACGAACACGCCGACGGCGCGGTCGACGAAGACCGAATAGGCCGCCGCCTTCCAGCCGGCCTTGTGTTCCCGCGCCAGCAGCCAGATGCGCGCGGCATCGCCGCCGATGGTCGAGGGCAGGGTCTGGTTGAAGAAGGCGGCGATATAGCTGATGCGCTGGCTTGCGCCGGTCGAAAGCGAGGCCCCTGCCGCCAGCACGATCTGTTGCCAGCGCACGCCCTGCAGCGCGATCTGGGCGGCCAGCACCAGCAGCACGATTCCCAGCCAGTCCCATTGCAGGGCGGCAAAACGCTCGCGCAGGGCCTCGAGACTGACGGCGTGCACGGACAGGTAGATCAGGAGGGCGGTCACCGCCGCCTTGAGCAGCAGGACCAGAACACGCTGCATCGCTCCGGCGCTCCACAGGTTCCGCTTCCGGCTGCAGCCTTGTATCGGCCCGCTTGCGGCCGGACAATCGAATTCGGGCGCCGCCGCCCGCCCGCGATTTCTGCTTGAATCAGCGCCCGTCCCGACGCCATATCGCAGGCGGGTCCGAACCCGAACGGAACGAAGCGATGACCGTCACCCTCTCCGATCTGAAGATAAAGTTGTTCACCGACGGCGCCGACAAGGCGCAGATCGTCGAGATGGCGAAGAATGCCTGGATCGCAGGTTTCACCACCAATCCGTCCCTGCTCAAGAAAGCGGGCGTGCGCGATTACGAGGCCTATGCGCGCGATCTCGTCGCCGCCGTGCCGGACCGGCATATCTCCTTCGAGGTCTTCTCCGACGACATCCCCGATATGATGGCGCAGGCGGGCACGATCGCCGGCTGGGGAGCGAATGTCTATGTCAAGCTGCCCGTGTCCACCACGCGCGGGGAGATGCTGTTCGATGCCGTGCGCTCGCTGTCGGAAGACGGCGTCAAGATCAACATGACCGCGATTTTCACCGCCGATCAGGTCGCGCGGGCGGTCGATGCGCTCGCAGGCAGGGCGCCGGCCTGCGTGTCGGTGTTCGCCGGCCGTCTTGCCGATTTCGGCGTCGCCTATGCTCCGCTGATGCAGGATGCGGTCGCCCGAGCGCGCAATACGACCAATGTAGAGATCATCTGGGCATCGACCCGCGAGGTCTACAATGTGATCGAGGCCGACCGGATGGGCTGCCACATCATCACCGCGCCGGCCGATGTGCTTAAAAAGCTGCCGGCGCTGGGCACCAGGGACGGCGCCGCCCTGTCGCTCGATGCGGTGAAGGCATTCCGCGACGATGCGCTGGCGGCGGGCCTGACGCTTGGCGTTGCGCCCCCGGCCAAGGCCGCGGAATAGCGGGAATGCCCGATCTTCGCCGCCGTTAACGCTGTCGGCGGCACAGCCTTGCCGGGCCTGTAACGCTTTGAATAAAAACGTGTTCGTGTGGATAAGCCGGGCCCCGTCGCCATGGCGGCGGCGGCCATGCTAGTTGGTACGGTCAGAAGTCGCGGGTTTCGGGGGTTGCGTCGGACATGGTGCGGGCTGTGAGGGACGGCGCAGAGCCTCTGCGCGTGGGGGTCATCGGCGCGGGCATCATGGGCGCCAACCATGCCCGCGTGTTTGCCGGCCTTCCCGACATCCAGCTTGTCGGCGTCGCCGACCCGAGCGTGCAGCAGCGCGAACTGGTGACCCGGGTCCTGGGCTGTCCGGCCGTGGAAGACTACGAGGCCCTGTTCGACCTCAATCCGCAGGCGGTAACCGTCGCTGCGCCCACCCATCTGCATCACGAGATCGCGCTGAAATGCATCGCGCGCGGCCTGCATGTGATGGTGGAAAAGCCGATCGCCTCCACCGTCGAGGAGGGGCAGGAGATCATTGCCGCCGCCAGGCGCGCCGGCGTGACGCTGATGGTCGGGCATGTCGAGCGCTTCAATCCGGCGGTCCAGGCGATCAAGAACGCGATCGAGAACGAGGACATCCTCTCCATTGCCATCACCCGCGTCGGCCCGTTTCCGCCGCGAATGTCGAATGTCGGCGTCGTGATCGATCTTGCGGTGCACGACATCGATCTGATCCGCTGGTTTACCGATTCCGAGATCACCGAAGTGCAGCCGCAGCTTTCCAGCGCGGTCGCAGAGCGCGAGGATATCGCGCTCCTGCAATTCCGCACTGCATCCGGTGTGCTGGCGCATATCAACACCAACTGGCTGACCCCGTTCAAGGCGCGCAATGTGCATGTCGCGACGCGCCGCAAATATCTGATCGGCGATCTGCTCACCCGGCAGGTCACCGAGTGTTTCGGCTTTCAGCCCGACGGCAGCTATTCCATGCGGCATCTCTCCGTCGGCCACGACGAACCGTTGCGCGCCGAGCTGATGGCATTTGCGCGTGCGATCCGCACCGGAACCGCTCCGGCGGTGACCGGTGAGGAGGGCGTCGAGAGCCTCGGTATTGCCATGCGCTGCCTGGAAGGCCGGCAGGCGTCGGGCATCCTTGCGCAGCGCGGGCCGCGCCGCGCCGCCGGATAATTCAATCCAGACCAGTGACGGCAATGAACCAGCACACCCGATTAGATCCCGCGCCGATTCCCTTTATCGATGTCGGGGCGCAGAGGCGGCGACTGGGCAAGGCGATCGACGAAGCGGTGGGCCGCGTACTCGGCCATTGCCAGTTTCTGATGGGACCGGAGGTCTTCGCATTCGAACAGCAGCTGGCGCAATTCTGCGGCGCCAGATTCGCGTTGTCCTGTTCGAGCGGCACCGACGCATTGGTGCTGGCGCTGATGGCCAAGGGGATAGGCCCGGGCGACGCGGTGCTGTGTCCGTCGTTCACCTTCTGTGCCACCGCCGAGGCCGCAGCGCTGCTTGGCGCGACCCCGGTCTTTGCCGACGTGCACGCCGACAGCTTCAATTTGGATGCGGCGAGCCTGAAGAAGGCGCTGGCGACCGCAAAGGCGAAAGGCCTCAAGCCGAAGGCGGTCATCCCGGTCGATCTGTTCGGTCTTCCCGCCGACCATGACGCGATCGCGGAAATTGCCGCAGCGGACGGCCTGTTCGTGCTTGACGACGCCGCGCAGGGCTTTGGCGGCAGCTACAAGGGTCGCAAGATCGGAACGCTTGGACACGCGACGGCCACCAGCTTTTTCCCGGCCAAGCCGCTCGGCTGCTACGGCGATGGCGGCGCGATTCTGACCGACGATGCGGAGCTGATCGAAATCCTGAAAAGCCTGCGCGTGCACGGTCAAGGCAAGGACAAGTACGACAACGTTCGCATCGGCCTGACTGCGCGGCTCGACACCGTGCAGGCGGCGATCCTGATCGAAAAGCTGAAGATTTTCGCCGATGAGATCTCCGCGCGCGAGCGGATCGCACGCCGCTACAGCGAGGCTCTCGCCGACGCGGTGACGGTACCCGCCGTTGCGGACGGCTGTGTCTCGGTCTGGGCGCAATACACGATCCGCCTCGCGCCCGGCCGCCGCGATCGGCTTGCCGACGACCTGAAGGCGCAGGGCATCCCCACGGCGATCTATTACCCTATTCCGCTGCATCGCCAGGTGGCCTACCGGCATTTCCCCGCGGCCGAGGGCGGATTGCCGGTGACCGAACGCCTTGCGCAGGAGGTGATCAGCCTGCCGATGCACGCCTATCTCGACGAACCGACGCAGGATCGCATCGTCGCGGCGGTACGCGGCGCGCTGCGCTGAAAACCCGGCGCCGCACCGGCCGTGCGGAGCGCGGGACGGGCAAGCCCTCTGCCAATGCCGGCCTGCCGGAAGCCGATAGCGGGAACGTCTCCGATACCGTCATCCCGGACGCAGGTCGTTCTGCCTCGCGTCACGCCGCCCTGGATCGGAGATGGTCGGCGATTTCGTGCGATGCGCGGTACCTGCACGAGAAAGCCGTCCTGGCGTTCACGTTGAATTCGCTCCCGCAGGCGCTGCACGCCGACTCAAGCTATAACGCGGCACGCGACAAACGCAGCATGCACCGAAGATGAGCGCGCGCCGCCTTTCCCGCCCGCAGAGACCCGAATGATCGGACGCTTTCTTACCGTCGGCGGCCTGACGCTTGTCTCGCGCATCACCGGCTTTGCACGCGACGTTGTGCTGGCCGCCATTCTCGGCGCGGGGCCGGTGGCGGATGCCTTCTTTGTCGCACTCAGGCTGCCAAACCATTTCCGTGCGATCTTCGCCGAAGGTGCGTTCAACGCGGCCTTCGTGCCGGCCTATGCGCGCGTGCGCGAGCGGGGCGGGACCGATCCGGCGCGCCTGTTTGCGGACCGCATTTTCACGATGCTGTTTGCAAGCCAGGTCGCGCTGCTGGCGATTGCGCTCGCATTCATGCCGGCGGTGATTGCGCTGCTTGCCCCCGGATTTCGCGACGATGCAGAACGTTTTCCGCTCGCGGTCGAGCTGACGCGCATCACCTTTCCCTATCTGCTTCTGATCACTGTCGTCACGCTCTATGGCGGCATGCTCAACACGCTGCATCGCTTTGCAAGCGCTGCCGCAGCGCCGGTACTGCTCAATCTGTCGATGATCGTCGCGCTGGCGCTGGCGGTGTTCTTCCCCACCGCCGGCCATGCCGCGGCCTGGGGCGTCTTGATCGCCGGCATGCTCGAAGTGCTGCTGCTGATGGCGGATGCGCGCCGCAACAACATCCTCGCGCGCTTCTCCCGGCCGCAGTTTGACGCCGACATCCGCAAATTCTTCCGCGCGCTCGGGCCCGCGGTGGTCGGCTCGGCCGGCGTGCAGCTTGCGATGTTTGCCGATACGGTGATTGCAAGCTTCCTTGCCGCCGGGGCATTGTCGGCGCTTTATTATGCCGACCGTCTCAACCAGCTTCCCATCGGTGTCATCGGCATTGCAGTCGGCACGGTGCTGCTGCCTGACATGGCGCGCCGCATCGCCGGCGGGGACGAGGCCGGCGCGCGGTCGGCGCAGAACCGCGCCGTCGAGCTGGCGCTGCTTCTTTGCATTCCCTGCGTCGCCGCTTTCCTCGTCGTGCCGGATCCGATCATGCGCGCGCTGTTCCTGCGCGGCGCTTTCACCGCCGGCGACGCGGCGGCCGCCGCCGCGACGCTGGCGGCCTATGCCGTCGGGCTGATCCCCTTCGTGCTCATCCGCACCGCGACTGCGACCTTTTTTGCCCGCGGGGACACGGCGACCCCGGTGATCGCCTCGCTGGTCGCGGTCGGGGTCAACATCCTGTTCAAGCTCGCGCTGATGGGACCGCTGGCGCAGGTCGGCCTTGCCCTGGCCACCGCAATCGGCGGCTGGGTCAATCTCGGTCTGGTGCTGTGGCTGGCGCATCGCGCAGACCTGATCGCCATCGACGACCGGCTGCGGCGTTCGCTCCCGCGGCTGGCGCTCGCCGGGCTTGCGCTGGCCGCAGGGCTCGCATTCGCTTTCGGTCCGACCGAACGGTTCGTTTCATCAATTCCGGTGATGCGTCACGAGATCGCGCTCGTCATCCTCATTGCACTCGGCGCGGTAATTTACGGCAGTCTGGTGTTGCTGTTGCTTGGAGGACACTGGCTGCGGGGATTTGTAACCCCGGCGCGCAACCCCGCTGCGGCTCCGGCACACCCACCCGATCACGGACGGGATCTCCCCTAGCGTGGACAAATCCGGCGGCCGCAGCTAAGGAAAGCTGCCGGCGGGGGCCGCAGGCGGGCCATCGGCCCGCTTGAGCGTCCATGTGCTGTTTCATGTGCTATTCAAGAAACGATTTCCGGCGCCCCGTCATGAACACTCTCTTCGAAGTATCTCCGTCGATTGCGGCGCGCGTCGCCGCGGCGCTCGCTCTCGCGCTTGCTCTCAATGCATGCGGCGACGGCCAGAACCAGGCGCAAAGACCAGCGCCGCCGCCTCCGGTCGTCACCGTCGCCAATCCGGTGAAAAAGACCGTTACCGATTTTGACGAATATGTCGGCCGCTTCGTCGCCGTCGATTCGGTTGAGGTGCGCGCGCGCGTCTCGGGCTATCTGGAAAAAGTGCACTTCACCGACGGGCAACACGTCAAGGAAGGCGATCTCCTTTTCACCATCGATCGCCGGCCGTTTCAGAATACGCTCGATCAGGCGCGGGCCATGCTGACGCAGGCGCGCGCCAACCTTGCCTATGCCGAAGCCGACCTGCAGCGCGGGCAGCAGCTCGTGCGCGAAAAAACCATCACCGAACAGACTTTTGAGCAGCGGCTGCAGGCCAAGCGCACCGCGGAGGCGGTGACAACGGCGACCGAGGCGCAGGTGCGCCAGGCCGAACTCGACCTGCAATTTACCGAACTGCGCGCGCCGGTAGCCGGCCGCATCGGCGACCGCCGCGTCTCCCCCGGCAACCTCGTTACCGGCGGCACAACCGGGACTACGACCCTGCTCGCCACCATCGTCTCCAGCGACCCGATCCGTTTCGAGTTCACTTTCGACGAAGGCGCGTACTTGCGCTACGAGCGGCTCGGTCGCAACGGCGGCGACAGCGCGACGCGCGGAGCCGGCGTGCCGGTGGCGCTGAAGCTGCTCGACGAGAAGGATTTCGTCCATCGCGGCCGTATGGATTTCATCGATAATGTGATCGACCGATCGACCGGCACGATTCGCGGGCGTGCGGTGCTCGCCAATCCGGGCGGACTGTTGACGCCGGGAATGTTCGCGCGCGTGCAGGTGCCGGCTTCGGCTCCCTACGAGGCCATGCTGGTGCCCGACAGCGCGATCGGCACCGAACAGGTACGCAAGTTCGTATACGCCGTCGGCGCAGACGACAGCGTAGCGCAGAAATTCGTCACGCTCGGCTCCCTGCATGATGGGCTGCGCGTCGTGAAGGAAGGGCTTACAGCGGACGACCGCGTCATCGTCAACGGCCTGATGCGGGCGCGGCCGGGGATCAAGGTCAATGCGCAACGTCGGGGCGAGGCGCCGCCGGCCGGACCGGCGAAGCAATAGGCAGCGGCATGAAGATTTCCCATTTCTTCATCGACCGGCCGATCTTCGCCTCGGTGGTCTCGATCGTGTTCGTCATTCTCGGCGGGGTGGCGTTCTTCCGCCTGCCGGTTGCGCAATATCCGGAAATTGCCCCGCCCACCATCACCATCACCGGGCAGTTTCCCGGCGCCAGCGCCGAAACCGTCGCCGAAACCGTCGTCGCGCCGATCGAGCAGCAGGTCAACGGCGTCGAGGGCATGCTTTATATCGGTTCCAACTCGACCGCCGACGGACGTTTCTCGATCTCGGTCACCTTCGATCTCGGCGTCAATCTCGACACCGCACAGGTGCAGGTGCAGAATCGTGTCTCCACCGCCACGCCGCGCCTGCCGCAGCAGGTGCAGCAAATCGGCGTAACGGTGGCCAAGAGCTCGCCCGACATCCTCATGGTCGTGAACCTGTTCTCGCCGGACCGTTCGCGCGACCAGCTCTTCATTTCCAACTACGCCAATCTGCAGATCAAGGACGTGCTGACGCGCGTCGACGGCGTCGGCTCGATTACCGTGTTCGGCGCGCGCGACTACGCAATGCAGATCTGGCTCGATCCGACGCGGCTGCAATCGCTCAACCTTACCGCGCAGGATGTGACGGCGGCGCTGCAGGGGCAGAACGTGCAGGTCGCCTCCGGCGTGCTGAACCAGCCGCCGCTGGCCGACCAGCTTGCCTTCCAGATCGCCGTGCGCACGCTTGGCCGACTCTCCGACCCGGAGGAGTTCCGCAATATCGTAGTCAAGCAGACTGCGAACGCGGTGGTGCGCGTGAAGGACGTCGCGCGCGTCGAACTGGCGGCGCAGGATTATTCCTCCGCGTCTTATCTCAATCGCGATCCCTCGGTCGCAATCGCGGTGTTCCAGCGTCCGGGCTCGAATGCGCTTACCACCGGCGCCAACATCCGCCGCACGATGACAGATATCGCCAGGGCGTTTCCGCCCGGCGTGACCCACACCATCATCTACGATCCGACCCAGTTCATCCGCGAGTCGGTCGAGGCGGTGATCTGGACCATCGTCGAGGCGGTGATCCTGGTGGTGCTGGTGGTGATCCTGTTCCTGCAGACCTGGCGCGCCGCGATCATTCCCATTGTGGCGATTCCGATCTCGCTGATCGGCACCTTTTTCGTGATGAGCCTGTTCGGATTCACGTTGAACAACCTGTCGCTGTTCGGGCTCGTGCTCGCAATCGGCATCGTGGTCGACGACGCCATCGTCGTGGTGGAGAATGTCGAACGCAATATCGCGCGCGGGCTCGCGCCCCGCGAAGCCGCGATCAGAAGCATGGACGAGGTCGGCGCGGCGCTGGTGGCGATCGCGCTGGTGCTGAGCGCGGTATTCATCCCATCCGCCTTCATCACCGGCATTTCCGGGCAGTTCTACCGGCAATTCGCGCTGACCATTGCAGGAGCGACCATCATCTCGCTGATCGTCTCGCTGACGCTGTCGCCGGCAATGTGCGCGTATCTGCTCAAGCCTCACGACCCGCACCATCGCGACCGCTGGTGGGAAAAACCGATCCGCGGATTCTTCGGCGGGTTCAACAAGGGCTTCGAGGGGCTCGGGCGCGGCTACGGCTGGTTCACGGTGCGCGCGGTGCGTTTCGCCGGCATTACCGCGCTGGTCTATATCGGCATTCTTGCCTTTGGGCTGAACGAATTCCGGCGCACGCCGCAAGGCTTCATCCCGCAGCAGGACCGCGGCTACCTGATCGTGGCCGCGCAATTGCCGCCCGGCGCCTCGCTCAAACGCACCGAGGATGTGATGAAGCGCGCCGCCGATATCGCGCTCAATACGCCCGGTGTCGGCCACGTCATCAACATCGTGGGCTTTTCCGGGGCGACCTTCACCAATGCGCCCAATGCCGGCGCCATGTTTCTTGTGCTCGAGCCGTTCGCCGAGCGCGCCAGGGATCCGCAAAAGGCAGTGGCCGCCATCCAGGGCTCTCTATTCGGAACACTCGGGCAGATTCAAGAAGCGTTTATTGTCGTGGTGCAGCCGCCGCCGGTGCAGGGCATCGGCAATGCCGGCGGATTCCGCATGATCATCGAGGACCGCGGCGGACGCGGGTCTGAGGCACTGCAAGGCGTCGTCAGCGCGATGATGGGGCGCGCCTCGCAGACGCCGGGCATCCAGCAGGTATTTTCGCTGTTCGAAACATCGACGCCGCAGCTCTATCTCGACATCGATCGTACCAAGGCGCAGTTGCTCGGGATCAGCCTGCCGGATGTGTTCAACGCACTGCAAAGCAATATCGGTTCGGCTTATGTGAACGACTTCAACCTGTTCGGCCGCACCTTTCGCGTGCAGGCGCAGGCGGAGGGGCCCTACCGGCTGGAGCCGAAGGACGTGCTCAATCTTCGCGTCCGCAATTCCAGCGGCGAGACGGTGCCGATCGGCTCGTTCACGACCGTGCGCGACATTTCCGGCCCCTATCGGGTGCCGCGCTACAACATTTATCCCGCCGCCGAACTCGACGGTGCCGCCGCGCCGGGCTATTCGCAGGGACAGGCGATCGCGATCATGCAGCGGCTTGCCGCCGAGACGCTGCCGGAAGGCTTCGCCTACGAATGGACGACGCTCGCCTTTCAGCAGCTGCGTGCCGGCAACACCGCGATGTTCGCTTTCGCGCTCGGGGTCATCTTCGTGTTTCTGGTGCTGGCGGCGCAGTTCGAAAGCCTTTCTTTGCCGCTTGCCGTGATCCTGATCGTGCCGATGTGTCTCGTCGCCGCGATTACCGGTGTCATCCTGCGCGGACAGGACAACAATATCCTGACTCAGGTCGGGTTCATTGTGCTGATCGGACTGGCGTCGAAAAACGCGATCCTGATCGTCGAGTTCGCCAAGCAGGTCGAGGACCAGGGCCGCTCCGTTGCCGAGGCCGCCATCGAGGCGGCGCGGTTGCGCCTGCGGCCGATCGTGATGACCTCGCTTGCCTTCATCCTCGGGGTGTCGCCGATGGCGTTCTCGGTAGGCGCCGGCGCGGAACTGCGGCAGACGCTGGGGACCGCGGTGTTTTCCGGCATGATCGGGGTCACCGTGTTCGGCTTGATCTTCACGCCGGCTTTCTATGTCATCTCCCGCAGGCTGGCGACTCGCCGCCGCGACCGGGCGGCGGAGCGGGCGGCGGACGGGCCGGCCCGCAACTAGACGTAGCTCCAGTCCGGATGACCTCATGAAATTCGGTGTCGGCCAGGCTCTCGCGCGCAAGGAGGACGATCCGCTCCTGCGCGGCGCGGGCCATTATGTCGCAGATCACGCGCCCGCCGGCCACCTGCACGGCATTGTGGTCCGATCCCCGCACGCGCATGCGCGTTTCCGTATTGCCGATACCGCGGCGGCGCGCGCGCTGCCCGGCGTCGCGCTGGTGCTGACAGGCGAGGACACCGCGCATCTGGGCACCATGCCGTGCACCGTCGGCGTTCCCGGTCAGACCATGGATGTGCCTCCCTATCCGGTCATCGCCCGCGACGTCGTGCGGCATGTCGGCGACATCGTCGCCTTTGTCGCGGCGGAAACCGTGGACTCGGCGCGCGACGCGGCGGAGGCGCTTGTCGTCGACTGGGATCCGTTGCCGCATGTGATAGGCGCGCCGGCCGCGCTTTTGCCGGGCGCGCCGGCGGTGTGGGCGGATCGGCCCGGAAATCTTTCGTTCTCCTTCACGTTTGGCGAGCAGGCGGCGACGGAGAAGGCATTTGCGTCGGCCGCGCATGTCTGCGAGGTCAGGCTCGTCAACCAGCGTCTGGTAACCAACTATCTCGATACGCGTGCCACCGTCGCCGAATACGACGCGGCGACCGATTTCCACACTCTCATGCTGGGCAGCCAGGGCCCGCATGCGATCCGCAATGTCATTGCCGGGCGCGTGCTCGGCATTCCCGTCGAAAAGATGCGGGTGGTCACTCCCGATGTCGGCGGCGGATTCGGCACCAAGCTCTTTTCGTATCGCGAATACGCAATCCTTGCATTGGCGGCGAAGGCGACCGGACGGCCGGTAAAATGGGTCGCTGACCGCACCGAGCATTTTCTCGGCGACACGCAGGGTCGCGACAACGTCACCGTGGCGCGGCTGGCGCTCGATGCGCAGATGAAATTCCTCGCGCTTGAGGTCGACACGATCGCGGATATGGGCGCGTATCTGTCCACCTATGCGCCCTATATTCCCTATATCGGCGCGGCCATGCTGCCGGGCGTCTACGACATTCCCGTCTGCTATCTGCGGGTGCGCGCGGCCTATACAAACACGGTGCCGGTCGATGCCTATCGCGGGGCGGGCCGGCCGGAAGCCTCCTACGTGATCGAACGGCTGGTCGATGCCGCCGCCCGCGATCTGGGCGTCGAGCCGCCGGACCTGCGGCGCAGGAATTTCGTGCGCCCGGAGGCGATGCCCTACCGGACGGCAACCGGCAAGGTTTACGACACCGGCGAATTCGCCGGCCACATGTCGCGTGCGCAGGAGATTGCGGACTGGGACGGCATCCGCATGCGCGCGCAGGACGCGGCCCGGGAGGGGAGGCTGCGCGGGATCGGGCTTGCAACCTATATCGAGGCCTGCGGCGGCAACGGGCCGGAGACCGCCACGCTGAAGCTGGAAAATGACGGCACCGTCACGTTGCTGATCGGCACCCAGTCGACGGGCCAGGGGCATGAAACTTCCTATGCGCAGCTTGTCGCGGAGCATCTCGGCATCGGACCGGAACGGTTCCGCATGGTGCAGGGCGACACTGCGCGCATCGCCACCGGCGGCGGCACCGGGGGATCGAGTTCGATCCCCGCGGGCGGTGCTTCGGTGTCGATGGCCGCGCGCGGCCTTGCCGACAAGCTGAAGGAACTTGCCGCTGACGCGCTGGAGGCGAGCCCGCGCGACCTGGAATTCGATGACGGCCACATCCGCGTCGCCGGCACCGACCGGGCGATCGCGCTTGCCGATCTCGCCGGCCGCCCCGGTACACCGGAGGACAAGCTGACCTCGGCGGACGCCTTCACGCCGCCGGCGCCAACCTATCCGAACGGCACGCATGTGGCTGAGGTCGAGATCGACGAGGACACCGGCGCGGTCGCGATCGTCAACTATGTGGTGGTCGACGATTTCGGCGTCACGCTCAATCCGCTGATGCTCGCCGGCCAGGTGCATGGCGGCACGGTGCAGGGGGTTGGCCAGGCGTTGATGGAGGAGACCGTATACGATCC
The DNA here is from genome assembly GCA_964456755.1 of uncultured Hyphomicrobiales bacterium. Taxonomy (GTDB): domain Bacteria; phylum Pseudomonadota; class Alphaproteobacteria; order Rhizobiales; family Xanthobacteraceae; genus Pseudorhodoplanes. The sequence continues at coordinate 112,125 of CAYWCE010000001.1, forward strand.
CTCGTCCGGACAGCTCCTGACGGCGAGTTTCATGGACTATGCCATGCCGCGTGCAAGCCACATGCCCGACATGGTCTTCGAGACGCGCAATGTGCCCTGCCGAAACAATCCGCTCGGCTTCAAGGGCGCGGGGGAGGCGGGCGCGATCGGTTCCTGCCCGGCGGTCATGAACGCCATCCTCGACGCGCTGTGGCGCGCCTACCGCATCCGGGATCTCGACATGCCGGCGACCGCTCCGCGAATCTGGGCCGCGATCCAGGAAGGCAGGCGCCGGCTGCGCCGACCGATGTGAGCTTTCATATTCCGCGCCATCCGGCGCGCCCATCGACACATTTTGACCGGCAATCTCAGCGGGGGCGTGACGCGCCGCCAGTGTTGCCGCATTCGCGGAATATCACCGACTCGGTCGGGGTTATCCATCGCTGCCGGACGCTCCGCGGCCTGCAGCGTCTTCGACCGGACCCACAAGGAGATTTCATGCTTGCACGCATTTTCACACTGACGATCGCTGTCGGCACGGCCGCGATTCTTGCGACCGGCGCCTTTGCACAGAGCGATCCGATTGCAGCCCGCAAGGCGCTGATGAAGGCGCAGGGCGATCAGTCGCGGATCGCAACCCGTATGCTGCGCGGGGAGGCACCGTTCGATCCCGCCGCAGCCGAGGGCGTATTCAAGAACTTTCTGGAAACCGGCGAGAAGTTCGGCGCGCTGTTTCCCGAAAACTCCAGAACCGGAGATACCAGGGCGGCAGCCGCGATCTGGACCGACCGCGCGGGCTTTGATGCGGCGCTTGCCAAGTTCATCAAGGACGTCAAGGACAACAGCGCCAAGACAAAGTCATTGGACGACTTCAAGGTGGCGATGAGTGTGGTCGGCGGCAATTGCGGCTCCTGCCACGAAAAATTCCGGACCCGTTAGCCGGAGCGGCGCAGGGCGCCGCTTGCCGCCCTGCGCCGTCCGTGCACAGATTCGGACTATCCCGTTTTCGCGGAGCGGCCCATGTCGCGGGTGGCTTATCTCGCCGGCGGCTCATGTTGCAGGCGGCTCATGTCGCGGCCGGCCGTACAGCCCGGCAGATCCGGAGGGTGGAATGTTGCGCAGGCCTCTCTTGATTGCAGCGATCGCGGTCGTTGCCGCAGGTGCGGCCTTTTGGCTCATGACCGCCCCGCTTGCCATTCCGCCCGGAACGTTCGGCCCGCATACGCCCGACCTCGCCAACGGCCGCACCATGTTTCTGGCCGGCGGATGCGCCTCCTGCCATGCCATGCCGGGGCAGACCGACAGCGGTAATCTGGCCGGCGGTCTCGGGCTGAAGACCGGATTCGGCACGTTCTACGCACCCAACGTCTCGCAGCACCGCGACGACGGTATCGGCGGCTGGAGCGAGGAAATGTTCGTCAGTGCCATGGTGTACGGCGCCTCGCCGCAGGGCCGTCACTATTATCCGGCGTTCCCCTATCCCTCCTATCGGCGGATGACCGTGTCCGACTTGCGCGACCTGTTTGCCTATATGAAAACGCTTCCCGCGGTACCGGGACGCGTGCGCGACCACGAGGTGCCTTTTCCCTTCAACATGCGAATCCTGATCGGCGGCTGGAAGCTCATGGCGCTTGGGCCGCAGGGATTCGCTGCCGATACGGCACGGCCGGCGCCATGGAACCGCGGCGCCTATCTTGTCGAGGGGCCGGGCCATTGCGCCGAATGCCACTCGCCGCGCAATGCATTGGGGATCGTTGTCGAGGCGCAGCGTTTCGCCGGCGGTCCGGAACCCGCCGGCGACGGCTTTGTGCCGAACATCACCCAGGCGCGCCTCGGCGACTGGTCTGTCTCCGACATCGCCTACCTGCTGGAAACCGGCAGCATACCCGACGGCGACACCGTCGGCGGATCGATGGCTGCGGTGATCCGCAATACGGCGCAATTGCCTGAGGCCGACCGCAATGCGATGGCGGTCTACCTGAAGTCGCTTGCGCCGGTGCAGGGGCCAGCGCGGCCGCCCCGCCGCCAGCCCGAACGCTGACAGTCGCGCCGACGGGCCTGCGCATGGCTGACCATCGTCTGTGTCCGGAGACGCCTGCGCGCAGGACGTGATAGCGGTAGCCGATCGGGCGGTCGTTGCCGGACCCGCCCGCGTTCCGACCGCAATCTTCGCTCCGCATGAATGTCGCCAAAGCCATCCTGCTGACGCTCACATCGTCCGCGCTGTTTGCGGCGATGTCGGCGCTCGTGCGCTATGTCGGACAGGAGGTGCCGGTCGGGCAGGTTGTGTTTTTCCGCTCGGCCTTCGCAATCCTGCCGGTGGTGGTGGTTTATGCCTGGCGGCGCGAATTGCTGCTAGCGGTGCGCACCCGGCGGCCGTTCGGTCATGTCGGACGCGGCCTGTTCAGCATCGGCGGGATGTTTCTGAATTTCGCTTCGCTGGCGCGGCTGCCGGTGGTCGACGCAACCGCGTTCTCGTTTTCCGCCCCGCTGATCACGGTCGCCTTTTCCGCGATGTTCCTGAAGGAGAAGGTGCGCCTGTATCGCTGGTCGGCGGTGGTCGTCGGATTTGCCGGCGTGGTGGTAATGCTGTGGCCGCATCTCGATCTCGGCCGGTTTGCCGGTCCCGTGATCGGGGCGGCAACGATCGGCGCCATGCTTGCCATTCTCGCCGCCGTATTTAACGCCGGCGCGGTGATCCAGACGCGCCGGTTGACCGATACCGAGACGACGCCCTCCATCGTCTTTTACTTTTCGCTGATCTGCTCGCTGGCCGGTCTTGCGACCTGGCCGCTCGGTTGGCAAACGCCCGACCCGACGCAGCTAGCCGCCTTGATCGGCACTGGCATTCTTGGCGGCATCGCGCATTTGCTGCTGACCGAAAGCTACCGGCATGGTCCCGCTTCGCTGGTGGCGCCGTTCAGCTACAGCATGATGCTGTGGGCGTTCCTGTTCGGATACGTGATGTTCGGCGAGGTGCCGGTGCCGCTGGTTTTCGTCGGCGCCGCGATCGTGGCCGCTGCGGGCATTTTCGTGGTGCTGCGCGAACGGCAGCTCGGTCTGCGCCGTCAGCGCGAGAGCGAAGGGCCTCCGAGCGGCGGGTGAGGGCTCAAAACGCCTTGAAGGTGATGATCGTGCGTGTGTCCTGGATGCCGGGGATCGTCTGCACCTTTTCGTTTACGAAATGACCGATGTCGACGCCCTGCTCCAGATAGAACTTGCACAGCAGGTCGAATTCGCCCGCCGTCGAATAGATTTCGGAGGCGATTTCCGCATCGGCGAGCCGGTTCGCCACCTCGTAGGATTTGCCGAGCTGGCACTTAATCTGCACGAAGAACGGAATCATGCGAGGCCTCCACAACGCCTGCCGGCCAATCCAGCAAAAAGACCGCGCATTGACAAGGGCGGGATTTAGCGGACGAGACGCAGGACCAGCGCGAGGATGGCGCTGGCGGCAATCCACGATCCCAGGATGCGCAGGCCGGAGATTTGCCAGCCGCGGCGCAGGCGGGCGGCGGCGAAGGTCGCGCCGGCCAGTACGGCGCTTGCCGACAATGCCGTGCCGGCCAACGATTTCAGCGTTTCGGCCGGCGAGACGACCGCAGGCACCGAATCGAGCAGCAGCGCCAGACCGGCCGCCGCCGCGACCGGCACGGTGACGGCAAGCGGCAGGCCGCGTCCGAACGCTGCCAGCAGCGCGCAGGCTGCCGCCAGCATCAGTACCGCTATCTCCGCACCGGGGACTGCGACCGCGGCCGTAACCAGATGGATCCCAATCAGCAGGCCGGCGGCGAAAGCGGCAAGCGGCGGCAGGGTCCGGTCCTGGCGCGCGATCAGCAACGCAAGCGCGGCCAGCGCGAGCGCGTGCGAAGGAACGAGCAGCGGGTGCAGCGCGCCGCCGGCGAAACCGCCGACGCCCACGATTGCAGCATGCGCATGGGCGGGACCGGGCGCGGCAATTGCAGCCAGCGCGGCCGCCCTGCGCCTCATACCAGCATGCCGAGGAAGACGAGTCCGGCAACAGCAATCGCGCTGCCGGCAAGGCGCACGGCGACACGGCCGCCTGGCCAGGCCACAAGCTGCCCGAAGGCGATGCCGGCAAGATGCAGCAGTCCGGTTGCGATGACGAAGCCGGCGAAATAGCTCGCGGCATCCCCGCCTTCGGGCAATTCCGCGCCATGCGCATAGCCGTGGAAGACGGCGAAGGCGCCGACAAGCACGGCCGCCAGCGCGAGCGGCGCGCGCACGGCCATCGCCACCATCAGGCCGAGCAGGAGCGCGGAAACCGCGATGCCCCACTCGGTGCCCGGCAGCGGAACTCCGAGAATGCCGAGCACGCCGCCCAGCGCCATCACCAGCGGGAATACCACCGGCAGCAGCCAGATTGCCGGCGCGCCGAGAAACGCACCCCACAGGCCCACCGCGACCATCGCCGCGACGTGATCGGGGCCGAGCAACGGGTGAACGAAGCCCGAAACAAATCCGCCGGCGAGGTCGCCTTGCGTATGCGCGGCCGCGCCAGCGGTGGCGGCGAGGGTGAAGAAGACGACGAGCAAACCCGATCGCAGCATGTACGATTCCCTGAGTCGACAACCCGGCGCAGCACCATAGCGCCCGCCGATCCGGCGTCGCAATCCCGCACGGCCATGCGACTTGCATCCGCAGCGATGCGGCGCTACCTATATGGCAGCAATCTCATGGGGTGCCCGGCGGCTGTGCCGGGCTGAGAGGCAAATCGCCAACCCATCGAACCTGATCCGGGTCATGCCGGCGGAGGGAGCTTGAGATGCGCAATCCCGATCGATCGTGGCCCGGCGCTTTGCCGCCGCTGGCGGCCGACATCGCCGCACGGCTGCGTGCGCGCCATCCGCGCGTTCATTGCATCACCAACACGGTTGCGCAGGCCTTCACCGCCAATGTGTTGCTGGCGGCCGGCGCCATTCCCTCCATGACGACGTCGCCGCAGGAAATCGGCGAATTTGCCGCCCGCGCCGACGCACTGCTGATCAATCTCGGCACCTTCGACGACGAACGCCGCGCGGCCGTCGATCTCGCACTCGCGCCGTTTTCCGCGCCCGGCCGGCCCTGGGTGCTGGATCCGGTACTGATCGACGTTTCGGAGGTCCGCGCCGCCTATGCGCGGGGTCTTGTCGGACGGGGCCCTGCGGCGGTCCGGCTCAATGCCGCCGAATTTGCCGCGCTGGCGCAGACGCAGGCGGATGCGGAAAGCGTCGTGCGCTGCGCCAGCCGGCACAAGACCGTGATCGGCATGACCGGGGCCGCCGATTTCGTCACTGACGGCGCGCGCCGGCTCGCCATAGGCAACGGTCATGACCTGATGGGCCGCGTGACGGCGATGGGCTGCGCGGCTTCGGCGCTGGTCGCCGCCTGTCTGGCGGTTGAACCGGACGCTTTTTCGGCGGCCGCGTCGGCGCTCCTGATCTTCGGAATCGCCGGTGAGATTGCCGGAGCCGGTGCGCGCGGCCCCGGTCAATTCGCCGCCGACTTCATCGATGCGATCCACGCCATGGGGGCAAACGATATCATGCAAAGGGCGCGGCTGACATGAGCGTCGATCTGCGTCTGTATGCTTTGATCGATCCGCTGCGCGCCGGCGGACACGATCTGGCAAGTCTTGCGCGCAAGCTGGTCGAGGGCGGCGCGACGCTGCTGCAGCTCCGCGACAAGTCCGGCTCGACACGGCAGATGGTCGAGGCGGCGCGCGCGATCCGCGACGCTGTCGGCAACGCGGTGCCGTTGCTTGTCAACGATCGGGTCGATGTCGCTCTCGCTGCGCGCGCCGACGGCGTGCATGTCGGATGGGACGATATGCACGTCGCGGATGTGCGTGCGTTGCTCGGACCCGGCGCCGTCGTCGGCCTTTCGATCAAGACAATTGAGCAGGCGCTCGCTGCGCCCGTGGAGTTGCTCGATTACGTCTGCATCGGCGGGGTGTTCGAAACCATGTCCAAGGACAACCCCGATCCGCCGATCGGCGCGGTCGGCCTGCGCGAGATTGCGGGTGCGATCCGAAGGCGCAGTCCGCGCCTGCCGGTGGGCGCTATCGCGGGGATCGATGCGACGAATGCCGCGCAGGTCGTCGCCGCGGGAGCCGATGGCGTTGCGGTTATTTCCGCGCTTTCGCTTGCCGGAGATCCGGCACGCGCCGCGCGCGAATTGCGCGCCGTGGTCGACCGCGCGCTTGCGATGCGGGGGGCGCCATGAAGACGCCGATTGCCGTGACCATTGCCGGTTCCGATTCCGGCGGCGGTGCCGGCATCCAGGCAGACCTGAAAACGTTCTCGGCGCTCGGCGTTTATGGCGCCTCCGTCATCGCCGCGCTCACCGCGCAGAACACCCAGGGCGTCACCGCCATCCATGACGTGCCGGCGGATTTTGTCGCCGCGCAAATGGATGCGGTGTTCTCCGATCTCGAGGTCTCCGCCGTCAAAATCGGAATGCTGTCGCAGCCCGCGGTCATCGAAACGGTGGCAGCCGGGCTTGCGCGCCACCGCCAGGACCGGGTTGTGCTCGATCCGGTGATGGTCGCCGCGTCGGGGGACCGGCTGCTGGCGGCGGAAGCAGTCGACGTCCTGCGCCATGTCCTGATTCCGCGCGCGATGCTGATTACGCCGAACCTGCCGGAAGCCGCTGCCTTGCTCGAAACGACGGTGGCGGAATCGGAAAGCGCAATGCGCGAACAGGGCGAGAAGCTGCTTGCGATGGGCGCGCGCGCCGTTCTGATCAAGGGCGGACATGGCAGCGGTGCGGAAAGCGTTGACCTTCTGGTCACCCCGACGACATTTGCCCGGCTTGCAGCCGAACGCATCGCCACGCGGAATACGCACGGAACCGGCTGCACGTTGTCGTCGGCCGTCGCCGCCGGGCTGGCAAAGGGGCTCGATCTGACCGCGAGCCTGCGCGAGGCCAAGGCGTATGTGACCGCCGCCATCGCAGCGTCGGATCGTCTCGATATCGGCCGGGGACACGGACCCGTGCATCATTTTCATCGCTGGTGGGATGCAGAACCATGACCGTTTCACGACGCAGATTTGCCGGCTCGGTACTGGGCGTTGCCGGCGCGGTTGCCGCCCCGAATGTCGCGCGTGCGGCAACGCGGCGCTGGCGTATGGTGACCTCGTGGCCGCGGCGGCTGCCGGGACCGGGAATGTCGGCGGAGCGCGTCGCCGAGCGCATCCGGACGCTGTCCGGCGGGCGACTGGAAATCAATGTGTTCGCGGCCGGGGAGGTCGTGCCGGCATTCGAAGTTCTCGATGCGGTCGGCTCCGGCGTCGCTGAACTCGGGCACACCGCATCTTTCTACTGGCAAGGCAAAATGCCGGCGGCGGCCTTCTTCACCACGGTGCCGTTTGGGCTCACGCCCAATGAGCATGTCTCGTGGGTCGAGGCGGGCGGCGGGCAGGCTTTGTGGGACGAGCTTTACGCACCGTTCGCGGTGAAGCCGTTCATGGGCGGCAATACCGGTGTGTGCATGGGCGGCTGGTTCCGGCGCGAGCTGACCGGACTTGCCGACCTGCGCGGCCTGAAAATCCGTGCGCTCGGGCTCGGCGGGGAAGTCTTGCGCCGTCTCGGCGCTACGCCGCAGACGACGCCGCCGGCCGAAATCCTCACCAGCCTGCAGTCAGGCGTGCTCGACGCCGCAGAGTTCGTCGGTCCCGGGTCCGACATCGCACTCGGGCTCTACCGCGTCGCGCCGTTCTATTACGGCCCGGGCTTCAACAAGCCGAACGGCACCGGCGAATGCGTCGTCGCGCTGAAGGCCTGGAGCGCGCTCGATGTCGAACTGAAGGCGATCGTCGCGCACGCCTGCGCGGTAGAAGCGAACTTTGCGCTCGCCGAAATGGAGCGGCTCAACACCGAGGCGCTCGCCGCGCTGACGACGCAGCACAATGTCAAGCTGCGAACGTTTCCGGCCGATCTCGTCGTCGCCGCGCGCAGGCAGGCGCAGGATGTGATTGCCGAACTCGGTGCGCGCGATCCGCTCAGCCGCAGGATCCGCGATTCCTACGCAGCCTTCGGTGCGCGTGCGGCGGAATGGTCGCGCATCTCGATCAAGGCGATTCTGGAAGCGCGCGGCTGAACGTTGCGAACTGCGCTTGTCACACCCGAAAAGTAGCGGTGCTCTAGCTGTGAACTTTCGGGAGGTTGTCCATTCGGCCCCAGCGGGGAACGCCGAAGCCGCCGCCGTTTCCGCACTGAAAGGCGGTCGCGCTTACCTTTCGTTAACCATATAAGCCGAAGAATCCCCTTGGATTTTCCGCAGGGGATTTTTTCATGCGCGCTCTTAGAACCTCCGCCCTTGCAGCGGTTTTCCTCGTTGCGACCGCCCTTCCGCTTCCGGCGGGCGACGGAACTTTCGGGGTGCCGCCCTCCGGCATCCTGCCGCCGCCGCAGTCGAAGCAGACTGCGGCGTTGAGCGACACGACCGGTAGCGTCCCGGTTTCCGCAGGCCGGCGGGTGAGCCGCGGCTACGACATCCCGACGGTGCGCGAGCCGGCCGAAGGTGCGGGCCGTTCTCGGGCGGAGCCGGAGCCGGCCGTGAAGCCGGTGCAGCGGGCACCGCTGCCGGCGCTGAAAAAGCCGCGCAGCAAGACCCCGCCGCCGGTGCCCACCGTCGATCCCGCCTACCGGCAGCAGATGATGTCGGATGCGCAGCCGCAGCCGCAGCCGGCGCCGGCCGCCGAGCCGCGACGCGGCCTGTTCACAGCGCAAGCCACACCCCCGGCCATCTCTTCCTATCCGCAGCCTGCGGCGGCCGCCGCCTATGCCGAATACCGGCAGCGGCCGTTCGCATCGGCGCCGGCCGCAGCCGCCGCGCCGGCCGGCACAGGCGATGTCGCACGCGACGGCACGCCCTGCTACCAGCTGCGCGGCCTGTTCACCTCGCCGGTGGAGTGCCGCTGAAGGCTGCTCCTGAACCGATTCCGTTTCGCGCTCCGGGCCGTCCGTTTGCGGGCGGCCCGTTTCGTATCGGCGCTGCCGCCGCCTATGTCTTCAGCGGAACGATTTTCTGCCGCTGCTCGCCCAGGCCCTCAATGCCGAGTGTGACCACGTCGCCGGCTTTCAGATATTTCGGCTCCGGCTTGTAGCCCATGCCGACGCCGGGCGGCGTACCGGTAATGATGATGTCTCCGGGCTGCATCACGAAAAACTGCGAGCAGTACCAGACGATATGCGCGACGCCGAAAATCATCGTGCGCGTGTTGCCGCGCTGACGTTTCTCGCCGTTCACGTCGAGCCACATGTCGAGATTTTGCGGGTTCTTGATCTCGTCTTTGGTGACGAACCACGGCCCGATCGGCCCGAACGTTTCGCAGCCCTTGCCCTTGTTCCATTGTCCGCCGGAGCGGTCGAGCTGGAACGCGCGCTCGGACACGTCGTTGGCGCAGAAATAGCCGGCGACCGCATTCATCGCCTTGTCTTTCGCCAGATAGCGCGCGCGCTGGCCGATGACGATGCCCAACTCGACTTCGTAATCGAGTTTCGAGGAGGCTTTCGGAATCACCGTGTTGTCGTTCGGCCCGCAAATCGCGCTCGTGACCTTGGCGAACAGGATCGGCTCTTTCGGGATCGGCATGCCGGCTTCGGCGGCGTGATCGGAGTAGTTCAGTCCGACGCCGATGACGTTGCGCACGTTGCCGATGCAGGCCCCTAGCCGCGGCTTGCCGGGCACGACCTTGAGCCGGCGGATATCGGCCTTGCGGATTTTGGCAAGCCCCGCCGGCGTCAGCGCGGCATCCGCAATGTCGGGCACGATGCGCGACAGGTCGCGGATTTTTCCGTCGGCGTCGACGATGCCGGGCTTTTCGCGCCCTGCAGGACCGTAGCGGACCAGCTTCATTGTTTTTCCTCCCCGCCTGGGTGTTTCCTTAAAAAGGGCCGGGACTATGCGGCGGGAAGGGCAGGGGGGCAAGCGCGAGGCGTCAGGGGTTTGCGGGCGGCCTGCCCATCCCCATGCCGCGACGAAAAAGGCCCCGCCGCCGGCGGGGCCTTCCGGATACTGCGGCTGCCGCCGCTATCAATGCCGCCTCAATAGTGAAAGCTAATGCCGCCCCTTACCAGCCAGGCATCGTCGAACTCCGCGAAGTCGCCCGGATCTGAATCGCCGGTGAGCGCGCTGGTGTCGCGGTGGTCGTCAAATGAATAGTAGAGCCCTTCGGCGCGAACGCTCCAGTTGCGCCCGATCCGGTATTCAACGCCGCCGCCATAGACGAAGCCGATATCGTTGAACGATATGCCAGCGGCAAAGCTGTCGTCGTCGATTGCCGTGTAGCGGGCATTGCTCGCGGCAAGACCTCCGGTGACATAGGCGAGGCCGCCGGCATGCTCGATCCCGAGCCGCGCGCGCAGCGTCGCGAGATATCCGATCTTGCCTTCGATTGCGTCGGTTCCGCCTCCCGCCGCATCGTCGACATGGTCGTTCCAGTCGGTCAGCGTCGCGTCGCCCTCTATGCCGAACACGTAAGCGCCGCTTTGCCAATTATAGCCGGCATGCAGGCCGGCGGCAAAACCGGAAAGATTGAGGTGTTCGAGAAACCCGGCCTGTTCGGGAAAGGCTGGCAGTTCGCTGGAATCGAATATGCCGCGATAGCCGGCCTCGCCGTATCCGAGATGCCCGCCGACATAGGGGCCGGTCCAGGTTTGCGCCGGCGCGAACTTTGCCGGTTTAGCCTTGTAGACGGCTTTGTCGGCTGAGAACGCGGATGAAGCAACGATCGACGCAAATACTATGGAAAGAAAATATGGCCGCATCAGCCCCTCCCTGTCTTGCGAATCATTGCGACCGTAACGTCGGCTGGAATCGCGATGCAACCGACAATCGGGCGCCACCCGCGTGCGATCGGCACGCACGCGCGGACGCCGTGGCAGAACACGAGTCTTTGCAGTCGATTTCGATGCAGCGCGGTCGGGGCGGTTGCTACCGGCGCGTCAATATGACTCAGCGGGGCGGCGCCATGGCCCGGCGCAACGGCGCCGATGCCCGAGCCACGCTCCCAGCGTTGCGAGAGGGCGAGGCGGCCGACGAAGCGAATAGCGGAACCGGAACGCTCTGCGCCGCAAAACGTTATTGCGGGTGATACTTCGCAGAGGAGGCAACATGCGTATTCACGCCCTTATCGCCGCCGGCGCGCTCGCGCTGGCCCCCTCGCTCGCGTTCGCGCAGGCGTCCACCACGACCGGCGTCGTCGGCGGGGCTGCGACCGGCGCCGTGGTCGGCGGGCCGGTCGGCGCCGCGGTCGGCGCGGTGGTCGGCGGCACCGTCGGCGCGGCGATGGAGCCGCCGGCGGAAGTGCGCACTTACGTCTACGAGCAGCGCGTGCCGAGCGTCGCGGTGGAAGAGCGCGTCGTGGTCGGCGAACCGCTGCCGCAGACGGTGACCGTGCACCGCATTCCGCAGCACCAGACCTACGGATACGCCGTGGTCAACGAGAAGCGCGTTGTGGTCGAGCCGCAGACGCGCAAGGTGATCAAGGTCTACGAGTAAGCGGTTGATACTTGAGACCGCGAGCGCTCGCCGGAGTGAAGTCCGGCGGGCGTTTTTTGTCCATGCGCTTTTCCTGGCCCATGCGTTGCCATGCGCGAGCCGAAATATTCGCTCGCGTCCGCGCGCGCCGCATTGCGGGGGAACCGGACGCCGACTAGGCTGACCGGCCTGAATTGCTTTCCTTCAGATCGATTGCGCGAAAGGAAATCTCATGACGTGCGCATTACGCCTGCCGTTCCCGCCTGTGTCTGCAACGGGCTCCCTCGCGCTCGCCGGGCTCGTCGCATTCAGCGCAGGCGCGCAGGCGCAGACGCGCAGCTTCCAGTGCAAGCAGGGCCGCGCGGTGACCGTCACGGTGACCGGGCCGGGATCGATTGCCGTGTATCCGATCGAGGGGCGCACGATGGCGTTTCGCTCCGAAGGACCGAACGACTGGCGCTTCCTCAACGGCGAATACGCGGTGACGGTGTCGCCCGACCAGACGCGCATCGAGGTCGAGATTCCCGACTGGGGGCAGGACACGTGCCGCTTTACCGGGCAGGCCGCGGCGGCGAACCAGCCGGGACTCGGCAATGCCGATCCGTGCGGGCCGGGCTTCATCCAGCGCAACGGCCGCTGCGTGCCGCGGCCGGGCAACACCCAGGCTGCGATCCCCGATCGCCCCGTCGGGCCCAAGCGCGCGGACGATCCGTGCCCCGCGGGCTTCCAGCAGGCGCCGGAAACCGACCGCTGCGATCCCGTTCCCGGCGCGTCCGCGCCGCGCCGGCCGGCAGCCGGGGCCGACCGCTTTCCGATGCCCGGGCGTTCGCTCGGCGGCATCATGCGTGCGGGACCTTCGCAGTCGAGCGCGCGCGTGACGAGCACGGGCGAGGGCAACGAGCTGACGATTCTCGCGCGCGGACCGATGTGGGACGGGTACAACTGGTTCCAGGTCCGCTACCAGGGCCGCACCGGCTTTCAATGGGGCGGCATCATGTGCTCGATGAATCCGATCGCCGGGATTTATCAGCAATGCGCGCCGTAAGGCACGGCGCGCCGCTTTTCGTCTTTCGCCTTTGCCTGCGAGCCGGTCAGAACGCGCCGGGAAACACGCCGCCGTCGATCAGTAGATTTTGCCCGGTGATGTAGCCCGCCTGCGCCGAGCAGAGAAACGCGCAGGCCGCGCCGAATTCCTCGGTCGTGCCGAAGCGTTTCGCCGGCACGGTATTGATGCGGTTCTGCCGCGCCTGCTCGAACGCGATATTCTGCTTCTTGGCATTGGTCTCGATATTCGAGCGCAGGCGGTCGGTGTCGAACGTGCCGGGCAGGAGGAAGTTGATCGTCACGTTGGAGGCCGCGACCGAGCGCGCGACGCCGGCGAGAAAGCCGGTCAGGCCGGCGCGCGCGCCGGACGACAGATCGAGACCGGGCAGCGGCATTTTCACCGTGCCGGAGGTGATGTTGACGATGCGGCCGAATTTCTTCGCCACCATCGGGTCGATCGCTTTCTGAATGAGCTCGATCGCCACCACCATGTTGGCAATCACGCCCTCCAGCATCTGTTCGCGCGACAGCTCTCGAAAAGCGCGAAACGGGGGGCCGGCATTGTTGTTGACGAGGATGTCGGGCTCCGGGCAGGCGGCGAACAAGGCTTTCTGTCCCTCGGGCTTTGCCACGTCGGCGACCACGGGGACGATTTTCGCGCCGGTCTTTTTCAGCTCGCCGGCGGCTTCCCCGACGCGCTTCTCGTCGCGGCCGTTGACCACGACGGTGCAGCCCGCTTGCGCAAGCGCCTTGGCGCAGCCGAAACCGAGGCCGCGGCTGGAGGCGCAGACGATGGCCGTGCGGCCGGCAATTCCGAGATCCATGATGTACCTTTGGGTTCGCGTTGGACGTGCGTTCTGCGTTCGTGCGGGCGCTGCTCATTCTGTCATGGCCGCCATCGGCGCGCGGCATGACTGCGAATGCGCCGGCGCATGATAAGAGAGAGTTGCGCCGCCGGGTCAAGTCCGGCCTTCCGCCGGAATCGGAAATGCCCGACACGTTGCTCCCCCTGATCATGTTTTCGCTGGCGGGCGCGGCGACGCCCGGACCCAACAACATCATGGTGACGGCGTCCGGCCAGGCTTTCGGCTTCTTGCGCTCGCTGCCGCACATCTTCGGCGTCGCGACCGGTTTCGCACTGCTCTTGATCGCATTCGGGCTCGGGCTGTCGCAGGTGTTCCACCGCTATCCCGACCTGCACCGCCTGCTGCGGGTCGTCGGTGCAATCTATCTCTTGTATCTGGCCTGGCGGATCGCGACCGCGGGCGACACCGCCGCCGGGGCGGCGCGCGGTCGGCCGCTTACCTTCGTCGAGGCGGCGCTGTTTCAATGGGTCAATGTGAAGGGACTCACCTTCGCCGCCGGGGTAATGACCGCCTTCACTACGCCGGGCGGCAGCCTGTGGTCGGAACTGTCGCTGATCGTGATCGTGTTTGCGGGGCTGACGCTGCCTTCGCTGTCGGTGTGGTGTCTGTTCGGGGTCGCGATCTCGATGCTGCTGAAGTCCGAGCGCGCCCGGCGGACCTTCAACTACGGCATGGGCTTGCTGGTCGCGCTGTCGGTGGTGCTGCTGTTTGTCTAGCCGGCGGGCGCGGCATTGTCCTCGGCGACGCTCATGACGTTACCGCGCCAGACGAAGGCGGTGTCGCTCCATGCCGCACACCAGATTGCCGGGATCATCAGGTCGCGCAGCAGCAGCATCGGCAGCAGGCGGAGCGAGGCGGGCCAGCCGGCGGCCGAGGCAAGCAGCATTTCCGCCCCGTACCACAGCGCCGCCAGGATGACGAAGCCGGCGGGCGGCAGGCCGGCCGCCGCGATCAGGATGGCCGCGAGCGCAAGCGGCAGCAGCCCGCCGCTCGCGATTTCCGGCACGAACCAGAGCGGGAAGCTGGCCCGGCGCAATTGCGCCCAGCGCACCTGCCGCTTCCACACCTCGGCAAGGTTGCGCCGGCCGAGCGGCTGCAGGAACGGCCGGTCGACGAGGCGCACGCGTTGTCCGCGCGCGCGCACCGTCTTGGTGGCGGCGGCGTCTTCGGCCAGTTCGGCTGCCAAAGCCCGCAGGCCGCCGGCCGCTTCAAGATCTGCCCGCCGCCACAGCATGGTCTTGCCCTGAGCGAAGCCGTGCCCGAGGCCGTCGGCGAACATTTGCCAGCGCGCCTGGTAAGTGTTGAGGAAGGCGCATTCCAGTTCCGCCCACACATTGTCCGGACGCGATCCCGCCGGCGGCGAGCAGACGAGGCCGGCGACCGGATCGAGCCGAACCAGCAATAGCTGCACATAGTCATGCGGCATCAGCACGTTGCTGTCGGCGAAGACGACGAGACCGTGCCCCGCCTCGCGCCAGCCCTTGACCATGTTGTTGAGCTTCGGATTGGCGCTGATGCGCTCGTCGCCGACAAGCAGCCGCGCGTCGATCCACGGATAATCGGCGATCAGACGGCGCACCAGCGGCACTGCCGGGTCGTCTTCCCGCGCCACGCAGAACAGGATTTCCATGCGCGGATAGTCGAGCAGGAACGAGGAGCGCAGCGTTTCCTCGATAAAATTCTCCAGTCCGCAGACCGGGCGCACGATCGTGACCGCTGGCGCCTGCGGCGGCGGGGAGGGCAGGGCGGGCTGCGGCCGGCAACGGCGCAGGGCCGTGGCAATGCCGGCAAAATGCGCGGTTGCCGCGAGCAGCAGCAGTGCCGCGCAAACGACGATCGGAATCATTCGGGCAAATGTAAAGAGATGCGATGACGTCTTGATGACACGGCTGAAGGTCAGGCGGCATGTGCCTGTCATTAAACGGCAATGAGAATCCGGCAGCGTGCGCGCGACCTGTCATTGCCGAGGGTGACGCGCTTGCTCATGACCGTGCCGCCGGTGCGCCAGTTCCGCACCCTGTTCCTCTCCGACCTGCATCTGGGCGCGCGCGGTTGCCAGGCCGACAAGCTGCTTGATTTTCTGCGCCACCACGAGGCCGATACGATCTATCTGGTCGGCGACATCATCGACGGCTGGGCGCTGCGTGCGAACTGGTACTGGCCGCAATCGCATAACGACGTGGTGCAGAAGCTCCTGCGCAAGGGCCGCAAGGGCGCGCGCATCGTCTATGTGCCGGGCAATCACGACGAATTCCTGCGCGGCTATTACGGCACGCATTTCGGCGGAATCGAAGTTGTCGAGCATGCGATCCACCGTGGCGCCGACGGACGGCGCTATCTGGTCGTGCATGGCGACCATTTCGATCTGGTGGTGACGCAGGCGCGCTGGCTGGCGCTTCTCGGCGACAAGGCCTACGACCTCGCCATTGCCGCCAACAGGGTTTTCAACGGCATGCGACGGGTGATGGGGCTCGGCTACTGGTCGCTGTCGCAATGGGCCAAGCTGAAGGTCAAGAATGCGGTCTCCTATATCGGCGAATACGAGAAGGCGCTGGTCGCCGACGCCAAGAAGCACCGTGCCGACGGCATCATCTGCGGCCATATCCATCATGCCGCGATCCACGACGATCTCGGCGTGACTTACGTCAATTGCGGCGACTGGGTGGAAAGCTGCTGCGCCGTCGCCGAGCATCACGACGGCCGTTTCGAGATCATCCGCTGGACCGACGAGCCGCTGCAGCTCGAGCCGCCGGCGCTGGCGGCGCCGCAGGCAGCATGAGCGCAACGGGCCCGGCCTGGGCGGCATTGCTGCTGGCCGGACTCCTGGAGATTGGCTGGGCACTGGGACTGAAATATTCCGAGGGTTTCACCCGGCTGTGGCCGAGCGTCGCAACCGTGCTCGCCATTCTTGCAAGTTTCGCCTTGATGTCGCTGACGTTGAAGACGATTCCGTTCGGCACCGCTTACGCGGTGTGGACCGGGATAGGCGCCGCCGGCACGGCGGTCGCCGGAATCGTTCTGTTCAACGAGCCGGCCGACGCGCTGCGCATCGGCTGCCTCGGGTTGATTGTGACAGGGATTGTCGGCATCAAATTGGCCGGTCCGGGCTATTGACGAGACGTAAGGATTGCATGGCCGGCTGCAGGCCGCCGGCAAGGAAGGTTGCCGCATGACGTCCCCGCCAGTCCTGCAGCCGGGCCAGCCGGTCGGCGATGCGCTCAAGGCGATGGCCGGCCACCTTCTGGGCGACGCGCATGACGTGCTGGAGGACGAAGGGCGGCCCGGCCCGGTCGCGGTGCACGACATCCGCAAGGAGATGAAGCGGTGGCGCTCGATGCTGCGGCTGCTGGCGCCGTTTCTGGGCGAGGCCGGGCAGACGCTGCGCGAGGATGCGCGCGCGCTGGCGCGCCGGCTCTCCACCGCGCGCGACGCCCAGTCTGCGCTCGACGCTTTTCATGACGCGGTCGACGCCACCCTGCATCTTGAGCCGACGCTCGCGCCGCAATCGCTGATCACCATCCATGCGCGGTTGGAGGGGCTGAAAAACGAATTGCAGTCGAAAATCTGGGACGAGGAGATGCGGCAGCAATTGTCCGACTATGTCACCGCCGCCGCCTACCAGGTCTCGCACTGGCAGCTTGACCGGCTCGATTTCGCCGCTTTGTCCGACCGGCTCGCCGCCACCTACCGACGCGCCCGCCGCGCCTTGCCGGAGGACTGGGAGACGACGGGCGCGGACGACCTGCATGAACTGCGCCGCCGCGTGATCGAGCACCGCTACCAGATGGAACTGGTGGAGCCGGCCTGGCCGCGGCTCGGCCGCATCTGGGTGGACGAGGCGCAGCGCCTGCGCAACCGGCTCGGTGCCTGCCAGGATCTCGCCGTCCTCGCGCAATTCACCGCGCCGCACCAGTTGCTGGCGCCGTGGCGTTCGCGGCTCATCCCGCTGGTCGCCTACCGGCAGGCCGAACATGTGAAAGCGGCCGCGCGCGTCGCCGCGCGCCTGTTCGCCGAGCCGCCCAAGGCGTTCCGCCGGCGGCTGGAAGCGCTGTGGGAGGCGCAGGACGCGGCGTGAGCGCTGACTGTCGGAGGGATGCGCGCACGCTGCGCCCTTCCCATCCGCGTGCCGGCGTCCCGGCTTTGTCGTCGGGTGACCGGTGTTCGACCGGCTGCACCCCTGCCGCAGGCGAGGGGACCGGACGATATGTATGCAGAACCATCCGCGCTGGCTTGCGACGGACGGGCCTTGCCGCGCCCCCTGGCCAAGTCTAGGTTCCGCCGCCATGAACGTGGAAGCGAAAATCGTCCCGACCTTTGCCGACATCGAGGCTGCGGCGGAGCGGCTCGCGGGCGTTGCCGTGCGCACGCCGCTGCTGAATTTCCCAGTGCTCGACGATCTCGTCGGCGCGCGCGTCTTTCTCAAGGCGGAGACGTTCCAGCGCATGGGTGCGTTCAAGTTCCGCGGCGCCTATAACAAGATCGCCTGCATCCCGGCGGACAGGCGCAAGGCGGGCGTTGTCGCCTATTCCTCCGGCAACCACGCGCAGGGCGTTGCCGCCGCGGCAAGGCTGCTCGGGCTTCCGGCGGTAATCGTGATGCCGGGCGATGCGCCGCGTCTCAAGCGCGAGCGCACGGCGGCGCAGGGCGCGGAGGTGGTGCTCTACGATCGCGATCGCGAGGACCGCGAGGCGATCGGTCGGCGTATCGCGCAGGAGCGCGGCGCGACTCTGGTGCCGCCCTATGACGATCCGCTGGTGATTGCGGGGCAGGGCACTGCCGGCAAGGAGATTGTCGACGATCTCGCCGCGCTCGGATTGAAGCCTGAGCTTGTCGTGGTCGGCGCCTCGGGCGGCGGGCTTGCCGCCGGCATTGCGCTTGCGGTGAAGTCGATGGTGCCGGACGCCGACATCTTTGCCGCCGAGCCGGAGGGCTTCGACGATACCATCCGCTCGTTCCGGAGCGGCCGGCGCGAGCGCAATCCGCGCATGAGCGGCACGATTTGCGACTCGCTGATGACGCACATGCCGGGCGAGATTACCTTTGCACTCACCGCCAAGCTGATCGGGCAGGGTGTGACCGCAACCGACGACGAAGTCGGGCGTGCGGTCGCCTTCGCCTTCCACGAACTCAAGCTGGTGGTCGAGCCGGGCGGCGCGATCGGGCTTGCGGCCATGCTCGCCGGAAAACTCGACATCAAGGGCAAGGTCGCGGTCGCGATCCTCTCCGGCGGCAATATCGATCCGGACCTGTTCTGCACGCTGATCCGCCGCTGACGGCGGCCGGAGCGGATTTTTGCGCGACGACCGGGTTCGCAGGCGGCGCGCGAGCCGGCCGCCGCCGGACCGAGCTTTGCCGAACCGATCGCCGTTCAGCTGAACAGCGCGATCTTTTCTTCGTCGCTGAGGCCGACAATCGGCGCCAGCGGATCGTTCGGCTTGGCGATCTGGATCGGACGCGGCAATACCCGCGCCGGGGCTGCGACCGGCGGGAACGCGACAGGCGTTGCGGCGGCAGACGGGGCGGTGTCCGCCGGTGTTTCGGCGGTTGCGGGCGTCGCGACGGGCTCCATCTCAGGCGGCGATGGCGTTTCGGCGGTGAGGCGAGCCGCAGGTGCGATCGCGTCAGGACGCATTTCCGACATCGGTCCGGTGTCCGTATCCAATTGCAGTTCGGCGGAGGGAGCGGAGCGATCCGTCTCCGGCACTACGTCCACGCTGGGACGTGGCCACGGATTGAGCGGATCGACGGATTCGGTCGCATCGGCAGCGTGGCCGGGCCCGGCCGGCTCGCTGTCGGCAAACAGCGCGGCGTCCGGATCGGTGTCATGCTCGGCTGCCGTTTCGCCGCCCGCCGCGGCATGCGCACGGCTTGCCGGGATTTCTGCGTCCTGCGCGGCGACCGAGGATTCCTCGGAAAACGCGGCGGCGACGCGGGTTACAGTCTCCGCCCCGGCTGGCTCCGCAAAATCCGCTGCATCCGCAATGGTCTCGGGTTCTTCGCGATCCCGTTCGCGGTCGGGCCGTCCGATCTCGGTTCGCGCGTCGAATTCAAAGGTCGGGTCAGGTTCGGGCTCCTGCCCATGGCGCGCGCGCACCAGCGGCGCAAGCCTGTTGAGCCAGCTCAGCGCAGCGCGGACCGGCCCGGCCGATTCTGCCGGTGCAGACGCGGCTTCGACGGCTGCAACCGGAGCGTCCGCAACGGCGGCAACGGGCGAGGGTTCGGGCGCATCGGCGCCGGATAGCGGTGCAATGGTGCGCGCCGCATCCGGTTCGTCGTCTGCGCTGCCAATTGCCGCGGCGAACGAGAAGTTGTCGTCCGCGTCCGGTGCGGCTGCGGTCGCCTCCGTGTCGGGCACCGGCTCCGCGGCGCTCCCGTCCGTTGCCTGCGCAGAAACCTCGACTTCAATCGCGGCAAAAACTTCGGTCGTCTGCGTCGTGTCGGGCGCAATGTCGGCACGTTGCAGCGCTTCCGGTCCGGACCGATGCACGGAATCCGGCATAGCTCCGACGATGACGGAAAATCCCTCGTCGCCGCTATCGACGGTCATACCGGCGTCGTCGCGCAAAGCCGGCACCGGCCCGGCGACCGCCGTCTCGGGCGGCGATGCTTGCGGCGCGTCGTCCGGCTCGTCGCGCCGCGCGCGCGGTTGCAGCAGGTCGAGATCGACGATTTCGGTGTCGGGCATGACGGCCGTATCGACGGTATCGGATTCGGGTTTAGGGGCGGGCTCCGCGGGTACGCCGCCTGCACCCTCGGCCGCGAAAGCGGACGCAGCGGGAGCGGTCGGCGCCGCCGGGCCGGGCTCGACGTCCGCGGCTTGCGGGCGGTCGGCCGGCAACGGTGCGGGATCGGGCGTGGCGGCGGCAAAGACAGGCGCCGCGGTCGCAGCAGGCGGAGCCGATGCGTGTGTTCCGTCCGCGGCCCGCTCCGGGCTGCGGGCCGGACGACGCGGATCGCCCAGCATCGCGTCGATACGGTCCTCGATCTCGCGTAGCAGGGCCGCCACGACCTTGGCGCCGGCCGCGGTGTCGTCGAGCAGTCCGCAATACTTGGCAATGTCGCGCGCCTGCGCTTCGATCTCCTCGCAGCGGCGGTCGCGCACGCCCTGCTCACGCATCGTCCAGGCGATGTCCTGCATGCGCTCGCCGGCAGCGCGGATCCCTGCAGCCGCGGCATCGATCGCCTGTGTGATGCGGTCGAAATCGGCGGCCTTGAATCGCTGTGTGCCGTCGGGCTGGATTGAGGACAGATTTTCCTTGGTCAGAATAATCGCGTCGCGCAGTTCGAGCAGGGGCAGGTCGGCGGAGGAGGCGCCCGGGATTGCGGCGGGAGCGGTCGTTTTCTGCAGGCGCAGGGCGGCCTCGATGCGCTCGATGGCGGCGAGCAGCACGCGCGTGTCCGCATTACGGTTGCGCCGTGCATATTCCTGCAGGAACCAGCGCCCGCGTGCGGTTTCCATCACCGCGGCATGAATCGTGTCGTAATCCCCGGCCGCCGGCTGGGGGGCATGGATGGTGAGGGCAAAGGGTTCTTCGGACATAGGTGACGCCGCCGCTCGATGTGCATATGACGCATGATCGCGATGAAGGTGCAACCGTTCCCGTGCTGCGAAAGCCCCCCTTATCCACGAGCGAGGCCCCCGGCCGCGGCCTGAATGCGCGGCTCGGCCTGTTCTTCGCAGTCTTGTTCGTCCTGATCGGCATCCAGACCCCGTTCTTCCCGGTCTGGCTCGCCGCCCGGGGTCTCGGACCCGGCGAAATCGGGCTGGTACTCGCCGCGCCGATGGTGGTGCGGTTTTTTGCCGTGCCGGTGATTACGCGGCTGGCGGACCGCCACAACGCCCTGCGCGGTACGCTGATCCTCATGTCCTGGGCGACGCTTGCCGGCTATGCCGGCATTGCGCTGTCCGACGGCTTTGTCGGGATCATGCTCGCAGTCGCCTTCATGGCGATCTGGAATGCGCCGACCATGGCGCTTGCCGACGCCTATGCGCTGCGCGCCCTGGAGGGACGGCGGCACGATTACGGCCCGGTGCGGCTTTGGGGTTCGGCGGCATTCGTCGCCGCAAATCTCGGCGCCGGCTATCTGCTCGATCTGATCGATGCCGGACAACTGATCCTGCTGATGATCGGCGCCTGTTTCGTCATCGCGCTTGCCGGCATGACTTTGCCGCAGCTGGCCGTGCAGCACGCGCCGGCGCAGGATGCGGGCAGCGCGCTCGGCTTCCTGAGCCAGCGCGCCTTCGTCTGCGTCATTCTTGCGGCCAGCCTCGTGCAGGCGAGCCATTCGCTCTATTACGGCTTCTCCGCCATCGCCTGGTCGGCGGCCGGCTTCGGCGGCGTCAGCATCGGCGCACTCTGGGCGATCGGCGTGGTCGCCGAGATCGTACTGTTCGCCTGGTCGGGACGCTTTCCGCTACGAGTCGGACCGGTCGCACTGCTGCTGATCGGGGCTGCCGGCGCCGTCCTGCGCTGGACCGCGATGGCATTCGACCCGCCGGACTGGAGCCTGCCGCTCCTGCAATTGCTGCACGGCCTGTCTTTCGGCGCAACGCATCTGGGCACGATCGGCTTTCTGGCGGCGGCTGCGCCGGCGCGCTTCGGGGCCACGGTGCAAGGCTATTTCTATGTCGCGCTCAGCGCGACGCTGGCGCTGGGGATGAGCGTGAGCGGACTTCTTTACGGTGCATTCGGCAGCGGCGGCTATGCGGCGATGGCGCTTGCTGCGGCGGCGGGCGGATTCGTCGCCTTGTTCGCCGCACCCGGCGTCGTGCGCCGGCACGACGTACTCTAGCGGCAGCGGCCGTACATTGCCGCGAGTTCGCGACCCTGCAGGAACACCATGGAAGGTTTCAGGCCGCCGCGGCGCGAAAGCCATCGGCGCACATCGGGCGGATAGATGTCCCACAGCGCCTGGGTGCCGGCCTGGCTGACGACGCGGCGTCCGTTGCCGGCCGGATGCCAGGCGGCATGAAATCCGAGCCGCGCGCGCTGCGTCACGCAGATGCGCTCGCGCGGGATGACGCCGAGCAGCATGGTGCAGGCGGACAGACACAGGCCGTCGATCACGACATTCTGGCCGGAATTGCGGATATGGGAGAGGCGCTCGAGATAGGGCCCGATCTGGCCGCCGCGGTCGTTCGTGATCCTGACGGCGGCCGACGCCGGTGAAGGCATCGATGCGGTCGACAGCATTGCCGTCAACACGATTGCCAGTGCAACGGATCGCGGCGCAGATGCCGGAGAGCGCGCGCGCGTCGCCCCGGCGCACGCTGTCGCAATGCGGACGGACATATCTCCAGTTCCCCCCAGTTCCCCGAAATGTGCCACGCGTTGACGGACAAAATGCTAAGGGCAAACCCGAGCGACTGCCAAGCGAAAATCCCGGCCGCGGTGGAAATGGAACCGTCAGCCCCAAAGCGCGCGATCGGTGGGGTACATGCGGCTTCCTTCATAGCGAAATCCGCCGTCGCGATCGCGTGCGAGCAGCAGCGGCCCGTCGAGATCGACGACATCGGCCTGCTGTGCGAGCAGGAATGCCGGCGCCATTGCCAGCGATGTCGCGACCATGCAGCCGCACATCACGGAAAATCCCAGACGGCGCGCGTCCGCAATCATGGCCAGGCCCTCGGTCAGGCCGCCGGTCTTGTCGAGCTTGATATTGACGGCGTCGTACTTGCCGACCAGCGCGGCGAGCGAGGCGCGCGCATGCACGCTCTCGTCCGCGCAGACGGGAACGATCCGCGTCATCGATGCAAGCATGTCGTCGTTTCCGGCCGCGAGCGGCTGTTCGACCAGCGAGACCCCTGCGCGAGCGCAGGCGTCGAGATTGCCGGCAACGGTGTCCGGGTTCCAGCCTTCGTTGGCGTCGACGATCAGTTCCGCATCGGGAACGGCGGCGCGGACGGCTGCGATGCGCTGTGCGTCGCCGGGAGATCCGAGTTTGATTTTCAGCAGCGGGCGGTGCGCGGCGGCGCGGGCGGCCTGCGCCATCGCCTCTGCATCGTCGAGGGATATGGTGTAGGCCGTGACAAGCGGGCGCGGCGCAGCCAGACCGGCCAGCGCGTGAACCGGTTGTCTCGCGCGTCTTGCTTCCAGATCCCAGAGCGCACAATCGATAGCGTTGCGGGCGGCGCCCGCCGGCATGCGCTGCTGCAGGGCGCCGCGGTCGAGACCGCGCGCCAGCGGCGCGCGCAGCGCCTGGATGGCGGCGGCGACGCGCTCCGGCGTTTCGTCATAGCGTGCATAGGGTACGCATTCGCCGCGTCCCGCATGAACGCCGTCGGAGATTGTGGCGACGATCACCACGGCCTGCGTCTTGGCGCCGCGGCTGATCGCGAACGATCCGGCAATGGGCCAGCTTTCGATCGTAACGGTAAGCGCGAGCGGGGCGCCGTTAACCATGACTAACGGACAGTTAATGAGCGCTCGACACTGCGCCGCGCGTGGTTAAGTATGGCCCCGAAATGCGGTTTTCCTCAAGGCGCCAGGCAATTTGAGCAGACTTTGAGGCCGTCCGAGGCAACGGGGCGGAGGCGTAGGGTGAACGGGGAGTCCTTGCTCACCGGTAAGCTTGACGGTGAGCGGCTGGAACTGGCGGCCGGCGGGCATTGGACCGCCGACAATGCCGCTTTGCTCGAGCGTCTGGTGAGCGCGGCCGCTCCCGCGTCCTCGGCCGTCCGCCGGGTCGAAATCGACATGGGCGGCATCGAACGGCTGGATACCTATGGCGCCTGGCTGCTGGAGCGCCTGGTCCGCGAAGCCGGCGAGATCGGGGCGAGGGCCGATGTCGTGCGCCTGCCCGAGCGGTTCCGCACGCTGGTGGAAACCGTGCGGCAGACCAGCGAACGCACCGCCGCGCGGCGTGCCGGCAATCCCTTTCTGTTCGCGCTGGAGACGGTCGGACGCAACATGGCCGAGGTCGGCCATTCGTTCATGCTGGTTGCGCAGATGTTCGGTCAGGTCGCGGTGGCGGGCCTGCGCGCGGCGATCAGGCCGACCACCTTCCGCTGGACCTCGATGATCAATCAGGTCGATCTGGTCGGCTGGCGCGCGGTGCCGATCATCCTGCTGATCACGTTCCTGATCGGCGCCATTCTCGCACAGCAGGGCATTTTTCATTTCCGCAAGTTCGGCGCCGACATTTATGTGGTCGACATGGTCGGCATCCTCGTGCTGCGCGAAGTCGGCGTGCTGATCGTCTGCGTCATGGTCGCAGGCCGCTCCGGCAGCGCCTATACCGCCGAACTCGGCTCGATGAAAATGCGCGAGGAAATCGACGCGCTGCAGACCATGGGCCGCGACCCGGTCTCGATCCTGATCCTCCCGCGCATCGTCGCGCTGGTCATCGCGGTGCCGATGCTGACCTTCCTCGGCTCGATGGCGGCACTTTATGGCGGAGGTCTCGTCGCCTGGCTCTATGGCGGGATCACGCCCGACGTATTCCTGCAGCGGCTGCGCGAGGCGATCTCCACCGATCATTTTCTCGTCGGCATGCTGAAGGCGCCGTTCATGGCGCTGGTGATCGGCGTCGTCGCCTGCGTGGAGGGGCTGCAGGTGAAGGGATCGGCGGAATCGCTCGGCCTGCAAACGACCTCGTCCGTCGTCAAATCGATCTTTCTGGTGATCGTGCTCGACGGCGTATTCGCCATGTTCTTTGCTGCGGTCGACATCTGATGCTGGAAGCAAGCCCGAAAATCGCGCTGTCGGTCCGTGATCTCGTCGTGCGCTTCGGCAGCGTCGACGTGCTCAAGGGCATCGATCTCGACGTGCACAAGGGCGAGATCATGGGTTTCGTCGGCGCCTCGGGCGCCGGCAAGTCGGTGTTGCTGCGCACCATTATCGGCCTGCTGCAGCCGCGCGCCGGCACTATCGAGGTGTTCGGTCACGAACTGACCCATGCCGATCGCGAGGAACGCGAAACGGTCGAGCGCCACTGGGGGATCTTGTTCCAGCAGGGCGCGCTGTTTTCCTCGCTCACAGTGCGACAGAACGTGCAGTTCCCGATGCGCGAATATCTGCGTCTGTCACAGCGATTGATGGACGAGATCGCCGCCGCCAAGCTGGAAATGGTCGGTTTGCCGCCCGATGTCGGCGACAAGATGCCCTCGCAGCTCTCCGGCGGCATGATCAAGCGCGTGGCGCTGGCACGCGCGCTGGCGCTCGATCCCGAAATCGTCTTTCTCGACGAGCCGACATCCGGCCTCGACCCGATCAGCGCCGGCGATTTCGACATCTTGATCCGGACGCTACAACGCACTTTGGGCCTGACCGTTTTCATGGTAACCCACGACTTGGACTCCTTGCACACGGTCTGTGACCGGATTGCGGTTCTGGCCGACGGCAGGGTCATTGCCGCCGGGCCGATGTCGACAATGCTCGCCTCTGAGCATCCTTGGCTGAAGGCTTATTTCAGAGGCAAACGCACGCGCGTCGGCGGCAATGTTTGAGGTGGCGTCATGGAAACCCGGGCCAATTACGTACTGATCGGGCTGTTTACGCTGGCGGTGATCGTCGGCGCCTTCGGCTTTGTCTACTGGTTCCATCACGTCGGCGGCGTCGCCGCGCGCAGCCATTACAAGGTTGTCTTCCAGGGACCGATCGGCGGCCTGCGCGCCGGCGCCCAGGTCAATTTCAACGGTATCAGGGTGGGCGAGGTCGTAGCGCTTGGACTCGATCCGGCCGATCCGCAGCAATCGCTGGTCACCATCTCCGTGGACGCCAACACGCCGGTGCGCGCCGACACCCGGGTCTCACTCGAATTCCAGGGGCTGACCGGCATTGCCACACTGGCGCTGACCGGCGGTGCGCCCGGCTCCGCGCCGCTTGCGCGCAAGGACGGCCAGGTGCCCGTACTCACCGCCGACCGGGTCGCCTCGCAGGATATGATGCAGGCCGCGCGCGACACGCTGAACCGCATCGACAACCTGATCGCGGAGAACCAGGTCGCCCTGAAGAATTCGATCAAGAGCATCGAGACTTTCACTGCGGCGCTGGCGCGCAACGCCGACAAGATCGACGGGATTGTCGTCGGCATCGACACCTTCACCCAGACGCTGTCGCGCAATTCCGAAAAGGTCGACAATATCGTCGCCAGCCTCGACACCTTCACGCAGACGCTGGCGAAGAATTCGAACCGGGTCGATAGCATTCTCGCCGGTCTAGACGGCATGATCGGCGGGCCGGACGGCAAGGGCGACATTCCGGAGGCTGCGCGCGCAATTCGCAATGCCGCCGAGAATCTGGATAAGCGGGTCGACGTGCTGGTGTCCGAAGGACGACGGACGCTCGGCGTGATCGAGAAGACGGTGCGCAATTTCGACGAAAACCCGACCCGGCTGATCTTCGGCGGCGGACGCCCGGCCAACCGGCCGGCGCCTGCGCAGCAGCGTCGCTGATTGCGCCCTGCCGTTGCGCCGAGATTGTTTCGCGCGAGTGCGGGCACAGGTGCAGGCGGCGTGGTGCGGCCTGACCGAATTTCAGGCAATCGAAACGCCGGCATGTGACCCGTCACGCCGCGACCGAACTCCGGCACGACGCTGAAACGTTCCCGACTTCGGCCGCCCGGAGTCGATCCGATTGCGGTTCGTGTGATCGCACCGGCCGGTTGCCGCGATCACATCGGTCGCAGCCATGTTACATTCATTCTTTGCGAATTGTTTACCATGACCTTTCTAGGTTGCATGGCCGGTTCCATCATGGAACCGGCCTGTCGGGGCCGTCAGTGCTCCGCTGGAAAAACTCCCGCACAGGACTTCAACACATGTTCTCGCGCGACCTCGACCGGCAGGCAAAGCTGGATGCCCTGGACAAGTCCCAGGCGATCATCGAATTCGACTTGGACGGAACGATCCTGACCGCCAACCGGCTGTTTCTCGCCGCCGTCGGCTATACGCTCGACGAAATCCGCGGGCGCCACCACGCCATGTTCGTCGACCCGCAGGAGCGCGACGGCGCGGAGTACCGGAATTTCTGGGCGGCGCTCAAGCGCGGCGAATTCCAGTCCGGCGAATTCCGCCGCTTCGGCAAAGGCGGGCGCGAGGTCTGGATTCAGGCAACCTACAACCCGATCCTCGGCCGCGACGGCAAGCCGCGCAGGGTGGTCAAGTTCGCCGCCGATATCACCGCGCAGAAGCGCAGGGCCGCGGACTATGCCGGGCAGATCAGCGCTATCGACAAGTCGCAGGCGGTGATTGCCTTCAACATGGACGGCACCGTGATCGACGCCAATGGCAACTTTCTGGCCGCGCTCGGCTATACGATCGAAGAAATTCGCGGCCGCCATCACAGCCTGTTTGTGGAGCAGAAGGATCTCAACGACGACTACAAGCGATTCTGGGAATCGCTCAATCGCGGAGAATATCAGGCAGCCGAATACAAGCGGGTTGGCAAGGGCGGCCGGGAAGTCTGGATCCAGGCGACCTACAATCCGATCCTCGATTTCAACGGGCGGCCGTTCAAGGTGGTAAAATTCGCCACTGACATCACCGCGCAGGTGAGGGAGCGCATCCGCCGCGCGCAGACCCAGCAACAGATCGACTCCGACTTGAACGAGATTTCGCGTGTGGTGGAAGTGGCGACGCAACAGGCGGGCGACGCTGCAGAGGCTTCGATCAAGACGTCGGCCAATGTGCAGGCGGTGGCGACGGGGGCGGAGGAACTCGCGACCTCGATCGAGCAGATTGCCCGGCAAGTGGCGGAGGCAAGCGCGATCTCCGATGCCGCCGTGCGCCAGGGCGCGCATACCAATGACATCATGACCGGGCTTGCCGCCTCCACCAACCGCATCGGCGAGGTGGTCAGCCTGATCAGCACGATTGCGGCACAGACCAATCTGCTGGCGCTGAACGCGGCGATCGAGGCCGCGCGCGCCGGCGAGGCCGGACGCGGCTTTGCGGTGGTTGCCTCCGAGGTAAAGGCGCTGGCCACGCAGACGTCAAAGGCGACCGACGACATTTCCCGCCAGATCGGCGAGGTCCAGCAGGGCGGCACCGAGGCGGTGAAGGCAATCGGCGATATCGTCGGCACTATCGCCAAAATCAACGAAATCTCGACCATGATTGCCTCGGCGGTCGAAGAGCAGAACGCGGTGACGCGCGAAATGTCCTCCAACATGCAGTCGGCAGCGGGTGCGGTCACCGATATCAGCAGTCACCTCAACGACATCGCGGCGGCGACGCGCCAGGCCGATGCCTCGGCCCGCAAGGTGAAGGAAGCCTCGCTGCAGCTGGTGGCCTGAACCGCGCGGGCCGCAAAGCAAAAGGGCGCAGCGTCCGCTGCGCCCTTCGTTCCTGCCGTTTCTTGTTTGACGCCGGAACGCGATTGCTCCTATTCGAACCGTCCCGCCGCATGCGCCAGCATGGTGTAGACCTTGCCGGTCTCGGAGGTGAGATAGGTGCGCACCATCACCTGGCCCCGGTCGTCGCGGGACACATCTTCCAGCAGCCGCTCGAACTCGCCGATATAGCGGTCCACCGTTTGCTTGAAATCGCGGTCGCTGCGATAGCGCTTGCGGATTTCGTCGAATGCCTGCTGTCCCTGCAATGTATAGAGGCGGCGGGTGAAGATGTTTCGCTCGCCGCGATTGTAGCGATCCCACAACTCGGCGGCGGCCTCGTGGTCGATCATGCGCGCGATGTCGACCGAAAGCGCGTCGATCGATTCGACGGCGTGGCGGCCGGGGCGATCCTCGGCCCGCGCCGGACGCTCCTCCACACGGGTCTCGGTCGGCTCCTCGCGCGAGGCGCGATGCAGCAGGTCGGACAGCCAGCTTCCGCCCGGCTTGGCCGAGGGCGCAAGCGCCGGCGAGGGAGCGGGCGGTGGCGGCGGTGGCGGCAACTCGGCTCCGACGGCGCGTCGCACGGTCCGCATCGGGCCGATCGGCTCGACGCCCTCGGCGCGCGGCATCGGGCGCGGCGCGCGTCCGCCGCCGATGACGGTGAGCGCCGGCTCCTGTGCGCCGCGGCGCGGCTCGCTCGTATCCATGGTGCGGCCATGGCGTGCGACGATGCGGTTCAGCTCCGCCAGCGCCTCGATCTGGTCGACGATGACGCGACGCATCTGTGCGGTGCTCTCGGCCGTCTCCTGCGGCATTTCCAGGATGCCGCGGCGCAGTTCGGCGCGGGTGGCGTCGAGTTCGTTCTGCATCTCCATCGCCATCTGCTTGATGCCGTGCAGCACGTCGGCGAAACGCTCGGTCGACTGGCGGAAGATCGTATGGGTGTCGCCCATCGCCTGTTCGTAGATGTTCTGCATCGCATCCTTGGTGCGCTTGCGTTCCTGCTCGGCGCTGTTGCGTACCAGTTCGAACTGCTCGGCCAGCGTCTGCGTACCCTGGGCGCTGACATCGGCGACCAGACGGCCGATCTCGCGCGCGCGGTTATTGGCGCTCTCAAGCGATTCGTCGAGCAGGCCGGTGAAGCGCCTGAGCCGCTGGTCCAGCTCTTCGCTCTTGATGTCGAGCATCGCAACCATCTGGTCGAGATTGGCGCGGCGTTCGCTGACGGATTCGTCGGCTCTGCGGTTGGAAATGTCGATCAGTTCCACCGCCTGCACCAGGACGCGTCCATGTGTGTCGAATTGCAGCGCGAGCTGCGACAGATCCTCGACCACCTTGCCGGTGATATTCTGGAAGGCGCCGATCTGCTCTCCGACCCGGCTGGTGGTGTCTCCGGTTCGCGCGATCACGTCGTTCATGGCAACGGTGAACTCGCCGACGCGCCCGGTCAGCGCCGTCTCCAGGCGGGTGAGGTTGTCCTGCGAGCCGGACATCACCTCCTGCAGCAACAGGTTGGCCTCGCGCAGGCGCTCGAACAGCGAACTGGTATCGGAGCGCAGCAGATTGTGCGTCTCCAACATTTCCGAGACCGCGGCGGAGGCGGTCGACTGGGCGCGTTCGATGGCGACGGAAGCATCCGAATGCAGGGTCTGCAGCGTCTCGTTGACCCGGCCGGCCGCCGATTCGCTCGCCTCGTTGATCAGGCGGGCAAGCTCGCTCGAATTGTCGAGCATGGTGCGGGTGAAGTCGAAGCCCTTGGCCTCGATTGCGCGAACGGCCTCGCTGGTGGCGCGACCGACTTCCTCGGTGAATTCCCGGCTCTTGCCGGTGAGCGAGGAAAGTAGCGTGCTGCTGCTGGAATCGAGGATGCGCGTCATCTCCTCGGCGCGGCTTGTGACTGCGGAAGCGATCTCGTCGGCCTTACCGACGAAGCTGCGCGAAACTTCGGCGCTGACGCCGAGCAGCGCGCGCTCGACTTCCGCGGCATTCTGCTTCAGCGTCTGGGTGACGCCGGAGGACACCGTCATCAGCGTGCGTTCGAGATTCTCCGTCGACTGCCGGATCGAGGCGTTGCTCGATTCCAGCGCTTCGGCGGCCGCGCGCGTCCGCGTCTCGATCTGGTCGCTCAACTTCTCGGCGCGGTCGACCAGCAGCCCCTCGAACTTGGCGATGCGGTCGTCGAGGGTATTGGCGACTTCGGTGGCGCGCGATCCCAGCGTGCGGTCGATCTCCTCGACCTTGGAGCCGAGCACCTCGGCAAGGCGCGTGCCACGCGCATTGATGGTGCCGGTGACGTCTTCGATGCGGCGGTCGAGCGCGGTGATGACTTCCTTGCCGCCCTCGGCGAGCGTGCGGGCGATGTCGACCATGCGGCTCGACATCGCCTCGGTCAGCGCGCCGGTGCGGCCGTCGAGCGCTTCCTCGAACTTGCCGAGCCGCAGGTCCAGCGTGCCGGTGATGTCGTCGACCTTGGCCGACACGCGGTTGTCGAAATTGTCGATGTGCGAACGCATCGCGTTCGCGACCCGGTCGGTGCGCTCGCCCAGACGCTCGACGATCTCGCCGCCATGCGTCTTAACCGTCCGGTCGAATTCGGCGAGGCTCTTGGTGATCAGCGCGCCCAGCGTGGTCGCGTCGTTGCCGATCTTCTCGGCAAGCTCGGCGCCGCCGCGCGTGAACATGTCCTCGAAAGACTGCAGGCGGGCGGTGAGCATGTCGCGTACCGCGTCGCCGCGCTGGCCAACGGTGGAGGCGAGGGCCTCGGCGCTGGCGCTGA
This sequence comes from uncultured Hyphomicrobiales bacterium, assembly GCA_964456755.1. GTDB lineage: Bacteria > Pseudomonadota > Alphaproteobacteria > Rhizobiales > Xanthobacteraceae > Pseudorhodoplanes. The sequence goes on from CAYWCE010000001.1 coordinate 143,551, forward strand.
GCGAATCCATCACGTTGTTGCTGCGGCTGATCAGCGCGTCGGTAATCCTGCCTGCCGTTTGGTCAAGCTTCTCGACGACGTCGCCGCCACGCAAGCTGAGATCGAGAATCAGCGATTCGCCGGTCGCCTTGATCGTATTGTTGACTTCGTCGCCGCGCAGGGCGATGGCCTCGGCCAGCCGGCTTGACGTGTCGACATAGCCCTGGGTGACTTCTTCGGTCCGCTGCGCCATGTCCTCGACCAGGGTTGCCGATTGCTGCGCAAAATCGTTGGTCAGGTTCGCAAGCCGCAACTGCATCATTTGCGTCAGGCTGTCCGCAAGCGCCTCGAATTCGCCCGGCAGATGATCGGTGCGCACATTGATGCTGTTGGTCAGCTGTTCGCTGGCCTGTGCGATAGCTGTCGAGGTCTCGTAGCTCAGCGTCTCCAGCCGCTGCAGCATGTCGCCGCCACGCTCGTTCAGCGAGATGATCATCTGGTCGCCGGCCTGCGCCAGCGCATTGGTGATGTGTTCGCCCTTTTCCGTCAGGGTCGCGGTGATCTCGCCGGCAACCTTGTTGACCTGGGCGGCGACGACGTCGCTGACCGAATTCATGTCCTGGGTCAGATCGAGATGCACGCCCTTGATCGAGTCGCGCATCTGCTCGGCCGAGGCGACGAGGTGATCGTGCTGACGGTTGATGTCGTCGAGCAGGCCGCGGATGCGCAATTCGTTGTCGTTATAGGCACGCTCGAGCGCGGCGACCTCGTTTTGCACCAGCGTTTCGAGTTCGGCGGCGCGGGCGAGCGCGCGCTCCACGCCGTCGCCCATGGCGGCGACTTCGCGGCGCACTGCCTGGCCGACGGTGACGATGGATTCGCGTGCGACGGATTCCGGCTCGGCAAGGCGCATGGCCACCTCGGCCATCGACTGCGCAATGAATCGCATTTCGCGCGAACGGTTGATCATGTGTGCGAGCACGAAGAAAAAGGCGGGCGGCAGCAGGAACACGGCCGCGAGCGTAATCAGCGTCAGCCCGGGATTGACGGTGTTCTGCAGGCTGGGAAGCGTTCCCGAAGCGAACACGCCGACGAGCACGACCCAGGCCAGCGCGCCGAGCGCCGCTGCGATATAGCCGCCGCGTGCGGCGCGCGGCTGCATGCTCTGCAGGATTTGGCCGATGGTGGTCCGGTCGTCGTTGGCCGGCCGGCGGCTATCCGGCTCGGCCAGGTTCACGTCGCCGAACAGGTCGTCGTCGGCGATCAGAGGGGCGGCGGGAATGCGCTGGCTCGGCCGCGCCTGCGGTTCGGGGGCGGCGACCGGGTCCGGCGTACGCGATGCGCGGCTGGCCGCGCGGGCCGGCGCCGTTTTCAGCTCGGCGTCCCGGACCTTCAGCGCCTCCTGGATGGCCGACATCGCTTCTTCGGTCGGATCCTTGGCTTTCTTCGGTGTATTGGCCATTGCGGTGCCGCCTCGCGTTACATCACATCGATACTGGGCCGCCATCCGAACGCATGACATTTCCGGGCCGGCTTGCGCGCGGGTCTCGGGTGCTCGCCCTTCGGCAGGGTCCAAACGCTAAAATTGGGGCAGATTTTTCTCTGCCTTCGAATTATCCTACCGGCTCGTCACTGCGAAAAAAACCGGCCCGTTAAGGTCTTTTTAGTCATCGTTAACGGTTTGGTGACCATGACGAAGCCTGAGTACGGCGGAGCCGGAGGGTCCGTACCGCCTCCGGATACCGGTGAGGAAAAGCCGCCCAATGCGGCGTCCGTGCGGCCGACCGAGGCGCAGCGGCGCTATCTTGAGCGCGGGCTGTCGGAACCTGGCGGCAAGCTGCCGCTGTTCGACCGCGACGGCCGTGCCGTCCCGCGAAAAACCGTCGAATCCTGCATCGCCCATGGCTGGGCGGAGCCCTGGCTGGCCAATCCGATCAAGCCCGACTGGCTGGTCTGCCGGCTGACCGCGGAGGGCTATACCGCACTGGGAGCGGCCCTGCCGCAGACGCCGGACCCGTCGCAATAAACACCTTGTTAACCGTAAGCATGGTTCGCTCGTGCAGGGGCCGGTTTCATTAACGGTCTTTGGCGGGGATGCCGCGGACACTGGCGGCAAAGGGGCGAAGACCCCGGGAGAGCGAGGCATGTTCGATCTGGGTTCAGGCGTCATCGCGGAGATTTCGGGCCCGCCACTGGTCCCGGAGCAGCAGCCGGTCGATCTCGAACATTTGTTCCGTATGACGCTCGGCGACCATGCGCTGGAGCGCGAAGTGCTGCAGCTGTTCGACCGCCAGGCGGCAATGCTGATGGAGAAGATCGGCCAGTCCGGACCGGCGGTCGTGGCGGCCTTTGCGCATACGTTGAAGGGCTCCGCACGCGGCATCGGCGCCTGGGACGTCGCGCGCTGCGCTGCCGCCCTGGAAGTCGCGGCGCTTGCCCCGAAATCCGATCTGTGCGCGGAGGTGCGCCTGCTCGAGGCTGCCGTTACCGAGGCCCGTTGCGCTATCGGCGCAATTCTGCGCGCGCATTAGCGCCTGCACGGCATGCCGGCGCCGGCCCGGTCTGGCGCATCCCGGCGCGACCCTATATAGGGTGCGGCGCGGCCGGCCGGCCGCATCTCCCGTCCAAGCCCGCCCATGCCGAAGATCACCTATATCGATGCCCAGGGAACCGCGCGAACGGTCGATGCCGAGGTCGGCTCGACCGTGATGGAAAATGCCATCCGCAATGGCATTCCCGGGATCGAGGCCGAATGCGGCGGCGCCTGCGCCTGCGCTACCTGCCACGTCTATGTCGAGGAGGCCTGGCGCGAAAAGACCGGTGCGCCCTCGCCGATGGAAGAGGACATGCTCGATTTCGGTTTCGACGTGCGGCCGAATTCGCGCCTGTCCTGCCAGATCAAGGTGTCCGAGGCGCTTGACGGTCTCGTCGTGCGCACGCCCGAGCGGCAGGCCTAAGCGGCCGCCTGCGCAGAACAGCGATGCCGACGATCACCTTCATCGAGCATGACGGCACGCAGCACACGGTCGCGGCGGAAAACGGGGAGACGGTGATGGAAGCGGCACTGCGCGGCGGCGTGACCGGCATCGTCGCCGAATGCGGCGGCGGCTGCGCCTGCGCCCCCTGCCATGTATATGTGGGACCGGACTGGCTCGGCCGGCTCGATGCGCCGGCACTGGAAGAGCAGGACCAGCTCGATGCCGTCTACGGCTGCAGGGACAATTCGCGCCTGTCCTGCCAGCTCCGGGTGACGGAGGCGCTCGATGGGCTGGTCGTGCGCACGCCCAGCTATCAGGGACGATGAGGTCGCGGATGCAAGCGCCGGCAGACAATCCGATCAACACCGATGTCGTCATCGTCGGCGCCGGGCCGTGCGGCCTGTTCGCGGTGTTCGAGCTTGGTCTGCTCGACATGAAAGCGCATCTGATCGACATTCTCGACAAGCCCGGCGGGCAATGCGCGGAGCTGTATCCGGAAAAGCCGATTTACGACATTCCGGCATTGCCGGTGGTGACCGGCGACGGACTGACCCGGGCGCTGATGGAGCAGATCAGGCCGTTCGGCCCGACCTTTCATTTCGGTGAAATGGTGCAGACGATCGAGAAGATCGGCGACCCGCTGTTCCGTGTGACGACCGATACCGGCCGGACATTCGAATGCAAGGTGGTGGTTATCGCAGCGGGTGGCGGTTCGTTCCAGCCCAAGCGCCCCCCCATTCCCGGCATCGAAGCCTATGAATCGAAATCGGTGTTCTATGCGGTGCGGCAGATGGAGGCATTCCGCGGCAGGAACGTCCTGATCGTGGGCGGAGGCGACAGCGCGCTCGACTGGACGCTCAACCTCGCGCCGATCGCCGGCCGTCTGACGCTGGTGCACCGCCGGCAGGAATTCCGCGCCGCGCCCGACAGCGTCAACAAGATGCTGGCGCTTGTGCAGGCCGGCAAGATCGATTTCAGGCTGGGCCAGGTGACCGCCCTGTCCGGCACCGACGGACAGGTCACGGCGGCAACGGTGAAGGGCAACGACGGCGAAAGCTTCGATATCGGCTGCGACGCGCTGTTGCCGTTCTTCGGCCTGACCATGAAGCTCGGGCCGGTGGCCGACTGGGGCCTGAAGTTGCACCGGGACGAACTGATCGAGGTGGAGACGGCGAGTTTCGAGACCAGCGTGCCCGGCATCTTCGCCATCGGCGACATCAACCATTATCCGGGCAAGCTGAAGCTGATCCTGTGCGGCTTCCACGAAGGCGCGCTGATGGCGCAAAAGGCGCACCGCTACGTGCATCCCGACAAGCGGCTGACGTTCCAGTACACGACGTCCTCTACGAGTCTGCAGAAGAAACTCGGCGTGGCGTGAGGTCTCTACGTCTGACCGGTCGCTCCAACGCGCCGTTCAGCGTGCCAGCGGCGGACGCTCCTGGACCGGCGGATGCTGCACCTGCAACGGCGGCAGCGGTTCGGCGCGCACCGGCGGCGGTGCGGACAGTTCCAGCCTGGCGCGCACGGCCGGCAGCGCCGCGTCGGCCATGGCCGCATGACCTTCGGCCGTCGGATGCACGGCTCCGCCATAGACGGTGCTGGTGGCGCCCCAGGTTGCGTCGTGCAGATCGCTCGGCTTGAGCACCGGCGATATGCCTTCCGGATAGGTCATTGCGGTGAAATAGCTGTCGTTGGCGGTACGAATCCAGCGTGCGCGGGGTGCATAGGCGCGAAAGTCGCGCGGCCGGTAATTGCACAGAAGCGGTCCGTCCGCCGCACGGGCAGGATCGGCTTCGAAGCTTTCGCCCTTCTCGGAAAAGCAGGCGCGGTCGAAGGCCGGATCGCTGGCCGCCCGCGCGCAAAAGCCGTGATTGACGAAATCGGCCTGATGCGTGTCGACGAAGATCATGCGGTCGGTGAGCGGTTCGCGGCAGGCGCCGGGCGCATCGCAGGTGGCGAGCGTGCGCATTTTCGGCAGGAATTTGTCCTGCACGAATTCGGTGACCTGCTGCAGGCGTTTGCCGTCGACATTGAATGCGGGATGCACGTCGAAGCCCGCCCGGCCGCCCGGACAGACCGCGCCGGGTCCGGCCATGGTCGGAATGCCGTAGCTGACATAGACCACGCGCGAGAGATTGCCGCCGGCATAGGGCTTCAGTGCCGCGCGCACCCGGGCGAAGTCGGCGGGAAGGCTGCGGTCGAGCACGGCCTGCGCTTCCGGCACGCTGGTGATCATACCGCCTTTCTCGAACAGCGTGCGTTCGGTGCCGGGTTCGATGATTACGTCGCCGACCAGGCCGGCAAACCAGATGTCGTTGGCACCGATGGTCAGGAGGATCAGGTCGAGATTGCGGTCGGGCCGCTGTTTCTTGGCCAGCGCCATGGCGTCTCGCAATTGCGTCATCTGCGGCACGGTCGAGCCGGGGCAGGAGCCGGTCGGGGGGCATTCGCGGGCGCGCAGCGAATTGAAGAACCCGAGATCGATGGTGGAGCCGGAACAGGCAATCGGCAGGAAGGTGACGGCGATGTGCGGCTGCTCCACCGCAAGCGCAAGCGCGGTGCGAAGCTGGTAGCCGTAGAGCGAGCGGTGGCAGGCGGCATGCATCCAGCGCGCGTTCAGCCGCGCCCAGTCGGCAGCGGAATTTCCGGCAGCGGATGCCAGAACATGGTCGCAGGCCTTGCTGCCTTTGAAACCGGCGCGGCCGGGTCGGAAATATTCGCTGGTCGTGCCGCTGAGAAAACGGCGGAAGCAGAAACCTTCGTCGTCGAGCACCACCGGCTTGTCGGGATTGCCTTCGCCGGCGGCGATCGAGTCGCCCATGCCGGCGATCAGGACGTCGCGCACGGCGATCTCCCCGGTCAGCCGCTGCGCGGTACCGTCGGGCAGTCCGACATCGACGGAGACGCGCGTGGTGACGCCGTGGCGCACGCGCATTCGCGCCTCCTGCGCGCATGGCCGGGTGAATTGACGCAGCGGGCCGGTCCCGTCGTCGAATATCCATTCGCACAGCGCGCCCGACCACAATGACCCCGCCACGGCAACCCCCACCGGATGGTCGTCGGGCGCGAGATAATGCTCCTTGTGACCGTCGCGGGTGCAGGTCTCCGGAATGCGCCCGGACTGGTCGGTGCACAGATTGTCGACCATGTCGCGCGCCCAGCCATGGCCGTCGCTGGCGCGCGCCAGCCTCTGCTCTGCGGCGAGCACGCCGTCGCTGCGCATGGCGGCAACGTGGCGGCGGAAATCGGATTCGCTGCGGAACAGGCGGAACCGGTTTTTCACCTCCCATTCGATGCGCAGGTTGTCGGGCGGCGCGACCAGGGTCTCATCGGCCGGGGCCGCGCCCGACGCACCGCCGGGCGTTTGCGCGCGCGCCTCGAGCGCAGAGGCACTCAGCCAGACAATCGACGAAACGATGGCGGCAGCCGCCGTGCGGTTTGCGGACATGGGAAACCGGTGCAGTTGGATCGGATCGATAAACACAGGGCTTGCGGCGGAAATATGAGTGGCTGGCCGCATTCTAGGGACCGGACCGGCAGATGGACAGTCTTCCCAGGCAGGATCAGGCGCCGCCGATGCGGATGCCATGCGCGAGCGGCCTGCCGGCCGAAGCGAATCGCCGCAGCGGCCAGGTCATGACGGCCAGAGGCGCCAGCCAGGCGACACGGGCGCCGTAGCGCGGATGCGGATTGGCCAGAATGCCGCAAATCGCGGCATTGGCCAGGATGGCGATTGCGACCGAAAGCGCGAGCAGCGCCGGTCGTCGATCATGCCCGTCGCGGCAACCCGACCAGATCGCCGCCGGAAGCAGAGCTATGCCGAGGAGGGCGACCGGCACATGGATCAGATTGAGGGTGTCGAATCCGATTTCGCCGCGCTGCTGACGTGCGGCATCCATTGCCGGTGCCGCCGACGGCGTGCGCTCCCTGACGATCATGTAGGTGTGCCAGATCACGTTGAGCACGCCTTCGCCGCTTTCCACCCGTACCAGCTGACGGGCGAAGTCGAGCAGCGCCGACTTGAGCTGCAGACCCGGATAGGCCTTGACGCTTTCCAGCACGATGGTGCGCATTTCGGCATCCAGCCCGTCAAACCGTCCGAGCCGGTCGAACACGCCCTGGCCCCAAAGAAACGCATCGGCGTTTTCGGGAATTTCATCCTGGTGCGCGCACAGCCGCAGGCGCGGATCCGGACAATGCTCGCGCAGATAGCGCTTGACGATGCCGTCTTCGAGCATCCGCCCGAACAGGATGCCATAGCCCCCCGGCGTCCAGGCAAGGCGGCCGGACAGCGCGAAGTTGGCCGAGAGCAGCATCAGCGCGCCGAGCAGGAGCGCGGCGCATGCGCGCAGGAGCGCGGTGGCGGGCATGACGACGAGGCGGAACAGACGCAGCGCGGCCGCGGCAATCGCCAGCGCGACCAGCATGGCGAAGGTTGCGCTGTGGGTTGCAGCGGAAAAAGCCACAAGCAGCACAAGCGCGTGGCGCTCGGCGCGCCGGAGCATCCGGTCCTGGAACAGGATGAGATGCATTGCCAGCACCGACAGGCCGGCGAAAATGTCGGTCAGCAGGATGCCGGTGAGAAACGGAAGCGTGGTCAGAACGCAGAGCGCCGCAATCGCGGCCAGCAGGCATACCGGCCCGGCGGCGCCCTGGGCGCGCAAGACGAGACGGATGACCCACAGCGTCAGCGCGGACTGGACGACGACGGTCGGCCAGAAATCGAGCGGCCAGCCGGCAACCAGAAACAGGCCGTAGACGGTGGAGCGGCTCGGTACGAGATAGCCTTCGTACCAGCGCGCCAGATAGCCGCCGGTGTCCCATTGCAGCAGCGGAAAGCCGTTCCACAGGGCCGGCGCCATCAGCGCCGCCATCCCCGCCGCAAGCGCAAGCGCGGCGGACATCCGTCCGACCCCGATCATTTCCGTCCCCGGCAGCCTTGCGGCCGTTATTCTTGCGCATATTGGTCGCTTGCCCGAACAGAAAGTCAATGGCGGCAGGCGCGGCCGCGCGGCACGCGCCGCGCTTGACGCTGCAGGACCGCGCACTAGTCTGCCGGCATGTTCGTCACCTTCTTCCACGCGCTGAAATCGGCCGGCGTGCCGGTGACGCTGCGCGAATATCTCACGCTGATGGAGGCGATGCAGAAGGACCTCGCCGCGCGGCGAGTGGGTGACATATGCGATCTGGCGCGCGCGACGTGTGGGGAGGACGTGCGC
>CAYWCE010000001.1:151736-152120 GCA_964456755.1 uncultured Hyphomicrobiales bacterium
AAGTGGATACTCTGGTGGAAGCGCTGGAGAAGGACGCGATCGCGCCGAACGTCGAGGATTTCTATTATCTCTCGCGCGCGGCGCTGGTGAAGGACGAGCGCAATCTCGACCGGTTCGACCGCGTGTTCGGGCATGTGTTCAAGGGCCTCGACCTGATGGAAGAGGCGCTGACTGCGGAAATCCCGGAGGAATGGCTGAAGAAGCTCGCCGAGAAATATCTCACCGAAGAAGAAAAGGCGCAGATCGAGGCGATGGGCGGCCTCGACAAGCTGATGGAGACGCTCAAGAAACGCCTCGCCGAGCAGAAGGGCCGGCATCAGGGCGGCAATAAATGGATCGGCACCGCCGGCACCTCGCCCTTCGGCGCCTATGGCTACAACCCGG
>CAYWCE010000002.1:0-114031 GCA_964456755.1 uncultured Hyphomicrobiales bacterium
CGCCCGCGATCCTCTGGATCAGCACCTCGTCTGATGTCTGTTGCATCGGGACGGCCAGCTCGTGAATTGGTCGCGCCTGAAACGCAAAGGTTCAATTTGCCGGCGCGGGTTCTTTGACGGAAACTGCGCCGGAACGGCCCCGAAAACGAGCCTTAGCGCAACCCGCCCGCATCCCCAAGCCGGCCCGAACAAATCAGATAATCCTTTCAAATCAATGATCTTTCATCCGCCCCGGCATTCCGCCCGGCAATCCGGGTCCGCCGCCGCGCACCGCCACACCCCCGACTCGCGCCCGCCTGCCATGCGCCCGGGCGGAGGGCAGGCATGAGCGCAGCGCCGACCCTGGATCGCCTCAACGGCGCTCCGGCTTCCGAATTCGTCGCCGTGCTGGGCGAGGTGTTCGAACATGCCCCCTGGGTCGCCGAGGCGGCGGCCGCCGGACGTCCCTATCCCACGGTCGCCGCCCTGCATGAGGCCATGGCGGCGGCTGTCCGCCAGGCCCCGGCCGACGTCCAGCTTGCCTTCATCCGGGCGCATCCCGAACTCGGTTCCAAGGTCCGCCGCGCCGACATCACCGCGGATTCGCAATCCGAACAGGGCGGCCTCGGCCTCGACCGGCTGAGCGAGGAGGAATTCGTCCGCTTCTCACGCCTGAATGCCGCCTACCGGGAGAAATTCGGATTTCCTTTCATCGTCTGCGTGCGGCGGCATACGCGCGACTCGATCCTGCGCCAGTTCGAGCGCAGGCTTGCCAACGATATCGAGAGCGAACGCGCCGCCGCCCTGCACGAAATCGGCTTGATCACGCGCCTGCGCCTCGTCGCCAAGGTGGACGGCCCCGGCAAGCCGAAGACGGACGGACGGCTTTCCACGCATGTGCTCGACACCGTCGCCGGCAGGCCTGCCGCCGGCATTGCCATCGCCCTTTATGAGATCGGCGCCAGCGCGCGCGGGCTGCTTGCGGAGACAGTCACCAATGCCGACGGCCGCACCGATGCGCCGCTGATCGACGGCCAGCCGCTGCGCGTTGGAACCTACGAGCTATGCTTCGATATCGGCAGCTATTTCGCACGGCCTGGCCGCCCCCGTCGCGACGCGGCGCATCGGACCGATACCGATATCGATCCCGTACGGGCCTTTTTCGACATCGTCCCGATCCGCTTTTCCATCGCCGAGCCGGAGGGGCATTATCATGTGCCGCTGCTGGTTACGCCCTGGAGCTACGCGACCTATCGGGGAAGCTGAGCTATAATGACTTTATGCCCGGGCCCAACCCGGGCATCCAACTTTTTGCGATGCGTTGCCGGGCTCTGCCCGGCACGGACTTACACAAGGGGATGACAGCGTGATCGATCTCTACACCTGGACGACGCCGAACGGACGCAAGGTTTCAATCGCGCTGGAGGAATTGGGCCTGCCCTATGCCGCGCATGCGATCGACATCAACAAGGACGAACAGTTCGCGCCGGATTTTTTGAAGATTTCGCCGAACAATCGCATCCCCGCCATTGTCGACCGCGACAGCGGCCTGTCGTTGTTCGAGTCGGGCGCAATCCTCATCTACCTCGGCGACAAGACCGGCAAGCTGCTGCCGAAGGAGGGCGAGAAGCGCTACCGCGTTATCGAATGGCTGATGTGGCAGATGGGCGGCATCGGCCCGATGCTCGGCCAGGTGCATCACTTCGTCAAATACAATGCCGGCAAAGCTCCTTATGCCGAAGAGCGCTATCTGAAGGAAGCGCATCGTCTTTATGGCGTGCTCGACCGCAGACTCGCCGGCCGCGACTTCATCGCCGCCGACTATTCCATCGCCGACATCGCCACCTGGCCGTGGATTTCCCGCTTCGAGTGGCAAACCATCGACTTGAACAAATATTCGAACGTGAAGCGCTGGTATGTCGCCATCGCCAACCGGCCGGCCGTGCAGAAGGGCTACAAGGTACCGAAGGACATGGGCGACATTCCCATGCCCTGATCGAGACTTCGCAGGGGGCTGCATGAAGAAAGTTGCGATCGCCGACTGGCAGCAATTGAAGAACCGCGTTCCGGCTTACGCGTTGGTGTCCAATGTCGATCTTGTGGTGATCCGCTACGAGGATCGCGTGTCGGTGCTGTTCGGGCGCTGCCATCATCGCGGCGCCCTGCTCGCCGACGGCTTTGTCGACGGCGACAACCTGATCTGCGGCGTTCACCACTGGGACTACCGCATCGATACCGGCATCAGCGAATACAACAATGCGGAGGCGCTGCAGAAATTCGGCGCCTGGATCGAAGACGGCAAGGTTCTCGTCGACGCCGACGAGATCGCCGCGTGGGAGAAGGAGCATCCGCAACCCTACAAGCGCGACGACTATCTCGGGCTTTATGCCGACATCCACGGCGATCCGGTCGAGCCGCATGTCAAGCTGATCCAGGGCTATGCCAGGGACGGGCTGGCAAAGACCGGTCATCACGGCGTTGTCGAAGCGATGGGCGTGCCGCGCGGCGAATTGCCGTTATGGGACGATATTCAGTTCGTCACAGCGCAACTGCACAGGGTGCCGCTGCTCGACGAAGAGCCGGTCGGCACCGACGTCGCGATCGGCCCGAACGCGCAGAAGCCGGTACGCCTGCAAATCCCGATTTTGGTTTCCGACATGAGCTTCGGATCTTTGTCTGCGCCGGCAAAAATCGCGCTCGCACGTGGTGCGGAACTGGCCGGCACCGGCATCTGCTCCGGCGAAGGAGGAATGCTCGCCGAGGAGCAGGCGGAGAATGCGCGCTATTTTTACGAACTGGCCTCCGCGCGTTTCGGCTTTTCATGGAGCAAGCTGGCGCGGGTGCAGGCTTTCCACTTCAAGGGGGGACAGGCAGCCAAGACCGGAACCGGCGGCCACCTTCCCGGTCGCAAGGTTTCGGAAAAGATTGCGCAGGTGCGCGGCTTGCAGGCGGGCGAAGATGCGGTCTCCCCCGCACGCTTTCCCGACTGGACCGAAACCGCGCATTTTCGCGACTTCGCAAACGAAGTGCGCAGCCGCACCGGCGGCATCCCTGTCGGCTACAAGCTTTCGGCCCAGCATATCGAGAAAGATATCGACGCGGCACTCGACATTGGCTGCGATTACATCATTCTCGACGGACGCGGCGGCGGGACCGGGGCGGCACCGCTTCTCTTCCGCGACAATATCTCCGTGCCGACCATTCCGGCGCTTGCCCGCGCACGACGCCATCTCGATAAGAGCGGGCGGCGCGACGTGACGCTGATCATCACCGGCGGATTGCGTACCCCCGCCGATTTCGCCAAGGCGCTGGCGCTCGGTGCCGACGCGGTTGCGATCTCCAATGCGGCGCTGCAGGCGATCGGCTGTATCGGCATGCGCGCCTGCCATACCAACAACTGCCCCGTGGGTATCGCCACGCAAAAGCCGAACCTTTATGCCCGCGTCAAGATCGACCGATCGGCGCAGCAATTGGCACGTTTCCTGGAAAGTTCTGTGGCGCTCATGAAAATCCTGGCGCGCGCCTGCGGCCATTCGCATGTCAGCCAGTTCTCGACCGACGATCTCACCACCTGGAAGCATGAAATGGCCCGGTTGTCCGGCGTGCCCTATGGCGGCGTCGGGCTGAACTAGGCGGCGCACGAGCGGCCGCAGAAAGCATGGCCGCTTTTCGTTGGCGACGCTGTCGGCCAAGAGTTCCTGCGCACGTGCGCCACAATTCCCGCGCAAGGGGTTGCCGCCCGCCTGCACTTGCGGTCGCACAATACGGTTCCGGCAAGGCGTTCCCGGCAAGTCTGTATCACTGGCTCGGGAATTCAGGTTTGCAAATCGCAGCGCGTGCGCTGCAGGACTACGCGGCAAGCGCAAAAATTCCTGCGCGGCACCGGCGCGATTCACGAAATGTATCGAAACCTTTCGCCGCCGCGTCTGCGGCCCGCGAAAAGGCCGATATAACGTTCTTGCAAGCGCTCCGTTCCGCGACAGTTCCCCCTTCGCGACATGACCTTTGACGCGCCGCAAAATCCTCACAAAAGCGGCCCGATCGCTGAGCACAAGCCCGCCCTCGCACGAGGGGACACCTCACGCTCGACATCGGTGAAACACGCGCGGCGCAGAGCAACCGTCGCGCGCGCAGGAGGGGATTTTGCGCATGCGATTGCTTGCAGGCGTCACACTTGTCCTGGCGGCAGCCGTGCCGCCTTATCTCGCTTACGACTCGAAGCGCCATTTCGGCGATTTCTTTGTTTCCCGGGATATCCCGTCGCACGAACGGACTGCGCGGCACGCTGCGCCGGCACCCGCAGAGGCCACAGGATCCGTGCCGCGGCGCGCACCCGCAGTGGCCGGTCGCGGCACACCGTCGGTTACCAGATCCGACCTCGACATGCGCAGCGACAGGCTTGCGGCATTGCCGCAGCGCAGTCCGGCTGCACACATGCCTGACGTACCGGCAGCGGGCACAACCGATCCGGTGGCCCCCGCGACTGCGCCTGAGACCGCATCCGGCGCGACGTTATCGCCGCCGCCGGAAACGATGTCGCAACGCAATCCCGAGCACGCACGCGCGGAACGGGCATTGCGCGGCCTTCCGATTCCGGAGCCGGTCAAGTCCTTGCCGGACGAGCTTGTCGGTGATGTACCGCTCGATCTCGTTTGTCAGGCGATCGCCGACGCGTCGGAGTCCGGCGGTCTTCCGCCCTCGTTCTTCGTGCGTCTGATCTGGCAGGAAAGCCGGTTTCGTCAGCGCGCAGTCAGTCACGCCGGTGCGCAGGGCGTCGCACAATTCATGCCCAAGACCGCGGAAATGTACGGTCTTGAGAACCCGTTCGATCCGATCGCTTCGGTGGAGACTTCCGCGCGGTTCCTGCGCGAATTGCTCGATCAGTTCGGCAATCTCGGACTGGCGGCGGCGGCCTACAATGCCGGCCCGCGCCGCATCCAGGAATGGCTGGCGCGACGCGGAAAATTGCCCGACGAAACCCGCAACTACGTGAAAATCATTACCGGCAATCCGATCGAAAGCTGGACCGAACAGAAGCCGATCGAACTCGCCGCGCATCTGCCCGCCAGTGCGCCCTGCGAAGGCGTTGCCGGGCTTTCGCGCACCGGGGAGCCCGCGCAGATGTCGGTAATGCTGTCACAGCGGATCAGCGGTATCATTGCCGAGGCCGCCGAACGCGAGGCCAGAGTCAAAGCGAAGGCTGCCGCACGGCTTGCCAAGGCGAAAAAGAAGGGCGGCAAGCAGGTCCGGCAGGCGAATGCGGGCGCCGGCAAGGATACAAGGGACATGTCCAGTACCAACCGCAAGGGCAAGACGGGCGCCAAACAGGCCGGGCGCCGCAACGGCACCGCCGGCGAAAGCTGATCCGGCGCGGCTTGTTCCGGGCGTTCAGACATGGAATAGAGAAGGTCGTGCGGCTCGCGCCACGGTTTGCGGCATGACCTTCGACACCATCATTCGCGGCGGCACCGTCGTCACCGCCTCCGACACTTTTTGTTGCGAGATCGGCATCCGCGGCGGCCGGATCGCCGCGCTTGGCGAGAATCTCGGCGAGGCTGGCGAGATCGTCGATGCGACAGGCAGGCTCGTCATGCCCGGCGGCATCGACAGTCACGTGCATATCGCGCAGCCGTCCGGTCCGGGTATCGTCATGGCCGACGATTTCGAATCCGCGACGCGCTCGGCCGCATTCGGCGGCAACACCATGGTCCTGCCCTTCGCCATGCAACAGAAGGGGGAATCGTTGCGCGAGGTGGTCGACGCCTATCATCGCAAGGCCGACGGCCGATGCCATGTCGACGTGTCCTTTCATCTGATCATCGCGGAGGCGACCGACGCCGTTCTCGGCCAGGAATTGCCGGCTCTGGTGCATGACGGCTACACCTCGTTCAAGGTGTTCATGACCTACGAGGGCCTCGCGCTCTCCGACCTGGAAATGCTCAACGTTATGAGCGTGGCGCGCGAGACCGGCGCACTGGTCATGGTGCATGCGGAGAATTACGACGCGATCCGCTTTCTCACCGACCGGCTGGAGCGCGCCGGCAAGACCGCCCCGCAATATCACGCGACATCGCGTCCGGTGCCCGTCGAACGCGAGGCCACGCATCGCGCCATTTCGCTGGCCGAACTCGTCGACGTTCCGGTAATGATCGTGCATGTCTCCAATCGCGAGGCGATGGAGGAAATTCGCCGGGCGCAACAGCGCGGGCTGAAGGTCTATGGCGAAACCTGTCCGCAATATCTCGTGCTGACCGAGAAGGATCTCGAAGGCCTCAACATGGAGGGCACGAAATATGTCTGCTCGCCGCCGCCGCGCGATCGGGCAAGCCAGCGCGCCTGCTGGCAGGGCCTGCAGCAGGGCGTGTTCTCGCTGTTCTCCTCGGATCACTGCCCGTTCCGCTACGACGATCCGCAGGGCAAGCTCAATCCGAAGGGCCGCACGTCGTTCCGCTGGGTGCCGAACGGAATTCCCGGCGTGGAGACGCGGCTGCCGATCCTGTTCGCGGAGGGCGTCGGCAAAGGTCGTATCACGCTGAACCAGTTCGTGGCGCTGACCGCGACCAACCACGCGAAGACCTACGGGCTGTATCCGAAAAAGGGCACCATCGCGGTCGGCAGCGACGCCGACATCGCCGTCTGGGATCCGCAGCGGACGGTCACGATCTCGCAGACGCTGATGCATGGCGGTTCCGACTACACACCCTATGAAGGAATCGCCGTCACGGGCTGGCCGGTCTCCACCATGGTGCGCGGGCAATTCGTCGTGCGCGAGGGTCGGCTTGTCGGCAAGCCCGGTTTCGGCGCCTATGTCGCGCGGGAAAAATCGGAACTGGCCAAACCGCGCGGCAGCGCCGCGTCAACCTGAAGCCGCCGCCTTGTCCATCAGCGCGATGAGCCCCTTGAGCAGATCGACCGGACGCGGCGGGCAGCCCCCGATATGCAGGTCGACCGGTACGACCTTGCCGACTGCGCCGACCGTGGCATAGCTGTCCGCGAACACGCCGCAGCCGCAGGCACAATCGCCGACCGCAACCACCCATTTCGGAGCAGGTGTCGCGGCGTAGGTGCGTTCCAACGCGACTTTCATGTTCCGGGTCACCGGCCCGGTCACCAGCAGCACGTCGGCGTGCCGCGGCGAGGCGGCAAAGCGGATGCCGAAGCGTTCGACGTCGTAGACGGCGTTATTGAGCGCATGGATTTCGAGTTCGCAGGCGTTGCAGGAGCCGGCATCGACCTCGCGGATGGTGATCGACCGTCCGAACAGGCGGCGCGCACGCATTTCCAGCTCGGCGCCGATTTCCGCCAGAGCGGCATCCTCGGCCGCGGGGGCCGGCATCGTCACGGGGCGCAGGAACAGCGATCGTAGCAGCAACGTGCGCATTACAGATCGTGCCCCGAATACGAACAGTTGAACGACTTGTTGCACAGAGGAAAGTCGGCGACGATATTGCCCTCGATCGCCGCTTCCAGCAGCGGCCATTGAAACCACGATGCATCGCGCGCATGTGCGCGCACGACACGCCCGCCCTGCAGACGCACCCAGACCAGCACGTCGCCGCGGAACGCTTCGACCATCGCGATACCCTCGCGGATATCCGCGCTGCCGGGCAGCGGCGCCAGCAGCGGCCCTTCGGGCAGACCGGGGAGCCATTGCCGGATCAGCCTCACGCTCTGCTCGATTTCGCGGATGCGCAGCCACACGCGGGCATCCACATCGCCTTTCTCCAGGACCGGCACGTCGAAGCGCGCGGTATCGTAGGGTGCATAGGCGAAATCGCGCCGGCAATCGAAATCGCGCCCGGACGCACGGCCGACATGGCCGCCGGCCGCCCATTGCATCACGAGGTCGCGGCCGACGATACCGGTGGTGCATGTGCGATCCTGCAGCGAAGGCGTATTGTCGTAGAGATCGACAATCTCCCGCAGCCGCGGCTCGATATCGTCCAGCGCGACGAGAATCCGCCGCGCCGCGTCTTCGTCCAGGTCGGCACGCACGCCGCCTGGCAAGACGCAATCCATCATCAGCCGGTGGCCGAAGGCATCGTCGCAGGCCTGCAGCACCTGCTCGCGGAAAATGCCGCAATAGGCGTGAATGAGAACGAAGGAGGCGTCGTTGCAGATGGCGCCGAAATCGCCGAGATGATTGGCGATGCGCTCAAGCTCCGCCATCACGCCGCGCAAAACGGTCGCGCGCGCCGGGGCCTCGATGCCGAGCGCGGCCTCGACGGCGCGCGCGAATGCGACGGCATAGGCGACGGTCGAGTCGCCGCAGATGCGGCCGATCAGGCGCGCGGCTCTCTCAATTTCCGAATCGATCAGCAGCCGGTCGACGCCCTTGTGGACGTAACCGAGCCGCTCTTCCAGCCGCACCACGATTTCGCCATTGGCTGTGAAGCGGAAATGGCCGGGCTCGATAATGCCGGCATGCACGGGTCCGACCGGAATCTGGTGTAGACCCTGTCCGTGCACCGGCAGGAAATCGTAAGTTGCGGGATCGCGGAGATCCGCCGACGCCGTGCGGCCGAGCGGCGCGCGCAGGCCCCATGCACCGTGATCGAGCCAAGGTCGCAGGTCGGACGCATCGCGCGGGACATGACCGTAAAAATCGTGGATCGCGCGCTCCAGCCGAATCGCAGGCGGATGATGCCGGCCGATGGACGGAAAGAAGCCATCCCCAACCGCGACCGAGAGGACCGCCGGAGTCCCGTCGCGCGGGCGCAGCGCGAGGTGCACGTCGTTCCCGTCCGCCCATAGCGCAAGCAGATCTCCCTCCCCCGCGGCAAGACATTTGCCGATCTCGTTCCACAATTCGTCGCTGACGCGCAGCCGCGGCCAGGGACGTTGCACCTCGAGCGGCTCTGCACCGGCCAGCATGTCGGATAAATGCGCCATCGCCGTCATCCAAGCTGCGCCGCAACGGCGCGGAACCATTGCACCACCGGCTCCGGCAGCCAGATGCCTGCCAGCAGCACAAAGGCCAGGTGAACGAAGAGCGGTATATACGATGCCTTCACCCGTCCTGCGGGTCCGCTCGCCTCGCCGAACAGCACATCTTGCAACCGCAGCACCAGCGCGCCGAAAGCAACGACAATCCCGAACACCAGCGGCACCGCAAGCCAGGGCTGGCGCGCGAAACTCGAAGAGACCAGCAGAAATTCACTCATGAACACGCCAAAAGGCGGAAGTCCGGCAATAGCGATGACGCCGAGCCCGAGCCCGAGCGCCAGCACCGGATGCGTCGAGGACAGCCCGCGAATTTCGCCGATGCGCTGCGTGCCTTTCACCTGCGCAATATGACCGACGGCGAAAAAGATCGCCGACTTGGTCAGTGAATGCATTGTCATGTGCAGGAGACCGGCGAAATTGGCGAGCGGGCCGCCCATCCCGAAAGCAAAGGTGATGATGCCCATATGCTCGATGGAGGAATAGGCGAACAGCCGCTTGATGTCGCGCCGGCGATACAGCATGAAGGCCGCAAATATCAGGCTCAGCAGGCCGAGAACGGTCATGATCAGCCCGACATCGAGCGTCGCCGGATTGCCGGCAAGTACGATCTTGAAGCGCAGCAGCGCATACAGCGCAACGTTGAGCAGAAGTCCGGACAATACCGCCGAAATCGGCGTCGGACCCTCGGCATGAGCGTCCGGCAGCCAGGCATGAAACGGGGCCAGCCCTACCTTGGTGCCATAGCCGACCAGCAGGAAAACGAAGGCGAGCGAGAGGAGCTTGGGATCGAAGGCACCGCTGCGTGCCGCGAGCCGGTCGAGCGCCATCGCCTGCACACCCTCCCCCAAAGCCTCCTGCGCCACAAGATAGACGAGAATGGTGCCGAAAAATGCGAGCGCGATTCCGACGCTGCCGAGAATGAAATATTTCCAGGCCGCTTCGATCGCCTCCGGCGTGCGATAGATGCCGACCATCATCACCGTCGAAAGCGTCGCGACTTCCACGCCGACCCACAAAAGGCCGATGTTGTTGGCGACCAGTGCAAGGTTCATCGCCCCGAGCATCGCCTGGTAGAGCGCGTGGTAGAAGCGCAGGAAAACCGGCGTAAGGCGGCCGTTGTCAAGCTCGTGGCGGATATAGGTGGCGCTGAAAATGCTTGTGGTGAATCCGATGAAGGCGGTGAGGATCACCAGGAAGATGTTGAAATCGTCGATGATAAAAATGTCGCTGCGTGTGCGCGGAGCGAATAGAAGCGACGTCGCGGCGGCGAATGTCAATCCGGCGGCGATAACGTTGAGCGCCGCACCGGCCCGATAGTCGCGGATCAATGCCAGCGGCAGGATCGAGACGAACGGTATCGCGATCAGGGCGTGCAAGGGCGAGATCATGATCGCCCCTCCCGCTCGCTGCGGAAACGGTCCAGCGCGCCGATATCGACCGTGTCGAAACGTTCGCGGATACGGAACACGAAGACGCCGAACACGATGAACGCGATCAGGATCGAGAAGGCCACAGAAAATTCCACGACCAGCGGCATGCCCCTTGCACCGGTCGCCGCCAGCACGAGGCCGTTTTCCATCGACATAAAGCCGACAACCTGCGTCACCGCATTGCGCCGCGTGATCATCATCAGCATCCCGAGCAGGATGACGGCAAGTGCAAACGCAAGATCCTCGCGCACGAGGAGCGGGGTGACGCTGGCTCCGACCGGGAGGACGAGAATGATCGACAGCGCCACCAGGCCGAGACCGGTAACCAGCGTCGGGCCGGCACCGATGACCTGCTCGATCTCGCGGTGAATGCCGAGCCTGCGCACGATCCTGTGCAGGGCGGCAGGGATGATGAAGCCCTTGAGCACCAGCGCAATGGTCGCGGTGACGAACAGATGGGGAGCGCCCTGCACCAGCGCCTGCCAGGCAACTGCCAGCGCAAGCACCACGGATTGCGCGGCAAAGACATTGAGCGTGGCGGTGACGCGGTGCTGATAAAGCAGAAAGAAGCTCAGCACCACCATGCCGCTGGCGAGCATGTGGGAAATGTCGAAGGCAAGCGACGACCCGGCCGGCATCATAGCCCCCGCGACACGAACAGCAGGAACACGGCGAGCACCGCCGCGGCAAACGCCGCGCCGAGGAAGACCGGATAGCGGAACACGCGCATTTTGGCGACGGCCGTTTCTCCGACAGGCAGCAGCACCGCAAGCGCGCCGACCTTGAGCAGGTAAAGCGCGATGCCGGCCGCAAGCGCCGGCAGGCTCTTGTCCTGCGTGGCCATACCAAAGGGCAGAAACAGGCATGCGAACAACGAGAAATACAACACCATCTTCAGAGCGGCGGCAGCTTCAAGCATGGCGAGATGACGGCCGGAATATTCCAGCACCATCGCCTCATGCACCATGGTCAGTTCGAGATGCGTCGCGGGATTGTCGATCGGAATGCGTGCATTTTCCGCGATGGTGACGAAGATGAAGGCGAGCAGCGCAAGTCCGAGCGAAACGCGCAGACCGATCGGCTCCTCGATAAAGGTTGCCGCGATACTGGAAAGCTGCGTCGTCCCCGCCACCAGCGCGACCGTGAAGGCGATCATCATGGTAGCCGGCTCCGCCAGCGAGGCGATCAGCATTTCACGCGAGGAACCGATGCCGCCAAACGACGTGCCGACATCCATCCCGGCAAGCGCCAGCACGAAACGGCCCGTCGCAAGCAGTGCAACAATGGCGATCAGGTCGGCCGACCAGGAAAAAATCAGCCCGGTGGAATAGGTCGGCACCAGCGCTGCCGCCACCCAGGTTACGGCGAAGACCGTATAGGGCGCCGTGCGGTACAACCACGACGCGTTATGCGCAAGCACAGCTTCCTTGTGCAGCAGCTTCCAGATGTCGCGGTAGGGCTGCAGCAACGGCGGCCCGATCCGGCGCAAAAGCCGCGCCTTCACCTTGCGGGTAATGCCGAGGACAAGCGGCGCCAGCGCCACAACCATCGTCATCTGCAGCAATTGCGCAAGCAGGTCGACAATCAGCGCCATGCCACCACCACGAGCAGCAGCGCGATCAGCGCACAGAACATCAGCGTGAGATAGCTGCGTATCGTGAGAAACTGCAGCCGGTTAAGCCTGAGCGCAATCGCGCCGTTGAGACGAACCAACGGTCCGAAAACGAGTCGCCAGGCCGGATCGAGAATCTTTACATTGAACCGCGCAGCGCGCGGACTGCCCGGGCGCGGCATGTCCACCTCTTCGCGCACGTAGAACACGGCACTGCCGAAAACGCGGCGGATCGGCATGGTGAAGCTCGAACCGGAATATTGCGTGGCCGCGGACGGATCCGGATAGCCGCAGTCCCAGATCGCGCTGCGACGCGTCGCTCGCGTAGCGAAGCGATGGATGAACATGGCCGTCAGCGTGCCGGAGATCACGAGGAAAGCGAATATTACAAGGCCGTTATAGGAGGAACGGCTTTCGGCGATCGGCACGATGGACAGCCAGGGCAGGAAGGATTGCGCCGGCATGCGCGAGCCCACCGTGGCTTCGACTGCCGGCGCGAGCAGGTCGATGACCGGGCCGGGAACGATGCCGACCAGCAGGCACAGGCCGGCGAGCGCAGCCATTGCGGCGAGCGACATGCGGTCGACCTCCCGCGCATCGGCTGCGGCCTGCGTTCGCGGTCGGCCGAGAAAGGCGACGCCGTAGACCTTGACGAAACAGGCTGCCGCCAGCGCCGCGGCCAGTGCGAGCAGCGCCCCCACCGCCGGGATCAGGAATTTCAGGGGCCATTGCGGCACCTGCAGACTGACAAGGACGGCCTGGAACAGAAGCCACTCGGAAACGAATCCGTTGAGCGGCGGCAGCGCCGAGATTGCGGCACAGCCGATCAGGCAGACGATTGCCGTACGCGGCATGGTGTGAATGAGGCCGCCAAGCCGTTCCATGTTGCGTTCGCCGGTGGCGTTGAGCACGGCGCCGGCGGCAAAAAACAGCAGGCTCTTGAACAGGGAATGGTTGAACACATGCAGCAGGGCGGCAGTCATGGCGAGCGCCGCCGCACCGGGCATCCCGCTTGCCCGAAACGCCAGCGCTAGACCGAGGCCGGCAAAAATTACGCCGATATTCTCGATGGTGCTGTAGGCGAGCAGGCGCTTCAGGTCCGACTGCATCAGCGCATACAGCAGCCCGAGCACAGCCGTCAGCGCTCCGAGAAGGAGCACCAGCGCGCTCCACCACCACGCGACATCGCCGACGAGATCGAAGGCGATGCGGATAAACCCGTAAACCGCGACCTTGGTCATCACCCCGCTCATCAGCGCGGAGATGTGGCTGGGCGCTGCCGGATGTGCGAGCGGCAGCCACACATGCAGCGGCACCAGCCCGGCCTTGGAGCCGGCGCCTGCCAGAGCCAGCAACAGCGCCGCCCCGGCGACAATCGGTTGCGGCGCCGCGCTACGCATCTGTTCGAAGGCATAATTGCCGTCGGGGCCCGCGAGCAGGCCGAAGCCGAGCAGAAGACAGATCGTGCCTGCGCTCGCCATCAGCAGATAGACATAGCCGGCGCGCACGTTGGCGGCGACCCGATGATGCGACAGCACCAGCGCCCAGGAAACGAGCGACATCATCTCCCAGGCGACCAGAAACGTGAACGCGTCGTCGGCGATCACCACCAGGTTCATGCCGGCGAGGTAGGCCGGATAATAGGGAAGCACGCGCAGCGGAGCCGGCTCGTGGCGACCGTAGCCGAGTGCGAATAAGCCGGTCAGCACACCCGCGAGATTGACGACGGCCAGGAAGAACGCCGACAGCGAATCGATGCGGATATGCGCACCGAGCGAAGGAAGCCCGAGCGGCAGCCGGAGGTTTGCCGCGGGAGCCACGGAGGCGAGGTGCCACAGCGCGAAGGCCAGCATGACCAGGCAGATCGCCAGGCTGGCGCCGTAGACCACAGACCCGCCCTCCGCTCTGCGGCCGGCCGGTATCGCAAGGATGGAGACGGCGAACAGAGCGGCAATGCAAACAAGTCCGACAGGTGCCGGCATTTCCCCCCTGCTCCTGCGCAACACGACGACCGCTGCGCGGGGCAGGCGGACTCGCTTGGCGAACCAAAGCACCGTGGGGGGAACAAGGCAATCGGGCCGGCCGGAGCGTTGCCGGCCGCGATTGTGGCGCCAATCTGGGCAAAGATTCCCAGATTTGGCCGGACCTCGGCCACTGCCCGGTCAACGCGATGCCATGTGCGCGGGCGTGCATGGCATCACCGCGACGAAGGGGACGACCATGAGACAGATTGCACGCTTTGCCGCCGCCACGATCTGTGCCGGCCTGCTGCTCGGCTCGGCTTCATCCAGCCGGATCGAGGCCGCCCCGCGCGGCAATGCCGAGGGCTGGCCGCTCTCGCTCGGCGATTTCCTCACCGGCGGCCAGCCGCGCAAGGCGGCGCAGAAGCCGCGCCAGACGGCGCAGCCCAAAGCGCCTGTCGCGACACGCGGCATGACCGAGGCGGCGGAGCGCGCGCCGGCCGGACCGCTTGCGTCCGAAGCCTATGCGACCGCACGTCACTATATGCGCATCGCCGTCGACAGCCCGGTCGCAATCGTGCACGCAGACGAGTTCAGCGAAATCGATCGCGCAGCGGACGCCGTGCGTATCGTGAACGCGGACGAACTGAACGAGATCGATCTCGCCGCGCCGCCTGCACCACAGGATGCAACGGGTGAGCTGCGCACCGCGCAGGACGAGAGCGAGGACAAGGACGAACTGTTTGAACGCATCCTGATCACCTTTGCCGGCGCCCTGGCGGTGGCGTCGGGAATGCGGCTGTTCATGGCCTAGCGGATGCGATCAGCGGGTCAGCCGCTCCAGTTCCGGGAATGGCTGATATTTCGCGTCGGAGCATTCGTTGCGCCGCGCCTCGACCATGGTGTCGAGCTTGCCGGCCAGGAACACGATCATACGGTCCCTGGCCCCCTCGTATCCGCCGCCCGCCCGCCGTGCGTTGTATCGAACGCAGACCGCATAGCGGCTGACCGATCCGATCTGCTTGATCGCGGGCTCGGCGAGCTGCGCATCGCGTATGCCGGTTGGATCGTTCAGATAGGTCCGCAGAAAGGCCAGCGAATCGGCCCGGTAATTCGTGGGCACGATATTGGCCTCGCCGCGTTCGACCTTCTGCGGATAGTAGCCCTCATAATTGCCGCAGCCCGCGACCAGCGGAACAAGCAACGCGACGATGCGAGGAGCGACTGCCTTCATTGCCCGGGATTCGTCCTCGTTTCGGATCGGGGACGAAACCTATAGCACAGGTGCGGACGGTCTCCCCGCAACCGGAGGTTCGGCGCTCAGGGATCCGTGCAGCTAATGCGCTCGTGCGCAATCGCGGCGCCAGCCCGCGCGGAGGCGGCCGAAGCTGCAGCAGGTTTGCCCGGCGCGACGGCACGACGGCGCTCGATCAGCAGATAGAGCCCCAGGCGTGCACCCGCGACGATCGATACGGTCGCCAGCGCGGAACCGACCGACAGGGTCGACAATCCGGTCACACCCTGACCGACCGAGCATCCCAGCGCGGTGATGCCGCCGAACCCCATCAAGGCCGCGCCAAGCAGGCGGCGCTTCATGTCCGCAGCGTTGAGCGAGACTTCCCAGCGGAACGTCCCGTCCGTCCGGGCCGCAACGAAGGCGCCAATCACGACGCCAAGCACCGCGCCGACCGGAAAATCCGGCTCCAACGCGGTCGCCAGCATGGCGTAATAGATCGTCTCCGCCAGCGGACCGACGAAGGTGAAGGATTCGATGCGGCGAGTATCGAAGGAATCGAAACCGGCGATGCCGGTCGCCCACCAACCGAGCGCAACGAGCGCGCCGATGGCAGCGCCGGTGAGCGCGAAGCGCAGATGATTGCGCCAGCCGGCAAGGCCAAATGCTGCGAGTGCGACGACGAGCCCAAGCACAATCGCTCCGCCCGGGACCGCCGCGCCGGACAAGCCGGCCATTTCCGGCAGCCGTTGCGAGAAACCCTCGGGAAGCTGCAGCGTCAGCGGATCGACCACCGACACGCGCAGAACGCCGGCTAGTCCGCGCATTGTCATCATCGCGACAATGCCGATCACCAGAAAGCTGACCAGCGCCTTCAGGTCGCCGCCGCCGAGCTGGCGCAGCGTGCCGAGGCCGCAGGTGCCGTTGAGCGCCATGCCGATGCCGAACAAAAAGCCGCCGAGGATGAGACCGCCCCATTCCAGCCGCGCGCCGAGATAGATCGACCGACTAACGTCGAGACCGCCGAACAATTCGAGCGCATGAATACCGGCGATGGCAACGCCGATGGCGACGATCCAGCTGCGCAGCCGGCGTGTATCGCCGGCATAAGTTGCGTCCTCGATCGCGCCGAGCGTGCAGAAGCGCCCGCGCCTCGCGACGAATCCGAAGGCGATGCCGATGCCGAAGCCGAGCAGCAGACGGACCAGATTGAGGGAAAGATCGTCCAGCATTGTCGTATACCTTGACTCTGTACGGCCCGCAGGCTCAGCGGCCCTTGCGCGGATTGCAGAATGCCTGGTGCAGCGCCTCGATCACCTGCCGCACTTCGGGACGGGAGAGCGAATAGTAGATGTTCTTGCCGTCGCGCCGCGTGTCGACCAGATTGTCGGCACGCAGCCTGGCAAGCTGCTGGGACACCGCGGGCTGCCGCAGGTCGAGAATCTGCTCGATTTCGCTGACCGACTTCTCGCCTTCCGCCAGCAGGCAGAGAATGACCAGGCGCGCTTCGTGCGCCAGGGCCTTGAGGAATTCGCTCGCCTCCTGCGCATTCGCAAGCAGCGTGTCGATTTCCAGATCGGCTTTCCTGGTCCGCCGCAGCGCCACGGCACCGGGATTCATTGCACTCGCTCCGCTTTCATTCACAACGGCGAATGTCTAGCGGAGTTCGGGCAAAATGTTTTCCCAAGTTTAGAAACCATGTTGGAGCATTAATCTCTCCAGCAGCCCCCAGAAGAAATCTTCTCCCGGGTAGCCCTCGATACGAGCGATTTCCCGCCCGGAATCGGCAATGACGAAGGTGGGCGTGAAGCGGACCGGGCTCTTCAACTGGAGGGGTTTGGGATCGCGGCGATCGAGATCGACAAAACGGACGGGCAGCCGTTTCCCCGCATCCGTCCGGGCGTAGGCGGGACCGATGGCGCGGTCCCAGGCGTCGCAATAGGGACACCCTGCCCGGCGATACATGACAAGCTCCGCCGCGACGGCGGGACATGCGGCGAGTATCGTCGTCAGCGCGAGTACGATCGGAACGAGGCGTCGCATCGGGATCTCGTTGGCGTTCCGGGTGCGGATTTAATATAGTAGAAAATGAATGTGTCTTTGAGCAAAGGGATCGGGAATGCCGCTTGATGTCGGGCTGCTGGCGAGTTTCGGCGCCGGAATCCTGTCATTCCTGTCTCCCTGCATTCTGCCGCTGGTGCCGCCCTATCTGTGCTTTCTCGCCGGAACGTCGCTTGAAAGCCTTGCTGCCCACCCGCAGGCTGCACTCACCGGCCGCGCTCTGATCCGCGCCGCGGCCTTTGTCGCCGGATTCGGCACGGTCTTTGTCGCGCTCGGGGCAACGGCCTCGGCATTCGGCCAGGTTATCTCCGAGCATCTCGGCTGGCTGACGCGGCTCGCGGGTGCGCTCATCGTGTTGCTCGGGCTGCATATGGCGGGCGTTTTCCGATTTGTCACGCTGCTGCGCGAAGTGCGATTCGATCCAGCGCCCCGACCTGTCGGGATCGTCGGCGCGTTCGTCGTCGGCCTCGCCTTCGGCTTCGGTTGGACACCATGCGTCGGCCCGGTACTGGCATCCATCCTGCTCATTGCCGGCACCGGCGGCAGCGCCGGCGAAGGGGCGGGTTTGCTGGCCGCCTATGCGGCGGGGATCGGGGTGCCATTTCTGCTCGCAGCGGCCTTTACCGGTCCTTTTGTGCGCTGGCTGTCGCGATTTCGGCGTCACCTTCCTGCGGTCGAAAAGGTGGCCGGCGGCGCGCTCGTTGCGACCGGCCTGCTGGTTTTCTTCGGCCTGATGCCGGTAATCGGCAACTGGCTGCTCGACACCTTTCCGCTGCTCGGGCGCATCGGCTAACCGAAGCGGAACGCCAGCAGACGTTCAAACGAGCGCTGCTCGATCAGCAGACGGTGCAGATAGCCATTGTCGCGGGCAGCGACGGCCTGCGGCACCTGACGCAGACTTCCCAGCATGCCATCGACCAACCGGCGGAATTCGGTATCCGCGCGCACAGCCGGCGCGGCTTCTCCGTCGCAGCGTTGCAGCGCCGCGGCCGCTTCGCCGGAAGAAGCGACAATGCGGCCGGCAATGTCCGCCTGCGCGAGGTCCGGCGGCTGCAACCTGAAGACATCGAGGCGCTCATACGCGGCACCGGCCTCCGCAATGCAGTCGGCGAAGATACGATAACCGCGCGTCTTCCGGTAAGCGCGCAGCGGCGCCGCCGCCCGCTCGATCAGGGCCTGCGCTTGCCTTGCATCGCCGCGGTCGGCCGCCGCCAGGCTTTGCACAATCAGCCGCCCGGATTCGGCGATGGCCGCACCAAGGGCGGCTTCATGCGTCGTATCCAGGCGCAAGAGGTCGGCACGCCAGTTCTGTTCAAGACGTTCAAGCGCGACTGCACCGAGATCGAGATTCTCGGTGCGCAGGTATCCGATGGCGACCCGCCTTTCACGATGAAAATTCTCAACCAGCATGGCCAGCCCGGGCGCAGGCTCGGCCGCATGGACGCGGGGGAGACAGGCTATCGCGACCCACAACCATAACAGCACTGTCATTCGACGCATCGCGGCGGCTCCTGCTAAGCCTGTTGCCCGCAGCACGGGGGCCGACTATAGATGCAAAAAAACGAATTTGATAAGGCCTGCAACGGATGGAGCGACCCATGCTGACGCGGCGGCATTTGCTGGCGGGAGCGGCCGCCGGACTGGCCACCGGCCCGCTGCCGGGCATCGCGCGGTCCCAAGCGTTGCTCACCGAGGACGGTCTGTACCGGCAGCCCTGGTTTCTCGACAGCCTGCTCGAATTGCCCGACGACCTTGCCGCTGCCGGCGCCGCCGGCAAGCGTTTTGCGATCGTGTGGGAATTGCGCGGCTGCCCCTATTGCAAGGAAACGCATCTGGTCAATTTCGCGCGACCGGACATCGAGCGCTATGTCCGCGAGCGCTTCGACATCCTGCAGCTCAACATCATCGGCGCGCGCGAGACGGTCGATTTCGACGGTGAGAAGCTGCCGGAAAAGAAGCTGGCGGAGAAATACGGCGTGCGCTTCACGCCGACCTTCCAGTTTTTTGCCGAAGACGCGCCCGCGCTGGCCGGCAGGAAGCCGCGCGAGCGCGAGGTTGCCCGCGCGCAGGGCTATTTGGAACCGAAACATTTTCTCGCGCTGTTCCGTTATGTCGCCGAACGCGCCTACGAGGCCGGCAGCCTGCGCGACTATCTGAAAGCGAACAGCTGAACCGACCTGCCGTTCAGCCCACCTTCAGATAGGCAAAACCCTTGCCCTGCAATTCGGCGACCGACGCCACGCCCGAGGGCACGAATTTGACGAACGCGTCTTTGCGCGTCTTGCCGGGATCGATCTGCTGGCGCTGATAGGTGATCAGACACAGATACGCCTCGACGCCGAACCTGGCCAGCCCCGCAAACCGCCTGTAGAGATCGGGATCGAGCGTTTCCTTTTCCCAGACCGTGCCGGCGAGATTTTCTAGAAAAAACTTGATGCCGGCGCCATGTGCCACAACGACGATCTTCACCTTGAAGGTGTCGAATTCGTAGACCGACAGGTGGTTGTTGATATTGGTCAGCATCTGCGAGAAGCGCTGCGGATCGCCGAAGTCGCAGTGGTAGATGCAGGCGACGTCGGTATCCTTCTTCACCGCCGCAAGGTCGAGTTTTTCGGGTGCGGCGGACGCGCGCGAGGCTGCAAGCGCGGCGCCGGACAGCGCCACCCCCCCGAGGAAACCGCGCCTGCTGGTCGAAGTCATCGCTGCCTCCACCGCAGCGGCCGGCCCGTCGCCGGGCCGGCCGTCGCCATTCACTGGCCCTTGTTCAGCGGGCTATCCGGACTCATCAGCAAGGCGACGGCGTCTTTGATCTGGTCGACCGTCAGAACCTTGTTGGAGCCGAAGCGCGGCATGTTCGAGCACGGGAAGGCGGCATGCGAGTTATAGATTTTCTCGTAGGTTGCCTTCACCGCTTCCGGCTTGAAGTCGCGCAGTTTGCCGTATTCGTGCAGGCTTGGTCCGAGCGTGCCGTAGCTCACTTCCTTCTTGCTGAGCTGATGGCAGGCATAGCAATTGCCGCCATTCGCCCGCGCCGGCGGATAGTCGGAGAAACGCAGGCCGTAGCCGCTCTGCGCCAGCGACTCGCCCTTCTTCCAGTCGCCCATGAAATTGCCGTCGGCGGGATATTCGATGGTTGCCTTCTCCCGCTTCTGGATGGCTTCGGCCGCCGCCTTGGACGGATTGTTGCCGGTTTCCGAGCACACCTTCATGGTCTCGTCCTGGGCCAGGCGCGGCGCCCAGTCGGCAGGGGCGGACGGAAACGCCGCCTTGACGACGGCTTCCACTTTGGCCGGATCGACCCTGGGGGGCTGCTGTTGCGCATAGCTTGCGACAATTCCGGCCCCGGCGATTGCGCCGATACCGATGACGATTGCAGTTTTCCGCATGACGTTCCCCCGCCTAACGCTTGAGCGCGGGGGCGGAAATTTCGCCGCCCTCGGCATTCTTGACCAGATACGCCACCAGCGCGACGCTCGCGTCGGTGCCGAGTTGCAGTTCCGGCATCCGCATCTGCCAATAGCAGTCATAGAGCCGGTGCTGCATCGTCATCACATGCGTGGTCGACACGCGATAGGCCGGCCATTCGCCTACGACTTTTGCCGCTTCCTTGGGATTTTCGAGATAGGGCAGGCCCTGCAGGCGGATGCGCAGGCCTTCGGCGGCATGGCATGTCGCGCAGGAGAAATCGAACGGGCCGGACCGACGGTGGAACAGCACGTTGCCGAGCGCGACCACCTCTTTTTCCTGCGGCTTGTCGAGTTTGGCGGCAAAGCGCATGCCGCTGGACTTGCTTGCCACGTAGGTGGCAATCGCGCCCAGTTCCTTGACCGGCTGGCCCCCGCCCGGGTGCGGGCGCTTGACCAGGTCGGCGGTATTGAATCCCTGAAGCTTTTCCATGCACCAGAGGATGCGGGTTTCGATGTCCATCACCCGGCCGGCATCGGCGAAGAAGCGCGGCATCTCGGCGAATGCACCGTCAACCCGGCCGGGCCCCTTGCCGAGATCGCATTGTTCGAGCGTTGCATTCTTCGGTCCGCGCGGGGTTTTCCACAGCGCCTCGCCGCGATCGGCATCGAGAAGACCCGGATTGCTCCAGGGGTCTTCCTTCAGCATCTGACGGTACCGCTCGATCCCCTTTTCGGTTTCGGCGTCCTGCGCGCGCGCCACAGGCGCCGCGGCAAGCGCGGCACAGAATGCCGCCGCTACGATGCGAGATAAATATTTCACCGGCTCAATCTCCCCTGACCAGGTTTTCTCTTTTTTCCGCGCGAAGAAACGAAACCGTCCCGCGCGACATTTTTTACCGTGCGCTTGCTTCACCGTGCGTTTATTCGTGCAGCCCTGTATTTGCAGCCGGACGAACAATACATACCCGGCTGCCGATGGAAAGACACCAACTTCGACGGTGTCGATTCCGGTTGCACGCGATACCAGGATCGACTACACACTTCGTGATATATGAATATGTCCCGCGATCAACGCAGGCGCAAGGGAAACGTCCGTGGCCGGCTCGGGAGCGCGTCTTCCGATCGCAGGTCGATATTGAGGGCTGGCCAGACGGCCACGAACTCAATTATTGGTATTGCGGACTTGAGCGCAGGGGCCGTAGGCGGACGCATGCAGTATGCAGGCGTGCCGCCGGGCTGTGTCGGCCGCTGCTTGGACAGTTCGAGACAGACGTTTCGCAAGAGACGTGATGTGCCGCAAAGGTACAGGAGAGCCTGAAATGATATCGAGTTTCAATCGCCGTCAGGTCTTGACCATCGGCGCCGGCGCCACGGCCTTCGCCGCGCTCGGCCTGCAGGCCGCGCCGGCCCATGCCAAGAACGACTTCGAGGAGGTTATCGGCAAGTTCACCGGCGGCAAGAAGCCGGCGGAAGGCCGCGTCAAGCTCGACCTTCCGGAAATCGCCGAGAACGGCAACACGGTGCCGATGACGGTGTCGGTCGAAAGCCCGATGACCGAACAATCCTATGTCAGCGATGTCCTGATCGTGGCTGACGGAAATCCGCGCTCCGGCGTGGTCACCTTCCACTTCTCGCCGGCAAGCGGCGTGGCCGAGGCCAATACACGCATCCGGCTCGCGGGCACCCAAAACATCATCGCGGTCGCCAAGATGAACGACGGTTCGTTCTTCACCGCCGCCAAGCAGGTCAAGGTCACGATCGGCGGCTGCGGCGGCTGATTGAAGCCCCGCAGGACAAGCCGCTCCGAGGAGATTTTCCGATGTCCGTCAAACCGCGTATCAAGCTCGACAAGAAGGAAGCCAAGAAGGGCGAGATCGTCGAGGTCAAGGCGCTCGTCTCCCACGTCATGGAGACAGGCCAGCGCAAGGACCGCGAAGGCAAGACCATCCCGCGCAAGATCCTCAACAAGTTCACCTGCACGGTGAACGGCAAGGAAGTCTTTGCAGCCGATTTCGAGCCGGCGGTCTCCGCCAATCCATACATCCAGTTCAAGTTCAAGGCCGTCGAATCCGGCCCCGTGGTCCTGACCTGGATCGACGACGACGGCTCCAGGATCGTCGGCGAAGAAAGCATCAAGGTTCTCTGACCGCCGCCTGCATCCGCACCTCGCGGATGCAGGCCGCGCCGGCCTGACTGACCGCGAATCGTCAGGCGATTCCGTGGAGCGGATGGATGTTGTCGAGACGGGACTTCCTGCAGGTTGCGGCTGCGACGGCGGCGATTTTTCACGGCGACTGGACCCGCGCATTTGCCCAGCAACGGCTCACCCAGGCCGAATTGCTGAAATTCGAGCCGGTCGGCAACGTGACGCTGGTTCACATCGCCGATCTGCATGGCCAGCTTGCGCCGGTCCTGTTTCGCGAGCCCGCAATCAATCTCGGCGTCGGCGACGCCAAGGGTCTCGTTCCGCACGTCACCGGTCGCGCCCTGCTCGACTACTACAAGATTCCGGCGGGTTCGGCCTCCGCCTATGCGCTGACGCACGAGAACTTTGCAGCGCTGGCGAAGACCTATGGCCGGCTCGGCGGTCTCGATCGTATCGCCACCATCCTCAAGGCGATCCGCACCGAGCGCGGGGACCGCGTGGTTTTTCTGGACAGCGGCGACACATGGACGAACAGCTACACGTCTCTGATCACCAAGGGTCAGGACATGGTCGACTGCATGGCGCTGCTGAAGCCCGATGCGATGACCGGGCATTGGGAATTCACGCTGGGCGCCGACCGCGTCAAGGAAATCGTCGGCCAGCTCGGCTTTCCGTTCCTCGCCCAGAACGTGCGCGACACCGAATGGGAAGAGCCGGCATTCGATGCGATGCGCCTGATCGAGCGCGGCGGGGTGAAGATCGCGATCATCGGCCAGGCCCTGCCCTATACGGCGATCGCCAATCCGCGCTGGATGATGCCAAACTGGTCCTTCGGCATTCGCGAGAACGACCTGCGCGAAAATGTCGACAAGGCGCGCAAGGCCGGCGCCCAGCTTGTGGTCCTGCTCTCGCATAACGGCTTCGATGTCGACCGCAAGCTGGCCGGCCGGATTCCCGGCATCGACGTCATCCTCACCGGCCATACGCACGATGCGCTGCCCGACGTGGTCAAGATCGGCAACACGTTGCTGGTCGCATCCGGATGCCACGGCAAGTTCGTGTCCAGGCTCGACCTCGACGTGCGCGACGGCGCGGTGAAGGGCTATCGCTACAGGCTGATCCCGGTCTTCGCCGACGTGGTCGCACCCGATAGCGAGATGGCGGCGATGATTGCAAAACACCGCGCGCCGCACGAAAAGATGCTGCGTGAACCGCTAGGTCGGACCGAAACGCTTCTGTACCGCCGTGGCAATTTCAACGGCACGTTCGACGATCTGATCTGCGATGCGCTGATCGCAGGGCGCGATGCCGAAATCGCGCTCTCGCCCGGTTTCCGCTGGGGCACTTCGGTACTGCCTGGCCAGGAAATCGTGCGCGAAGACGTTTACAACGCCACTGCAATTACCTATCCCGCCGCCTACCGCATGACCATGAGCGGCGCGCGGCTGAAGGAAGTGCTCGAAGACGTTGCCGACAACCTGTTCAATCCCGATCCCTATTATCAGCAGGGCGGCGACATGGTGCGCGTCGGCGGCCTTGGCTATACCATCGACATCGGCAAGAGCATGGGCAGCCGCATTTCGGGCATGACCCTCCTGCGCACCGGCAAGCCGATCGAGGCCGGCCGCGACTACACCGTAGCCGGCTGGGCCAGCGTGAACGAAGCGACCGAAGGTCCGCCGGTCTGGGACGTGGTCTCCGACTACATCCGCCGGACGCGTGTTGTTGCACCGCGGGAAGCGGGACATGTCCGCGTTGTGGGCACGTGAAATTTTTTTGCCCGAACACATGCAGAATTCTGCATAATTCGGCCAGATGAGCTGCAGGGAGCGGATCATGCGCGAGAAGAACGGCGGCAATTTTCCGGGCGCGTCGCGGCGCCAGGTTTTGCGCGCGGGACTCGCCGCCGGCGGCGCGGCCTTGATGGGTGGCTCCGCCATCGCCGCCAATCCGGAGAATCTGCCGCCGAACGTGCCGGAATGGACTCGCGTACTGGGCGACGGCGTCGCGGTGCGTGCCTACGGCAAGCCGTCGAAGCACGAGGCGCATGTCATCCGCCGCGATGTCGAATGGCTGACCGCTTCGCGCGAAAGTTCGGTCAGCTTCACGCCGATCCACGAACTTGACGGCATCATCACCCCGAACGGGCTCGGATTCGAGCGGCATCATTCCGGTATTGCCGAGATCGATCCGGCCGATTACCGGTTGATCCTGCACGGTCTCGTTGACAGGCCGTTGATCTTCACGCTCGACGATCTCAAGCGCTTCCCGCGCGTGAACCGTCCGCATTTCTGCGAATGCGCCGCCAATTCCGGCATGGAATGGCGCGGCGCCCAGCTCAATGGCTGCCAGTATACGCACGGCATGGTGCATTGCGTGATGTATACGGGCGTGACGCTGAAGACGCTGCTCAACGAGGCGGGTGTGAAGCCGAATGCGAAATGGCTGCTGCTGGAGGGCGGCGATTCCGCGGCCATGACCCGCTCGCTGCCGCTGCAGAAGGCGCTCGACGACGTCATCGTTGCCTACCGGATGAACGGCGAGATGCTCTATCCCGAGCACGGTTATCCGGCACGCGCGGTGATTCCCGGCTGGGAGGCCAATATGTGGGTGAAGTGGCTGCGCCGCATCGAAGTCGGCGACCAACCCTGGCACCATCGCGAAGAAACGTCGAAATACACCGACCTTCTTGAGAACGGCAAAGCCCGTCGCTTCACTTTCGTGATGGATGCAAAGTCCGTGATCACCAGTCCGAGTCCGCAGGCGCCAATCAATCACAAATCCGGCTTCACCATCCTCTCCGGCATCGCCTGGTCCGGTCGCGGCAAGATCAGGCGGGTCGATGTCTCGCTCGACGGCGGACGCAACTGGCACAGCGCGCGCATCGACGGTCCGATCTGGGACAAGGCGCTGACACGGTTCTATTACGAGTTCGACTGGGACGGCCGCGAATTGCTGCTGCAGTCGCGCGCCATCGACGAGACCGGCTATGTGCAGCCGGGCAAGGACGATCTGCGCAAGGTGCGCGGCGTCAACTCGATCTATCACAACAACGGCATCCAGACGTGGCATGT
Source organism: uncultured Hyphomicrobiales bacterium (assembly GCA_964456755.1). Taxonomy (GTDB): domain Bacteria; phylum Pseudomonadota; class Alphaproteobacteria; order Rhizobiales; family Xanthobacteraceae; genus Pseudorhodoplanes. Next base: position 25,851 of record CAYWCE010000002.1, read on the forward strand.
GCTGAAGAGTGGCGAGGTTGAGAATGTCGAGGTTTCCTAGACTACTGCTCGCCGCGACATTTTGCGGCACCTTTGCGGCGGCGGGCGCGCCCGCCGCACCGAAGCAGCAAGCGCAGCCGCAGGCCAGGTCGCAGCCGGCTGCCCCCGCCCAATACGGCATCGGCCGGAAGGCCAGTGCGGAGGAGATTGCCGGCTGGGACATCGCCGTCCGCCCCGACGGGAAAGGCTTGCCGCCCGGCAAGGGGACCGTGAAGCAGGGCGAGCCGCTCTATATGGAGCGCTGCGCGGCCTGCCACGGCGAGTTCGGCGAAAGCGCGGGCCGCTGGCCGATCCTCAGCGGCGGCACGGGCACGCTCGCAGGCCACGATCCGGTCAAGTCGGTCGGTTCCTACTGGCCCTATGCCTCAACACTGATCGATTACATCCGCCGCGCCATGCCGTTCGGCTTCTCGCAATCCCTGACCAATGACGAGCTTTACGCGATCACCGCCTATGTCCTTTATCTGAACGACGTCATCAAGGACGAGAATTTCGAGCTGAACGAGCGCAATTTCACGTCGATCAAGCTTCCCAATCAGGCCAATTTCTTCGATGATGACCGCGAGGTTTCGGAGAAGGCATTTTGGGGCAAGGAACCGTGCATGAAGAATTGCGGCGCCGGGGCCGCCCGAGTGACCGGGCGCGCCCGGGTTATCGACGTCACGCCGGAATCCGGCACGGCGCCGAAGGTCGAATAGCGATCGGCGGGCAGATGCGTTGGAGCCGCATCCCGACGACGATCGCCCTTGCCGCGACCGCAATATCGGTGTGGCATGCTTGCGCATTTGCGGCCGCCGACAAGGCGCTCGGCGAATACCTCTCGTCGGAATGCGTAACCTGTCATCAGCTCACGGGCCGCTTCGAAGGCATTCCCCCGATCGTCGGCTGGCCCGAGGGCAGTTTCATAGAAATCATGAACGACTACCGGCACAAGCGGCGCGCCAATCCGGTGATGCAGACTATTGCCGGCCGGCTATCGGAAGAAGAAATTGCTGCACTGGCGGCCTATTTTGGAAGCCTTAAACCGTCATCACAGGATAAGAAGTGAAAAGGTCCGCAGAGGCCTGATTTTGGGAGAGAACGAGCATGCCTACCAACAGACGGCAATTCCTCAAGAGCGCCGGCGCGCTTGCCGCCGCATCCGCACTACCCTGCCCCGCCATCGCCCAAGCCAAGCCGCGCGTCATCGTCATCGGTGGCGGCCCCGGCGGCGCGACGGTCGCAAAATATGTCGCCAAGGATTCCGGCGGCGCGGTCCATGTGACGCTGGTGGAACCGGCCAAGCAATTTACCACCTGCTTCCATTCCAATCTTTATCTCGGCGGGTTCCGCACTTTCGAATCGATCACGCATGCCTATTCCGGCCTGGCGAAGTACGGCGTTACGCTGGTGCACGAGGCTGCGACCGCGGTGAACAAGGCCAACCGTACCGTGCGTCTGGCCAGCGCCGCCACGCTGCCCTATGACCGGCTGGTGATCGCGCCGGGCATCGACCTGAAATACGATTCCGTTCCCGGATACTCGGAAGCCGCAAGCGAGCTGATGCCGCATGCGTGGAAAGCGGGTCCGCAGACCCAGTTGCTGAAGAAGCAGCTCGACGCGCTTAGCGACGGCTCCACCATCGTCATGATCGCCCCGCCGAACCCGTATCGCTGCCCGCCCGGCCCATACGAGCGGGTGTCGATGATGGCGCATGTGCTCAAAGCCAAGGGCCACACCAGGTCGAAAATCATCGTGCTCGATCCGAAGGAGAATTTCTCCAAGCAAGGGCTCTTCATGGAGGGATGGCAGAAGCATTATCCCGGCATGATCGAGTGGCAGGATCCGAAGATGCACGGCGGGGTGAAGTCGGTCGACGCAAAAACACTTACGGTGAAAACGGACCTCGCCGAATACAAGGCACAACTCGTCAATGTGATCCCCGCGCAAATGGCGGGCAAGGTCGCGCGCGACGCCGGCATCGCCAACCAGACCGGCTTCTGCCCGATCAATCCGGAAAGCATGAAGTCGACGATGGATGCGAATATCTACGTCGTCGGCGATGCCTGCATTCCCGGCGACATGCCTAAATCGGGCTTTTCCGCCAACAGCCAGGCCAAGGTCGCCGCGATGGCGATCCGCGGCGAGCTGGCGAATGCCCGCACCTTCCCTGCGCGCTACACCAACACTTGCTGGAGCCTGATCGAGACCGACGACACCGTGAAGGTCGGCGGCCGCTACGAGGCGAAGGACGGCAAGATCGCGGCCGTGGAGACCTTCGTCTCCAAGACCGGCGAGACTCCCGAACTGCGCAAACAGACGCAGGAAGAGAATATGGGATGGTACGCGGGCATCATCGCGGACATCTTCACCTGATGCGGCTGCGTTCGGCAGACGCAAGCTCGGGCGAACCGGTGCGGGCTTGCCCGCACCGGCGCCACGTGCTTGCCGGCCTCGGTGCGACGTTGCTGGCGCCGGCCTGGCCGGTGCCGGAAGCGCGCGCGAACCCCGCCCCCTATCGCCGCAATGTGGGTGACATGGAGGTCACGGTCATCAGCGACGGCACGCTCGACGTGCCGCTGTCGTTTACGCTGCCGGACACACCCGCGGCCGACGTGGCCAATCTGCTGGGCGCATACGGCCGCCCGCCGCAGGGCGCACCGGCGCAGACGAACGTGACGCTGGTGCGCAGCGGCAAGGAGGTCGTCCTGATCGACGCCGGGTCGGGACCGAATTTTCAGCAGACTGCCGGCAAGCTGCAGGAAAACCTGGAATCCGCAGGCATCGATCCGAAATCGGTGACACGCATCGTATTCACGCACGGCCATGCCGATCACCTGTGGGGCGCGATCGACGACTTCGACGACGGCGTGCGCTTTGGCAATGCAAGCTACGTGATGTCCGCAGCCGAATGGGATTTCTGGACCGATCCGGATACGCCCTCGCGCGTTCCCGACTGGCTCAAGGGTATGGCGATCGGCAGCGCGCGCATTCTCCGGAAAATCGAAAACAGGATCGAGCGACGCAGGGCCGGCGACAGCGTGGCGCCCGGCCTCACCTATGTGGCAACGCCGGGCCATACGCCGGGGCACATGGCGGTGATGCTGCACAGCGGCCCGGAGCGCTTGCTCATCGCCGGCGACGTGGTGAACAACGCCGTCGTCTCCTTCGCCAGGCCCGACTGGCGCTTGGGCAGCGATCTCGACGGCGACCAGGGCGTGACGACGCGCAGACGCCTGCTCGACCGGCTCACCACCGAACGGACTGCGCTGATCGGGTTTCACCTGTCCTGGCCCGGTCACGGCATGGTCGAACGCAGCGGCAACGCCTACCGCTTCGTTCCGGTGTGAATTCTGTTTCATAAAACTGCAATGAGAGGATGCCGATGAGACCCATGGTTCTGTCACTCGCACTGCTTGCCGGTTTCGCCCCGGCGGCGCTGGCGCAGGATTCCGCCGCCGGCGAAAAGGTCTATGCGGTATGCCGGCCCTGCCACCAGGTCGGCGAGACGGCCAAGAATGCCGTCGGCCCGGTGCTTAATGGGCTGTTCGGCCGCAAGTCCGGCACGATCCCCGGCTATAATTACACCGATGCCAACAAGAATTCCGGCATCACCTGGGACGAGGCGACGTTTGCCGAATACATCAAGGATCCGCGTGCAAAAATTCCCGGCACCAAGATGGTCTATGCCGGGCTCAAGGACGAGCAGCGCATCAAGGATCTGACCGCATTTCTCAAACAGTTCGACGCCTCGGGCAAGAAGGCACAGTGATTGCGCATGGCGTGCGAATGCACCCGCATTCGCCGCGCCGGCAACGGTCAATCGCCGGCGAAAACCGGCTTTTCCCTTCTTACGAAAGCCTCGTAGGCACGCTCGTAATCCCGGGTCTGCATGCAGATCGCCTGCGCCTGCGCCTCCGCTTCGATGGCGGAATCGATGTCCATGCTCCATTCCTGGTGGATGCAGCGCTTGGTCATCGCATGCGCGAAAGTCGGCCCCTGCGCGAGCGCCTGCGCCATGGCCTGCGCCTGCGACAGAACGGCGTCGGGCTCGCACAGCCTGTTGTAGAAGCCGAAGCGCTCGGCCTCGCTGCCGTCCATGGCGCGCCCGGTATAAAGAAGTTCCGCCGCGCGCCCTGAGCCGATAATGCGCGGCAGTATGTTGCAGGCGCCCATGTCGGCGCCGGCAAGGCCCACCCGAACGAACAGAAACGCGACCTTGCTGCGCGCGGTGCCGTAACGCAGATCGGACGCCATTGCCAGGATCGCGCCGGCGCCGGCGCAGACACCGTCGACTGCCGCCACGATCGGCTGCGGGCAGGCGCGCATCGCCTTGACCAGGTCACCGGTCATGCGCGTAAAGGCAAGCAGCCCGTCCATGTCGCGCTTGCGCTGCATCTCCACCAGCGGTCCGATTATGTCGTGCACGTCGCCGCCAGAGCAGAAATTTTCCCCCGCGCCGGCAAGCACGACCGTTTTGACTTCCTCGGCGTAAACGAGATCGCGGAAGGTATCGCGCAGCTCGGCATAGGACTCGAAGGTAAGCGGATTTTTGCGTTCCGGCCTGTTGAGCGTGATCGTCGCCACCTTGCCGGCAAGGCTCCAGAGAAAATGCCTGGGCCGGAAATCGGCGAAATCGATGCGCGGCGGAGAAAAGCGCGTTGCGGTCCCGGTCATGACTGGCCTTCTGCTTGTTTCCTGCCTGCAATATGTCCCTGCAAGGGAAGGACGATCCGCACGCGCGCGTCAAGCCGCGGCGTCGGCCAACGAACCCGACCGCGAGCGGGCGGCTTCATTTCGTACCGTACATGCGGTCGCCGACATCGCCGACCCCGGGCACGATATAGCCCTGTTCGTTCAGCTCGGCGTCGATCGCAGCCGTCCAGACATGCACGTCGGGATGATGCGCATGCAGCTTGTCGATGCCGCGCGGCGTGGCCAGCAAGCACACGATGCGGATCGACCTTGCGCCCGTCTCCTTCAGCCGGTCTACCGCGGCAACGGCGGAATTTCCCGTCGCCAGCATCGGATGCAGAACCAGCACGACGCGCTCTGCCATGTCGTCGGGCGCCTTGAAGAAATATTCGACCGCGACAAGCGTGCGCGGATCGCGATAGAGGCCAATATGAGCGACCCGCGCCGAGGGCACCAGCGACAGCATGCCCTCCAGAAATCCCATGCCGGCGCGCACGATCGGGGCCAGCACGAGCTTCTTGCCGGCGAGTACCGGCGACTGCATGGAAGCGAGCGGGGTGTCGATCCGTGTCATTTCCAGCGGCAGGTCGCGCGTGACCTCGTAGCACAGCAGCATGCCGATTTCGCTGAACAACTGGCGGAAGCTCTTGGTCGAGCGCTTGCCGTCGCGCAGCAGCGTCAACTTGTGCTGGACCAGCGGATGATCGACAATGGTAACGCCTTGCATGGCAATCTCCGGCGCGAATCGCAACGGTCTCTGGCTTCAGAATACGGTGCCGTCGCTCTCCACGCGAATGGGCGGGCTGCCATCGGCGCGCCTCTCGCGGGCGAGCATGCGCCCGGCCGTCCAGGTGCCGCCTTCAAGAATGCAGCCGAGCGGAAACGCCGGTTCCGCGACGCCGAGCGCCCGCCGCAACGGCGCCGCGATCGCGTCGAGCAGGGCTACGGTAAGCGCGCGCCATTCGACCACAAGCGCCGAGCCGACGTCGTTGGGTTGCATGGCCGCTGCCGGATCGCGCAACCGAACGATGCCGCCGTCGACGAACAGTCCCCCGTTGCGATATTCGGCAAGCCCGGTGAGCGCGCCGAGACCGGTAACTTCAATGCCCGCCTCGATCAGCGGCTCGACCAGCGAATAGGCGAGCCATTGCGAAAGCTTGTGCAATGGCACCAGGGTGTCGGTCGCATCGTCGCGGCGGATGGCCGGATGGCGCCAGGTATCGCCAAGCGGAAACCCGCCGAGCACCGGCCGGCCCGGCCAGATCGTACCGAGATGCACGAGCAGCGCGTGCAGGACGTCGCCTGCGTCAATACGGGTTTGCGCACGGGTCAGGCAATCGAACAGGCCGCCCGGGCGCGGATCGCCGGCGATCGCAAATACTGCCGGATTGCCGGCGACGACTCGCCCAAGCCGGACCAGCAATGCGGCCCGGCCATCCAGACCGGTCATCGGATTGTGCGCGGTGACCTGAAAGGCTTTGGCCAGGTCGGCGGCGGAAATCTGCATCAGCCGCGTTGCATCGGCGCGCAGCCGATCTTGCGAATGGGCGGAAAGCAGCCCGGCCTCGAACATGCGCAGGCTCGCCAGCGCCAGCCCTTCGGAACGGCCGACGACAATGCCTGTCTCAGCGTCGCGATAGCGCCAATCGGGCCCGGCGCCGGCATCGAGCAGCACGGAGACGATGGCAAGATCGAAAGCCGCCCGCGCTTTCGCCGCCTTGTCCGGCCATGCCGCACGGGCGGCAATCTCCGCCCACAGGTCGCGCCCCCCGAGAGAAAAATGCCGCCAACGCGCATGCAGCGGCACCTGCAGCGAGGGATAATTATTTCGAATCACGCCGGCGACGAATTGCGAAAGCGCCGGTAGCCGGTCCATGTCGAGCGCGAAAGCGGAAAGTTTCTCGTCGAGTCCGGCCTGCAGCATCTCCTGCGCGCGCTCGCGCACGGCTGCAGACGACAGCAGCGAAAGCGCTGCCGCCCGTTCTGCATCCGGATCGCGTATGGGGGGCGGAATGGTCAGAACTCGTCGATTTTGCGACCGATCACGGCCTTCAGCTCTTCCTCGCCGGGACGCTCAGGTGCGTAATAGCCGGCGGCCTTCTTTGCCTCGATCTCCACCCGCGCATCGTCCGGGACAAGCGTCTCCGGGATCGGCACACGCTCGCCAATCTCGATGCCGGAACCGGCGATGGCGTCGTATTTCATGTTCGACATCGACAGAAAACGATCGATGCGGCGAATACCGAGCCAATGCAGAACGTCGGGCATGAGCTGCTGGAAGCGCGCGTCCTGCACGCCGGCGACGCATTCGGTGCGCTCGAAATAGGTTGCTGCCTGGTCGCCGCCGGGCTGGCGCTTGCGCGCATTGTAGACGAGAAATTTGGTCACCTCGCCGAGCGCGCGCCCCTCCTTACGGTTATAAACGATCAGTCCGGCGCCGCCGTTCTGCGCTTCGCGGATACATTCGGCAATGCCGTGCACGAGATACGGCCTGCAGGTGCAGATGTCGGAGCCGAACACGTCGGAGCCGTTGCATTCGTCGTGCACGCGACAAGCGAGTGTGCGTTTCGTATCGCCGACCGCATGCGGATCGCCGAAAATGTAGAGCGTGATGCCGCCGATCGGCGGCAGGAAGACGGACAAGTCCGGGCGCGTGACCAGTTCCGGATACATGCCGCCGGTCTGCTCGAACAATGTGCGGCGCAGCTTGTCCTCGCCGACGCCGAAACGCTGCGCGATACCGGGCAGATACCAGACCGGATCGATCGCCGCCTTGGTGACAGCAACGTCGCCCGAGGGACCGACAATTTCGCCATCCACCCGCAGCAGTCCACGGGCACGCGTTTCTTCGAATTCGGGTATGGAAAGACGCGCCCGGGTGACGGCGATTGTCGGGCGGATGTCGAGACCTTCTTCGATCTCGACCTTGAAGTCCTCGGCGACGCGATGGCCGAACGGATCGAGCGATACGATCAGGCCGGGTTCCGACCATTGCGGGAACGGGCCGATTGCAACAATGGGCGCGGTATCGGTGAGATCGGGCCGCGCAATCGGATTGAGCGCGCCGGAGGAAATCGCCAGCGCGCGATAAAGTGCGTATGAGCCGCCATGCGCACCGATGGCGTTGCGGTCGGCACCGGCGTTGACGGTGCCGATCACCGGGCCGCGAACGCGCGCCTCCGCTGCGCCCCAGCGGATGGGAAAACGCCCCGGCGCGCTGTTTCCCGGATGCGAGGTAAGCCGGATATGGCCGTCCCGGTTCGTGGACATCAGATTGCCCCACAAAAGCAAAAAAGCCCTCTCCGGCAAGGCCGGCCGAGTGGCTTCAAAAAACAAATATACGCCGATTGCATCCGCTCGCAAGGCGGGGGCACTCGCGCAAGCCGGCCGCTAGAGGCCCCCGCGGGACGGGCCGCATTCGAATTCTGGCGCGAACGGACTTCTTGCATGGACGCGCTCGCCCTGGCAGCGCGCGCCGGAAGCCTGCGGAACGGCGGTCGCGCCTGCACGTCGAATGAGGTTGCGTCCGCAATGGCCGGCCAACGGCGCAAACCGTGCCGCGCCCGGGACGGGCCCGGCGAATACGGCAACGACGATCGATGCGAATTCGCTAGCGCGCCTGGGCGGAAGCCGTTGTCGCACGTACCGGCCTGCGTGCGATCTCAACACGCTCAAGATCTTCCAACCGCGGCGGCTCCCGGTACCACGCCTTTCCCGAACGCGCGAAGGCGCGTCCGGCCTCGAACAGCTTTCGCATCTCATCCGGGTTGAATTCGAGCGGGTCCTTGGTTTCCGGAATATCGTCGGGAATGTAAAGCAGGTTGAAATTCGCGCCGGCGCGCTGGACCGTCACGTAGATCTGGTAAATCTGCTTGTACATCAATCCGCGCAGCAATTCGGTGATCGACTTGCGGGCGATGCCGGCGACATTGGCCGGCACGGTACTGGCTATGGTGCGCAGCTTCAGCGGCCCGTTGACGAGGATATAGACATTCTTCTGCCGATATGGCCCCTGCATCATGAATGTGCGCAGCAGGACCGGCGCCTTGACGCCGCCGTCGACATGCATTTGCGAACCGTTCTTGGCATCGGTCGGGCGGATCAGAACCGGCTTGAAGAAACCCGGCACCGATGCGGAAGCGCGCAGCACGTCGCGATACAGTTCGATCGCATCTTCATGTCCGCTTGCGGCGATGGCACCCATGTTCCAGACCGTAACCGTACCGGAATCGAGATTGGTGGTGGCGACATAGAGCCGCCGGCCCTTTTGATGCTCGACGGCGACCTCTTCCAGCATCTGCGGGGTGATGACGTTCGCGATTTTCGCCTTCAAAGGCGCGGTGTCGTGCAGGCTGTCGCCCATCAGGCCTTCAAGGCCGCGGGTATGATAGACGTCGCTGGTGCGAATACTGGTGTAGAGCCGCGCGAGCGGCTCGTCGTATTTCGATCCGAGAAATACGAATGTCGACATCAGCGCACCGGTGGAGACGCCGGTGACGATATCGAAATTGGGACGTTTGCCCGACTCGGTCCAGCCGGTCATCAGACCGGCGCCGAAGGCGCCGTCGGCACCGCCGCCGGACAACGCCATGACGTCGAGATCCTGGCGGGCGACCTTGGCACGCTCTTCCGGCGTCAGTACGCGCGCATTGGTGTCGAACAGGGGTACCGAGCCCCAGTGGCTGCCTATCCGCGTCTCCTCGGAAATGATGCGCTCGGCTGCAAGGCAGCCGGTCAGCAGCAGCGCAGCGGCGAGAACCGCGAAGACTCGGTAACGACGATACACGGGACCCCCCCGAGGGTTTGGTCTTAACACATTTTTAACCCCGTGCCGTTGGCATCGCAACCGCCCAAAGCCGTTAACCATAACAGCCCGCCGAATGTGGCAGGCCGGCATCGGCCGGGCTTATTCGTCGGCGCGCCGCAGATCCTCGGAGGTAACGCGCAGCCTTTGCGCAAGCTGGCGGCCAATATTGATCAGGATTGCCTGACCGATGCGCGGATGTTCGCGCGAAATGGTATCGAAATTCGCCCGGGTCAGCACATAGCCCTCGACCATGTCGTCGGCGACCACGTCGGCGGAGCGCGGCTGGTTCTCCAGCATTCCCATCTCGCCGACGGCGCATCCGGCAGCGAGGCTCGCCAGTCTCAGGCTGCCCTGGGGCACGGTGACACGGACGCTGACGGTTCCCCGCGTCAGAATCCACATGCGGTCGGCGGCGTCCCCTGCGCGGCACAGTAGCGCGCCGGTCGGGTAGGTTTCCGGCTGCAGGTAGCGTTCGAGGATCTGCAGCTCGGCCTCGCTCATGCCCTGCGTCAGATCGGCCTGCGACAGATCGCGGTGCAACACCGAATGCCCACCGGCCCCTACCCGCAGGATCGTCTCCTCCGCCCATTCCAGCGCCTCGTCGAGATCGTCGACGAGGAAGGCCACCTCGCTGCTGGCGGCGGCTTCGGACACAATGGAGAGATATTGCGGCCGCACCCCGCAAAGAACGAGATGGCGCTTGCGCTCATGGCAGCGCCTGGCGATCTGGTGCAGCACGGCGGCGCCGGAAATGTCGATATCGGTGACGCGGCGAAAATCGAGAATGACGATGACGGCACGTTCGCTTTCGGTGCGAATGTCGTCCGCAAGATCGTCGGCGTTGCCGAAGAACAGAACGCCCTGCAATTCGAGCACGGACACGAGCTTGCCCGCCGCCTGCAACGTTTCGAGATCGCGGCGCGACCGCACGCGCTTGGAATGTGCACTCTCTCCGGTGGTACGGCGGCGCACGATCGGCCGGCTCATGTCGGCGATGAAGACGAGACCGGCGAGCGCGACGCCCACGCCGGCGCCGATGATCGGCTGGCCGACCACGGTGGCGGCGGCAACTGCGACGATGATCGTCGCATTGCGCAGCGCGCGCGCGCGGTTGGCGCGGTCGCGCGCGGTCGCCGCGTCCCGCAGAATGCGCACCGTCATCTGGTCGAAAGAGCGGATGGAGACGAGGATCAGCAGTGCCGCCAGCACGATCATCGGCACGGCGAACAGCAGCGAAGGCACAAACACCAGCGCCGCCATCAGCATCGCCGCCGCCGCGATTGTGGAAACGCGCGTGCGCCCGCCGGCGCGGTGATTGGCCGTGGTCACCGACAGCGAAACCGCGACTACCACGCCGCCGGTGAACGCGGCGACGATATTGCCGAGGCCGAGGCCGAGCAGTTCGCGCGGTGGATTGATCGGCACTTCGGACAGGTTCTGCGCGGCGCGCAGGTCGAGGAACAGGTCGAGAGTTCCAAGCAGCGCAAGCACGAAGGAGCCGAGCAGCAATATCTGCAGCGCCTCGCGGTCCGCGAACAGCATACGGACGGCGTCGATGTCGAAACCCGGTACCGACCAGATCGAGCCGATGGAGACGCTGCCGATGGTCGGTCCGAGATCGATGCCGGGGGCAAGCGTGCCGCCCAGATGATAGGCCGCCATTCCCAGCACGAGGCCGGTGAGCAGCGTCGGCAACCGCGGCACCAGCCTCGGCAGGATCATCATGGCGGCGACGAGGCTCAGGCCGAATAGCGTCAGTGCCGGATGCGGCAGCTGCAGCGTAGCGGCAAGGCGGGGGATATCCGAGAGATGGGTGACGCCAAACAGAACCGGCAACTGCTTCAGTCCGATCAGCAGGCCGAGGCCGGTGACGAAGCCGCCCAGCACCGGATAGGGCGTGAACTTGATGATGCGGGAAAACCCCGAAATCCCGAACAGCATCTGCCAGAAGGCGACCAGCACGACGAAGACGGGATAGGCGGCGAGCGTCAGCGCCGCGTCGCCCTTCCAGGCGCCGAGCAGTGCCGCCGCAAAGCTGGCATGCAGAAAGCTGGTCGGGTTGGTCGGAATGTTGGTGACGAAGGAGGAGGATCGCACCAGCGCGGCGACGATGCCACCTGCAAAGGCGCAGGTCAGGCCGGCGACCGCGCCCTGCGCCGCGTAATCGGAGCCGAGCGGCGAATAGGCCAGCACGCCGGCGGAAATGCAGATCGGCAGGGCGACGGCTGCGACGGTGAGGCCGGCGCCGAGTTCATGCGCCAGCGCGCTCCAGTTCTGTTGCGGCACGAACCGGCGCCGCCGCTGCGCATCTTCGCGCGCGGCGAGCGGTGAGAGCGGCGACACCGGCGCCCGGCCATCGTTCGCGTCTGGCGCATCCATCGGCAAGGCCCCCCAATGCGACCGGGCCTCCCACTTGGTATCGCAATCCGGCGCGAGCGCAACCTCGGACGGTGACTCAAGCCGGTTCCTGCCCGGTTATCCCTTCGCCACCTCGTGCGCGGCCATCAGCTCCAGCGCCTTCACCATCGCCGAATGGTCCCAGCCCGCCCCGCCATTGGCGCTGCAGGCGTTGAACAATTCCTGAGCGGTTGCAGTATTGGGCAGCGATATGCCGAGCGCCTTCGCCCCCTGCAGCGCGAGGTTGAGATCCTTCTGGTGCAGAGCGATGCGGAAGCCGGGATTAAAGGTGCGCTTGATCATGCGCTCGCCATGCACTTCGAGAATGCGCGAGGCGGCAAAGCCGCCCATCAGCGCCTGGCGCACCTTTGCGGGGTCGGCGCCGGCCTTGGAGGCAAAAAGCAGCGCCTCGCCGACCGCCTCGATATTGAGCGCCACGATGATCTGGTTGGCGACCTTGGTGATCTGCCCCGCGCCGGGCTCGCCGACCAGCGTGATGTTCTTGCCCATCAGCGCAAACAGCGGCTGTACCCGTTCGAAGGCGGCAGGCATGCCGCCGACCATGATAGTGAGGCTTGCCGCCTTGGCACCGACCTCGCCGCCGGAAACCGGCGCGTCGAGATAATCGCAGCCGAGATCGGCGATCTTCCCGGCGAACGCCTTGGTTTCGATCGGCGAGATTGAGCTCATGTCGACGACGATTTTGCCCTTGGCCAGCCCTGCGGCGACGCCGTCCGTGCCGAACAGCACCTGCTCCACCTGCGGCGTGTCGGGCAGCATCAGGAAGACGATGTCGGACTGTTCCGCCACCGCCTTCGGCGTCGGCGCCTGGCCGAGACCTTTCTGCACCAGATCCTGCGGCGGCGCCTTGTGATGGGTCGAGGTGATCACCTTGTGCCCGCCGGCGATCAGGTGCCCCGCCATCGGGTTACCCATGATGCCCAAGCCGATAAAGCCGAGATTAGCCATCGCCCATCCTCTCCTCTGTCCGTTGCACGGCGCCGGTCCATGCCTGCGCGCCGGCGGCTCGCGCCCTGATTACCCGGCGCATGGCGGAGGCGGAAGAGGGAATATTCGCAGGCTGCGGCTGCAGCGTGCATCGCGCCACGTCAATGGAAATTGCGCCCCTTCGGCATTGCCGCGGCATTGCCGTCGCCGGGGGCAGAGCCGTTGCCGGCGTCGTCGAGTTCGCCGCTGTGCAGCATGGCGAGGAGCGTGTCGGCATGCGCGGTCGGTTCGATCGCAGTCCCTTGTCGACAGAGCCGGCTCAGCAGCGGCGTAAGATCGCGGATGCGCTCGGCGACGATATGGATGACGCCGCATTCGTTCTGCACCGCCCCGGTCACCCCGACCAGCCGCCCTCCGAGAATCTGTGGACGGAACGCCTCGAACACGCGCGGCCAGACGATCGCATTGGCGATTCCGGTTTCGTCCTCCAGCGTCATGAAGATGACGCCGCTCGTGCCCGGCCGCTGGCGGACGAGAACGAGACCCGCCACCGTCGTCCGCAATCCGGTTTTCATCCCGGCAAGGACCGCCGTGCGCAGGATGCGGCGGGCGTCGAGTTCATCGCGCAGGAACGACACCGGGTGCGCTTTCAGCGACAGCCGCAGGCTGCGGTAATCCTCGATCACCTCCTGCCCCGGCGGCATCGGCGGCAGGGCCGAATCGGGCTCGCGCTCGGACATGGCGGCCCGCGCGAACAGCGGCAGGTCGTCCTTGTCGCCGGAACGCCGCAGCGCCTTCACCGCCCACAGCGCCGCGCGCCGCCCGAGCCCGAGCGAGCCGAACGCATCGGCTTCGGCCAGGCGTTCCAGTACCGCGGGAGCAAGCCGCGTGCGCAGCCACAGGTCGCGCACCGAATCGAAACCCGCGCCGCGCACGCGTTCGATCGTTTGCGCATCGTCCTGCGACAGACCGCCGATCTGGCGCAGGCCGAGGCGCAGCGCATACGCGGTGCGGATGTCGTCCTTCATCTGCTCATGGCGCGGATGAATCCTGTCCGCGCACGCGGCGACCGAACCGCAGGCAGACGAGGAAACCCTTTTACCCGGATCCGCTTCGTCTGCCTCCAGCGAACAGTCCCAATCGGAGAAATTCACGTCGACGGGCTGCACTGCAACGCCGTGCTCCTGCGCGTCGCGCACGATCTGCGCCGGTGCATAGAATCCCATTGGCTGGCTGTTGAGCAGCGCCGCCGCGAACACGTCGGGGTAATGGCACTTGACCCAGGCTGAGGCATAGACCAGCAGCGCAAAGCTCGCGGCATGGCTTTCCGGCAAGCCGTATTCGCCGAAGCCCTCGATCTGGCCGAAGCAGCGTTCGGCGAATTCGCGCGTGTAATCGCGCGCCAGCATGCCGTCGATGAATTTCTGGCGAAAAGTGTTGATGGTGCCGACGCGGCGGAAGGTGGCCATGGCGCGGCGCAGCCGGTCGGACTCCGCCGGCGCAAAGCCGGCCGCGACGATGGCGATGCGCATGGCATGCTCCTGAAACAGCGGCACGCCGAGCGTCTTCTTCAGTATATCCTCCAGTTCTCTGGACGGATAGCTGACCGGCTCCAGCCCCTGTCGACGCCGCAAATACGGATGCACCATGTCGCCCTGGATCGGCCCCGGACGCACGATCGCCACTTCGATGACGAGATCGTAGAATTCCTTCGGCTTCAGTCGCGGCAGCATCGACATCTGCGCGCGGCTCTCCACCTGGAACACGCCGACGGAATCCGCGCGCTGCAGCATGCGATAGACAGCGGGATCTTCGACGGGAATGCCGGCGATCGAGAACGGGACCGTCCCTTCGCGCGACGAAACGGCATCACGGCCGAAAACCGCGCCCGCATAATGCGCGCGCAGGAGATCGAAGGCGCGGCGCAGGCAGGAGAGCATGCCGAGACCGAGCACATCAACCTTGAGAATGCCGAGATCGTTGAGATCGTCCTTGTCCCATTCGATCACGGTGCGCTCCGGCATTGCCGCATTCTCGATCGGTACCACCTCGTCGAGGCGCGAGCGGGTGATGACGAAGCCGCCGACATGCTGGGAGAGATGGCGCGGAAAACCCATCAGTTCTCGCGAGAGCGCGATCACCTGTTGCAACCGCCGGTCTGCCGGATCGAAACCGGCCTGCCGCACCTCCTCGCTGGCGACGCCATCCATCGACCAGCCCCACAGCGTGCCGGCGAGCTTGCCGACCGCATCCTCCGAGAGGCCGAACGCCTTGCCGACCTCGCGCACCGCGCTTCGTCCGCGATAGCAGATTACGGCGGCGGCAAGGCCGGCGCGCTCGCGCGAATAGGTACGGTAGATATATTGAATGACCTCCTCGCGCCGCTCGTGTTCGAAATCGACGTCGATGTCCGGCGGTTCGCCGCGCTCGGCGGACACGAAACGCTCGAACAGCAGATCGACGCGCTCGGGATCGACCTCGGTGATGCCGAGGCAATAGCAGATCACCGAATTGGCCGCGGATCCTCGCCCCTGGCAGAGAATGCCCCTTGAGCGGGCAAAGCGAACGATATCATGCACGGTGAGGAAATAGGGCGCGTAATTGAGCGCGCCGATCAACTCCAGCTCGCGTTCCAGTGCGCGCCGGACGTCCGCGCGTGCGCCACGCGGATAGCGCGCGGCGAAGCCTTCTTCGGCAAAGGCGCGCAGCGCATCCTGCGGTGCGGCAAAGCCCGCGCGCGTCTCGTGCGGATATTCGTGGCGCAATTCGTCGAGCGAGAAACGGCACCGGTCGAGAAAGCGCGCCGAAGCGTCCACCGCTTCCGGCACGCTGCGAAACAGCCGCGCCATTTCCCGCGGCGCTTTCAGATGCCGCTCGGCATTGGCATGCAGCATTCGGCCGGCGGCGTCGACGGTGATGCGCTCGCGGATGCAGGTGACGACGTCCTGCAGCGGACGGCGCTCCGGCACGTGATAGAGCACGTCGTTGACTGCGAGCAGCGGCACGCCGGCCTGTCCGGCCGCCGCGGCAAGCCGGGCAAGGCGGCGCCGGTCGTCGCCGCGATGCAGCATGCAGGCGGCGAGAAAGAGGGATCGATGCGCCGCCTCGCTCAGCCGCGCCAGCAGCGCGCCAGGCCGTTCGTTCTCTTCTGCCTGGAGGTGAAAGGAAAACGGCGGCAGGACGATCAGGTTAAGACCGGTCGCATATTCGAGAAGATCGTCGCTATAGAGAATGCAGCCGCCTTTCTCCGCGCGCGTCTTGCCGACAGTGAGAAGCTGCGTCAGCCGTCCCCAGCCGGCGCGGTCCTGCGGATAGGCGAGAATGTCGGGCGTGCCGTCTGCGAAGACGAGCCGCGCGCCGGGCGCAAAGCGCAGTCCGCATTCCCTCGCCTTGATATGCGCGCGCACGACGCCGGCGACCGAGTTGCGGTCGGCAACACCGATGCCCGCCATGCCCAGCGCCTGCGCCTGCGCAACCAATTCTTCCGGATGCGAGGCGCCGCGCAGGAAGGAGAAGTTGGTGGTGACGGCAAGCTCGGCATACGCGGGCATGGGCGGACGCTTCATGGCATTCACGCGAACAGGCCGTGCAGGAACCAGCGCGGCTGCGTCGTCTCGCGTTCATACAGGCCCTCGCGGAAAATCCAGGCGCGCGCGCCGTTTTCACATTCGACGCGGAAATAGTCGCGCGTGAGCAGGCCGCCTCCCTCCCACCACCATTCCGGCGCGATGCGTTCAGGCCCTTCCGCACGCGTAACTTCATGCCAGAGATGCCGCCAGCGGAAGCGCCCGGGGGGGCCGTCCGGCACTTCGGCGAGGGTTTCGATCGGCTCGGGGCGCTCGAACAGCCGCAGCGGACGCAAAGGCATCAGGCTGTCCTGCTGCAGCGGACGGTGCGCGAGGACCGGTTCGAGGGCTGCAACCTGCGCCGGGATGGCGATGGCCGCGCGCTCCGGGCAATGCGTGTTGCGCGGCATGAGCCGCACCAGCCGGCGCGCGCCGAAGCGCGCGGCCAGCCGGTCGATCAGTTGCTCGCGTGCGCGCGCATGGCCCGGCTCCTGCAATCCGGTCTGCAGCGGATCGCAGCGCTCCGTGATCAGCGCCGCAAGCCGCACCATGTCGAAGCCGAAACCGGGATCGGCCTCGTCTCCGGCGGCGGCAAGGCGATTCTCGAACAGGCGGCGGATATGCGCGGAATCGCGCACCGGCGCGGCAGCGCCCGTTTCCAGCCGCACCAACCTGCCGTCGGCACGGAACAGCAGCACCTGCAGCAGCCGCGCGCCCTCCCCGCGCCGCTCCAGCAGATGGCCGAGACGGTGCGCGAGTTGTTCGATTGTGCCGAGCACGTCGACCTCGCGCGCGATCGGATCGGGGAAGGACCGCTCGACGATGGCGGCGGGGGCCGGCAGACGCGGCACGATCGATTCCTCCTCGCGGCCGAGCGCCTGGTCGATGCGGCGGATCAATTCCTCGCCGAAACGCGCGGCAAGCGGCGCGCGCGGACGCGCGATCACGTCGGCAACGGTGTGCAGGCCCATTTTCGCAAGCGCTTCCGCAGCTCCGTCGCCGAGCCGCAGCGCCGCAACCGGCAGCGGCAGCAGCGCGGCGCGCATGCCGCCTTGCGGCACGATCGCGACATCGTGCGCGCCATAGCGCGCAAGCGCGAAGGCGCAGCCGACGCTGCCGGCGACCGCGACGCGTGCCCGGAGACGCTGGCGGGTGAGACGAGCGACAAGGTCGCGGCAGAGCCCCGCCTCGCCGCCGAACAGATGCACACAGCCGGTAATGTCGAGCACGAGGCCGTCGGGCGGATGCAGGCCGACCAGCGGCGTGTAGCGCTCGCACCAGCCGGCGACCGTTTCCAGCAGCGCGCAATCGGCCTGCGCGTCGGCCTGCGCAACCTGCAGCGCCGGATACATGGCGCGCGCATCGGCGAGCGCCATGCCGCGTTTCAGGCCGCGTCGCGCGGCGGCGTCATTCAGCGCCGCAATGCGCAGCGCCGATCTGACATTGCACACGACGACGAAGGGAGCGTCATCCGGCGCGGGCGAGCGGCGCACGAGCCGGTCGGTCGAAAACCGGCGCAGCCAGATCGACAGATAGCGGTGCGAAGATACGGTCATGATGATTCCAGACGAGAGTCCATTCGCCGCAGGGGCCGCGGCGGTTTTTCAGAAGCGACAGATGCAGACGCGTTTGCCCGATCCCGCCCCGAAAGTCGGGTTGCGCCGGCAACGCGGCGATCCGCCAGCGCGTAGCGGCAGCGCTGGAGATGCCGGCGAAACGGTGGCGCAGCAGCAGACCGGGCGTGCCGCTCTCGCGCGCGGCAAGCGCGAGCCGGCGCGTGGCGTTGAGATCGGCGGCCTGGCCCTCCCCCGCCAGTTCGCCGATCACGGCACAGAGCGCGCGAGACTTGAGCGCTTCTTCCAGAGCCCAGAGCATGTCGGTCGCCTGCGGCAGGCGCAGCAGCAGCACGCGGGCGGACGGCAATCCGAACTGATCGAGACCGGGAGCGTAGAACAGCCCCGCTTCGCCGCCGGCACGATGCTGCTGGATCAGCATCGTTTCGCCCGCCTCCCCGCAGGCGCGCGCAGCGAGCGCAAGCATAAAACCGCTGGCGGCACCGAGATCGCGCACCGTCACAGGCGTCACTTCATGCAGCGCACCGCAGGCAAGCCCGCCGCCGAGCGCGGCATCGAGCGTTGCCACGCCGAAGGCGAGCCGGCGCTCCGCCTCCAGACAGGTCTCCTGGCCTTCGATCCCTGCCACCATGCGGCGAAGGCGGGGAAGGGCGTCCGGCGCGCCGGCTGCCATTGCGGATTTCTCCATGTTCCTGTTTTGTTCTAATGGATTCCGCGCTTGCCGGCTTCTGTCAAGGGAAGAAAAAGATGTTTTAAGTCAGTGACTTAAACGTGCGCGCCGGATCGTCGCGGCGACAAATCGCAGATCACGCCGCAGCATATAGCAAAGCCTGAACGAGCCGCCGGCGCGCCCTGCAACGCACGCGACGCCGGCCCGCACAGGCTAAAGCGGACCATTCGGACGCAAACCGGGGAGGACAAACATGGACAACGCACCCGCGCACGGCACCTCGACCGAAGCGGAAGCCGCCGCAACCCGACGGCTGATATCGGCCACAATCACACTAGGGCTGGCAGGCTTCATGCTGCTGATGGCCTACCTCGTGATCATGCCGCTTACCGGCGGCACGCTGCACCTGCCGATGTTCCGCAGCGGTTGACCCGCCGCCAGCCATTTCAAGCCATTTCCGCGACCGTCCGCCTGGCCCGCTATTGCGCGCTGCGGCGCAGCGCATCCTTGAGATCGTCCGGACGCCCGTGCTTGCGCAGCAGATCGCGGAACGCCTCGTCGGCCAGTTCCTGAAAATCCATCATCCGATCGCGCGCCAGCAGCGCGAGCGCATGAAAGGTTTCGTCGTCGAACGCGATCAGCTTGCGGCGCATAGCTTCGGTCCGCCGACAAACAAACCATGGAAACACGCCATGGCAGGACAATAACCGCAGCGCGGCCGGGTTCCCGCTGCCGTTTCCGCCCGCGCGACGGAACCTGAAATCCGGCGAACAAATCCCCGGCCTGCAGCGTTGTATATACGATCGGCGCGCCCATCGCGCGCTTGCATATCCGGATCATGCGCCGGACCGACATTTTTTCGGGAACCCTGCCCGCAGCATCGACAAAGTCAGCGCGACAAACCGAGGGAAACACGCCATGAACCGCAAGATGACCGGAAAATCCGCCACGACCGCATTCACGTCCGTAGCCATCTGCGCGCTTGCCGTCTCCCTCAACCCTGCCTGGTCGCAGACCCATCACCAGGAGCAGGAATCGCGAACCGCGACCCAGAGCGGCACCGTGCCACCGCTCGATCTGTCCGAAAGCCAGCTTGCCACATTGCGTGACGCCGTCGCCTCCCGCGATACGCATCAGCCGGCGCCGAAGGGCTTCGCCGCATCGCCCGGCGGGGAGGTGCCGAGCGCGATCAATCTGCATCCGCTGCCGCGGCCGCTGGTCTATGACATCCCCGCGCTGCAGCAATACTGGTACGCGCGGCTCGACGATAGCATCATCATCGTCAACGGCGTCAGCAAGCAGATCGCAACCACCGTCGCGCTGGCCCCCGCGCAGGTGACGCCGCCCGACAATCCCATGCCCGACCAGTCGGTCGCCGCGCAGGGCAGGAGCGTGACCGGGCTGATCGAACTGGACCCGCAGGAACGCGAATGGATTTTGGCGGCGGCGCAAGGCGAACCGCAACCCGCGCCCGATAGCCGGGCGCTGGTGGCAGGCTCGCAGATCCCCGCCGGCATGACCTTGCAACCGTTGCCACAGGACGTCGGCATGCGCCTTCCTTCGGTGCGGAACCTGCATTTCGCGGTGCTTGAGGACGGGCGCGTCATTCTCGCCGATGCCGCCACGCGAAAGGTCGCCGGCATCCTTGCGCGCGACACGAACCCGGTCGCACCGGCACGCGGCGCGACCACCGGCAGCGAAGCCGGCGCAGGCGATCGGAGCAATGCACGCGACCCGCTGAGCCCGGAGGGCCATGACGGGACGCCGAGCGCCTACACGACGCCGCAGAACAGCGGCTCCGATACGCAGCAGCAGGCAAAATAGGCCGCCGGAAAACCTTGCGCGCCGCCGAAAATGGCAGCGCGGCAACTTCCGACGATCTGCGCACGGCGTGACCTGCGCACGGTCTTCGACACAAGCAAAACCCGAGCCGTTGCGCTGGGCCGCAGCGTGCGGGGGCGACGCAACCGTCGCACTCAATACGAGCGCGGCAGATCCAGTACGTGCTCGGCGAGATAGGACAGGATCAGATTGGTGGAGATCGGCGCCACCTGGTAAAGCCGCGTTTCGCGGAATTTGCGCTCGATGTCGAATTCCTCGGCAAAACCGAAGCCGCCATGCGTTTGCACGCACATGTCGGCGGCCGCCCAGGAGGCGTCGGCGGCAAGCATCTTGGCCATATTGGCTTCCGCGCCGCAATCGCGCCCGGCTTCGTACAGGGCTGCGGCCTGATGCACCATCAGCTCGGCCGCACGCATCTGCGCATAGGCACGGGCGATGGGAAACTGCACGCCCTGATTCTGCCCGATCGGCCGGCCGAACAGCACGCGGTCGCGCGCATAATCGGCAGCCTTGCGGATAAACCATTTGGCGTCGCCGATGCATTCGGCAGCGATCAAGATGCGCTCGGCATTCATGCCGGAGAGGATGTAGCGAAAGCCCTTGCCCTCCTCGCCGATCAGGTTCGCCGCCGGCACTTTCATGGTGTCGAAGAATACCTCGGTGGTTGCATGGTTCATCATGGTGCGGATCGGCCGGACTGTCAGGCCGCGTCCCTTCGCCTCGCGCAGGTCGACAAGAAAGACCGACAGGCCATCGGTACGCTTTTCCACTTTTTCGCGCGGGGCGGTGCGCGCGAGCAGGAGCATCAGGTCGGAATATTCGATGCGCGATGTCCAGATTTTCTGGCCGTTGACGACATAGGTATCGCCGTCGCGCACCGCAGTGGTGCGCAGCGATAGCGTGTCGGTGCCCGAGGTAGGCTCGGTGACGCCGAACGCCTGCAGGCGCAAATCGCCGCGCGCGATCTGCGGCAGGTAACGCTGCTTCTGCTCTGCGCTGCCGTGCCGCAGCAGCGTGCCCATGGTGTACATTTGCGCATGGCAGGCGGCGCCATTGCAGCCGCAGGCATGGATTTCCTCCATGATGGCGGTGGCGGCGCTCATCGGCAGCCCGCTGCCGCCATACTCCTCGGGGATCAGCGCAGCCAGGAATCCGGCTTTGGTCAGGGCATCGACGAATTCGCCCGGATAGGCGCGCTCGCGATCGAGCGCGCGCCAGTATTCGCCGGGATAATGCGCGCACAGATCGCGCACCGCCCGGCGGATATCGTCATGCGATTGCTCCGGCATTCCCTCGGATGCAGGCATCGCTGCCTCACCGCATAACGAAGGGATTCGGCACGTCGTCGGCGGTGGATATCCAAACGCTCTTGGTCTGCAGGTAGCTGTAGATCGCATCCTGACCGTTTTCGCGGCCGAGCCCGGAACGCTTGTAGCCGCCGAACGGAGACATGTAGCTCAGCGCACGATAGGTGTTGACCCAGACCGTGCCCGCCTGCAGCCGTTCGCCCGCGCGCAGTGCGCGCTTGATACTGGTCGTCCAGACGCCTGCGGCCAGTCCGTAAGGGCTGTCATTGGCGATCTCGAAGGCTTCCTCGTCGTCTTTGAACGGAATAATGGACAGAATGGGTCCGAACACCTCCTCGCGCGCGATACGCATCCGGTTATTCACGCCGGAAAAGATGGTCGGCTCGATGAACCAGCCATTACCGCATTCGGGACGCGAGGCTGGCTTGCCGCCCAGCGCCAGCATCGCGCCTTCCTTCTTCGCCACGTCGATATAGCCGAGGATCTTTTCGTATTGCGGGCGTGTGGTCACTGGCCCGACCTGGGTGTCGGGACTCATCGGATTGCCCATGCGCGCGGTGGAAGCAAACGCGATCAGCTTGTCGGTGAATTCGTTGTGGATCGAGTTCTGTACCAGCAGGCGCGAGCCGGCGATGCAGGTCTGGCCGGTAGCGGCGAAAATGCCGGAGATTGCGCCTTTCACCGCGTCGTCGAGGCCGGCGTCGTCGAACACGATGTTCGGCGACTTGCCGCCAAGTTCCAGCGTCACGCGCTTGAGCCCCTTTGCGGCGGTCTCGTAGACTTTCTGGCCACCCATCTCGCCGCCGGTAAAGGCGACCTTGGCCACTTTCGGATGCGCCACCAGCGGCTCGCCGACTTCGGGACCGAATCCGGTGACGACATTGACCACGCCCTTGGGAATGCCCGCTTCCTCGATCAGCTTGCACAATTCAAGCATGGAGACCGACGTATGCTCGGAGGGCTTCACCACCATGGTGCAGCCGGCGGCGAGTGCCGGCGCCAGTTTCCAGGTGGTCAGCATCAGCGGTGAATTCCACGGCGTGATCGCCGCCACCACGCCGACCGGCTCGTGTCGGGTGAAATTGAAAATGTCGGCTTTGTCGATGGGGATGACCGCGCCCTCGATCTTGTCGGCGAGGCCGCCGTAATAATAGAACCATTGCGGGATATAGCGGAGCTGCGCACCCATCTCGGCGATCAGCTTGCCGTTGTCGCGCACTTCCAACGCGCCGAGCTTTTCCGCATCGCGCGCGATCAAATCGCCGAGCTTGCGCAGCAGTGCGCCGCGCTGCGAGGCTTTCAGCTTCGGCCAGGGGCCCGAGGTCAGCGCCGCATGCGCGGCCGAGACCGCCGCTTCCACATCCTCGGCCGTGCCACGCGCGACCAGCGCCCAGGGCGCACCGGCATAGGGATCGAAGCTCTCGAACCACTGGCCCGACTTCGCGGCGGTCCATTCGCCGCCGATATACATTCTGTATTTGTGCAGTTCCGCCATCACCCTGGTCTCCCGGATACCGGATTTTTTCCTTCAGGCCAGCTTGGCACCGAGCAACGCCTGACGAAAGCGTGTTTTGAGCGCCGGTCCGTCCCAGTCCGGCAGAACCAGCGGGTCGCGCGCCGCGGACACCTTGAAGACGGCCAGCACCGGCCCCGGCACGCCGCGCAAGGCTTCGATGGCAGGCTCGACCTCGCCGTCGTTGCGCGCAGTCATGGTCTGCGCAAAACCGGCTGCACGGGCGATGCCGGCGATATCCGTACCAAGCGCGGTGTGCGTGCGCTGCATTCCCGTCTCGCCGTAACGCTCGTTGTCGAGGACGGCGACAGCGAGATTGTCCGGCTTTTTCGCTGCGACGGTGGCGAGCGAGCCCAGCCCCATCAGCATTTCGCCGTCGCCGGTTATGACCAGCACGCGGCGCGAAGGCTGCGCCAGCGCCAGTCCGAGCCCGACCGGCACAGCGCCGCCCATCGCGCCCCACAAATAGAAATTGAGCGGATGGTCGCCCGCCGCCGCACAATCGTAGGTCGGCGAGCCGAGTCCGGTCACCACCAGAAGATCGCCGCGGCCGGCAAGCATGCGCCTGACGACATCGCGGCGCCCGAGCCTGTTATCCGCCATCGCCCTGCTCCTCGAACAGTTTGGCGCCCAGCATGCGCTGCGACAGCAGCACAGAGGCAACGAAACCGCCGCTGAAGGCAGTGCGCGCCGCAGCCTCGACCGCCGGCGCGGCATCCGCCTTGTCGTTCACCGCGTAGACGATCGAACCGGCAAGCCGCAGCACCTGCGGCGTCATCTGCCCCATCGGCACCTGCCAGGGGTTGGCCTCGCCCCATTCCCCGCGCATGGTGACGATCGTCAGCAGCGGAAAGGCGCAAATGCGCGCCAGCGAGAGCATATTGATGCAATTGCCAACCCCGCTGCTTTGCATCAGCAGGACGCCGCGCTGCCCGCCAAGCCAGGCGCCGGCGAGTACGCCGATGCCTTCCTCCTCCGTCGTCAGTACCGTGGCGTGCATGTCACGCGCGGCATGGCACAACTCGATCAGGCGCGTATGGCCGGCGTCCGGCACATAGACGACCTGACGGATGCCGGTGCTGCGCAGGACCTCGAAAACCTGCGCAGGCCAGTCGACCCGGCCGGCATGCTCGACCTGTGGCGACGCGCTGCCTGCATTCATGTTCGATTCCCGCTCATACGGCCGTACCCGGCCTGCGTCAGCTATAGTTGAAGCGGCGTCGTATCGCCAGCGCGCGGGGTCCGATCGCGATTCAGCGCCCAGCCGAATTGAATGCGAAAAGCGAGCGACGAGCGCCGCTTCGGCGAACCCACGGAAACCGACCTGCCGCCATTCCGGCCTGGCAACACGTGCGACAGCGCCGACACAACCGTTGCCGCCACATATGAAACCAGACCGCCGGCGAGTCCGACGGCGACGTGTCTGTTCTCGAGCGCCATGCCGATCGGACTCAAAGCCGCTCGCGGAAAGCCCAGCAATAGCGCAATCGGGTTTGAACGACGACGGCGTGCGCACCGGCTCGGCCGCAGTCGCATCGGGCGCGACGCCGCCCGGCCGGCATTCGCGATCCGACGATTTCGCGTGCAAGGGCGCCTTTCCCCGGCCGCATCCGTGTTCGCATGCGAGGGTTATCTGCCGACGAAGCAGCAGCGCGCGCAACCGCACAGTCAGTCCATCCCGCAACGGCAAAAAAAAGGAGATACAGCAGTCTGTCGCGATTCGCCTTGCTTGACCGCTCCGGAAACAAAGGCCACGCTCCGATAGAAGGAGACTGCCGTGAGCATCGAATTCCTTGTGACGTCGCTAATCGTGATCGCTTCACCCGGCACCGGCGTGCTGTTCACGCTCGCCGCCGGCCTTTCGCGCGGTTGGCGCGCCAGCATCGTCGCCGCCTTCGGCTGTACGCTTGGCATCGTTCCACACATGCTGGCGGCGATCATGGGGCTTGCGGCGCTGCTGCACACCAGCGCGCTGGCCTTCCAGACCGTGAAGTATCTCGGCGTTGCGTATTTGCTGTACATGGCCTGGTCGACGCTGAAAGAGCACGGCGCACTCAGCGTGCAGAACGATGTCGGGGCCCGTTCGGCGATGCAGGTTACGGCGACCGCCGTCCTGATCAACATCCTCAATCCGAAGTTGTCGATCTTCTTTCTCGCCTTCCTGCCGCAATTCGTGCATGCCGGAGATCCGCAACCGCTGTTGCGCATGCTGACGCTGAGCGGCGCGTTCATGCTGCTGACGTTCGTCGTTTTCGCCGGTTACGGGCTTTGCGCTGCCGGCGTGCGCAATCACATCATCTCGCGGCCGCGCGTGCTGAACTGGATGCGTCGAACCTTTGCAGCCGCCTTCGCAGCGCTCGGCGCGCGGCTGGCCTTTGCCGAGCGCTAGGGCTCAGGGCGCAGCGCATCGAGCGGCGGAAGTGCCGCGGCACGCACGATCTCACCTGATCGCACGAGTTCGGTTGCCGCCGCGATATGCGCATGCATCGCTTCGTCCTGACGCAGGAACGGCACACGCACGCGCAATGCAGCGATCGCCCGCTGCAGTGGCGCGCTGGTTGCGAGCGGCGCATGGAATTCGCAGCCCTGCGCGGCTGCCATAAGCTCGATCCCGAGCACGGCGGCAACGTTCTCCGCCATCGGCAAAAGACGGCGTGCGCCATGCGCGGCCATCGAGACATGATCTTCCTGGTTGGCGGAAGTCGGAATCGAATCGACGCTTGCCGGATGTGCGCGCTGCTTGTTCTCGGAGACCAGCGCCGCCGCCGTCACTTGCGGGATCATGAAGCCGGAATTCAAACCTGGGCTTGGCGTGAGGAAGGCAGGCAGCCCCGACAAGGCCGGATCGACCAGCATGGCGATGCGCCGCTCTGCCAGCGAGCCAATCTCACACAATGCGAGCGCAACGACGTCGGCGGCGAAGGCGACCGGCTCGGCATGGAAATTTCCGCCCGAGAGCGCCTCGCCGGCCTCGGTGAAGATCAGCGGATTGTCGGTGACGGCATTGGCCTCGATGCCCAGCGTGTTCGCCGACTGCGTCAGCAGGTCGAGGCAGGCGCCGATCACCTGCGGTTGGCAGCGCAGGCAATAGGGATCCTGGACACGGTCGTCGTTGACGAGATGCGATGCACGGATGGCGCTGCCGGCGAGCAGTGCGCGTAGCGCATCGGCCGTGTGTCGCTGGCCGCGATGCGGACGCAGCGCGTGAATGCGCGGATCGAACGGCGTGTCGGAGCCGCGCGCGGCGTCGGTCGACAGCGCGCCGGTGACAAGCGCGGAACGCAGCAGATTTTCCGCCGCAAACAGGCCTGCGAGCGCGTAGGCGGTTGAGAATTGCGTGCCGTTGAGCAGTGCCAGTCCTTCCTTCGGCCCGAGCGTCGCCGGTGAAAGACCGGCCCTGCGCAGCGCTTCGCCGGCCGGCAGCCGGCCCTGCGCGGTGAGGATGTATCCCTCCCCGATCAGCGTGCAGGCAAGATAGGCAAGCGGCGCGAGGTCGCCGGAGGCGCCGACCGAACCCTGCGCCGGAATCTCCGGCGTCAGGTCGCGATCGAGCAGCGCCTGCAGCAGCTTCAGTGTCGCAAGCCGGATGCCCGAGGCGCCTTGCGCAAGGCTTGCGATCTTGAGCGCGATCATCAGCCGCACGATTGCACGCGGCACCGGTTCGCCGGTTCCCGCCGCATGCGAGAGCACGATATTGCGCTGGAGCGTCGCGAGGTCTTGGTCGCCGATGCGCACCTGCGCCAGCTTTCCGAATCCCGTGTTAATGCCGTAGACCGGAGCGCCACGCGCAACGATGCGCTCCACCGCGCCCGCATTCGCCTCGACAGCCGGGAAAGATCCTGCATCGACGGCAACCGGCGCACCGGCGAAAACCGCGCGCCAGCCATCGAGCGCCACCGCGCCGGGCCTGAGGATGACCGTCGTCACATTGCTCTCCGCGTGCATGCGCCCGGGCATAACGGCGACGCCCTTGCATCGGGCATGGCCGGGCCGTAAGGTTTAATTGTATAGACAATTAAACCGCCGGACGGCCGGACGCAATGGCGGCCGCAAGTCCGTCGGCGGCGGAGGACGGTCATGCCAGCATCAGTCTCGCCCAGAGCCGACGCAGAAGCCGTTGCCGCCATTGCCGAATTCTGTCGCAAGGTGCTGGCGCCGGAGGCGGCACGCCTCGACGAGACCGGTGCATTCGCCACCTGCCATCGCGACAGGCTCTCGCAAATCGGCATCATGGGCCTGAACCTGCCGGCGCAATATGGCGGCGCGGGGATCGATCCGTTCACGCTGTTCGAAGCCATCGCGCTGATCGCCGGCGCCTGCGGCTCGACCGCCTCGATGGTCACCGCACATTATCTTGCCACCGACTCGATCCAGTATGGCGGCAGCGACGAACAGAAAGCGCACTGGCTGCCGGATGCGGCGAGCGGTCGCACACTCGGCGCCTTCGCGCTGACCGAGCCGGGAGCCGGTTCGAACCCGGCCGACATGACCACCTTTGCGCGTCGCGAGAACGGTGGCTACCGCATCAGGGGCACCAAGCACTTTATCTCCAATGCCGGGGCGGCCGATTTTCTTGTCGTCTATGCCAAGACCGACCGCGAGGCTGGCACGCGCGGCATTTCCGCATTTGTGGTGGAGCGCAGGCACGGCGGCGTCTCCGTCGGTGCGGCCGAGCGCACGATGGGGCTGAAAGGCGGACATGTTTTTGAGGTCTCTCTCGATTGCGGCGTACCCGAGAGCCATCGCCTCGGCGCGGAAGGATCGGGTTTTCGCACCGCACTCAAGACGCTGGATGCCGGCCGGCTCGACATTGCCGGCTGCTGCGTGGGGATCGCCGAAGCCGCCTTTGCCGCCACCCGCGACTGGATGAAGAGCCGCAAGGTCGGCGGTGCGCCGATCGCCGAATTCCAGGGGCTGCAATGGATGCTGGCCGACATGGCGACCGGGATCGCCGCGGCGCGGGGCCTTGCGCAGACCGCGCTGGAAAAGCGCGCGGCTGGAGAGCGCTACAGTCTGGAAGCTTCGATGGCCAAGCTCTTCGCCTCGGAAATGGCGGGGCGTCTCACCGACAGCGCATTGCAAATTCACGGCGGTTACGGCTATACGCGCGATTTTCCGCTGGAGCGCTATGTACGCGACGTGCGCATCATGCGCATCTATGAAGGTTCTTCGGAAATCCAGCGCAATATCATCGCCCGCACGCTTCTGGCCTAGCGCCCCGCGGCAAAATCAATATTGCCGTGCGCGGAAATCGAAATGGCTGGAAATGCGGTGGCGCGAGCCGGGGTGGTAGAATCGTGTGAAGGTTGTCACCAGCCGATCGACCCGCGTCTGTCGCGTGACCACTAGGCATGGTTCGTCCTTGTCCATTTTCAGCAGGCGGCAAATATCCGCATCCGGCATCTGCGCCTCGATCATGAGATTGGCTTCGGTCGCCATGGCGATGGCCTGCAGATAGTCGGTGGTCGACCGGTTGGCAAAGTCTTGTTTCAGAAAATCCGGCGCGAAGGCAGGCGAGACATGACGATGTTCGAGCTGCAGCGGCACGTCGTTAGCGGAATAGACGATGATGCTGTGAAACAGGTAGTCCTTCGGAGCGATCTCGAAGCGCGCAGCAAGTTCGGCGCCGGCGCGTACCCGGATCAGGCGATGTACCCTGGTCGACAGCCGGTCGCCACGCTCGCGGATCTCGTCGGCGATGTTGTGCAGACGCACGATGGTCGAGATCGGCTTGGGCGGAGCCACAAAAGTGCCGACACCGTGCACGCGGCTGAGAACGCCGTTGCCCGCGAGTTCGCGGAACGCACGGTGCACGGTCAATCGCGAGGCTCCGAGTGTGGCGGCGAGTTCATGCTCGCTCGGCAGCCGGTCTCCGACCTTCCATGCGCCGCGGGCGATGCCGTTGGTGACATAGGTCTTCACCCGCTCGTAGAGCGGCATCGGCTTGTCCGCCTGCAGACCGCGTTCCGGTACCCGCATCGCCTGTTTGACGTTGCCGCGCAATTGCCGCCTCCCCTCTACCGGCCGCCAAAGCGCGCGGGCCGCTTGCCGTGAAAGGCCGCAAAGCCTTCTTTCTGGTCTTCGGTCGCAAAACAGAGCGCGCAGGCTTGCGCTTCGGCGGCAATCGCGGAATTGAGACTCGCCGCTCCGGCCACATCGAGCGCGCGCTTGCATTGCACGATCGCCGACGGCGACAGTGTCGCGATGCGCGCTGCCATTTCGGCAGCCTTTCGCTCGAGTGCCTCCGGCGCCGTCAGCCCGGTGACAATCCCGTATTCATAGGCCGTCCGGGCGTCGATGATTTCCGCACTCAGGCACAGATGCCGGGCCACGCCGGGACCGGCTATGCGCGTCAGGCGCGGAATGCCGCCGCCGCCAGGGACGATCCCGAGCGTCGTTTCCGGCAGGCCGAAGCGCGCCTTCTCCGACGCGATGCGGATGTCGCAAGCCAGCGCCAGTTCGAAGCCGCCGCCCAGACACCAGCCGTTCACCGCCGCGATCACCGGGACAGGCAGTGCGGCCAGTCGCCGGTGGAAGGCCTCGATCTTTTCGGACAGCGCGACCGACTGCGCCGGCGATAATTCGCCAAGCTCGCGCACGTCGGAGCCGGCGGCGAAGGCCTTGCCGGCACCGGTCACAATGACGCAGCGCAGTTCGCGATTGCCTTCGATCGCGTCAAGCGCTGCCCATAAAGCGGCCCGCATGTCGTTATCGATGGCATTCGAGGCGTGCGGACGATTCAGCCGTAGCCATGCCGAACCGTCCCTGACGTCCAGCAGCACCGACGGGCTCAGTGCATTTTCCGCCATCTGTCTTGACTCCGCTCGGCGAACCTGAACTTATATATACATGTCAAGATAGGTCGGTCCAGTCGTGCATATCGCGTTCTTCGGTATCGGCTTGATGGGAGCGCCGATGGCCCGCCGCCTGTTGCGGGCGCGCCATCGGGTCACCGTGTGGAACAGGACACGCGCCAAGGCGGAAGCGCTCGCGGCCGACGGCGCGGTAGTCGCGGATTCGCCGGCCGACGCCGCCGCGTCGGCCCAGATCGTCATCCTTATCCTGGAGAACGGCGCCGTCGTCGAAGACGTCGTGTTCGATCGGGGCGCGGCGAACGCGGCGCCTCCGGGCACGCTGTTTGTCGACATGAGCTCGATCGCGCCGCATCTGGCGCGCGAGCATGCCGGCCGTCTGGCTCAAATGGGTCACCGGCACATGGATGCTCCGGTTTCCGGCGGGCCGAACGGTGCGTCCGAAGGCACGCTGGCGATCATGGCCGGTGGCAGTGAAGAGGATTTCGCGCGCATCGAGGGCATGCTCAATGTGATGGGACGTCCGACCCTGGTCGGCCCCTCCGGCGCCGGACAATTTGCCAAGCTCACCAGCCAGATGATCGCTTCGGCGGCAATGGCCGCGGTCGCGGAATCGTTGCTGCTCGCCCGCGCCGAAGGCATCGACCCGCGCCGCGTACGCAAGGCGCTGGCCGGCGGATTTGCCGATTCCAAGGTGCTGCAAATTCATGGTGCGCGCATGGCGGAGCGCGATTTCGTTCCCGGCGGCCATGTCCACACATTCGTCAAGGATCTGAAGGCCGCACGCGCGATCGTCGAAGCGCGCAAGCTCGATCTGCCCGTGACCCGGCTCGCCTATGACCTGTTCGTCAGCCTTGCGACGCACGGCAAGCAGGACTGCGACATTTCGGCCATGGCGCTCGAAATCGAAGGCCGCAATCCGCCCCACCGTATCGGGGACAATTGCGATAAGCTTCCGCAAAACCAACAGTGAAGAAGCCTGACAGAGGCCAGAGCCTAAACACACGCAGGAGAAGGTCCATGAACCGACGCAAATTTTTGAAGACGACGGCCGCAGGCGCCGCCGCAGCCGCCACCGCCACGATCGCAGCTCCCGCCATTTCGCAGGGGCGCATGGAATGGCGCATGGTCACGTCCTGGCCGGTGAATCTGCCCGGACCGGGCACCAGCGCCGCCTGGCTCGCCGACCGCATCACCAGAATGAGCGAAGGCAAGCTGACGGTGAAAGTATTCGGCGCCGGCCAGCTCGCGCCGGCAACCGGCGTGTTCGACGCCGTCTCCAAAGGCGCGGCGGAGATGTATCACTCGGTGCCGACCTACTGGCGCGGCAAGTCGCCCGGCATTGTGCTGTTCGGCAACATGCCGTTCGGTCTGCTCGCCGGCGAACAGCATGCCTGGATGATGCATGGCGGCGGACAGGCGCTCTATGACGAGATGTATGCCCGCTTTAATCTGAAGGGCTTTCTGTGCGGCAATACCGGCAACCAGTGGATGGGCTGGTTCAAGAAGGAGATCAAGTCGGCGGAGGACTTCAAGGGCTTGCGTTATCGGAGCCCTGGCCTCGGCGGAGAAATGTACCGCCGCATGGGCGCGTCCGTCGTGCAGCTCCCCGGCGGCGAAATCTTCCCGGCGCTGCAGGCCGGCACCATCGACGCCGCGGAATTCATCGGCCCGTGGTCGGATGCCGCACTCGGTTTCCACCAGGCGGCGAAGTTCTATTACTGGCCTGGCGTGCAGGAACCGGCTTCGGCCGAGGAATGCGTGGTGAACAAGGAGAAATGGGACGCGCTGTCCGCCGAGCTGAAGCAGGTGATCGAGGTCGCCAGTATGGCGACCTACGCCTACTCGACCGCGGAATATATCGTCCGCAATCCCATCGCGCTGAAGACGCTGGTCGAGAAGCACGGCGTGCAGGTGCGGCAAGCGCCGCAGGACGTGCTGGTCGCAGCCGGCAACGCCGCCGGCCAGGTCATGGCCGAGCTGCTGCAGGACAACGACGCGCTGGTGAAGAAGATCGCATCCGCCTATGTCGATTTCCGCAAGAATGCGATCGACAACGCCCGTTATACCGAAACGGCGATGGCCAACGCGCGCGAACTGCCGTACAAGTTCGGTAACTGACGCGCTTCCGCCGCCGGGCCACGCGCCCGGCGGCGCTTCCCTGCAGGGAGTTTTCCGGCGATGGGCGCACTTCGGAAGTTCGCTGCGTTCGTCGACGGGCTGAACCGGCAGACCGGCAATCTGATGGCGTGGATCGTGTGGCTGATCGCGATCGTTTGTGCGATCGTGGTTGGCTACCGCTACATCCTGCATATGACCTTTACCTGGATGCAGGAACTGTATGTGTGGATTCATGCCGTCGTGTTCCTGGCCGCAGCCAGCTACGCGATGCTGGTCAACGCGCATGTGCGCGTCGACATTCTCTATACGAAATGGTCGCCAAAGACGCGGGCCGCGGTCGAGATCGCGGGCGCGCTGGCATTCACCGTCCCCTGGGTGACCGTGCTCGCCTGGCTGACCTGGCCTTTCGTCAGCGATTCCTGGGCAATTCGCGAAACCTCGGCGCAGCCGAACGGCATGTCCGGCATGTATCTGTTCAAGACCATGCTGCTCGTGTTCTGCGGACTGATGCTGCTGCAATGCCTCGCGGTGATCGCGCGCGGCGTGCTGGTCCTGTGCGGCGACCGCGACGCGGCGGCAACCCCGCCGTTTGGCGGACCCGGCCACGCCGACCAGCCGGCACCGTGAGCCGCGGACGCTGACGCCATGCTGTCCACCGGCGACATCATATCCATTCTGTTCTTCATCTCGACCCTGCTCGTACTCCTGACCGGGCTGCCGATTGCGTTCTCCCTCGCCGGCTTGTCGCTGATCTTCGCCAGCATCGGCTGGCTGTTCGGCGTCTTCGACTTCTCGACCATGGTCAATCTACCGCTGCGCTATTTCGCGATCATGGGCAACGAGGTGCTGGTAGCGGTTCCGCTCTTTATTCTGATGGGAAACATCCTGGAGCGGTCCGGTATTGCCGACGCGCTGCTGACCACAATGGGCAAGCTGTTCGGCGCCATCCGTGGAGGTCTCGGCTATTCGGTAATTCTGGTCGGCGCGCTGCTCGCTGCATCGACCGGCGTCGTCGGCGCAACCGTCGCAACCATGAGCCTGATCGCATTGCCGGCAATGCTGCGCTCCGGCTACCAGCCCAGGCTCGCAACCGGCATCATCTGTTCGTCCTCGACCCTGGCTCAGATCATTCCGCCCTCGACGGTGCTGATCTTCACCGCCGACATTCTTTCGGCGGTCAATCAGGGCGCGCAGATGCGCATGGGAAATTTTGCGCCGGCGACGCTGTCGGCCGGCGACCTGTTCGCCGGCGCGCTGCTGCCGGGCCTGCTTCTCGTTGCGCTCTATATGCTGTTTGTGTTCGTCAAGTCGGTTGTCAATCCGTCGTCCTGCCCCGGCATTTCGCTGAGCGCGGAGGAGCGGCGCGCCCTGCCCTTTCAGGTGCTGCGTGCGCTGGTGCCGCCGCTGTTGCTGATCCTGGCCGTGCTCGGCTCGATCCTCGGCGGCGTCGCCACGCCGACCGAATCCGCCTCGATCGGCGTACTCGGCGCCGCCCTGCTCGCCGCCATGAACCGCAAGCTTTCGTTCGAAACCGCCTACCAGGCCGGCCGCAATACCATTGTCACGACGGCGATGATCTTTGCAATCGTTCTGGCGGCGTCGTTCTTCGCACTGACCTTCCGCGGGCTTGGCGGCGAACATATGGTCGAGGAAACGCTCAAGGAGATGCCGGGCGGCGCCGTCGGCGCCGTGCTGATCGTCATGGCGGTAATGTTCGTGCTCGGCTTCTTCCTCGACACCTTCGAAATCATCCTGATCATGCTGCCGATCTGCGGCGGCCCGCTGATCATGCTCGGCGTCGACCCGATCTGGCTCGGCGTGATGGTGGCACTCAACCTGCAGACCAGCTTCCTGACGCCGCCATTCGGATACACCTTGTTCTACATCCGGGGACTGGCGCCGTCCTCGATCAAGACATCGGAAATCTGGTCCGGTGCGATTCCCTTCGTCTTCCTGCAGGTTGTCGGAATGTCGGTCGTCTGGATTTTCCCGCAGCTCGCCACCTGGCTGCCTGGCGTCCTGTTGCGCTGACCTGCCTAGCGTGAAAGCAAGACCATGACAGTACAGGATCAGAATGCGCGCGGTCCGCTTGACGGGTTAACCGTCGTCGACTTCTCGCGCGTGCTGGCAGGGCCCTTTGCCACCGTGCTGCTCGCCGATCTCGGTGCGCGCGTAATCAAGATCGAGCCGCCGGACGGCGACGACTATCGCCATATCGGGCCATTCGTCGGCAAGGCCAGTGCGCTATTTGCTTTTGCCAATCGCGGCAAGCAGAGCATCGTGCTCGATCTGAAGACGGCGCAGGATCGCGAAATTGCCCTGCGGCTTGCCGACCGCGCCGACGTGGTGGTGGAGAATTTTCGACCCGGCGTCGCCGAAAAGCTCGGCATCGGTCCGCAGGCGCTTGCCGCGCGCAACCCTCGCCTGGTCTATGCAAGCATTTCCGGCTTCGGGCAGAACGGGCCGATGCGCGAGCGCCCCGCCTACGACATTATCGTACAGGCGGTCACCGGGCTGATGTCGATTACCGGCGAACCGTCGGGTCCGCCGACCATGGTAGGCGAGGCTTTCGGCGACCTGACTGCCGGCCTGTTCGCCTCCTGGGCGATTCTCGCCGCCCTGCACCAGCGCGAACGCAGCGGTAAGGGCTGCGTCGTCGATCTCGCCATGTTCGATGCGCTGCTGTCGATGATGCCGACCGCAACTTGCCGCTATGTCGCAACCGGCGAGGTGCCGCATCGCGTCGGCAACCGGCACGCATTGTCTGCGCCGTTCGGCGTCTACCGCACCGGCGACGGCTATGCGGTCGTGGCGGTGCTGAACTGGAAGCTGTTCGAGCAGTTCTGCACGGTGATCGGTCGACCCGATCTTCTGCGCGATCCACGATTTGCCACCGATGCCGAACGTACCAAGAATGAATCCGTACTGCGTGAGGCGTTCGAAAACTGGTCGACGCTGCGCAAGACCGAGGAGGTGGTGGCGGCGCTGTCGCAGGCGGGTGTGCCGACGGCGTCGATTGAAAATGTCGGTGCGGCGGTCGATTCCGAACATGCGAGCACGCGGCAATTGTTTCGCGATTCGGAACTGGACGGACAGGCGGTGAGGCTGCCGGAACAGCCGGCCATCATCTCCACGATGACGCGCGGGAAACCTGCGCATGCGCCGGCGCTCGACGAACATGGCGCGGCAATCCGGCGTTGGGTCGAGGAAGGCGCGTAGCTACCGCGTGCGCCGCGACCGGCCGCTCAGACTCCCGCATGACCGGCGGGATGAAAACGCGCCACCAGGCTGTGGCGGTCGCCAGGGTAGGTCAGCGTCACGTGCGTGATGATGTCCCCGCCCTGCCGCGTGCGGCGGTCCACCACCAGGCATGCCTGCCCGGCCTTCATGCGCAGCGCTGCCGCGAGACGCCTGTCGGCATTGGCCGCCCGGATGCGATGCTCGGCCTCGCTCCAGGGTATCTTCGCCAGCAGCCAGGTGCCCGGCGCGGTCGCCGAAAAGTCCGCCTTGCGCGCCGCAGGCACCGCCGACAGATTGATCAGCCGCTGCTCGTGAACGAGCGGGCGGGTGGCCGCATAGTGAATGCAGGTGAGCGCCAGGACCGGCGCGCCGGCAACCACACCGAGATGCAGGGCATCGTGACGGGTCGCCTTGCGTTCGCTGCGGCCAACAAGTTCGATACGATAGGCGCGTCCGCTGCTGCGGATCTCCTCTTCGATATTCTGGATTTCCAGAACGCTCCTTTCGCCGGCCGGGGCAGCGACGAAGCTGCCGGACCGGCGACGGCGCACGATCAATCCCGCTTCGGCCAGTGCACTCAGCGCCTTGTTCACGGTCATGCGCGAGCATCGATAGCGTTCCAGCAGCGTCTGCTCGGAAGGAACGCGGTGCCCCGGCGGCCAGGCGCCGGAGACAATGGCGCGTTCGAGATTGCGGCGGATCTCGGCATAGCGCGGAACGGCGGCCTTTGCGCTCCTGCGCCGCAGGCGGCTATTCATCGAGCAGCCCTTTGATCGCGGACTTGTAGGCGCGCACGATGTCGTCGCGGCGGAGATGCCGGCCCTGCGACACCACCGCCTCACCGCCGGCATAAACGGACCTCACTGCATCGCGTCCGGCAACAAATATCCAGATGTCGAGCCAAAGCTCCGGCCGCGTTGCCGCGAAATCCGGGTGATCGCGGTCAAGCACGACAAAGTCGGCAAAATGCCCCGGCGCGATCGCGCCGAGAGGTTGCGCCAGCGCCTGTGCGCCGCCGGCCAGCGCCGTCGTCATCAGGCGGCGGCCGGTGGATTCGCCCTCGGCCAGGGTCATGACGTTGCGGCCGCGATGGGCCAGCCGCTGGCTGTATTCGAGCTGGCGCAATTCCGCCGCCGCATCGATCTCGATATTGGAATCGGTGCCGATACCGAACGCTCCACCGGCGGCGAGGAAGTCCGGTCCGTTGAAAATGCCGTCGCCGAGCGAGGATTCGGTAAGCGGACACAGTCCCGCCACCGCACCTGCCTGCGCCAGGCCGCGCGTTTCCTCCTGCGTCATGTGCGTGCTGTGAATGAAGCACCAGCGGCGGTCGACCGGCATGGAGTCGAGGAGCCATTGCACCGGCCGGCGGCCCGACCAGGCCACGCACGCCTCGACTTCCTTTACCTGCTCGGCGGCGTGGATGTGGACCGGACCGTCGGGCGCAGCCTGCACCACCTCGGCCAGCGTCTCCGGCGTAACCGCGCGCAGCGAATGCGGCGCAATGCCGATACGGGCACGCGGCAGCCGCGAGACGATCTCCTGCGTGCGCTGCACGAGCCGCATGAAGCGAGTCGGATCGTTGAGAAAGCGCCGCTGTCCCGGCACCGCCGATGCGCCGCCGAAGTCGCCATAGGCATAGAAGGAGGGCAGCATGGTCAGGCCGACACCGGTTGTGGCGGCGGCGGCGGCGATGCGCACGGCGAGTTCCCCAATGTCGGCATAGGGCGTGCCGTCCGGCGCATGGTGCAGATAATGGAATTCGGCGACAGCGGTAAAGCCGCGCTCGAGCATTTCCATGTAGGCAAAGGCGGCGATGGCTTCGATATCGGCGGGCGAAAGGCGACTGAGGAAGCGATACATCACCTCGCGCCAGGTCCAGAACGTGTCGTTCTGCGGCCCGCGCCGCTCTGCCAGTCCGGCCATGCCGCGCTGGAAGGCATGGCAATGCAGGTTTGGCATGCCGGGCAGCGCGATACCGGCGACGAACTCGGTCCCGTCGCGGGCCGCGCCCGGTTCGACCGCGGCAATGCGGCCGTCCTGCAGCGCAACACGTACATTGCGCGCGAAACCCTGCGGCAACAGGGCATGCTCGAACATCAGGTGACGCTGCGCATCCGCCATGAGACAATCCGCATGAGACAATCCACCCGTCGGCACCAGCCCGCGGCGGCGCCGCCGCGGCGTCGAATTATGTATAGACAATTCGGCGGCGGCAGGCAATTATGTATAGACAATTAAACGCAAGATCGGCCGCAAGCACGCATGCCGTTATTCGATCGCATCTGGACCGACGGCCGTCTGGCCACGCTGACCCCCGAAGGCGCAGGTCTCGGCATCGTCGAAGGTGCTGCCGTCGCCGTAAGCGACGGCCGCATCGCTTATGCCGGGCCGATGGCGGAATTGCCGCATGGCTGGGACGCGCGCGAGCGTATCGCACTCGACGGCCGCTGGATACTGCCGGGCTTGATCGACTGCCATACCCATATCGTGCACGGCGGCAACCGAGCGCACGAGTTCGAATTGCGGCTGGCCGGCGCGAGCTACGAGGAAATCGCGCGTGCGGGCGGCGGCATTCTGTCGACCGTCAAGGCTACGCGAGAGGCTGACGAGGATATACTGGTCGCCTCCGCCCTGCCGCGGCTCGACCACCTGATTGCGGAAGGCATCACCACGATCGAAATCAAGTCCGGTTACGGGCTGGACGCAGAGACGGAAGCGCGCATGCTGCGCGCGGCACGGAGGCTGGCGAAGGAGCGCGACATCGGCGTGGTGACGAGCTTTCTTGGCGCGCATGCGATGCCGCCGGAATTCTCCGACAAGGACAGCTACATCGACAGCGTCTGCGCCGCCATACCCGGCCTGATGCACCAGGGGCTTGCCGACGCGGTCGACGGCTTCTGCGAGGGCATCGCGTTCTCGCCGGCGCAGATGGCGCGGGTGTTCGATGCGGCAAAGTCCGCCGGCCTGCCGGTAAAGCTGCATGCCGACCAGTTGAGCAACCTGCACGGAGCGGCACTTGCCGCTCGCTATGGCGCCCTGTCCGCCGATCATCTCGAATATACCGACGCCGACGGCGCAGCGGCGATGGCGAAGGCCGGCACGGTCGCCGTAATGCTGCCCGGCGCCGCCTATATGCTGCGCGAGAAACAATACCCGCCCATCGCGGCGTTCCGGCGGCACGGCGTGCGTATGGCGGTGGCAACCGACTGCAATCCGGGCAGTTCGCCGGTAACCTCGCTTCTCACCACCATGAACATGGCGGCGACCCTGTTCCGCATGACGGTGGAGGAGATCGTTGCCGGCGTGACGCGCGAGGCCGCGCGCGCACTGGGGCGGCTGGGCGAAACCGGGACGATCGAAGCCGGAAAATCCTGCGACCTGTCGATCTGGGATATCGAGCGGCCGGCCGAGCTTGTCTATCGCATCGGCTTCAATCCGCTGTATCGCCGTATCCGGAGAGGCCGATGACCGAGTGGCTCAGCGTGCGACGCGGCCAGGCGCCGCTGATCGTTTCCTTTCCGCATACCGGCACGCATATTCCCGACGCGATTGCCTCGCAGCTTGTCTCGCCCTGGCGCGCGCGCAAGGACGCCGACTGGTGGATCGACCGGCTCTACGGTTTCGCAACAGAACTCGGGGCGACGATCGTGCACACCGCGATCTCGCGCACCGCCATCGACGTCAACCGCGATCCCTCCGGCGTCTCGCTCTATCCCGGTCAGGCGACCACCGAACTCTGCCCATCGACCACCTTCGACGGCGAGCCGCTCTATATCGGCGAGCCGCCCGACGCCGCGGCGATCGCCACGCGGCGTGCGGCCTATTTCCAGCCCTATCACGATGCGCTGACCGGCGAGATTGCACGGCTGCGCGCACTGCACCCGGTGGTGGTGCTCTACGATTGCCATTCGATCCGCTCCGTAATTCCGCGCCTGTTCGAGGGCACGCTGCCGGAAATGAATATCGGCAGCAACGCCGGACAAAGCTGCGATCCGGCCCTAGGCGAAACGATCGTCGCGCTGGCAGCCGGCAGCGGCCGCAGCCACGTACTGAACGGACGCTTCAAAGGCGGCTGGATCACCCGCCGATACGGACGGCCGCAGGACGGCGTGCATGCCGTACAGATGGAATTGTCGTGTCGCGCCTACATGCGCGAGCCGCTCGGCCCGGTAGACGAGAGCAACTGGCCTGCGCCCTACGACCCGATTTTCGCCGCTCCGATGCGCGAATTGCTGACGCGCGTCCTGCAGGCTTGCCTGAACTTCGCAGAATCCCGACAGGACCGAGGATAAAACCATGAGCAACCGGATCGACAATGCGCGCGTGATCCGCGCCCCGCGCGGCAACGAACTATCCGCCAGGAGCTGGCTCACCGAAGCGCCGTTGCGCATGCTGATGAACAATCTCGACCCCGACGTAGCGGAAAAGCCAGGCGAGCTTGTCGTCTATGGCGGCATC
Organism: uncultured Hyphomicrobiales bacterium; assembly: GCA_964456755.1. Taxonomy (GTDB): domain Bacteria; phylum Pseudomonadota; class Alphaproteobacteria; order Rhizobiales; family Xanthobacteraceae; genus Pseudorhodoplanes. The sequence goes on from CAYWCE010000002.1 coordinate 65,822, forward strand.
GGCCGCGCCGCGCGCAACTGGGAGAGCTTCGACCGCATCGCCGCGGCCCTGCGCAAGCTGGAAGCCGACGAAACGCTGATCGTGCAGTCCGGCAAGCCGGTCGCGGTGCTGCGGACGCATGCGGATGCGCCACGCGTCCTGATCGCCAATTCCAACCTGGTGCCGCATTGGGGCACCTGGGATCATTTCCACGAGCTCGACCGCAAAGGCCTGATGATGTACGGGCAGATGACCGCGGGCTCGTGGATCTATATCGGTTCGCAAGGCATTGTGCAGGGCACCTACGAGACCTTCGTTGAGGTCGGCCGCCGTCATTACAAAGGCGATCTCTCCGGCAGATGGATTCTCACCGCCGGTCTCGGCGGCATGGGCGGCGCGCAGCCGCTCGCGGCGACGATGGCGGGCGCATCCTGCCTTGCGGTCGAATGCCAGCCGAGCCGCATCGAGATGCGCCTGCGCACCGGCTATCTCGACATGCAGGCAAAAGACCTCGACGACGCGCTCAACATCATCGGCAAGGCCGCCTCCGAAAAGAAGGCCGTTTCGGTCGCCGTGCTTGGCAATGCGGCGGAGATTTTTCCCGAGCTTGTGCGGCGGGGCGTGAAGCCGGACGTGGTCACCGATCAGACCTCGGCGCACGATCCGGTCAACGGTTATCTGCCGAAAGGCTGGACGCTGGCCGACTGGGAAAGCAGACGCGAAAGCGACCCCAAATCGGTAGAGAAGGCGGCGCGGAAATCGATGGTCGAACATGTCAGTGCCATGCTCGATTTCCACAAGATGGGCATTCCTACTCTCGATTACGGCAACAACATCCGCCAGATGGCCAAGGAAGAAGGTCTTGCCAATGCCTTCGACTTCCCCGGCTTCGTGCCCGCCTATATCCGTCCCTTGTTCTGCCGCGGCATCGGCCCATTTCGCTGGGCGGCGCTGTCGGGAGATCCGGAGGACATTTTCCGCACCGATGCGAAAGTGAAGGAGCTTCTCCCCGACAACAGGCATCTGCATCACTGGCTCGACATGGCGCGCACGCGCATCAAATTTCAGGGCCTTCCGGCGCGTATCTGTTGGGTCGGGCTGGGCGACCGGCACCGGCTCGGCCTTGCCTTCCACGAGATGGTGGCGAAGGGCGAACTGAAGGCGCCGATCGTCATTGGGCGCGATCATCTGGATTCCGGTTCGGTCGCGTCTCCGAACCGCGAAACCGATTGCGCCAGCGGCGCCACCTGGGTGTCGCTGCATCATGGCGGCGGCGTCGGCATCGGCTATTCGCAGCATGCCGGCATGGTGATCGTCGCCGACGGCACGCCGGAGGCGGCGAGGCGCCTGGAGCGCGTCTTGTGGAACGATCCGGCGACCGGCGTCATCCGTCATGCCGATGCCGGCTATGACGAGGCGATCGCCTGTGCGAATGAGATGAAGCTGAACATGCCGAGCCTCGGCTGAACTATTGCCGAATTCCGCGCGCGATGAGCGCGCAACTCGTTCACCGACGCCAGATCGGCGATGACCCAAAGTTGGGCGAACAAGGTACGTGGCTGCGCACCGTCGAAAGCGCGCGTGGTGCAGTCGAGACACTTTTCTTCCAGATCGGCACGGCCGAGCGGGCATTGCCAGCTCCCTCCGGCGTGAACGACGGGCGGAAGTTCGATCGCACTGCGGCCGGAGGGAATTTCCGGCGCGTCGTCGTTGTCCGGCACGGGCACAACCATCCCGGCAACGATGCGCGGGGCGGGTTTCTCCGCGCCGGCAATCGTTACCCCGACACAGTCCGCAATTCCGATGCGCGCGGAGGCATGAGAATTTGGCGCCGGTGCTCAGCCGCGGCGTTGCTGCTGCAGCGTCGCACCGGCCGGACCGGACAGGAAGATGTCGACGTCGTCGCTGGGTTTCGGCCGGCCGACGACGACCACGCCGTCCTGCTGAAAGCCGCGCAGGCGTACCGAATTGTCACCCGAGGAATGCGTAAAATCGACCGCGCCCGCCGCCTGGCCGGTGACATAGAGATCGAGATCGCAGGCGGCGACCCAGTCTTTCTCCGACTCGCCGAGAACGACGCCCTTGCTGGACGGCCCACCTTCCAGCGGCAAGGCGATGCGCGCGCGCATGACGATTTCGGGCACCTTGATGACGACATTGCGACCGTTGGCGGCAGCGAAAATCCGGCAGGCGTCGAAGGTCGAGCCCTGTCCGGCCGCATAGACATTGGCGCTGAACGCGCCCTCGAAATGGCAGCCGATGAATTCGCACACGCCGGCGGAATCGTGAAGCGCGTGGCGTGGCCGCACGGCCCGTGCGCGCGTCCAGGCGTGGCAGGCAACAAAACGCGAGCCGACCAGGCCCTCAAGATGAAATCCGTCCCAGCGGTCGCGCTCCGACTGCGAAGCGTCGATAACGAAGACATTTGAAACGACGCTGTCATGTGGGCCGGCAAACCACAGGCCGTGCCGGCCGCAGGTGTCAACGTGCACGCTGTTGACGACGCCCTCCATGCCGAATTTCGGCCCGCCGGTGCCCCATTCGGTGCGCCAACCGTGCTCGGCGACATTGCCGATGAAGAGATTGTCGACGAACGGCTTGTAGCCGTAGACCCACACGCCGCTGCCGGCGCGGTTGGCCGCGCGGTTGCCGTCAATTTCCAGGTCGCGTAGCGCCCAGCTTTCCAGCCCGCCGGCAGACCCGCTGCCCCACAGGCGGTCGACATGCGCCGGCCCGTATAGCAGGTGACGGTTCGCGCCGCCGGCCAGCCTCAGAATCGTCGCGCGCGGCGCCTCGCCCTGCAGCATGACGCGCGACTTGAGCTGCAGCCCGCCGGGACCGGAGGGCTCCGCTCCGACATTATATGTGCCTCCCGGCAAAAGGACGCAGCCACCGCCCGCAGCAGCAGCCGCGTCGATCGCCGCCTGGATGGCGGCGCGATCGTCGGTCGCGCCGTCGCCTGCCGCATTGAACGGCGCCTGGCGCACGTTCAGCACCGGCGCGCGCGAAAGCCGCGTCTGCGCCAGCGCGCCGGAGGCCAAGGCCGCCCCGCCGACCGACACGACGCCGGCAGTCAGCGCCGCGCGCCGGTTCCATGCCGCTCCCGGCAGACTGTGCTGCCGTGCCGGAGGCGTCCGACTTTGTCCGCGCATTTCCCGGTCTCCCTGTTTTCCGAAATGCCTTATCCCAGGCGGGGAGTATGACAGCCGAGGCTTAAGCGCCGGTATTCGGTGCGCAGGAATTTCCAACCCACCGAGGCGGGCCGCCGCGGCAATATGCGCGGTGCGTCCGGAAAGTCCCCGAACCTATCCGGACCTGCCGGCAACCTGTCTCGCCGCACCCTGCCCGGCCAACCGGCCAAGCACCGTCGCAGTCAGCAGGCCGTTGCCAGACAAATAGCCGGCAGCAGAATGCCCCGAGACTCCGGCCGCGGCGCCGCCCGCCGCCCACAGATTTGCAAAGCACGCGCCGTCCACGCGCAGCACCCGCGCCTGCGCATCGATCGCAAGGCCGCCTTGCGTGTGAAACAGCGCGCCGGTAACCCTGACGGCACAGAATGGCGGCGCCAGAGCTGCGATACCGGCAAAACTGCGTCCGAACCGGTCGGACAGGCCCGACGCCCGGCATCGCTCGATATCCGCATATTCCGTTTGCAGAGAATGCGCAGGCAAACCGGTGCGTTCGGCCAGTTGCGCCAGCGTGCCGGCCTGCAGCAATGCGCCTGCGCGCTCCGCATCGCGAAAATCGCGGAACTGCCGCGCGATCGCGGCGATGCGTGAATCGAAAATGTCGAAAGCAATGCCGCCGGGCTGACGCAGAACGGCAGCGGCCTGTTCGGAATAGCCGAGCGACTCGTCGCTGAACCGGCGCCCGTGCATGTTCACCTGAAATCCGCCCTCCAGCATTGTCGCCCAGGTGACGAGGATGTTATGTGGCGTCGCGACCGATCCGTGGCCCTGATAGCCGGACAGGCAGGCCAGCCGCGCGCCAAGCCGGCGGCCCCACAGCACCGCGTCACCGCGATTGCCGGCATGACCAAAATAAAGCGCATCCGCCATTTCCGGAATGAATTCGCGCACGAGTGCCCGGTTGCCGCCATAGCCGTTGCAGGCCAGCACCAGCGTCCTGCAGCCGATGCGCTCGCGCGTGCCGTCCGGCCGCACGATTTCGACGCCGGCGACCAGCCCGCCATCGTCCGCAAACAGCGTGTCGACTGCTCCGCTGCACAGGATCGTAATCCCGCGCGCATCGGCCGCAGACCGCAGCCGGTCGATCAGTTCGGCGCCGGTTCGGCCCGGCAATGCGTGCATGCGATGCCGGGAATGGCCGGAATAATTGAAATCGTCGATCACCGCGAAGGGAAAGCCATGGCTCTCGGCGAGCCACTCCACCAGCGGCGCCGCGCCTTCGGCGACGCAGCGGATGACGGCGGGATCGGCTTCTCCTTTCGATTTGCGCCCGATGTCGGCGGCAAATATCGCCGCATCGTCAACGATGCCCTTCGCGCGCTGGAAACGCGTCCCCGCCGCCGGGATCAGGCCCGCCGACAATGCGGTGGAGCCACTCGGCGCCGGGTCGCGCTCGACCACGAGAGGATCGACGCCCGCCTCCGCCGCCGCGAGCGCGGCGCACAGCCCCGCGGCCCCGCCGCCGACGATCAGCAGCGGCACCGTCTCCGCAAACGCGACGCCGACCGGCGGCAGGACGCGGCTCATCCTGCCGACAGCTCCTGTATCGCCTGCGTCACCGTCATGATTCTGGCGACGGTCCGCAATCCCTCGATTGCCGCGCGATGCGCCTCTTCGGAGAATGCGGCACAACCGTCGTCGAGCACCGTGCAGGCGAATTCGCGCACATGCGCGTCGCGCACTGTGGAAGCGACGCCGCCATTGGTGACGATGCCGCCGACATAAAGTTGGCCGACATCTGCCTTGCGCAACACCCATTCCAGCCGCGTCATGTAAAAGGCCGAATAGGCGATCTTCTCCACCGTGAAATCGGCGGGCTGCAATTCGTCGACGAGTTGCTGGCCCCAGCCGCCGGGAACGAAATCGCCCCCGGTCAGGAACGGCCGCAGCGTCTTCAGATGCGGCGCGACGATCGGCGCGCCGCCCTTGCCGGGAACCAGCGTGAACAGCGTTGCGATTACCACGCCATCCCGGCGCCGCACGGCCTCGGCGAGCGGCTTCAGCTTGGGCGGCAGCGCTGCAATGGCGGGTGCGCTCTGTCCGGCGCGTCCATAGGCGCCGTCGCGATGCAGAAAATCGTTCTGCAGATCCACCAGCAGCAGCGCGGGCATTCCGCTCAAGACACGCGCTCCACAATCAGGTTGCCGAGCCGGTCGGCGCGCGCGCGCAATCCGGGATCGACGTAAATCGTCGCGTCCGGCTGTTCGAGGATGGCAGGACCGGCAACGATTTCGCCTTCGGGAAGCTGCAGCCGCGACCAGATCGTGGCGTCGCGCCAGGCCCCCTCGATCCAGATTTTGCGCGTCCCGGCGCAGGCCGCCGCACGCGAAGCCTCCGGCGTCGGCGCAAAAACGCCAAGATCGAAGCGTGGCCGGCGCCCGGTCGCCGCCGTACGCAGCGAGACGATCCGCACCGGAATACCGGGAAGAAGACGGCTAAAGGCCGCGGAATATGCCGAAGAGAACGCAGTTTCTATCGTCGCGGCGCCGATGCCGGTGCTCTCGCCCGACAGCGTCACCGGCAGCGGCACGGCGACGGTATGGGTCTGCCCGAGATAATGCATGTCCAGCTCGTAGGCGACGTCGATGCGCTCCACCGAGAGGCCGGCCGCGGCGACGACGGCATGCGCCTCGCGTCCCGCCTGCACCATGCGCCGGTCGAGCGCGGCAGCGTCGAGGCCGTCGAGCATGAGATTGAGTGTCTGCACCTGGTCGTGCCGCAGGTCGGCAATAACGCAACCGAGCGCCGAGGTGACGCCGGGAAAGCGCGGAATCAGCGCGCATTGCAGCCCGATCTCCTTCACCAGCGCTCCCGCATGCAGCGCGCCGCCGCCGCCGAACGGCATGCCGGCGAATTTCGCCGGATCGTGCCCGCGTTCGATGGAAACGAGCCGGATCGCGCCGGCCATGCGCGCATCGGCGACACGCACGATCGCCTCGGCTGCCGCCATCGGATCGAGACCGAGCGGCTTTGCCACGCGATCGTGAATGGCGCGCCGGGCCGCCTCGATGTCGAGCCGGTCGAGTTTGCCGCCGATCGGCTTTTCGGCGTCGATGCGGCCGAGCACGACATGCGCGTCGGTCAGCGTCGGCCGATCGTTGCCCTGCCCGTAGCAGGCGGGGCCCGGCACCGAGCCGGCGCTTTCCGGGCCGACCTGCAGCAGACCGCCGCGATCCACATGCGCAATGGAGCCGCCGCCGGCGCCGATCGTGGTAATCTCGATCATCGGCGTGCGGATAACGAGCCCGAAATCCACCGTGCTCTGTGCCGCAAGCGAAGCCTTTCCCTGCGCAATCACCGAGACATCGAACGATGTGCCGCCGAGATCGCAGGTGATCACATTTTCATAGCCGGCGGCCCGGGCGATGGCGGCGGCGGCGATGACGCCCGCCGCCGGCCCCGACAAGGCAGTGCGCACCGGCAGACGGCGGGCGGTTTCGGTCGACATCACACCGCCGTTCGACTGCACGATATGGAACTGGCCGTCGAAGCCGTCCCGTGCCAGCGCCTTTTCCAGCTTCGCCAGATAGTCGCCGACCACCGGCTGCAGATAGCCGTTCAAAGCCGCAGTCGAAGAGCGCTCGAATTCGCGGATTTCCGGCAGCACCTGATGCGAGGCCGAAACATGATCGTTTGGCCATACCTCCCGCGCCGCCGCCAGCGCGCGCCGCTCGTTCTCCGCATTGGCATAGGCGTTGATGAACACGATCACCAAAGCTTCCGCGCCGCGCACGCGCAGCAAATGCGCTGCCTCGCGCACCGCCGCGGCATCGACCGGCTTTCGGACCGTGCCGTCCGACAATGTGCGCTCGTCTACCTCCATGCGCATGTCGCGGTCGGTAATGGGCAGAAAATCGCCCCAGAGACCCCAGGTTTGCCGGCGGTCGCGACGGCGCATTTCCAGAACGTCGCGGAAGCCGCGCGTGGTAACCACCCCGATCTTCGGTCCACGGCGCTCCAGCAGCGTATTGGTGCCGACCGTCGTTCCGTGCACGATCGAGCCGACGCGATCGAGAGTCCCGAGCGCGTGCAATCCGTTCATGAAGCCCGCCGCCTCGTCGCCGCGTTGCGAAGGCACTTTCGCGGTGCTGAACCGGCGTGTGGTTTCGTCGAACAGCAGCAGGTCGGTGAAGGTGCCACCGACATCGACGCCGACGACGCTGCGCGCAGGCGCGTTCATGCCGCCTGCCCGCCACGCCGCGCGGCGGTGGCCGCCGCATCCACGCCGCCGTCCGGCTTGAGAACGACGCCATATTCCGAAGCGGCGGATTCACGTGACACATAACCGAGCCGCACGTCGCGCGCGACTGCCTCGGGATCGCGCGCCAGCGGATCGCCGTAGCCGCCACCGCCCGGCGTCTCCAGCCGAACCTTCCGGCCCTTGCGGATTTTCACGTCGGTGATCTTGGAGACGAGCGGCGGCGTGCACTCGCCCGCGTCCGTTTCGTAGAAAAAGCGGTTGAGACTGGCCGGTCCGCCGCCGGCGACGCCGAAGGGCGGAAATTTGCCGCGCTCGCCGAGCAGGAAGACGTCCGTGTCGCCGTCCACCAAGGCCTCGATCTCGTAAATCGCGCCGAGCCCGCCGCGATGCCGACCCGCCCCGCCGGAATCCGGACGTAATGCCCATTGCGTGAACAGGACCGGATAGAGCGACTCGAGAATCTCAGCTGGCGGAATGGTGGCGGTCGAAATCGGGTTATTGCCGTGGTTGAGGCCGTCGCCCTGCGGATTGCCGCCAAGCCCGCCGCCGAAGAAACAAAACATCACCCAGCGACGGCCATGCGCGCGCCAGCCCGACAGCGACAGCGCATTGATGGTGGCGAACGGACTGCCGTTTGCGCGCTCCGGCGCGGCCTTGGCAAAGGCGCCGAAAATCGTGTCGATCACCCGCAGAATCGTCTCGGTATAGCCGCCCACCGGCTTGGGCGCAGAGACGCCGAGCAGCGTCGTTTCCGGTATGACAAATTCGATCGGCGCGAGGCACCCGGCATTGGCGGGAACGTCGGTAAAGATGTGCTTGAGCGCGACGTAGCAGCAAGCAACCGCCGTGGAGCGGGCGATGTTCAGCGGTCCGTCACAGGGCGGAGAGGAGCGGGAAAAGTCGAGCTTCATCGTGTCGCCGGAGACGGTCAGGTCGAGCGCGATGCGCAACGGGGCGTCGGTAACGCCGTCATTATCGAGAAAATCGTCGTAGGAATAGGTTCCGTCCGGCAGAGCCGCGATATTCGCGCGCATCAGCGCTTCCGCGCGCACGCTGAGCGTCGACAGCGCCGCGGAAACGACATCGGCGCCATAGTCTCGCAGCAAGGCGTGCAGGCGCTTCTCGCCGAGATCGAGCGCATTGAGCTGACCGTTGAGATCGCCCCAGTTCGATTGCGGCAGGCGTGAATTGGCCGCGAGGATATCGAGAATGTCCTGCTGCACGACGCCGTTGCGCACGAGCTTCACCGGGGGAATGCGAAACCCTTCCTGGAAGCTTTCCGTCGCCTTGGCATTGAAATTTCCCGGCACGTTGCCGCCGACATCGAGCCAGTGGCCGACCGAGGCGAGCCAGGCGAAAATCCTGCCCTCCCAGATCAGCGGCCGCACCAGGCGAAAGTCGTTGAGATGCGTGCCGCCGTCGTAAGGATCGTTGAAAATGTAGGTGTCGCCGGGCGCGAGCGGCCCGTCCAGCTTGACCTTGTCGATCACCGCTTTCACCGCGAAGGCCATGGCACCGACGAAGATCGGAAGCCCGGACGTGCCCTGCACAAGCGTCGCACCGGTTTCGGCGTGATAGAGCCCGTGACAGGCGTCGTGCGCCTCGGCGATGATCGGGTTGAAGGCAGAGCGGAACAGTGTCGCGTCCATCTCGTCCGCGATCTGCACCAGCCGCCCGTTGAGCACGGCGAGCGTGACCGGGTCGAGTGTCATCGCGTCCCGCCCGACTTCACGCCGACCTGCGGGTCTGGCTCCGTTGCCTCATAGCGTTTTCCGAGCGCCAGCATGTCGGGCGTACCGAGCAGCCGGTTCAGCGATTCGAAATCGTGCATGCGCGCGCGGAACGGCTCGGTCGAGCCGTGTGCGGCAAGGGTTCCGTAGAAGTCTCCGGCCGCCTTGGCCAGCGCGCGCACGATGCCGCCCGGAAAGATCACCAGCGCGAAGCCAAGCGCCTCAAGCTCGGGCGCGGACAGCGGCGGAGTCTTGCCGCCTTCGACCATATTGGCCATCAACGGCACGCCTGCGCCGAGCGCGGCTGTGACGTGCGCCAGTTCCTCATGTCCCTTCGGCGCCTCGATGAACAGCACGTCCGCGCCGGCTTCCCGGTAGAGCATGGCGCGGTCGATGGCGCGCTCGAAGCCCTCGACCGCGATCGCATCGGTACGCGCGATGACCAGCGTCCGATCCGAGTGCCGCGCATTCACCGCGGCCCTGATCTTGCCGGCCATTTCCCCGGCCGCAACGAGCGACTTGTCGTCGAGATGGCCGCAGCGTTTCGGAAAGCTTTGATCTTCGATCTGGATAGCGCCGGCGCCGGCGCGTTCGAGCAGCCGGACGGTGCGCTCGACGTTGAGCGCATTCCCGTATCCGTTGTCGGCGTCGACGATCAGATGCGCGTCGATACGATCGCGGATCAGCGCAACGGTGTCGACGACCTCAGACAGGCTGACCAGGCCGATATCGGGCCGGCCTAGCCGGGAATAGGCGATGCCGGCTCCGGACACATAGAGCGTGCCGAATCCCGCCGCTTGGGCGATCAACGCGGTGAGCGCGTCATAGATACCGGGTGCGACCACAATCGGCTTTCGCCCCAGGCGGGATTTGAGACTTGAATGATCGGCCATCGCTCACATTCCGAGATAAGCGCGCTTGAGGTCGGGATTGGCCCGCACGTCGGCCGCGCTGCCCGACATCACGATGCTACCATGTTCGAGGATATAGGCGCGGTGGGTCACATCGAGGCTTTGCACCACATTCTGTTCCACAAGAAGGATGGCGAGCCCGTCCGCATTGAGTCGTGCGATCAGCGCAAACAATTCCTCGACCAGCAGCGGAGAGAGCCCGAGCGAGGGCTCGTCGAGAATGATCAGTTCGGGCTCCGCCATCAGGCCGCGCCCGATCGCCAGCATCTGCTGCTCGCCGCCGGACAGCGTTCCGGCGCGCTGGCTGCGCCGCTCGCGCAGCCGCGGAAACACGGAAAATACGCGTTCGCGATTCGCAGCGCGCCGCGCCCGGCCGCGCCGGTAGCTGCCGAGATCGAGATTGTCCTGCACGGTGAGATTGGGAAAAATGCGGCGGCCCTCCGGCACATGCACGAGGCCGCGCGCCATGATCGCGGCGGGGCCGTGACGGTCGATCGGCGCGCCGTCGAAACGGACAGAGCCGGCGCGGGCGCGCACCAGACCCGATATCGTACGGTTGAGCGTCGACTTGCCGGCGCCGTTGGAGCCGAGCACGGCGACGATTTCGCCGCGGCCGACGGCCAGACCGACCCCGCGCAGGATTTCGGTCGCGCCATAGCCGGCCTGCAGACCGCGCACGTCGAGCAGGGGATCAGGATGCATGCGCCGCTCCTGCCGCATAACGCTGCGCCGCGCCGTGACCGAGATAGGCTTCGATCACCTTCGGATCGGACGCCACCGCGCCCGGCGCGCCTTCGGCAATGATACGCCCCTCCGAGAGGACGTAAATGTGCTCGGACAGGCTCATTACCGCCTGCATCACGTGCTCGATCATCAGGATGGCAACGCCGCGGTCGCGGATGGCGCGGATCACCGGGACGATGTCGCGGATTTCCGAGGGCGTCAGTCCGGCCAGAACCTCGTCCAGCAGCAGCAATGCCGGCCGGGCGGCCAGCGCGCGCGCCAGTTCGAGCCGCTTGCGGCCGGCAACGGTGAGACTTGCCGCAGGCATGTCGAGCATGGGCTCAAGTCCGACTTCGCTGCCGACCCGCTCCGCCTCCTCCAGCGCGGCGGCGCGCGCGGCGACATGCAGATGCGCGCCAACGGCAATGTTCTCGCGCACACTCAGCCCAGCAAAAGGCTGCACGATCTGGAAGGTGCGCACAATCCCGGCCGCCGCCAGACGGTGCGGCGGCAGGCCGGTAACGTCGCGTCCACGATAGGCGATGCGGCCGGCGCTCGGCGGCAAAAAACCGGAGATAATGGCAAATAGCGTGGTCTTGCCGGCGCCGTTGGGACCGATCAATGCGGTGATGCGTCCACTTTCCGCAGCGAGCGAGGCATCGCTCACCGCGAGCAGACCTTCGAAGCGCCGGGAGACCGCGTGAACCTGCAGCAGCGGATTAGCCATGCGCGGCCCCCGGCGTCTTGCCGGCACCGCGGCGCACAGGCCAGATCCGCGCCAGCAACCCGGCGATGCCGCGCGGCGCAAACCCCACAACGAGCACCAGCACCGCGCCATAGATGACGAGATCGAGGCCCGGCGCCGTGCCGGTGACATGCTTGGTCACCTCGCCCAGCGTCTTCACCACGAGCGCGCCGAGCAGCGGACCGTAGATCGTGCCGACGCCGCCGATGATCGGGGCAAGCAGCGCCTCGACAGATATCCAGGGGCCGTAAGCGATGCCGGCATCGAGGAACAGAAAATACTGCGCATAGAAGCAGCCGCCCGCCGCGGTGATGGCGGCGGATATCGTCATGGCGCCGAGTTTTGTTTTCATCACGTCGACGCCGAGCGCGCGCGCAGCATCCTCGTTCTCGCGCACGGCGACCAGACGCGCGCCGAAACGCGAACGCTCGATCGCGCGTACGATCGCCAGCGAGACGGCGACCAGCGCGAGGATCGTCCAGTAGAACGCCGCGCGGCTCTGGAACTGGAACGCCTCCGGGCGCAGGTCGAGCCTGATCAGGGTGCCGACGCCGGCACCGGTGATCGGCGCAACACTGGCAATAATGCGCAGCACCTCGGCGAAGGCGAGCGTCACCAGCGCGAAATACGAGCCGCGCAGGCCGGAGCGGAACGAGAGAAAGCCGATGACTGCGCCGACCAGTGCGCCGGCGGCGATGCCGATGACAAATCCCGGCCAGGCATTGATGCCATACTGCACCTGCAGCACGGCGGTGGTGTAGGCGCCGGTGCCGAAGAACGCCGCGTGACCGAACGAATATTGCCCGCCATAACCGCCGAGCACGTTCCAGCCCTGCCCGACCAGCGCGATCAGCAGCGATATGACGAGGAAGTTGAGGATCACGTTGGAGGCGGTCACGAACGGAACCGTCGCCAGCACGGCGACGACCGCACAGATCGAACCGAATCCCGGCGTCTTCATGCCCGCGCTCCGAACAGGCCCATGGGACGGAACAGCAGTACCAGGATGAACATGAGGAAAATTCCGATCTGGCCGAGCGACTCGCCGAGATAGAAGCCGGACAGGCTTTCCACCACGCCGATGAACAGCCCGCCGATCAGCGCGCCGGGCACCGAGCCCATGCCGCCGAGCACGACGATGGTGAAGGCGACCAGCACGAAGGCGTTGCCGACATGCGGATTCACATAATAGGACGGGATCAGCAGGCAGGCGGCGACGGCCAGGCAGGCGGTGCCGAGGCCGAAAGTCATGGCATAGATGTGGCCGACGTCGATACCGGAGAGTTCGGCGCCGAGTTTCTCTTTCGATACGGCGCGGATCGCCTTGCCGGTATCGGTCAGCGTCAGCACCGCCCATAACACGGCGGCGACACCGAGCGCGGCGAAGAAGCCGATAACGCGGGGCAACGACAAAAACGTGCCGCCGAACTCGACCACGCTGAATCCGTAAGGCACGTCGATGGTGCGGGTATCGGCGCGAAAGAAATAAAGCAGCGCATTCTCGATCACCACCGCGATTCCGAGCGTCACCAGCAGGATGTTGCTGTCCTCCCCGTGCGAGGCCGGTCCGATGACGAATCGCTGCAGCGCGTAGCCCAACGCAAAAAACAGGGGCGCCAGCGCGAACACGGCGATATAGGGATCGAGACCGAGTAGGCGGAAGGCGAAATAGGCCGCGAACAGAGCCGCAGTCAGCAGCGCGCCATGCGCGAAATTGATGATGTGCAGGACGCCGTAGATCAGGGTGAGGCCCAAGGCGACCAGCGCATAGACCGCGCCCATCAGCACGCCGTTGAGAATGGCGGGAATGACGATCGCGGTCTGCACGTTGCGCTGCTTCTGCACAAGGCGGCGCGGCGGCACCGAAGCGCCGCCGCAGCGCGTTCTCAGGCCGGCGGCATCGGGAATACCGGCTTCGCCGAAGCGAAGGCAGCCGGCAGGATGACCTGGATGTCGTTGTTCAGTACCTGCGTATTGGCGGGCGCCGCGCCCTGGTTCTGGCCGTTGACGAACTTGGTCGGGCCATAGGGCATGACATGGCCGGCAAATGTCGAGCTTTCCAGCGCCTCGTTCAGCTTGGCGCGGTCGGCCGTTCCTGCCCGCTGCAGCGCGTCGGCAACCAGATATACGCAGCTATAGTTCATGAACACTTCGTAGGTGTAGAACTGGCCCTGCGCGTCGACCTTCTTTTTCAGGTCGAGCGCCTTCTGGTTGCGCGGATCGAACCAGTGATTGCAGTCCATGATGTACTGCGCGGCTTCGGGAAATTCCTTGACGAACTTGTAGGACGACGCCGCACCGCCGAGCACGGAATAGATCGCCTTCGGCCGCACCCGCTGCTGCTGCATGGTGCGTGCCAGCAGCACATATTCGTTGTAATAGTTCGCCGGAATGACGATGTCCGGGTTCTGCGACCTGATCTTCAGCACGACGTTGTTGAAGTCGCGCGTCGGCGTCGGATGCGAGATCGTCTCCAGGATCTGGAAACCGCGTTCGGGCAGTTGCGCATTGAGCAGCTTGGCGAGGCCGGAGCCGAACGCCGAATCTTCATGCACGATCATTACCGTCTTGGCCGGCTTGCCGGCCTGGTCGTTGATCGCCACCAGATTGTCGAGCGCGGTCTTCGAGATGACGCCGAAGCCCGGTCCGAAGCGGAAGGTGTTCTTCAGTCCGCGGGTGACGATGGCGTCGGTTACTCCGACGTCGACGACATAGGGAAGGTTGTAGCGCGCCGCAGTCTGCGTCGTCGCCAGGCAGATCGAGCTGGCATAGCCGCCGACGATCGCCGCTACGCCGGCCGAATTCATTTTCTCCACTTCGGCATTGCCGCCATCCGGCGTCGACTGCGCATCGCCAAAAATCGCCTCGATCTTGCCGATGCCCTTGATGCCGCCGGCGGCGTTGATTTCCTCGACCGCGATGCTGGCGCCGAGCTTGCCCTGCTGTCCGGAATACGACAGCGCGCCGGTGACCGGCTGCAGCAAACCGAGTTTCACGCCCGCGCCCTGCGCACGCAGGATCGCCGGCATCGACACGGTGCCGGTCGCGGCGGCGGCGACGCCGAAGGCCGTCGTTTGCAGGAAACTCCGCCGACTGAACGAATTGCGCTTGTCCGACATGTTGGGACTCCTTCTATGAGACCACCCTGGTGACGTTTGTTCTCCGGATTTTTCCATTCCGGTTGCGTTTGGAAGAAACGACAGGCGCCCAGACCTTGGCGTCGGCGCGGCCGGCGCGAACAAGCTCGATTGCAAGGCTGTAGCGGTCCGGACGGTAGAGCGCATGCAGGTGTTCGACCGCCCCGCCGCGCGCATCGTAGACGATGCGGGTCAACTCGATCAGCGGCGAACCGATCTTGACGGCGAGCGAGGCGGCGACTTCGGGCGTCGCCAGGCCGGCGCCGATCTGCTGCGTCGCGCGCTCGACCTTGACGCCGGAACGTTCCAGCAATTCGAGCAGCGGCCGGCTGGCAAGCTCTTGCCTGGTGAAGGTGACGCCGACGCGCTCGGGCACGTGCGTCGTGAGATAGGAAAACGGCTCGCCCTCGTACGAGCGTACGCGCACAGCGCGCTGCAGCAAATCGGGGCTCGTCACGCCCAGCGCCCCGGCGACCGGGCCATCGGCCGGCACATAACCGAAGGACAGCAGCTTGACCGCCGTTCCTCGCCCCATCTCGGCGATGCTCGCCAGCATACCGGTGATGTCGGCGACGATCGGGGTGGCCGCCGGACGATAGACCACATGCGTGCCGAGGCTGCGGCGTCGCTCGATCAGCATCTCGTGCTCAAGCTCGGCAAGTGCGCGCCGCACGGTCACGCGCGAGACGCGATGCGCACGCGCCAGCTCGTTTTCGTTCGGCAATCTCGCGCCGACGGCAATGGCGCCGCTGACGATGCGGTCGCGCAGCACCAGATAGACCTGACGTGCCTTGGCCTCGCTGAGGCGATCCGCCACGCTTCTCTCCCGCAACAAAGGGTGGCCGGAGGCCGATCCCTTTACTAGGTATCATTTAGCATACAAAATGGATCGTCAACCGCCCTGCGGCGCCACGTCCCGGTCGAGGCGATGCAACAAGGACGCACTTTGTTCGACAAGGTCTGGTCGGCGCACGAGATCGTGCGCCAGGACAACGGCGAATCGCTGCTCTGGGTCGACCGGCATTTCGTCCACGAAGGCAGCTTCCAGGCCTTCGATCAGGTAAAGGCACACGGGGGAAAGGTAGCCGAGCCGAAGGCGACCTTCGGCGTCGCCGACCATTATGTTCCTACGCGCGATCGCGACGAGATACCCAATTCCGACATCCGGCGCATGATCACGCTGCTCGATTTCAATGCCCGCACCCACGGCATTACCCTGTTCGGCCTGAAAGATCCGCGCCAAGGCATCGTGCATGTGGTCGGGCCGGAGCAGGGACTTACCCTGCCGGGCCTGCTGATCGTGTGTGGCGACAGCCACACCTCGACGCATGGCGCATTCGGCGCGCTTGCCTTCGGCATCGGGGCGTCGGAAGTCGCCCACGTTCTGATGACGCAAACGCTGTGGCAGAAGCGACCGCGCCGCATGCGTGTCAACGTCGAGGGCAAGCTCGCCGCCGGGATCGGGGCCAAGGATATCGCGCTCAGCCTGATCGCAAGGATCGGCGCCGACGGCGCGCAGGGCCATGCCATCGAGTTTTCCGGAAACGCGGTGCGCGGCCTGTCGATGGAAGGCCGGCTGACGCTCTGCAACATGTCGATCGAAGCGGGCGCACGCTGCGGCATGATCGCGCCGGACGCAACGACCATAAGTTATCTGAAGGGACGACCCTACGCGCCGCAGGGCCCGCTATTCGACCGCGCTTCCGCGTCCTGGCTCGCCCTGCATTCGGAGCCGGACGCGGTTTTCGACCGCGAAGTGGCGCTCGATGCGGCCGGTATCGCGCCGATCGTGACCTGGGGGACCAGTCCCGCCGATGCACTGCCGATCGACGCGCAGATTCCCGATCCGGCCGGCGAATCCGACCCCGCGCGCGCAAAACGCCTCGCCGAAGCGCTGGCCTATATGGATTTGCGCCCGCGCCAGAAGCTCACCGATATCGCCATCGACCGCGTTTTTATCGGTTCGTGCACCAACGCCCGGATCGAGGATTTGCGCGTCGCGGCCGCTATATTGTGCGGGCGCAAGAGCAAGGTGCCCGGGCTGGTCTCGCCCGGCTCCTCCGCAGTGAAGCGCCAGGCCGAACAGGAGGGCCTCGATCGCATCTTCCGCGAGGCCGGACTGGAATGGGCGGAGTCCGGCTGCTCCATGTGCGTGAGCATCAACGGCGACATCGTCGCACCGGGCGAGCGCTGCGCATCGAGCACCAACCGCAATTTCCGCGGACGGCAGGGGCCGGGCGCGCGCACGCATATCATGTCGCCCGCGATGGTTGCAGCAGCCGCGGTGAGCGGGCATCTCGCAGATGCGCGTCCGTTTCTTGCCGGACGCAAGCCCTAGACCGACGCCATGCAGAAATTCACAACGCTCACCGCATCCGCCTGCCCGCTCGGCCTGTCCGACATCGATACCGACCAGCTATTGCCGGCCCGCTTCCTGAAAGTCCCGCGCGCTTCGGGCCTTGGCCGGTATCTCCTGCACGATCTTCGTCGCGATGCCGCAGGCAAGGAACGCGAGGATTTCCCGCTCAACAAGACGCAATGGCGCGGCGCGCCGATCCTGGTCGCAGGCCGGAATTTCGGTGGTGGCTCCTCGCGCGAAGCGGCCGTCTACGCGCTCTGCGATGCCGGAATCCGTTGCGTGATCGCACCGTCCTTTGGCGACATCTTCTCGCAAAATGCAACCAAGAACGGGCTGCTCACCGCAATCGTCGGCAATGAGGACTCAGCGGCCATTTTGTCGGCACTCGATGCCGATCCCGCGCCGGCCCTCACCGTCGACCTCGAACGCCAGACCATCGGCTGGAGCGATAGGACGGTCCGCTTCGACATCGATCCGGCGCGGCGCATGCGTCTGCTCAACGGATGGGACGATATCGGGCTGACCCGGGCATTCCAGAACGAGATTGCGCAATTCAGGCAGCGCGACCGGCAGGCGCGCCCGTGGAGCTATCTGTGACGCGCATCGGCCCGTTCCGGTCCGGAAAAAAAAGGGGAGCCCGCGCCGGGGCTCCCCGCATTGCCTTGTATGCCGGTCAGCGCATGAAGCGGCGCTGGCCCAGCGCCGATTCGCGCTGGCCGCGGACCGACGGACGGGCGGAGTCCTGCCGCGGCGCCACTGCATTCGGCTGCGCTTCGTTGCCGCGAAGCTGTGCCGGCCGTCGTGGCGCAGGGCGCTGGTCGCCCGTCGTGAGCCTGTCCATGTTGCAGACATAGGCGTTCGGTCCGGTCTGCACCTTTACCGTCGGCGACGGACAGAAGCAGGCGGTGCCTGTGCTCTTGCCGCCGATGCAGGTCAGCCGCGGAGGCGCGGTCTTGATGCCCGGCGCGACCAGACGCGGCGAACCGGCATTCGTTTGCGGCCGCGGCGGCACGCCGAGATCCGCCGGACCCGCGACGTCCGGATTGCGCCTGATCACTTCGTACAGCCTGGTAGCCACTGCGATCACGTCGTTGTTGGGCAGCGACGTGCTGCGCAAGGCGCAACCGATCTGCTCGGTCTTGGTGATGCGGATCAGATGCGCACCGACCGCCTGATACTTCTGGTCCGCGATCTTATGGGTCGGCAACGTGCCGGACCATTCGCGCCCGCCGGAGCAGGTCAGACGGTAGGAGGTCGAACCGGGCTTGCTCGCCCAGATCTTGAACACCGCCTGGCCGTCGCGCGGCTGGTCCTTCGGCACGCCGTCCTGGTCGGCCAGCGTCAGTTCGCCGGAGACTTTGAGCGGCTGCGTGATCGGTCCGTCGGGATCGGGCCTCGGCACATCCGCCAGGCCGCCGCCGCCGGCGCCGGTGCAATGCAGGGTAATGCTCTTCCAGCCGGTCGACTGGCCGATCGGATTGGTCATGTCTTCAGCCATCGCCTGCACGAAGCTGGTCGCAGCGACCTCGGTCCATTCCGAATATTCGGCCTTGAACTTGCCGGGCCCGTCGAACGAAGACCATGCGTCGACCACCTTGGACGTGATCGGTCCGCCGGCAATCTGCGTCCACAGCTTGAACTTAACCGGACCGGCCTTGTTCGTGTTCAGCCGCACCAGCCAGCGCGCCTTCTTGCACACGGTGGCCGGATTGGGCTGGCTGTTGGCGTGCGAATAGGTCGAGCGGAACAGTTCGATCGAACCGACCTTCAGTTCCTTCGGCTCCTGGGTCGCAAGCCCGCCAGGACGCGCCGGCACGCCGAGGCAGTGTACCGGAACCTGCGCGTAGCCCGAACGCTTCTGGCCGGGGTGGCCCCCGGCATTGCCTTGGCCCACAGGCATGCTGTTGGTGAAATGGCCGATCAGTTCCATGTCGACGCCGGTGACCAAGTTGTGCGTCTGATGGATGCCGTTGCCGGTGCCCAACTGGCTATTGCAAAGAGCCAGAATGCCCTGCTTCTCGGCGCCGGTCAGGTGATTGGTATGACCGAGCACCGTCAGATCCTTGTCGACGCGGACTCGCGGCGGGTTGAAGAATTCTTTCAGCAGGTGACCGTCATTGTTCAGATAGTTGCCCTGCTGGCCCGTCTGCCGGATGTAGTAGGCGGTGACGGATTCGTCGGTGCGGCCGATGCCGATGGTCACCGACAGCGGCAGCACGGCGTCCCTGATCTTGGTCCAGGTCTTGCCGTCCTCAGTAATGACTTCGAGCGGGACGGCACCGAAGCCGTGCGGGGTCAGGCTGACCTGCGTCCCGGCATCTGCCGGGGCGGCGGCGAGCATGGTGGCCGCCAGAGCGGCGAGCGTTGCAGCGACACGGTTACGCTTGTGGCCGGGCACGCGGTCCGGCCGGGTGGTTTCGATGCGAGCCATGGTTTCCTCCTGATGTGCTCGGGATCGGGCCCGCGCGGGATTGCGGGGGCTCCATGGCATCGGACGCAGACGGGTCCGCAGGCGTTCACCGTGCGGACCAAAAGATCTCTTTGAATCAATAATTTATGCCGAGAACGCACGGCCCTGTGCGCGCCCGGCATATCCGCGCGCGCGCCTTCGAACGAAATGCGGCGACGGCGCGACCCATACCGGGGGAAGCGCCGGCGCGTGCGACTCCTCAGTCGTCAACAGGGACAAATGCCAATGAGCATCGCCTCGATGACGCCCGTTCCCGACCGCCTCGTCGGCGGCGGGCTCCGGCCGGCCGAACCCGGCCGCCAGGGATTTATGAAACAGAACATGGATCTCGATTTCGTAAACCGCACGCCCGGCTCGCGGCCGTTCTCCACTGTCGCGAAAAATCTCGGAAGCGTGCGTTTCGCCCGCGTGCTCGGCGGCGCATCGACATTCACCCGCGCGCGGCGCCACCTCGCCGACGGCCGCGATCTCGTCAGCCTGGTCGTCAGCGGCGGCGGACGTTTTCGCCTCGAGGGCGTGCGCGGCAACGACACTTATGCGGGTCTCGGCGGCGCAGTGCTGGACAGCCGCTGTGAAAGTGTTCTGCATTGCCTCGAGGACAGCAGCGCCTGGACCCTCGTCATGGACCGCACCGAACTGGAGCCGATGCTCTGCGGCATGCAGGGCCCGCTGCAGCATTGTATCGCGCCCGGCCATCCGGCGCTGGTTCTTCTGGACAATTATCTGCGCGCGCTGTTCTCGCTCGATTGCTGCGGCGACCGGACGCTTGCCGCCACGCATATCCGCGACCTGGCGTTGAGCGCGATCGGCGTCACCGGCGACGTGCAAGCGCTGGTGCGCGAACGCGGGGTGAGCGCCGCGCGGCTGCAGGCGGTTCTGCAACGGCTCGCGCGCGAGGCGGCGGAACCCGATCTCGACCCGGTTCGCTTTGCCGGCCGGATCGGCATGTCGCCGCGTTATCTGCATCGCCTGCTGGAACCGACCGGCCGCACATTCTGCCAACATCTGCTCGCAGCCCGGCTGCACCGCGCGGCCGGCATGCTGCGCGATCCGCGGATGTCGCACCTGAAGATCGGCGAAATCGCCGCCCTGTCCGGATTTTCCGATATCTCGCATTTCAACCGCAGTTTCCGCCGCACCTATGGCGACACGCCCTTCGGCATGCGGGCACGCGCTGCGGCCGCGTCCGGATACGCCTGAGGGCAACTCCGCGCCAAGGCAACGCCGCGCGGGCCGGCCACGAACGGTCTTGCCCCCGGCCGCGTCCTGCGGCCATCCTCGGCGCAGCACATGCAGGCGCAAGGAGCAAGCCGTGACCGAGACCCCGACAAACCTTCCGCGCGTCACCTATTCGAATATCGCGGAAGATTTCACCACCGTTCACGACCACCTGGATGCGCTGATCCCGCGCTTCAAGAATACGCTGTCCCTCACCGTGCGGCCGAACCGGATTGCAGGTTGCGACGACCGCGACGGAACAATTTACGAAGCCTCCAGTCCGATCGACCGCACTCTGCCGCTCGGCGCTTTTGTCGAAGCGTCGCCCGCCGCCGTCGACCGGGCGTTCAGTGCCGCGCACGCTGCCTGGCCCGGCTGGCATGCGCTCGGCTGGGAAAAGCGCGTCGCGCTGCTGGAACGGGTCGCGCAGGAAATTGAGCGGCGCAAATTCGAGATCGCGGCCGCCTGCCTGATCGAAGTCGGCAAGTCGCGCATGGAGGCGGCGGGCGAGGTCGAGGAAACGATCGATCTCATCCGCTATTACTGCTCGGAGATGACGGAAAAACGCGGCTACGTACGCGACATGCAGCGCGCCTTTGCGCGCGAGCGCACGCAGGTCTTGCTGCGGCCGCACGGTGTATTTGGCGTCATCAGCCCGTTCAATTTTCCGGTCGCGCTCTCTGTCGCAATGATGACCGGTGCGCTGGTGGCCGGCAATTGCGTCGTGTTCAAGCCGAGCCCGATGGCCGGCCTGACCGGACATATGGTGATCGCATGTTTCGAGGCCGCCGGCATCGCTCCGGGCGTCGTCAACCTTGTCTGTGGCGGCGCGAGCGTCGGCGAAGCGATCGTCGGTCATCCAGCCGTCGACGGTATTGCTTTTACCGGCTCGCATGCGGTCGGTATGGGCATTTTTCGCAGTATCGCGGCGCGGCCTTTCGCGCTGCCGGTGATCGCCGAGATGGGCGGCAAGAATCCGAGTTATGTCACGCAAACGGCCGACATCGCGACGGCCGCGGCCGGAGTCATGCGCTCGGCGTTCGGACTGCAGGGCCAGAAATGCAGTTCCGGATCGAAAGTCTACGTACACAAGGCGATCGAAGACGATTTCATGCAGTCGCTGCTCAAGCTCACCGCCGCGATCCGCATCGGCAATCCGGAAGAGCGCGCGGTGTTTATGGGGCCGGTGATCAATCGCGCGGCGGCGGAGCGCTTCGAGCGCGCATGCGACAGCATCCGCCAGCAGGGCCGGTTCGAAGCGGGCGGGGCGATATTGTCGGGCGGAATTTTCGATAGGGGCCATTACGTCGAGCCCTCAATCGCGGTCGGCCTGCCGGACGATCACGAACTGCACAGGGAGGAACTGTTCCTGCCGCTGCTGACGGTCAAGACCTTCGCCGACCTCGGCAGCGCAATCGCCGATGGCAACAATGTGCAATACGGACTCACCGCCGGAATCTATACCCGCGACGAAGGTGAGTTGCAGTTGTTTCTCGATCGGGCGGAAGCCGGCGTTCTCTACGCCAACCGCGCCAGCGGCGCCACCACCGGCGCCTGGCCGGGCATACAGACTTTCTGCGGCTGGAAAGGCTCCGGCGTTTCGCACAAGGGCGGGCTCGGCCCCTGGTATGTGCCGCAATTCATGCGCGAGCAGAGTCACACGGTGATGGAATAAGGCGAGCCGGACCGTTCGCCGCGACCGGGCGTTCCGGCGCCTCCGCCCGCGCGGAGCTTTGACGACCGTCAAAGCCAATTCCTGCGTCCGTGCCACCAAGGAGCCGGGAGGATGAGGCGATGACCAAGGTCGCAATCGTCGGCGCCGGCTCGTTCGGTACCGCCCTCGCCTGTGCGGCACGGCGCGCCGGGCTGGACGTGTCGCTCTGGGCGCGCGAGTCCGAAGTGGCCGATGCCATACAGGCCGGGCGCGGAAATCCAGTTTTTCTCGCGGACATCGCGCTCGAACCCGGCATCCGTGCATCGATCAGTTTGAAGCAAGCACTCGACGGTGCCGATTTCGTGCTCATGGCACCTCCTGCGCAGCACCTGCGCAGCCTCGCCCGGCGCATGACCGGCGATGTGCCCGACGATATTCCGGTGATTGCCTGCTCCAAGGGAATCGAACGCGGCACCTGCGCCCTGATGCCGGAAGTGATCGCGGAGGTTCTGCCACGGACCATCGTCTGCGTACTCGCCGGCCCCTCTTTTGCGAGAGAAATCGCGCTCAACCGGATCACCGGCGTCACTCTGGCCAGCACCGATTCCGGGACGGCCGCGCGCATTGCGGGCCTGCTCGGCAGTGCGCATTTTCGCGTTTATGCCTCACGCGACCCCGTCAGCGCGCGCTCCATGATCAAGGCGTCATCGATCCGGCGTATGATCACAAGTCGGTGGACAGCATCGTCGACACCGTCGAGCGCAAGCCGTGCGTCCACGGCGCAGCGGCACGTCCGAAATTGACCTCGATCAACAACCGGCGGGATGCAAGCATTAACCTTTCAAAGCGCGGCCGAAACGCGATCTCGTCGCGCGGCGGAGCCCGCCGGCCTTCGGCGCAAGCGACTGCCATGTATGCGGATCGCGCCGCAGACGCGGGCAGAAGGAGAAAAGCGATCATGTCCAAGATGACGAAATCGGCGACAGCATTCGCTCTGGGTGCCGTCCTATTGGCGGGAGCGGTCCCGGCCGGCGCCGGATCCCCCAGCGTCGAAACCGCAACGGAACGGCCGCACGCGGTCCTGATGCCGGACGAATTTTCCGCCTCGCGGCGCGGACGCCGCAACACCGCGATCGCGCTCGGCGTCGCCGCCGGCCTGCTCGGGCTCGGTGCAGTCGGCGCCTATCCGTATCACCCGTATGGCTATTACGGATATCCGCGCTACGGCTATTACGGCTATTACGGGCCGGCCTTATATCCCGCCCCGGTCGTTTATGTGCGCCCGCGCAGGGTCCGCTGCTGGGTCTACGATCCATTCCGCGGCATCCGCTACCGGACGTATTGCTACCGCTGACGCCGGCCGGCGCGGCATGCGCACCGCGGCCGTACACGCCGGCTATCGTTCCGACGGCGGCTTCCTGGCGATGATGTTGACCAGCGTGGCGCTCATCACCGTCTCGCCGGACCGATCGAGCGTCTCGATGTGCCACTTGACGACGCCGGCGTCCGGATTGGAACGGGACGGCCTCATGTCACCAATGGTGACACGCGCGCGGATGGTCGTTCCTGCCGGCACCGGCCGCCGGAAACGCACCTCGTCGAGACCGATGCCGGCCAGCGCATTGCCGGTGAACAGCCCGAACTGATTGCACAGGCGGAAGGTGAGTACGAGGGTATGAAAGCCGCTGGCAATCAGTTCGCCGAACATCGAATCGCGGGCGCGCTCGCGATCGACGTGAAAGGGCTGGAAATCCCATTCCAGGCCGAAGCGGATGATTGCGTCTTCGGTGATCGTGGCGCCGTTGGTCTCGAACGTCATTCCGGGCGACAATTCGTCGTAGAAATACTTCATCGTCAAACCTTGTCCCGCCGGCCGAACCGGTACTACTCGGCGTTCAGCCGCTCGAAATATCCGACCGTTTCGACATATTCGTTCAGGAACTCGGCGAAGACCTGGCGCACCGAAGTTTCCTCCTTCATGTCGCCGACGATCTGCCCCACGGCATAGGTCCAATATTCAAGCCTGCGCGCGCGCTCTGCACGGCGCAGCGGCTCGCCGGACAGAATCGATTGCAGCGGAAAGGTCAGCGGCGCCGGCGCATCGTCCGCCTCCCACGCTCGGGTATATTGTCCGTCCAGCATCCGGCACGGCTTGCCGCTGAGCGCGCGGCTGACGACGGCATCCTCCGATTTCGCGCGAAACAGGGCTTGCTTCATGTCGGCCGTCAGTTCGCTCTCGCGCGTGCCGAGCCAGACCGACCCGCACCAGATGCCGGCCGCGCCCAAAGTCATGGCCGCGGCAAATTGCCGGCCGCGCCCGATACCGCCGGCAGCCAGCACCGGCATTGGCGCCACCGCGTCGACAACCTGCGGCCAGAGCACCAGCGAGGAGACACGGCCGACATGCCCGCCCGCTTCGCTGCCTTGCGCGATCAGCACGTCGGTGCCCGCCGCGCGCTGCTTCAGTGCATGATCGACCGAACCGATCAACGCGCCAATTTTGATGCCGCGCGCATGCACCGCCTCGATCACGTGCTTCGGCGGCACGCCGAGCGCACCGACAACGAACTTGACCGGATGGCGCAGCGCGATCTCCAGCGAGCGCTCGCTGTCGCGCGGCGTCATTTTCATCTTGCCGGCGTGTTCTTTCATAAACGCGGCGGAATCTGCTGCCGGCAACGGGGGAACGCCGGCGCGGTCGAACAGCGCGTCGACGAAGCGCCGGTGTTCCTGCGGCAGAATGGAGTCCGGATCGCGCTCGTCGTCGAGTGCCGCGAATGTTCCGGGAAATACGACATCGACCCCGTAAGGCTTACCCTCCACGCGCTCGTCGATCCATTTCAGCGACATGTCCAGCTCATCGGGCGTCATCCAGGCGGCGCCGAGCACGCCCATGCCGCCGGCGCGCGAGGCTTCGAGCACAACGTCGCGGCAATGGGAAAACGCGAAAATCGGCAGATCGATGCCGAACATTTCCGTTACGGGAGTACGCATGCTCTCAACTCCGTTTTGTTGTTCTTGTACGCCGGCCGGGCCTGCGCGCGTCGTCAGGTCGTCGTCGCATCGCGTTCGAGCAACCGTCTGGCGATAACGAGCTGCTGGATTTCGTTGGAACCCTCGCCAAGTACGAGCGAGGGCGTCTCGCGATAGAGACGCTCCACGTCGTATTCCATCGAGTAGCCGTAACCGCCATGCACGCGCATAGCGTCGAATGCCACTTCGGCGGCGGTTTCGGTGGCAAACAGCTTGGCCATGCCCATTTCCAGGTCGGCGCGCGCGCCGGAATCCTTACGCTCGGCCGCATTGATCACGAGCAGCCGCGCCGCCTCGACCTTGGTTGCCATCTGCGCCAGCCGCATTTGGATCGCCTGATGGCCGGAAATCGGCTGCCCGAATGCGCGGCGGCTCTGTGCATAGCCGATCGCCGCCTTAAACGCCGCCGTAGCAATCCCTGTAGCGGACGAAGCCACGCTCAGCCTTCCCACTTCCATACCGGCCATGAACTGGCGGAAGCCGGCGCCGACCGCCTGCTCACCGCCAAGCACGTCGGTTGCCGGCACCAGCAGGTTGTCGAGAAAGAGTTCGGTCGCCTCGACGCCCTTGTAGCCGAGCTTGCGGATACCGGCGGAAATTTGCAGCCCGTCCATCGATCGCGCGCCGGGCTCTTTCTCGACGATGAACGCAGTCATGCCGCGATGCCGCGGCTGCGCATTCGGATCGGTGACCGCGAGCAGCATAATGGCGCCGCTGTTAAGCCCATGCGTCGTCCACGTCTTCTGCCCGCTGATGCGAAAATCGCCGCCGTCGCGCCGCGCCATGGTGCGGATCGCCTGCACATCGGACCCCGCGTCCGGCTCCGTCATCGAAAAGGAAAAGCGCAGCGCGCCACTCGCCATCGCCGGCAGGAGCCGTTGCTTCTGCGCTTCGGTTCCGAAAGCGTCGATCATCCAGGCGGAGGTAAAATGACTGGTGAGCACACCCGACAGCACCATCCAGCCCTGCGACAGCTCCATCAGCATATCCGCGCAAGCGCGAAAGCTCAGGCCGAGCCCGCCGTAACGATCGGGAATCAGCAGGCCGAACAGCCCCAATTCACCCATGCGGGCGAGGAGCGGTTCGGGATAGGTATCGGTGTGCTCGTATTTCGCAACATTGGGCCGAACCTCGCGCACGACAAACGCACGCACGCCCTCCAGAAGGTCTTCGTGTTCGGTTGCCGGCATCGCTTGCCTCGCCGCTGCATCGCCGTGAATCACGGCCGCCAACCCGCGGCTGCGAGATCGGCCTCGAGATTGCGCCGGGTGCGCGGATATTCCGCGACCTCGTCGGGAATGATGCGGATGCGCGTCTTGGTCTGCAGTTCTTCGGAAATATGCGCCACCACGCCGGGCAAGCTGGATATCAGAGCAATCCCGGTCATTTCGGCAGGCGTGAATCCCATCTGCGCAAGGATCGCGGCCATGATGCCGACTTCGTTAATGGGGATTTCCGGCTTGCCGGCGGCCTTGGTGAAGGCGCGATGCACGGCCTCGTACCAGTCGCAAATTTCACCCCAGACATTCTCGCTCTGGGCGATCGCCTTGAGCTTCTGCGCGCGCGGATCGGTGAACTTGAACTTTGGATGGCCGAAGCCAGGCACGCGCAGCCCGCTCGCCCTGTACTCGGCGACGAACTTCTCTGCGAAGGCGTCCATACCCTCACCCGACTTCTTGAACCTGGCATGGCTTTCCGAAATGAACCGCCCGGTATCCTCGGGCGCGAGCGTATATTCGCCGACCGAAAGGACGGCCACCGCCATGCCGGGCGCCATCTGCGGATTTCCGGAGACGCAATAGCGCGCCGCCGCCGTTCCAGGCTTGTACAGGGAATAATCCAGGATCGAGCAGAGCATCGCGTCCACCATGCGCGCTTCGCCCGGAGAGGGAATCCTGCCGCGGATCAGCAGATAGGTCGCGGCGGAAAACGGAAGCCGGCCGATCAGTTCGCCGAGACTGTAACCGCGGATAAAGACGTCGGCGTCCTCGACGTCGCTGACATTCGTGGTCCAATAGGCTTTCTTTGCCGGCGCATTCATTGCGTTCTGTCCTTTTCCCGTTTTGTCGAACTCAGCCTGCTGTCGATCGCGCGATAAATATCCGGTCGCAGATTCCTCAGACCTGGCGGCTCCGGATTGTCCCTGCTTTTCGACACAAGACCGAAATCGAGATCGGCGCAGACAATCTCTTCTCCGACGGTTGCAGCTTCCGCCATAACGCCGTCGTTCACGCCGAACGTCTTGTCCACCGGACAGGCCACGAGTGCGCGACCGGTGCCGAAAATTGCGCCGTCGGCAGGGATTCCGCAGGTTCCGATCAGCGGCGCCATGACAACGAAGAGCTGGTTTTCGATCGCACGCGCAAGCGAACAGGTACGCACGCGCGAAGCGCCACGCCGATTCCAGGTGAGCGAAGGGCACAACACCAACTGGACGCCGCGCAATGCGAGAATGCGCGTAACTTCGGGAAACTCGATATCGGCGCAAATCTGAATCGCCGCCCGGATTCCGTCTATTTCGAAGATCGTGACGTCGTCGCCCGCCGACATGCCGATGGCAATTTCGGCCGGAGTCAGGTGCAGCTTGTCCTGCGCGATGACATCGCCCGAGGGGCAGGCCAGATACGCCGTGTTCAGATAACGGCCGTCCTCTGCGCGCCGGTAATGGGAGCCGCCCAGCAAATAGACGCGGAGCGTTCTGGCTTTGGCGCTCACCGTGCCGACGAATTCGCCGGCAAAGGCTGGAAACACATCGCGATAAGCCGTTGCCAGCGTCGCCTTGCCGAGAGCGGCCGCAGCCGGATGCGAGGCAATCAGCCCGGTCGTGGCAAGCTCGGGGAGAACGATAAGCCGCGCGCCCTGTGCCGCCGCAACGGACACGACAGCATCGAAATGCGCGCGAAAATCCTCGAAGCTGCGCTCCGGACGCAGCAGAAACTGGACGGCCGCAACGCGCAATATGCTCATTGCCGCCGCTCCGCCTGCAGGAACAATGGCGCGATTTCGCGGCGCTGTGCTTTGCCGTTGGCGTTGCGCGGAAAGTCGGCGAAAGCGCGATACATTGTGGGAATCTTGTAGGGTGCAAGCTTGCCTTCGCAGAAAGCTCTCAGGCGATCCGGATCGAGCGACTGGCCGGATCTGAGCACGATGCCGGCCGCGACGCACTGACCGTATTCGCTGTCCGGCAATCCGACCACGACGACCTCGCCGACGCTCGGGTGCTGTGCAAGGACCGCTTCCACTTCCGGCGGAGAAACATTGCTGCCGCCACGGATGATCATGTCGGTGGCGCGCCCGACCACATAGACATAGCCTCCTTCGATACGCAGATGGTCGTTGGTTCTGTACCAGCCGTCCGCGGTCATCACCGCGCGGGTCATTTCCGGCTCGTTCCAGTAGCCAAGCATGAGGCCTGGACTGCGCGCCAGCGCCGGGCCGGAATCGCCGTCCTTCGCCGACGCATCGGACGTTTCGGAAAATTTCAATGCCGCGCCCTGCACGACTTTTCCGGCCGATCCGAGACGCGGCTCCGGATCCCGCAGCGGATCGTAGGTGACGACCGGGAAACATTCCGAAGAGGCATAGACATCGTGCACGGGACAGCCGGTGAATGCGCGCCATTCGTCGAACACCGGCTCGTTGCGCGGCTCCCCGCCGGCGACGCAGAAGCGCAGGCTCGAGAGATTCGGCGCTGTCGGCAGGTCGCGGATATAGCTGACCAGTTTCACGAACATCGTCGTGACACCGGGAAATATCGTGACGCCCTCGCGTTCGACGGCCTCGACCACATGCACGGGATTGAACCGTGGCAGCAGCACCACTGTCCCGCCGGAAATCAGGATGGCGGCGGCCGTGGTTACGAGGCCGTAGATCCAGGCAATCGGAAGCGCCACCAGCGCAATGTCCTGCGGACCGAGATGCCAGACCCGGGCGTAACCCTCCGCCGCTGCGGCGACGCTTGCATGCGAGTGCGTCACCGGCTTCGGATTGGCGGTGGAGCCCGAAGTATAGCAGATCAGACAGGGCTCTTCGGTCTCGATCTCCGGCAAGATGACGTCCGGCGCGCCGGTCTCGGCAAAGAAGGCCCCGGTGCCGATCACCTCGATGTCAGCTGCATGGCCGGCCGCCTTGACAGCGGCGGCAACGCTGTCTTTGCGTCCGCTGTCGACAAAGAAGTAGCGGGGTGCCGCATTGGCGATGACATAGCGCAACTCCGTCGCGCCGGACGTTGGGTAGACCGTCGCCAGGATGCCGCCGGCGCGCCAGGTGCCGAGAACGACGGTGAGATATTCGGGTACATTCTCGGCCACGATTGCAACGCGATCGCCCGTCCTCAGTCCCGCCGCGACCAGCCGCAGCGCGAAGCGTTCGGCGCGTGCGGCCAGTTCGCCGTAGGATATCCGCTGCGCGCCGGCGACGACGGCGATCCGGTGCGGATCCGCCGTCGCGTGGCCGAGCAAGCGCTGGTGGATGGTCTCGATCACGATACCTCGCGCTTGAACATCACGATCCACTGCCCGTCCTGGCAGATTTCGTCGCGCTGATTGAGAATTTGCACGTCGAACACAATCACGCCACGATCGGGTTTTTTCGACGGTCGCTTCTCGGCGATCTTTTCTCTGACACGGATCGTGTCGCCGATAAAGATCGGTGCCTTGAGGCTCCAGTTCATGCCGAGAAAGGCAATGGCGGTGCCTTCCTTGATACCGAGCCGCGACTCCAGCCCGGTTGCAATGGCGAAGGCACCCGGGCCGTGGAAAATGCGTCGGCCGAACTGCGTCGTCTTGGCATATTCCTCATCGGTATGCAGCGGATGGTAGTCGCCGGAATATCCGGCGAAAAACAACAGATCGGCTTCGGTGATCGTTCGTGCCGGACTGTCCCAGCTCTGACCGATTTCGAATTCATCGAAAAACCTGCCGGTGGGCCTAATCTTGGTTGCTGTCGTCATTCTTTCTCTCGCGTGACGCTGACGGGCTGGGCGGCGCCGCCGTCGGGGCGGCGCCGCGCTGCAGCCGGATGTTATTGCTTGGGCCAGATCGGAGCCGCGCTGGCCAGATCGGCGGGATAGACCAGCACCGGCTCGCCGTTCTGCCACTGCACGATGACGAGTCCGGCATCGATGCGGCGGCCGCGCTCGTCAAAGCGGATGCGATGGCCGCTGTAATATTTGGCCGGACCCTCGCGGGTGTCCATCGCGCGCAGCGCCTCGCCGACTTTCTCGCGGTCGGCCGATTTGGCCTGCTCGATGGCTTCCTTGATCAGCCACATGTCGCCGTAGGCATAGAGCGGATCCTGCGTCATCCACGGCTCGTTGTATTTGGCCTTGAATCGTGAGTGCAGGTCGGCAAGTTCCTTGGTCGGCCACCCGGCCAGCACCGTCATCAGTCCCTCGACGATATCCTTGCCGAGCAGGTTACGCAGTTCAGGCGTGGCGAGCTGGCCGCCGCTGCCGACGATCGGCACTCGCCCCTTGCCGAGCCCGAACTCGTTCATCTTCTCGATGATCAGCTTGTTGTCGGGTGTGCCGGTGGGAAACAGCAGCAGGATTTCCGGCCGCGCCGCGCGTACCTTCTGCACCATCGCGGTGGCGTCGGAGAGCGGCGGGGTGAAAGTCTCGTCGACCACGAGCTGCAGGTTGTGCGATTTGAATCCGGTCTCGCGCATCGGCTTGAGGAAGCTCGCCGGCGAGGGCGTGTTGTCGGTCAATACGCCGATCGTCTTCGGCGCCCGGCCAGTCGCCTTGGCCGCCATCTGCACCACGGTCGGCAACATGATTTCCGCCTGACGCGTTCCGCTCGGCGAAGTCTGGAACACGAACTTGAAGCCGCGCGCGGTGACCTGGTCGGAGAACGAGATGGTCAGCCACGGCAGGCTGGCGCGCTCGGTGACCTCGGTGACCGCCAGCGTGAACGAAGACAGCCAGGCGCCGGTGCCGGCGGTCAGGTCGGACTGATCGGCGACCAGCCGCTGCGCCGCATTGCGTGCCTTATCGGGCGAGTCGCCGGCATCGGCGACGATCAGCTGCATCTTCGCGCCACCGAGCGCCTTGATGCCGCCGGCATTGTTGATGTCTTCGATCGCAAGCTCGGCGCCCTGGCGCATCATCTGCCCGGCCCGCGCCCACGGTCCCGACAGCGGCGCGATCAGCGCCACCTTCACGTCCTTCGCGCCCTGCGCGAAGCCGGTTGCAGGCAGGCCTGCGAGGATTGTCGTCGCCAGCGCGGCGACAAGAATGCTTCGACGTGTTTGCATGACTAGTCTCCTTTGAACACCGCTTCCACTTACAGTTTCAGTGACCGACATAAGCGTCGCTCATGCGGCCGTCGCTCATTAGCTTGGCCGGATCGCCCGACAGGACGATTTTTCCGTTCTGCAGCACGTAACCGGTGTCGCAGAGTTCGAGCGCCTCGACGACGCGTTGCTCGACCAAAAGGATTGTGAGTCCCCGTTCGCGATGCATGCGCCGGACGGTTTCGAAAATCTCGTCGACGATGGTTGGCGCGAGTCCCATTGACGGTTCGTCGAGCAGCAAAAGTGCGGGCCGACTGGCGAGTGCACGCGCGATCGCCAGCATCTGCTGCTCGCCGCCGGACAGCGTCCCCGCCAGTTGCTTGCGCCGTTCGGCGAGCCGCGGAAACAGCCCGTAGATCATGTCGAGTGTGTTGCGGTCGGAACCGCCGGCCGGCAGCGAAAAGGTGCCGACGTCGACATTCTCCTCAACCGTCATCGTCTTGAATACGCGGCGGCCTTCGGGGACATGCGCGATGCCGAGTTGCGCGCGCCGGTAGGTGTCGACGCCGGACAGGTCGGCGTCGCGATACCGAATCTGGCCGGCAGCGAGATCGACCGTACCGCAAATCGCCTTGAACAGCGTCGACTTTCCCGCGCCGTTGGCGCCGATCAGCGCGACGAAAGCGCCCGCCGGGACGGCAAAGGTCACGTCCTGCAGCGCGGTCAGGCCGCCATAGCGGATGGTGATGTCCTTCAGCTCAAGCACGCTTCGCCCACTTCTCTCCGAGATAAGCCTCAATCATGCGACGATCTTTGATCATCTCGCGCGGCGGTCCGTCGCCGATTACCTGCCCGCGATCGAGCACGATCATGCGATCGACCAGCGGCACCATCGCGCTCATGGTGTGCTCGATGATCGCGACGGTGATGCCAAGCTCGCGGATGCGACGCACAGCGGCGATTATCTGTTCGGTTTCCTGCGCCGACAGTCCCGCCAGCGTCTCATCGAGCAGCAGCACGCGCGGCGCGCCCGCCAGCGCACGTGCCAGCTCGATCAGCCGGATCTGCAGCGCCGGCAAGCTGCCTGCGCGCTGGCCGGTGCCGCGCAGCCCGACAAGGCCGATTGCCCATGCGGCCGCTGCCTGCGCCTCGTCGGCGTTCGCGGCGACCGGAAGCGCGCCGGCGAGGACGTTTTCATGGACGGTGAGGCGCTCGAATACGCGCGGGATCTGAAACGTGCGGCCGATGCCCTTGTGACAGCGCTGATAGGTGGCAAGCGAGCCGATGCGCTCGCCGAACAGCGATATTTCACCCGAGCGGCATGGCACGAATCCATTGACAGCGTTGAACAGCGTTGTCTTACCCGCGCCGTTGGCGCCGACGATGCCGGTGATCGAACCCGCGGCGATTTCGAAAGAGACGTTCGACAGCGCGGTGACGCCGCCGAACTGGCACGTCAGATTCGCAATCGACAACGCCGGCATTTCCGGCTTGTCGTGGCGATCGCGCAGGCGCGCGGGCACGGTCGCTGCCGCAGTTGTCGGCGCGTCTTCGGGCTCGTCAACTTTGCCCGGAAACCGGTCGTACAGCCACCAGTAGATGCCCTCCGGCATCCAGATCGCGATCAGGATGATGGCAAGGCCGTAGATCACGCCCTGGATACCGGGAATGATATGCCCCAGTTCGGCATGCAGAAATTCCGACAGCGGCACGAGAATGGCCGAACCGATCAGCGGCCCCCACACCGAACCGATGCCGCCGAACATCGAAAAGACAAGCGCGCGCGCCGACACCAGCAGATCGAACACCTCGCGCGGGGTGACAATCAGCAGCACGACGACATAGAAGCCGCCGGCAAGCGCCGAAAGCGCCCCGCTGATCATGAAAGCGGCCAGCTTCATCCTGCGCGGATTGACGCCTGCCGCTTCCGCAGCCGGCTCGTTCTGCTTGATGGTTTGCAGCATCAGGCCGAAGCGCGAGCGTTCGACGGCGACGGCGACCATCAGCGTCAGCGCCAGAATGGCGACGGCGATTGCCGTGTAATAATAGGGCTCGCTGAACTGCATGAAGGCGGCGGGCGCCTCCCGCTTCATCGGAAACGGCACTTCCTGAAGGCCGAGCCATTCGAACACGTAGAGAATGGCCAGCGGATAGGCGAGCATGGCCAGCGCAAAATAGTGACCGCGCAATCGGAAGGTGGGCAGCCCGATCAGCACCGCCGCGACCGCCCCGACCAACGGCGCCGCCAGCAGGCCGAACCAGGGGCTGACGTCGAGATAGACGAGCAACAGCGTGACGGTGAAGGCGCCGAGGCCGAAGAACGCCGCATGGCCGAACGAGATGAGGCCGCTATAGCCGCTGAAAATATTCCAGGCCGTCGCCAGCGCTGCCCATACCGGAATGCTGGTGAGAATGAGCTGGTAATAGGAATTGGAGACCCAGGCGGCGACGGCAAGATAGAGCGCCGAGCCTGCGAGAATTCCGAGACCGGGACGGGTCCAGTCCTTGCGCACATTCATCATGTGCGCTCCGTCTGGCGGCCGAACAGTCCCTGCGGACGAAACAGCAGGATCAGTACGAAGATGACGAAAATCGTCGCGTTTTGCAGCTGTTGCGGCAGCACCAGCGTGGACAATTGCTGCACCATCCCGATCGTGAAGCCGCCCCAGAACGCTCCCAGCATGCTGCCAAGACCGCCCAGAACCACGCCGGAATACATGATGATGACGAATTCCAGCCCGACATAAGGGTGGAACGGATAAAAGGTTGCGGCGAGACCGCCGGCAAGCGCGGTGACCGCGGTACCGAGGCCGAACACGATCCGGTAGATGGCGCGAACATTGACGCCGCTGTAGCGCGCCGCGTCCGCGTCGTCCGCCGCCGCTCGCACAGATTTGCCGAGCCGCGTTCGCGAGATTACGAAGAACAGGCCGATCGCCAGGACGATCGCAAGCAGCGAGGACACCGCGCGCGCCTTGTTCACGAACAGCATGACCTCGTCGCCGAACATCGGACCGACGATCCAGGCGCTCGCCGAAAGCGGCGTGCGCGCGGTTTGCGGCAGTGTTCCGAACACGATCAGCGCCAGATTCTGCAGAATGAGCGCGAGGCCGAGCGTGATGATGAGCTGTGCGCTGTGCTTGCTTTCCTCGGAAAGCCGTCGTCGGTCCGATATCCCGGACAGCATGACGCGATAGACGACGTTGCCGAAGGCGTAGAGCACCGGACTCATCAGCAGCGCTGCGACGAAAGGCGACCACGGACTCGTATAGATCACCGACAATGCGACCACGCCATACAGCGTCGAATACATTCCCAGCATCAGGAAATCGCCCTGAGCAAAATTGATGATGCGCATAACGCCGAAGATGAGCGCGAGTCCGATGCACATCAGACCGTAGATGCAGCCGATCAATATGCCGGCCACAACGATCTGCAGAATGGTTTCTGCCGTCTGGAAATCCATACGCGGCGCCCGCTCGCTGCGGTCCGCCCAAGGCGTATTGACCGCGTGGTGGGTTTATTGAACGGACATTCTAATCACGGCGCAGCCGTTTGCAAGCTGATTCGGCGTGTGTCCAAAGCGCGAACTTTGTCGCTACTTGCAGACAGGTCATGCGCAGGCAGCCGGCAGAATCAGGCTCGCGGGGAAATGCCGAGGCGACACCGCCACACCTCGGCTGCGCGGCGCATTGTCACAAATTCGGTTCCGGGTCTTGCTTTCATCGCGGCGATAAGCCGGTCGAGCATCTCGATGCGCGGACCGCGTCCGATCACCTGCGGGTGCAGCGTCAGCGTGAACAGACCGTCGGAAACATGCTCATGGCAATACGCAAATTCGGACAGCCAGATCGAGCCGACATCCTCGTGGTTGCGCAGGCCGGTGTTGGACGGCCGTGTCATAAAGCTGAAATGCGGGAAGTCGTCGAGCTCCCAGGCCACCGGAAATTCGACAATGGCCGATGGCTGTCCCCAGCGGATCGTCCCGTCGGCATCGACCGTGTCTCCGCTGCGTGCGAGAAACGGGCGGAAATCGTCGGTCATCAGGCTGCTGTCGTAGAGAAAACCGCGCTCGGCCAGCAGGTCGATGGTATGCGGGCTCAAATCCCAGGCCGGCGAGCGATAGCCGACCGGCCGCGTACCCGCCGTGCGTTCGAGAATGTCGATGGCGCGGTCGAGGATCGCCGCTTCCTGCACCCGCTCGAGGCCGACCGGCGTCTCGTGCAGATAACCGTGCACGGCAACCTCGTGTCCGGCCCCGGCGACGGCACCGACCGCATCCGCAAACACTGCGGCGGTATGCCCGGGTACAAAAAAAGTAGCTGGAATCCCATGCTTTTCCAGAAGCCGCAGGATGCGCGGCACCCCGACGCGGGCGCCATATTCGCCGCGCGACACCGGCGTCGGCGTGGTCAGCCGGAACGTGCCGATCCACAGCGAGACCGCATCGAAATCGAAAGTCAGGCATACAGTGGTTGCCATTGCCGGCCCGCCTGCGCGTCGCCCGTCTATTTGCGATACCCGGTCTCGATCGTATCGGCGATCAGCTCGGCCAGCTCCTGGCGCGACAACGCGCCGTCCTCGCGATACCACAGCACGATCGAGTTGCAGGCGCCGACGATCAGGTTGACGATCATCATCGCTTCCATCGGCTTGAAAATCCCGGCGCGAATGCCTTTCTCGTAGCAGCCGATGAAAAATTCGCTGTATTCCTTGCGGCAGCGCACGACGAATGCGCGATCGCGGTCGTTCAGCTCGCTCTCTTCGCGGAAATAGATGGTCGTCCATTCGCGCAACTCGACGACATTGAGCACGTGCTGCCGGATCAGCCTGCGCAAGACCTCCTCGGGACGGCCGCCCTCCGCCGCGATCTGGCGCGCATGCTTGAGGTAATAATCGAAGCTCTCGCGAAAAATCGTGGAGAGTACTTCGTATTTGTTCTTGAAATAATAATACATCGCCGACTTGGTCATGCCGATCGCCTCGGCAAGATCGTCGGTGGTCACCGCCCGGTAGCCGCGAGCGGCGAACAGCGTCGCGGCCGCGCGCAGAATCTCGTCGCGGACCAGGGTGTATTTCTGCTCCCGGATTGCGGTGCGCGGGCGAGCCATTTTACTGCTTGTCCAAATATTATTATTACGGTTCAATAATTGGGGACGTCCGGTCTGTCAACAATACCGGCCGGACGAATCGGACGGTCTGCGTACAAGGAATAGATCATGTTACAAGCCGCGACAAACCGGGCTATCCATGCGCGACGCGAGGCCGCCATCGCCCGGGGCATCGGACATACGACGCCGGTTTCGGCGGCCCGGGCGCGCAATGCCGAACTCTGGGATGTCGAGGGGCGCCGCTATGTCGACTTTGCCGGCGGTATCGCCGTGCTCAATGTCGGGCATTGCCATCCGCGCGTGATCGAGGCGGCCCGGCAGCAGCTTGACCGGTTCACGCATACCTGCTTCCAGGTCGTGCTCTACGAGAATTACGTGCGGTTGGCCGAACGCCTGAACGCGCTGGTGCCGATCGCGGCGCCGACCAAGGCGATGCTGCTCACGACCGGTGCGGAGGCGACCGAAAACGCAGTGAAGATTGCGCGCGCTGCGACCGGGCGGTCCGGCGTGATCGCCTTCACCGGCGCGTTCCACGGCCGAACCGTGATGGCGATGAGCATGACCGGCAAGGTTGTGCCCTACAAAAAAGGACTCGGCCCGGCGCAACCGAACGTCTGGCATGTGCCGTTCCCGGTCGAGGACGACGGCGTCGACGTTGAAGACACGCTGCGCCATCTCGAATTCCTGTTCCGCGCCGATGTCGATCCGGCCGAGGTCGCCGCTATCATCGTCGAGCCCGTCCAGGGCGAAGGCGGATTCCACCAGGCGCCTGCCGCACTGATGCGCGCCATCCGCACGACCTGCGACCGGCACGGTATCGTCTTCGTCGCCGACGAGGTGCAGACCGGCTTTGGCCGTACCGGCAAAATGTTTGCGATGGAGCATTACGACGTCGAGCCCGATCTCGTCTGTCTGGCGAAGAGTCTCGCCGGCGGCTTTCCGCTCTCGGGCCTGG
Source organism: uncultured Hyphomicrobiales bacterium (assembly GCA_964456755.1). Classification (GTDB taxonomy): domain Bacteria; phylum Pseudomonadota; class Alphaproteobacteria; order Rhizobiales; family Xanthobacteraceae; genus Pseudorhodoplanes. Next base: position 103,470 of record CAYWCE010000002.1, read on the forward strand.
TCGGGCGCGCCGCGCTGATGGATGCCGCAGGCCCGGGCGGTCTCGGCGGCACCTATGCCGGCAATCCGGTGGCCTGCGCCGCAGCGCTCGCCGTGCTCGACATTATCGAGGAGGAGCGGCTGCTCGACCGCGCCAACGTCATCGGCGCAAGGATCAAGGGCCGGCTCGCCGAATTTTCGCAACGCAACGATCTTGTACCGATCGCGCGCGTGCGCGGTCCAGGCGCGATGATCGCCTTCGACGTGCGCACCGGCGTCGGCGCGCGCGAGCCGGACCCGGCCGCAACCCGGCGCGTTGTCCAGCGCGCGCACGAAAACGGCCTGATCCTGCTCTCCTGCGGCACGCATGCAAACGTTATTCGAATCCTGGTACCGCTGACGGCGGAGGACGAAATCATCGAAGAAGGGCTGGACAAACTGCAGCATGCGCTGGCGGTCTAGTCCCGACTCGGAACTGCCGGGCCGCGCGCAGCGCGAATTTGACTTCAGGAGGCCCGCCTGTCCGCCCGGCACTCACATGCGGCAGCAGGACAAATTCGATGCCTTTCGCTGCGCGTTCAGCACCCGATGCGCGCACGGGGCGCACGCCATCTCGCCGGCAAGGTTCAGCACGTCCTGATCGCGGGTCGTCGTGGCGGCCACCGTCTGCAATCGCGACAGTCCGGTCGCCGCCTGCGGCCGCATCTGCATGCACAAAAAGTGGATCAATCTCGCGACCGTGCTCGCCGCTCGGACGCTCGGAATCAAGCAAGTCGACGACGGCGCTTCGCTCGTCGGCTTAACACCGATCTCGGCTCGATCGACGCAGAGCTGCGAGCCTTGCGAACCGTCGACAACCCGTTCGGCGCGAGGTTGCCGTTCGTGTTTTCGGGACGATCGTTCACCCATGTGTCCGGGCCGGACACCTGATTTGCTGGCTGGGGCGCCAGGATTCGAACCTGGGAATGGCGGAATCAAAATCCGCTGCCTTACCACTTGGCTACGCCCCATCCGCGGCCGCGTGGCCGGTCCGGCGCGCGGAAAATAGCGATGCGGCCACCCCGCCGCAACGGATTCCGCGCCTGCGCCCGGCGTCGCACGATTTTGGCCGCGACTGTGTTTCCCGCCGGGCGGCAGAGCGGCGATCCGCATGCGAATGGGTCAGGTCCGCCCCCCGGCCCCCGCGCGCGGTTCCGCGCCGCGGCCGGCGCGCCGCATGTCGAGGCAAATCCCCGGCTCAGCCCCAAGGCGGCTCCGGCCCGGCGCCGGCAACGGCGCGGGCGGGAAAAAGCCGAATGCATCCCGGCGCACGCAGGACCGGCCGCCGCAAACGTCCCCGCGGCACGGTTTCGCGCCGCGTCGCGACTGTCATCCGCATAACAATCGGACCACCCGTTTCGGGCTAGGCCTGCGTTGACCGCGCCGGCGGCGGCGCTAGGTTGACCCGCGGCGCCGCGTGGCGTGCCGCCGCCGGGCGGCCAGCCGGAGACCCGTGCATGACCTATCGCGCACCCGTTGCCGACATCATGTCCGCCCTCGTGCACGGCGCGAATCTGCGTCAGGCGCTGACCGACGGTCTCGCCGGCGATCTCGGCATCGACGACATCGCCGCGATCCTCGCCGAGGCCGGCCGCTTCGCCGGCGAGGTGATCGCGCCGCTTAATGCCGTCGGCGATCGGCACGGCACGCCGTTCCGCGACGGCGCGGTGACCATGCCGCCGGGCTGGAAAGAGGCATATCGCGCCTGGGCCGCGGCCGGCTGGAACGGTGTCGCCGCTCCCGCAGAGTGGGGTGGCCAGGACTTGCCGCAGACGGTCGACGCGGCCTGCAACGAAATGTGGAACTCCGCCTCGATGGCGTTCATCATCGGCCCGGTGCTGACCATGGCGGCGGTCGACGCACTCGCCGCGCATGGCGAGGAGGCGCTCAAGCGCGCCTATCTGCCCAGGCTGGTCTCCGGCGAATGGATGGGCACCATGCAGCTCACCGAGCCGCAGGCCGGCTCCGACGTCGGCGCGCTGCGTACGCGCGCCGAGCGCGCGGACGACGGCAGCTACCGCATCAAGGGGCAGAAAATCTTCATCACTTATGGCGAGCACGATCTCACCGACAACATTATCCATTTCGTGCTCGCCCGCCTTCCCGACGCGCCCGCCGGCACCCGCGGCATTTCGCTGTTTCTGGTGCCGAAATTCCTGCCCAATGCCGACGGCTCGCCCGGCGCGCGCAACGACGTTCGCGCGCATTCGCTCGAACACAAATTGGGCATCCACGCCTCCCCCACCTGCACCATGATCTACGGCGACGCCGGCGGCGCCGTCGGCTATCTCGTCGGGCGCGAGCATGCCGGCATGCAATGCATGTTCACGATGATGAACCGCGCGCGGCTGTCGGTCGGCATCGGCGGGGTCGGCGTCGCCGAACGTGCGACCCAAGGCGCGCTGGCTTATGCGCTCGGGCGCAGGCAGGGCCGTCTGTCCGGCATGGACGCGGCGCAGTCGGTCGCCATCGTCGAGCATGTCGACGTGCGACGCATGCTGCTCACCATGCGCGGGCTGACCGCCGCCGCGCGCCATGTCTGCTATGCAACGGCAGCCGCACTCGACCGAGCGCATCGGTCCAAGGACGAACGCGCGCGCCGGGCGGGCGCCGACCGCGCCGCGCTGCTGACGCCGGTGGCCAAGGCATTCTCCACCGACATCGGCATTGAAGTCGCCTCGCTCGGCGTCCAGGTGCACGGCGGCATGGGCTATATCGAGGAGACCGGCGCAGCGCAGCATCTGCGCGATGCGCGTATCGCTGCGATCTACGAGGGCACCAACGGCATCCAGGCGGTCGATCTCGTCACCCGCAAGGTGCCGCTCGAGGGCGGCGAGACCGTGCGCGGCTATATCGCCGAGTTGCGCGGCATCGCCGACGCGGTGCGCGCCGCCAACGATCCCTCCTTCGGCGCGACCGCCCGGCGGCTGACCGAGACGCTCGACGCTCTCGAGCGCACGACGCAATGGCTACTGGGGCGAATCGGAAAGGACAACGACGCGGCACTGGCCGGCGCCACACACTATCTGCGCCTGTTCGGCACTGCCGCCGGCGGTTGCATGATGGCCGGGGAAGCGCTGGCGGCAAGCCGCAACGGCGGCGACGCGGCCGGACGCATCGGGCTTGCGCGTTTCTTCGCCGAGACGCTGGCCGTGCAGGCGGCCGGGCTGGAGGCGGCGATTACCGAAGGCGCGGACGCCGTCGTGCATGCGCCGCTTGCCGATTCAGCGGGCTGAACCGATGACCGACCTTGTGCGAATTTCCGACGACGGCGCGGTGCGCACCGTGCGCATGAACCGTCCCGACAAGAAGAACGCGCTCAACGTGCCGATGTACGAGGCGATGAGCGCAGCCGTGCGCGCGGCCGGCGAAGCCGAGGGCGTGCGCTGCATCCTGATCGCGGGCGCGCCCGGCGCATTCTGCGCCGGCAACGACCTGAAGGATTTTCAGCAAGCGGCGGCGAGCGGCGGCGGGCTCGGCGACGCCGTCGTTGCATATTTGCACGCGCTGGCGCGCAACGAAAAGCCGGTTGTGGCGGCAGTGCAGGGCGTGGCCGTCGGCATCGGCACCACCATGCTGCTGCATTGCGACTACGTCGTCGCCGGAACGGATGCGCGCTTTTCCACGCCCTTTGTCACGCTCGGCCTCGTGCCCGAGGCGGGGTCGAGCCTGATCGTGCCGCGGCTGATGGGTCATCGGCGCGCGTTCTCGCTCCTGGTCATGGGCCAGCCGCTGACGCCGGAAGATGCGAAACAGGCCGGACTCGTCAACGCGATTGCCGCGCCCGGCGAAGTCGATGCGCTGGCTATGCAGGCGGCACGGCACATCGCCGGCCTGCCGAGAGATTCGCTGGCGCTCGCACGTCGCCTGATGCGCGGCGCGCCGGACGAAATAGTGCGGCGTATTGACGAGGAGGCGGACCACTTCCGCGAACGCCTGCGGTCGACCGAAGCGCGCGGGGCGCTCGAAGCGTTCTTCGCAAGGAAGAAGTGACCGCCCGACCGTCGCGTCGCTCACACCGGCTGCAATCCCGCCTCGATCTCCTTGCGCCGCGGTTCGAGGAAGGGCGGCAGCGCCAGGCGCTCGCCCAGCCGGTCCATCGGCTCGTCGGCGTCGAATCCGGGACCGTCGGTTGCAATCTCGAACAGAATGCCGTTCGGCTCGCGGAAATAGAGGGAGCGGAAATAGAAGCGGTCGACCTTGCCGCTATTCGGCACGCGCAGCTTGCGCAAACGTTCCGCCCAGTCGTCGTATTGTGCATCCGGCGTGCGAAAGGCGACGTGATGCACGCCGCCCGCCCCCGGCCGCGCCGGCGGCAGATCCGGCCGCACAGCAACGTGCAGTTCGGCCGCTGGTCCACCCTCGCCCATTTCGAACACGTGGATCACGGCTTCCTCCGATTCCGGATCGCGATAACCGCGCACACGGCGCATGTTCATCACATGCGTCAGCACAATCTCCGTGGGCCCGAGATCGGGAACCGTCATGGTGATCGGGCCCAGACCGCGGATCTGGCGTTCGGCCGGCACCGGGCTTTTCGCCCAGGGATGTGCCTCACCCAGACCGCCGTCGTCGATCAGGCTCAGCCGCTGCCCTTCCGGATCTTCGAAATCGAGCGTCAGCCGTCCGTCCCGTTCCGCGACGGCGCCGGTCTTCAGCCCGGCATCGTTCAGGCGCCGGTGCCACCATTGCAGGCTGTCGCGGCCCGCCACCCGCAGCCCGGTGCGGGAAAGGCTGTGGTTGCCGTGTCGCGCCGGTGGCGTGTCGAAATCGAAAAAGGTGATGTCGCTGCCGGGAGTGGCTTTCCCGTCCGCATAGAAGAAATGATAGGCGGATACGTCGTCCTGATTCACCGTCTTCTTGACCAGCCGCATGCCAAGCATGCGGGTATAGAACGCGACATTGCCCGGCGCGTCGGCGGAAACGGCGGTCAGGTGATGGATGCCGGTGAGCTGCATGCAATCCTCATATTGCCCCGGGGGGCGCTAATTGCCATGTTGACGACGGATGTAGGCAATCCGGCCGGGCATTGCGAGCCCGGCCGCAGCGGCGGCCAGTCACCGGAGCGTGAACCATGTCACTGAAGGGAAAGACCCTGTTTATCACCGGCGCCTCGCGCGGTATCGGCCTTGCCATTGCGCTGCGCGCCGCGCGCGAGGGCGCAAATGTCGCCATCGCCGCCAAGACCGAAGCGCCGCATCCGAAGCTGCCCGGCACCATTTACACGGCCGCCAAAGAAGTCGATCGCGCCGGCGGCCGCGGATTGCCGGTGGTCGTCGACGTGCGCGACGAGCAGTCGGTACGCGAGGGGATCGACAGGACCGTTGCCGAATTCGGCGGGCTCGACATCGTCGTCAATAACGCCAGCGCGGTGCAGGTTACGCCCGTCGCCGACACCGATATGAAGCGGTTCGACCTGATGCATCAGGTCAATGCGCGCGGCACCTTCATGGTGTCCAAACTCGCCATCCCGCATCTGGAAAAGTCTGCCAATCCGCACATCCTGATGAATTCGCCGCCGCTCGACATGCAGGAGAAGTGGTTCGCGCCGCATACTGCCTATTCGATGGCGAAATTCGGCATGAGTCTCGTCGTGCTCGGCCTCGCCGGCGAATTGCGCCCAAAGGGCATCGCCGTCAACGCGCTGTGGCCGCGCACCACGATCGCAACGAGCGCGATCAGAAATCTGCTCGGCGGCGACAAGACCATGCGAATGTCGCGCAGCCCCGAAATCATGGCGGAGGCCGCCTGCAGGGTGTTCGAAAAGCCGGCGCGCCAGTTCACCGGCAATTTCCTCATTGACGACAGCTTCCTTGCCGGCGAAGGCGTGACCGATTTCGAGAAATACCGGATCGACCCGGCCCAGCCGCTGGCGCCCTGCTTTTTCGTGCCGGACGCTCCTCCGCCGCCGCCCGGCGTGGCGGTCGACGGCACGCGGGACATCCGCGGACTTGCGGTTCCAGCCTGAATCTGAAACCAGACGTTATGACGACGTTGCTGATCACCCACTCGGCCTGCCTCGATCATGTCACGCCGCCCGGCCACCCGGAGCGGCCCGACCGCCTGCGCGCGATCGAGCACGCATTGGAAGACGAGAAGTTCGCGGCGCTGGCGCGCGAGCAGGCGCCGATGCTGGATCCCGAGCGAATCGCACTGTGCCATCCGATGGACTATGTCGAGGCGATCCGCGAGGCGTCGCCCGACAGCGGCATGGTGCGGCTCGATGCCGATACCGCGATGTCGCCGGGCAGCTACGAGGCCGCCTTGCGCGCGGCAGGCGGCGCGGTGCTGGCGGTGGACGAAGTCGTTGCGGGTCGGGTGGCCAATGCTTTCGTCGCCACCCGCCCGCCCGGACATCACGCGGAGACGGCGCGGCCGATGGGATTCTGTCTGTTCAACAATGCAGCCATCGCCGCGCGTCATGCCCAGGACCGGCACGGACTCGGGCGGACGGCGATCGTCGATTTCGACGTGCACCATGGCAACGGCTCGCAGGACATTTTCTGGCGCGATGCCTCGGTGATGTATTGCTCGACCCACGAGATGCCGCTCTATCCGGGTACCGGCTCGCGCAGCGAGCGCGGCGAACACGACAATATCGTCAATGCGCCGTTGCGCGCCGGCGATGGCGGCAAGGAATTCCGCGAAGCGTTCGAAAACCTGATCCTGCCGCGGCTGGGCGCGTTTGCGCCTGACCTGATCGTGATTTCCGCGGGCTTCGACGCGCATATGCGCGATCCGCTTGCCAATCTCAATCTGGTCGAGGACGATTTCGCTTGGGCCACGCGCAGGCTGATGGATGTGGCGCAAGCGCGTTGCTCGGGACGAGTCGTGTCGCTGCTCGAAGGCGGCTACGATCTTGAGGGGCTGTCGCGTTCGGTCGCCGCGCATGTATCCACATTGATGCGCGGCTGAGCGCTGGAATTCTGCGGGACTGACGCGATAGGATTGCGCCCGAGGGAGCATCGATGGCCGCCAACAGCAACGCCGATATCGGGAAGATGCCATTCGAGCGCGCGCTCGAAGAGCTGGAGACGATCATTCGCCGGCTCGAAGAGGGCAAGGTGCCGCTTGAGGAGTCGGTTGCAATCTACGAGCGCGGCGAGATGCTCAAGCGGCGCTGCGAGGAACTGCTGAAGGCTGCGGAAGCGCGGGTGGAGAAGATCACACCCGACGCCTCCGGCAAGGCCAAGGGCACCGAGCCGCTGGACGTGAAATAGCGCCGATTCCGCGCCGCCGGCTGCGGTCAATCCCGCTTGCGGTAGATCAGCAGCGTCTTGAACTCGCCCGCCGGCTCAACCGGCTTGTCCTTTTCCCATTCGGGGAGAATGGCGCGCATTTTATCCGCGGCCATCGAATTCTTGTAGAACACGATAAATCCGCCCGCTTTCGTCTTGTCGGTGAACAAGTCCAGCACCTTGCGGTCGGTCAGCCCGCCATATTCGGCGCTGGCGGTATTCGGAAAGAAGAATTCGCACAGATGCACCATGGTGACGATGTCGAACTCCGGCAAGAGCCCGGGATTCGTCAGATAGATATCGCCGAAATAGGCCAGGTAGTTCTTTGCCACGCCGGAATTCTCGGTGACCAGTCTGATATACGCTTCGTATTCCTCGATCGAGGCAGTGATCGCGAATACCCTGTTGCCCAGGCCGTTGCGCGATTGTTCAATACCGACAACATGATGTGTGCCGGTGCCGAAATGGTAGATCAGCTTGTTCCTGTGCCCGCTCTGCGCCACCCATTCGTTGAAATGCACGTCGCAGGGGCAGACATCCTCGTGCAAGTCCCATTTGTCGGTCCAGTAATTCATTCTGAGCATCGGTGTACCCCGTTGTCGTGTCGTCGATCTGTGTTCGTTCCGTCGCGGTATTGCCGCACATCAGGCGGAAACGAGTTCGGGCCCCTTGTCGCGGTCGCGATCCTGGTCCCGGTTCTTGTCGTTTGCACCGCCGTCCGCCCCCGCCGCGCCGGCGTCGGCGTCGGCGCGTACGAGATCGATGCGCATGTCGTGCAGTTCGTCGAGCACCTGCCGGCGGTCGATGGTGAGGATGACGGTGTCGGGCAGATGCCGCACCAGCACGGCGTAAAGCTCGCGCCCGGTCGCGTCGGCAAGCGTAGAAACCGGCTCGTCGAACATCAGCAGATCCGGCTTGCGCAACAGCGCGCGCGCGACGCCGACTCGCTGCTGCTCGCCGCCGGACAGCAGCACGCTCCAGTCCGCCTCCTCGTCCAGCCGCGGCGCAAGGTGCGTCAGCCCGGTCAAATCAAGCACCGCGTTCAACGCAGCCGCATCCACCTCGGCGGCGGAACGCGGATAGGCGATCGCCTGGCGCAGCGTGCCGAGCGGGAAATAGGGACGCTGCGGCATCACCATCACGTCGGCCCCCTTCGGCAGACGGATCTTGCCCTTGCCGGACGGCCACAGCCCGGTCAGCGCGCGGAACAGGCTCGATTTGCCGGAGCCGGACGGCCCGGCGACCAGAAGGCGGGCACCCGGCTGCAATCTGAGTTCGGGAATGCGCGCGACCGAAATGCCGCTGTCGAGCTGCACATCGAGGGCCTCTACCTGCAGCGCCCGGTCGCCGTTCTCCTCGATCGCGATGTGCGGACCGGCCTGCAGGCGGTCGGCGTCGACATTGCGCATCGCCTCTTCGAATTGCGACAGGCGATCCATATAGGCCTTCCATTCGGCGAGCCGGCTATAGGCGCTGAGACAGAAGGCAAAGGAGCCCTCTACGCGCTGAAATGCGAAGGCCGACTGCATCAGCGTGCCGAGCGGGATGGCGCCGGCGAGATAGGCCGGCGAATTGATCAGGATCGGCACCACGGTCGAAGCCTGCGCATAGCCACCGATGAAACAGGTCAACTTGGTCTGCCGCGCCACCAGAGCGGTCCAGTTGCGCACCAGATTGCCGAAACGCCTGTGCAGCTCGGCGCGCTCGACGCCCTCGCCCTGCATCAGCGCGATCGGCTCGGCATTGTCGGCTGCGCGCACGATGGCGAAGCGAAAATCGGATTCGAAGCGCTGCTGGTTGAAGTTGAGCGGGATCAATCGCCAGCCGATCCAGTGCGCCACCAGCGTACCGATCAGCGCATAGGCGAGCGCGCCTACGATCAGATAGCCGGGAAACGAGAAATCGCGTCCGAACAGCGGAAACGGCGTGATCGCCGAAATGCCCCACAGGATGATGGCGAAGGTGATCAGCGTCGCTACGCTGCCGAGCAGCCCGGTGGTCAGCTCATGCGTACGCTGGATGAAGAGATAGACGTCGCTGGCGATGCGCAGATGAATGTTGTCGACCTCGGGCGCGACCATGCGCGCCCGGTAATGGCGTCCCTGCGCCATCCAGTTGGCGACGTAATTTGCGGTGAGCCAGCGCCGCCAGCGGATTTGCAACGTCTGCCCGCAATAATAGTTGCTGGCGCTGATGGCGGCATTGCTGAGCACGATCAGGCAGAAGACCACCAGTTCGTTGGTGAAGACGTCCCAGTTACGCCCCTCCAGTGCATTGAAGAAACGCGCATTCCAGTTGGCGATGACGACGGCGAGATAGACCAGCGCAAGTTCGCCGGCAACGATGCCCGCCAGGAGCGCGCGGCCGGGCCAGCGGTCCTCGGAACGGAAATAGGGCAGCGACAGCGCGAAGAAGGTGCGCAGCGCCGTGACCACGCGCGACATCGATTTCCCCCCTGCGGACGCCGCAGGTCGCATGCCGGGACCGGCACGATTCCGGGCCGGAACGTCGACGCTCCCGGTAGACCGCGCATGCTAGCACGCCCCACAGGCGGAGAAGCGCCGCATCGGCGGCCCGGACAGTGTCGGGTTGATGGAGCGGCGAAGTTGAACGGGATATGAACGGAGCGCCGTCGCACCGCCTGCCTGCGGGTCACACCGGAACCGGCGCCCGCCTTTGCCGCTCCGGCCGGAGCCGGCCGCGCCTTCGGAACCGAAAACCGGCCCGGTGCATCGCGCTTGCGCCCGCAATCCCGCCGAAATTGCTTCCCAAGTCCCCTCTGGTGTAAGCCTGAAACAGGCGGCGGCCGGAGGCCCGCAAAGGGCAGCCAGAGCGGAGAAATCAGTGAGCAAGACCCCCCTGCTCGACACCATAGACAGGCCGGATCGTCTGCGGCAGCTTGCCGACAAGGATCTGCCCCAGGTTGCTGCGGAACTCCGCCGGGAGACCATCGATGCCGTGGCGGTGACTGGCGGCCATCTCGGCGCCGGCCTCGGCGTGGTCGAGCTGACCGTCGCACTGCATTACATTTTCGATACCCCGCGCGACCGCCTGATCTGGGACGTCGGCCACCAGGCCTATCCGCACAAAATCCTCACCGGCCGGCGCGACCGCATCCGCACTCTGCGCCAGGGCGGCGGGCTGTCCGGCTTCACCAAGCGCGCCGAGAGCGAATACGATCCCTTCGGCGCCGCGCATTCCTCAACCTCGATCTCCGCCCGCCTCGGGATGGCGGTGGCGCGCGACATCGAAGGCAAGTCGCACAACGTCGTCTGCGTGATCGGCGACGGCGCGATGTCGGCGGGCA
>CAYWCE010000003.1:0-93008 GCA_964456755.1 uncultured Hyphomicrobiales bacterium
CGACCAGCTCGTCCTTGTGGAACGGCTTGGTCATGTAGTCGTCGGCGCCGAAGCCCAGCCCCCGCACCTTGTCCTCGATGCCGGCAAGGCCGGAGAGAATGAGGATCGGCGTCTTCACCTTGGATACGCGCAAGGAGCGCAGAACCTCGAAGCCCGACATGTCGGGCAGATTCAGATCCAGAAGGATGATGTCGTAATCGTAGAGTTTGCCGAGATCGACGCCTTCCTCACCCAGATCGGTGGTGTAGACGTTGAAGCTCTCGGATTTGAGCATCAGCTCGATCGACTGCGCTGTCGCGCTGTCATCCTCAATCAGCAGAACGCGCATGCCAGTGCCCTCTCTCGCCGCTGCCGGGCTTTAAGGTCGGCACGCCGTAGCGGCGGCCTTCGAAACGCCTTGCAACATTACGATTCAGGAACACTATTTCGGCATGGTTAACAAAACCTGATTCCGGTCTGCAAGCATTCCCTAGGCGAAATTCGTCGAATCGGCCTAAAATGTTGCCAGGAGTAGGTTTTTTCGCCAGGCGCGCTTTCATGCTCCACTTTAAGAACCGGGCCTAACCGATTCGGCGGACTCAGAGCCCGGCCAGTCCTTGGCCGGACCCGTCCCTCGCATTCGTCGCAAGAACGGTGACGCAATGATTAACGACGCGGGTAAACACGAAGTTAAGGGGACGGGGCGAAAGGTAACTTTCGCTTCACGGCTGGGATGGGCGGCCCGGCGCGTATCGGGACAGGCCCGCAGAGGGGGCAGTCGGGGCGGACCGGACAGGCCCGCCGGCGGGGCTGCAAGGCGGCGGTCGCGGGCCGCAGGAGCCGTAGCTGTAGCCGCAGCGGCGGCATCGCACGGTCCGGCCTGCCGATCGTGCCGGCCCGTGCGTCCGATCCGTGCCGCCGACCTGTGCCGGCCTGCGCCCGGCGCGGCCGCGCGCGGCGGGCGGCCGCTCGCGAGCGCTGCGCCGTGAAAGCCCTGGCCGAACAGATCGGGGATCTCGACGGAGTCGAAACCTACGGCCGCGTCGTCGGCGTGCGCGGGCTGATGGTCGAGGTTGCCGGTCCGATCCATGCCATGTCGGTCGGCGCGCGGGTGACCATCGAGGCCCCGGCGCGCAACGTGCCCTGCGAGGTGGTCGGCTTTGCCGGCCAGCATGCGCTGCTGATGCCGTTCGCGGCGCTGGAAGGCGTGCGGCGCGGCTGCCGCGCCATCGTCTCCGCGGTCGGCCATGTGCGCCCCTGCGCCGGCTGGCTCGGCCGTGTGGTCAACGCCATGGGCGAGCCGATCGATGCGCTGGGCCCGCTCGCCGCCGGCGCCTCGCCCTATCCGTTCCGCAACGCGCCGCCGCCCGCACATGCGCGCGCGCGCGTCGGCAGCCCGCTCGATCTCGGCGTGCGCGCGCTCAATACCTTCACCACCTGCTGCCGCGGCCAGCGCATGGGCATTTTCGCGGGCTCCGGCGTCGGCAAGTCGGTGCTGCTCTCCATGCTGGCGCGCAATGTGACCGCCGACGTCATCGTCATCGGCCTGGTCGGCGAGCGCGGCCGCGAAGTGCAGGAATTCCTTCAGGACGATCTCGGCGAGGCCGGGCTGGCCCGCTCCGTCGTGGTCGTGTCCACCTCCGACGAGCCGGCGCTGATGCGCCGGCAGGCGGCCTATCTGACGCTGGCTGTCGCCGAATATTTCCGCGACGCGGGCCAGGACGTGCTCGTCCTGATGGACTCGGTCACCCGCTTCGCCATGGCGCAGCGCGAGATCGGGCTCTCGGCCGGCGAACCGCCGACCGCCAAGGGCTATACGCCGACCGTGTTCACCGAATTGCCGCGCCTGCTGGAACGCGCCGGGCCGGGCATTGCAGGGCAGGGCACGATCACCGGCCTGTTCACCGTCCTGGTCGACGGCGACGACCATAACGAGCCGGTGGCGGACGCCGTGCGCGGCATTCTCGACGGGCATATCGTCATGGAGCGGGCGATCGCCGAGCGCGGACGTTACCCGGCCATTAACGTCCTGAAATCGGTATCCCGCACCATGCCGCGGGCGGCGCAGCCGGCTTTCCTGCCCGCCATCCTGCGGGCGAAGAAGGTCATGGCCACCTATGCGGACATGGAGGAACTGATCCGGCTGGGCGCCTACCGTCCCGGGTCGAGCGCCGAAGTGGACGAGGCGATCCGCCTGCACCCGCCGCTGGAGGCCTTCCTCGCCCAGGGCAAGGACGAAAGCACCGCCCTTCTGGAAGGATATCAGCGCCTTGAGCAAATCTTACCGCCCTTGGAAACCGAAAACTAACGGTATCCCCCCACAATCGCGCTCCGAGTTTGGACGGCCGGGCCGCCGGCCGCCGTCGCCATGCCGGGTGTGTCCGGCGGACGGAGCTTACCGGCGGTGCAGGGGCTTCGGGGAGTAAGAGTCGATGAAGTCACGTGAGACGCTGATACGTCTGCGCAAGTTTCAGGTCGACGAGAAGCGCCGGCGCACGGCGCAGATCGAGGCCATGATTGCCGAGTTCGACCGCATGTGCGCGGACCTCGATCGCGAGATCAGGACCGAGCAGGAGCGGGCGGGAATCCACGATCCGGCGCATTTCGCCTATCCGACCTATGCCAAGGCGGCCGCGCAGCGGCGCGAAAATCTCAAGCGTTCGACCGACGATCTGAAGCTGCAGCTCGACGACGCCAAGGCGGAACTGGCCGAGGCCTTCGAGGAGCTGAAGAAGATCGAGCTGCTCAACGAGCGCGACCAGGCCAACGAGCGCGCCGCCGAGAGCGCCGCCGAGCAGCGCGAACTGGATTCCATCGGCATCATGCGCATCCGCGACGCGGCAAGGGCGTAAGGCTCGCCCGCCGCCCGCCCCGCGCCCTTTTTGCCGCAAGGCCGGCGGGCGCACGGCCGTCGCAGCATTGCGAGCGCTGCCCGGCGCGGTGCGCCGCCGCGCGCCGCCGGGCGAGGAATCGCGTTCACGATGCGCGTGCCCGCCGCCTCCCGGTCCGCCCGCGGGCGCCCGATCGCGAAAGCGCACGGCCCGCCGCCCATGACAAATGCGCGAAGCGGACAAAAAAATGCGCGCCCGCGGGCGCGCAAGTCTTGGGAGGATCAGGGAGGTTCAAACCCTGAAGAAACGCGGATCAGCGGATGACGGTGTCTCCGCCCGAGGTGATCATGGTCGGCTTGCCGGCGCGGATCACCGGTCCGTTGGCCTCAAGCTTGCCGCCCGGCGTCATCAGCACGTCGGTGCCGAGATCGTGCTTGGCGGCAAGGCCGACGCCGATCACTGCAATGCCGGCGACCAGCGCGACGGCCACGATCTTCACGTGGGTCGACTTGTTGGCGCTCAGCAGCGAGGAATTGTTCATGGCGTTCACCCCGGTCTCGCAATATGGGTCGCGCAATTCGCCGTTACGGTTCATGGGACGGGCAGGCCTTGCCGGCTCCCGGCCCTCTCGCGGGACATAACGTGGTCGTCGGCCGGCAGTTCCGCCAGCCGATTCACGAAAGATTGAAAGGGGTTACGGAGGCGGCGAATGCCGGTCCGGCGGGAGCTAGATGCTTCCCACCGTCTTCAGCCGCGCGCGGGGATGGATTTCCGCCTGCGAGAGCACCGGCGTCTGCGCGCGGAAGCGCTCGACGATGCTGCGCACGAACGGCCGGATGCCGCCCGAGGTCACCAGCACCGGCGCCTCGCCCTGGCGCGCGGCCTCCTCGAAACGCTCGCGCACCAGCGTGATGAATTCCGAAAGGCGCGAGGGCTGCATGGCGAGGCTCTTTTCCTCGCCCTGGCCGACGATGGATTCGAGAAATGCCTGCTCCCATTTGGCCGACAGCGCGATCAGCGGCAGGTAGCCTCCCGGGGTCGCATGCTGTGCGCAGATCTGGCGGCCAAGGCGCGCCCGCACATGCTCGGCGATGCTCGCCGGATTGCGGGTGAAAGCGAGCGCGTCGGCTATTCCTTCGAGGATGGTCGCGAGGTCGCGGATCGATATCCGCTCGGCAAGCAGAAGCTGCAGCACCCGCTGTACCCCCGACATGCCGATCTGGGCCGGAATGATATCCTTGACCAGTTCGCTCTGCTCCTTCGGCAGTTCCTTCACCAGCTTCTGCACCTCGCCATAGGAGAGAAGCTCGGCGGTGTTGGCCTTGAGCAGTTCGGTGAGATGCGTGGACAGGACGGTCGCCGCGTCGACCACGGTGTAGCCTTTGACCGCGGCTTCTTCCTTTTGCGCGGCGTCGACCCATGTGGCGGGCAGGCCGAAGGTCGGTTCCACCGTGTGGATGCCCGGCAGGTTCACCTGTCCGCCGGCGGGGTCCATGACCATGAATTGCCCGGGCCAGATTTTTCCGCTGCCGGCTTCCACTTCCTTGATCTTGATGACGTAGGAATTGGCTTCGATCTGTACGTTGTCGAGGATGCGGACCGCGGGCATGACGAAGCCCATTTCCACCGCCAGCGCGCGCCGCAGCGCCTTGATCTGTTCGGTCAGCCGGTCGCTGCCGTCGGGCGAATTGACCAGCGGCAGCAGCGCATAGCCCAGCTCGATTTTCAGGTCGTCGATCTTGAGCGCGGCGGCGATCGGCTCTTCCGCAGGCTCCGCCGAAGGCGCGGCCGCGCCCTGGCGCGCGAGCAGCGCTTCCTGCTTGTTGCGCTTGTCGACGAAATAGGCGAGCGCGGCGGCGCCGCCGCCGAGAACGAGAAAGGGCAGCATGGGGATGCCGGGCAAGATCGCCATCACGCCCATGACGGCCGCCGACATGCCGAGCGCCTTGGGATAGCCGGAGAGCTGGCTGATCAGCGCCTTGTCGGCGGCGCCGCTGACGCCGGCCTTGGAGACGAGCAGGCCGGCGGCGGTGGAGACGATCAGCGCCGGCACCTGCGTGACCAGACCGTCGCCGACGGTCAGCAGCGTGTAGCTGTGCGCGGCGTCCATGAACGTCATGCCCTGCTGGGCGATGCCGATAATCATGCCGCCGATCACGTTGATGAAAACCACCAGCAGGCCGGCGATGGCGTCGCCGCGCACGAATTTCGAGGCGCCGTCCATGGCGCCGAAAAATCCGCTTTCGTCCTCCAGCGTCTTGCGGCGGCGGCGCGCCTCCTGCTCGTCGATCAGTCCGGCGGAGAGATCGGCGTCGATCGCCATCTGCTTGCCGGGCATGGCGTCGAGGTGAAAGCGCGCGGCGACTTCGGCGATGCGGCCCGAGCCCTTGGTGATGACGACGAAGTTCACGATGATCAGGATCGTGAACACGATGATGCCGATCACGAAGCTGCCGCTCATCACGAAATTGCCGAAGGCCTGGATCACGTGGCCGGCGGCGTCGGTGCCTTCGTGGCCGTATGTCAGGATCAGCCGGGTCGAGGCGAGGTTGAGCGCCAGCCGCAGCATGGTGGCGATCAGCAGCACGGTCGGGAAGGCGGAAAATTCGAGCGGCGTGTGGATGAACAGCGCCGTCATCAGGATCAGCACCGACACGATGATCGACACGGCGAGGCACATGTCGAGCACGACCGGCGGCAGCGGCAGGATCAGAATGACGAGAATCGCGACCACGCCGATGGCGAGGGCGATGTCCCCCCGCCGCAACATGGCGGCGACCTCGCCGAACCGGGGCATGCGGAAGGCGGCACCCGGTCCGCCGCTCAGTCCTGCCGAGGTGTCGGTCATGCGTTCTTGCGGTCCTGTCGGGAATGGCCCGGACGGCGGTCCGGATCGTGCGGATGGCAGGCGGCGGCTTTCGGTCCGCCCCGGCAAAATTTGCCTGCCTGATGGTTAGCGCCCGGTTAACGGCCGCGCTGGCAGGAGGTCGCCGGCTTGCCTAAGCTGGCCGCGGATGCATGGGAGGCCGCAAATGACGTCGGGGGAAAAGGGCGGAGGCACGGTCGTGCCGATGCAGGGGTCGTTCGACCGGGCCGGCGCCGAGAAGCTTCTGGCGGAGGTGTTCGCGCCCTGGGTTCGCGAACTGGGACTGAGCGTGGAGAAAATCGACGACGCCCGCGCGATCGATCCCGGCGCAGTGCTGCGCATGACGTTCTCCGAGCGGCTGTGCCGCGAGGGCGGGGTGGTCTGCGGACAGGCGCTGATGGCGCTTGCCGATACGGCCATGGTGTTCGCAGTCTGCGCGGCGGGCGGCGGCTATCGGCCGATGACCACGGTCGACCAGACCACGCATTTCCTCAAGCCTGTCTCCAATGCCGACGTGCTGGCCGACGCCCGTATCGCACGCATCGGCAAGAGCATGGCTTTCGGCCGCGTCACCCTGATCAATGCGACCGAGCACCGGCCGGTGGCGATGGTGTCGAGCGCCTACGCGCTGCTGTAGCCGGGCGGTCAGAGCGCCCCGAGCGCGGCCCCGCCAATCGCGCACAGCACGACCACGAGCCAGGGCGGAACCTGCCACATGAACAGCAGCAGAAAGGCCGCAACGGCAAGCGCGAAATCGGCGGCGTTGAGAATGCCGGCGCTCCAGACCGGATTGTAGAGCGCTGCGATCAACAGACCGACCACCGCGGCGTTGACGCCTTTCAGTGCCGATTGCGCCTGCTGCCGCGCCCGCAACGCATCCCAGAACGGCAGCGCGCCGATCACCAGCAGGAACGACGGCAGGAAAATCGCGAACAGGCACAGCATGCCGCCGAGCCAGCCATTCGGCTCCGGCTGCATTACCGCACCGAGAAACGCCGCGAACGTGAAGAGCGGGCCGGGCACCGCCTGCGCCGCGCCATACCCGGCAAGGAAGGCGTCGCCGGACACCCAGCCGGGCGGCACCACCTCCGCCTGCAGTAGCGGCAGCACCACATGGCCGCCGCCGAACACCAGCGATCCGGCGCGGTAGAAGGAATCGAACAGGGCGAGACTCTGGACCGGAAGCGCGGCGGCAAGCAGCGGCAGGCCTGCGAGCAGAACGAAGAATGCGGCCAGCGCCGCAATTGCCGCGCCGCGGCCGACCGGCGAGGGCAGAACGACGTGACCGGCCGGCGCCCCGCCGCGCAGGACGATCAGTCCGACGACGGCTCCGAACGCGATCGCCCCGATCTGGCCCCAGGCGGAAGGAACCGCCAGCGCGATCGCCGCTGAGGCGACCGCAAGCGTCGCGCGCTCGCGGTCCGGCGCCAGCGAACGCATCATGCCGAGCACGGCCAGCGCGACGACGGCGACAGCGGCGACTTTCAGGCCGTGCAGCCAGCCGGTCCCCAGCGTGTCGCCGACCGAGTTGAACAGATAGGCGAACAGCACCAGCGCCACCGCGGACGGCGCCGTGAAGCCGACCCAGGCCGCAAGCGAACCCGCATAGCCCGCGCGCGACAGGCCGATGGCAATGCCGACCTGGCTGCTCGCCGGCCCGGGCAGAAACTGGCACAGGGCGACGAGGTCGGCATAGGTGCTGTCGTCGAGCCAGCGCCGCCGCGCCACCAGTTCTTCGCGGAAATAGCCGAGATGCGCGACCGGCCCGCCGAAACTGGTCAGGCCGAGGCGCAGAAAGACCAGAAATACTTCCAAGACCGGTCCGCGCGGCGAAGCGGAAACGCCATCGGTTGTCATTCGCCGTTCCCCCGACCGCCGACCGAAGCGCGCCGCGGCAGCCTGCGGCGCGCGGGACGTTACACCGGGTCGTGGCCGAAGCGGAAGCGCACCAGCACGCCTTTGCGAAATTCATATTCCGCGTAATAGTGCTGTGCGCCCGAGCCTTTCAGCACCGGCAGTGCGGAGGTTTCGTCCTCGACTTCGTAGCGGACGATTTCGGTGTCGCCTTTTACCGTGCTCTTGAAGCACGGGCCGAGCTTCCTGACGACGGCGCGGCGGCGCAGATTGAGCTTCAGCCCCTGGCCGGAGACGAACTCATAGACCGGCAGTTGCATCGGATGCCGGTCGTGGCGGCCGAACTTCACCTCGAACTCCATGTAGGAATTCAGCGTGCCGCCGGCATGGTGACGCAGCAGCAGGAGCTGCTTGTTGTCGCGCGAGGCGAAAATGTGCCAGGCGAAATCGGAGGCGGGGTTGTCGACGACCGTGCGGAAGTCGCGGCCGAGCACGCGCACCGTACTCTCCGCGTCGCCGAGCGCAATCCCGTGAACGCTGGTGTCGGCATTGGGCAGGTCGCATCCGGCCCGGCCGGTCTGTGCCTGCACCGCGCCGACATACAGAGCGATTGCAGCGGCTGCGAGTGCCGCACGGATCGGCATGCCTGAAAACCTCGTTGCGTTTGCCCCGCTATTTGCGCGTCGCCCGGTATAGCACCGGCCAGTCGTCGGCCGGAACGCCCTTGCAGTGTACCATCATGCGCAATTCGACGAGGCGGAAGGCCGCGCCGGTCCACACCCAGGTTTCTTCGGTTCCGCAATCGCCGATGCCGCGCCCCTTGGAGAAGGTGCGCAGGGTCAGGTTGTCGGCGAAAAATTCGGGATTGGTCACTGTGCGCTCCGACCCCGCGTCGCGGGCTGTGTCGCCGACCTTGACCGGCCAGTCGAACGTTGCCGCTACCGCCGCGCCCGGCTTGCCGGCCGGCGCGATCAGAAACGCATAATGCATGTTGTAGGCGCCGCTGTTGCCACGGCAGTGGACCATGTACATGACCTTGCCGCCGCCCAGCGCGAATGCCTCTTGCAGTTCGGCCTGGTCGTCCGCGTCGTCCTCTTCGCCGCAGGCGGTGCGCCCTTTGGCGGCAATGGCGGCCGGACGGTCCTCGATCGCAATTCCCCGTGTCCTGGCGGCGGCGACGGCCGGCGCAGCCGGCGGCGGCGGCACGGCGGAGGCCGGCCTGTCGCCCTTGCGGATCAGCGCCGTCTGCGTATCCAGCCGCTTCTGCCGCTCGTCGATCCACAACAACGCGGCGACGGCGCCGGAGAGCGAGATTTCGCTCTGCTGCGGATCGCTCGGATTTTTCGCGCCGGGCGGGTCGATGCGCGTGACGACGATCGTCTTTGCCTTGCGCAGGCCGGCGATCAGGCCGTCGGCCGGCGCAAGATCGCTGAGAACGATACGCCGCAATTCGTGGCCTTCGCCTTCCGCGCCGCTCAGGTCGCCTTGCGGCAGGCCGGGCAGCGCCGGGTCGTCGAAGCGAAGGCGGACCTTGGCGCCGGGCGCGAGATCGACGGTCAGGCTGATTTTCGCCCTGGAGTCCGGCCCGCCGCCGCGCTCGATGCGCAGATAGTTGCCGATCGACGCCTGCGCGTCGAAGCCGTAGGCGCTGCAGGTGCGCTGGTTGTCGCAGGCGGCGTGCCAGTCGCGGAAATCCCTGAAGTCGGAGGCCTGGGCCTGGATACCCGCCGCCAGGGAAGCAAGCGCGGCAAGGAACGGCAGGGAACGCATGGTCATCGCTGAAACCTTCGATCGGACAACGGGTTTGCTGGGTCGCGCCGGCGCCGCAACGGGTTCATCCCGCCGATCCGATCCAGATCAAGGCACGCCGGTGTGAATTGACCGATTGTACGCCAGTGGGAGAATGTCGGCCGGGGGGCCATCCCGAACAGATCGAGATTGCCATGACGACGATCGCCGTGTCCCGCCGCACCGCCATCATGCTGATTGCGGCCGTTCCGCTGGCCTTGCGCGGCGCTGCGGCCGCGAGCCGTCCGCACATGGTCGTGCACAAGGATCCGGATTGTGGCTGCTGCGACGGCTGGGTGGCGCATGTGCGCCGGGCCGGCTTCGGCGTGACGGTGCACGAGACGTCCGATCTCAACCCGGTCAAGTCGAGGCTCGGCATCCCCGATGCGCTGGCATCCTGCCATACCGCGGAGCTGGACGGCTACGTCATCGAGGGCCATGTACCGGCCCGCGCGATCGAGCGTCTGCTGGCGGAGCGGCCGCAGGCGCGCGGACTGGCCGTGCCCGGCATGCCGGCGGGCTCCCCGGGCATGGGCGGCGTGCCGGAAGTCTACGAGGTGGTGCTGTTCGGCCCGGCGGGAGAAAAGAGCTTCGGCCGTTTCCGCGCCGATCGCGAGGTCTGAACGTCACGCTTGCAGGCGCGACAGGCGTGTCCTCAATCCGTGACCGACGATTTCCATGAAGGCGCGCACGCGCGCGGTGTCCTTCAGCGAGCCGTGCGTGATCAGCCAGGTTTCCGTGACCAGTTCCTTGAGCGGGCCGAGCACGCGCTTGAGCGAAACCTCGGGCGCGGCGAGATAGATCGGCAGCACGGCGAGCCCCATGCCCGCCTTCGCCGCCAGCATCTGGTTGATCAGGCTGCTGGAGCGGTAGCCGATCTGCGCCGGCGCGACATGTCTGGCGACGAACGCCGCCGCCTTGGTCGGATGCGACATCTCCGCCCAGCCGATCACGGAATGACGGGCGAGATCGGCCGGCCGCTTCGGGCGGCCCGCCGCATCGAGATAGTCCGCCGAGGCATAGACGCCCCAGCGCACGTCGATCAGCTTGCGGCCGAACAGGTCGTTCTCGCGCGGCCGCATGGCGCGCAGGGCGACATCCGCTTCGCGTCGTGAGAGATCGACCGTGCGGTTGTCGACCGACAATTCGACGGCGATGCCGGGATGCAGCTTGCGGAAGCGGGCGATGTCCTCGGCGATGCCGCGGAACGCGGTGGTCTCCGAGCAGGTGACGCGCAGCTTGCCGGATAGCCGCGTATCGCGGCCGGTCAGTTCGCGGTCGAGCGCCAGCGCTTCCGTCTCCATGCGCTCCGCCGCTTCGACCAGCCGCTCGCCGGCCTCGGTCGGGCGATAGCCGGCGCCCAGCCGGTCGAACAGCCGCGCGCCGATCTGCTTTTCCAGCGCGTTGAGACGGCGGAATACGGTCGAATGATTGACGCCGAGCGTTCCCGCCGCGGCGGCGAGATGGCCGCCGCGCGCGATGGCGAGCACGATGCGCAGGTCGTCCCAGGCAAGCATTTGCAGAAATGCAAACTCAATTGGCAAAGATGCTTATCGAATTGCGAAAATGCATCATCTACCTTCCCCGGCATTCCGTCAACCAACCAGTGGAGGCAACCCATGACCGACCCGATCAGCCGCGCCGAACTGCGGCGGAAGCTCGAAGGTCGCGACCGTCCGGTCGTGATCGAGGCCTTGCCGGCGAAATACTACGAGGAACGGCATCTGCCGGGTGCGATCAACATCCCGCACGATGCCGTCGAACTGGCGGCGCCGAAGCTCCTGCCCGACAAGGACATCGAGATCGTCACCTATTGCGCGAGCGCCGCCTGCCGCAATTCCGACATTGCGGCGGAACGGCTCGCCGCACTCGGCTATCGCAATGTCCGCGTCTACCGCGAAGGCAAGGCGGACTGGATCGCAGCAGGCCTGCCGGTCGAGAGGGGCGCGCAGCGCTCCGCCGCCTGAACGGCATCCGATTATTCCCGAAAGGACAAGTCCATGATCGACACACAACAAATCGGCGCGCTGGTTCTGCGCCTGGCGCTCGGCGTGATGTTTCTCGCACACGCGCTGTTGAAGGTTTTTGTCTTCACCATGCCCGGCACGGCGGCGTTTTTCGCCGCGCAGGGCTTTCCCGCATGGACCGCCTATCCCGTCGTCGCGGGCGAGCTTCTGGCCGGTATTGCTCTGATCGCCGGCTTCCAGGTGCGGGCGGTCGCGCTGGCGACATTGCCGATTCTTGTCGGCGCGTTC
Source organism: uncultured Hyphomicrobiales bacterium (assembly GCA_964456755.1). Lineage (GTDB taxonomy): Bacteria > Pseudomonadota > Alphaproteobacteria > Rhizobiales > Xanthobacteraceae > Pseudorhodoplanes. The sequence continues at coordinate 11,574 of CAYWCE010000003.1, forward strand.
GCGGTGCATCTGCCGAACGGCTGGGTGTTCTCGGCGCCGAATGGCGGCTGGGAATATCCCGCATTTCTGATCGTGGCGGCGATCGTGCAGGCGCTGATCGGCGGAGGCGCCTTTGCGCTGCGCTGGAATCCGGTGCGCCGGCTGGCCAATGCCTGACGGCGAAGCCGCACGTCGACAGGAAAGCCGGGACGCCAGTCCCGGCTTTTTTCCGTTTCGTCGCGACTATAAAGATGCCGGCCGATGTCGAGCGGGTCGCGCGAGGCGGACCGACCCGGCATCCGGCCGCAAACGCTGCGCCTGCTTGGGACACCGGATCGTCCCGCTGCAGCCGTGTTTGCGTGGCGCGCTTACAGCCGCGGCGGAAACGCATGTTTGCCATCGTCGCCGAGCGGCAGCGGCACCACGCTGCGGATGGCGGCGAGCGGCAGCGGTGCGTAGAGATGCGGAAACAGTGCGCCGCCGCGCGAGACTTCCCATTTCAGCGCCTCGCCCAGCGCTTCGGCCGCGACGGCGACCAGCACCAGATCGGGCTGACCGGCAAAGTGCCTTGCCGCGGTCTCCGCGACCTGGCCGGCCGTCGAGAAGTGAATGAATCCGTCGGCGAGATCGACCGGCGCTCCGCGGAAAACGCCCTCTTCCTGCGCCTGCCGCCACAGGGCGGCGGCGCAGATCTTGTAGATCAGCATGAACCGCGCGGCTCCGGCCCGCTCAGCGTATGGCGGCGGACAGGCCTGCAAGCGCGACCAGAACCTCATGCAGCTTCTGGTCGATTTTGCCCATGCGGTAGGCGATGTGTTCGAGCGCATAGGCCGCGCGCTTGTCGGCCGAGGGCATGTTGTTCGCGTCGTATTCCGGCGCGAACAGCTCTTCCATCTCGCGCTTGTGCCGCGTGCGGCGGATGTCGTCGATCATGGCAGTCGCTCCAGTTTCTTCTATGCCGCTCCGCGTACCTCGCCGCCGTTGGGCGGCGGCACCGGCACACCGTCGGCGGCGTACTCGTTCAGCTTGTTGCGCAAGGTGCGAATCGAGATGCCCAGGATGTTGGCCGCATGCGTGCGGTTGCCGAGGCAATGCTTGAGCGTCTCGAGGATGAGGTCGCGTTCGACGTCGGCGACGGTGCGGCCGACCAGCGCGCGCGTCACCTGTTCGGCGGCGAGCGCAGCATGCGCGACCGCGGGCTGCGGATCGCCCTGGCCGAGCCTGCCGCCTTCCGGCGTCGTCAGGCCTTCGGCGCCGATTTCCGCGCCGGAGGTGAGCAGCACGGCGCGGTGAATGGTGTTCTCCAGCTCGCGCACATTGCCCGGCCAGCGATTGAGCGACAGCGCGCGGCGCGCTTCCGCCGACAGCGGACGCAGCGGCAGGCCGTTCGCTTCCGAATATTTCTTCACGAAATGATCGGCCAGCTCCTGGATATCCGCCGGCCTCTCGCGCAGCGGCGGGATCTTCAGGTTCACGACGTTGAGGCGAAACAGCAGGTCTTCGCGGAACCCGCCCGCGCGCACGGCGTCGACCAGATTGCGGTTGGAGGTGGCGACGATGCGAATGTCCACCGGCACCGGCTTGCTACCGCCGACACGATCGATCACGCGCTCCTGGATGGCGCGCAGCAGCTTGGCCTGCAGCCGCACGTCCATCTCGGAAATTTCGTCGAGCAGCAGCGTGCCGCCATCGGCTTCCTCGAACTTGCCGATGCGGCGCGCCACCGCGCCCGTAAAGGCGCCCTTCTCGTGACCGAACAGTTCCGATTCCAGCAGCGTTTCCGGAATGGCCGCGCAATTGACGCTGATGAACGGTTTCTTCGCCCGGCTCGATCTCGAATGCACGTAGCGGGCGATCACTTCCTTGCCGGTACCGGATTCGCCGGTGATCAGCACGGAAGCGTCGGAACCGGCAATCTGCTGCGCCAGCTTCACCACGTTGGCCATCGCCTCGTCGCGCCAGATCAGGTCGCGCTCGTCGTCGGCAACGGCGGCGAGGATTGCGCCGATCAGCTCCGGATCGGGCGGCAGCGGGATGTATTCCTTGGCGCCGGCATGAATGGCGGCGACCGCGGCGCGCGCATTGTTCTCCGTGCCGCAGGCGACGATCGGGGCGTGAATATGCTCGGCATGCAGGCGGGCGACGAGGTCGGCAATGTCGAGGGCGACATCGACCATCAGCAGATCGGCCCCGCGGCCCGAGCGCAACACGGCGAGCGCCTGCTCGGCGCCGTCGGCATGGGTGACGGCCGCGCCCTTGTCCATCGCGTATTTGGTGGCAAGGGTCAGCTGACCCTTGAGGGATCCGACGATGAGGAGGCGCATGGCTTAGCTCCTGGTTCTGCGCATTCCGGAGCGCGCCGCAGGTGCGCGTCCGGAATCCGGATTCTCGATTTTCATGGCGGACGGTCTGCGGACCTTCGGTCTGCCGCAGTCCGGCGTTGCGGCGATGTCGTTGCCGGCGGTCATCAGGCGCGATCCGTCTTGATGATTTCGGTCATGGTCACGCCCAGCTTTTCCTCGACCAGCACCACCTCGCCGCGGGCGACGAGCCGGTTGTTGACGTAGATGTCGATCGCCTCGCCTACCTTGCGGTCGAGTTCGAGCACCGCGCCGGGGCCGAGCCTGAGCAATTGTCCGACCTCCATGCGCGCGCGGCCGAGCACGGCCGATACCTGCACCGGCACGTCGAACATGGATTCCAGCTCGGCAGCCGTGCGCGCCGCGGTGTCGCCGTCGGACGGCGCCAGCGGCCCGGCCTCCGCCGCCGGCACGGCCGGCTCGGTTTCGAGATCGGGGAGCTGCACCTTGCTGTCGTTGTCACTCATTTGCGCGGACCTTTCAGGTCGTCCGGTGCGAAGGTCATGCGCCCGGACAGAAAGCGTTTCACCGTTTCGGCGATGGCGGCTTCCACCGCCGCGCGCTCGCGCGCGATGCCGCCGTCCGCCCATTCGATGCGGCAGTCGTCCGCGCCGAGTTCTGGATCGGCGAGAATGACCAGCCGGCCCTGGAATCCGCTCTGCTGCGAAATCTGCTCAAGCCTGTCCCGGGCGGCGGGGTAGATTGCGTCGCCGATGCGGATGACGACATGCGGCGCGGCGATCAGATGCCGGAAACATTCGGTGACCAGTGCGGCGATCTCCGCCAGCGGCTCGCGCGCAATCAGTTCCGGCGCCAGCTTGCGCGCGACCGCCACGGCCACGTCCACCGCTTCGGCTTCCAGCCGGCATTCCACCTGCGCCAGACCCTGCGCCATCTGCTGCATGGTCGCCGCCGCCCGTTCGAGCGCGACCGCGAGACGGCGTTCCGTCTGCGCCTTCATCTCCGCTTCCGCCGCCTGGAAGCCGCTGCGGTAGCCGCGCGCTTCGGCTTCGGCGAGCCTGGTCTTGTGCTCGGCGACCGGGATCGTCGTCGGCACTTTCGGTGCCGGCGCGAAATCCGCGTCGAACATGAACTTGGCGGGCGCATTCATGGCGGTGCTCAATAGATCAGCTCCTCGTCGCCGCGCTGTTTGGTGATGACGATCTCGCCCTTGGCGGCGAGATCCTTGGCCAGGTTGACCAGCAGCACCTGCGCCTCGTCGACGTCGCGCAGCCGCACCGGACCCATCGCCTGCATGTCGTCGACCAGCATCTTGGCGGCGCGCGTGGACATGTTGCTGAGGAAGAACTGGCGCACCGGCTCGGACGCGCCCTTCAGCGCGATGCCGAGCTTGTCCTTGTCGATATGCCGCATCAGCGTCTGCGCCGAGCCGGCGTCGAGCTTGATCAGGTCGTCGAAGGTGAACATCAGCGTCTTGATGCGCTCGGCGGCCTCGCGGTTCTGCTCCTCGAGCGAGGTGAGGAAGCGCGTCTCGGTCTGGCGATCGAAATTATTGAAGATTTCCGCCATCACCTCGTGTGCGTCGCGGCGGCGCGTCTGCGACAGGTTGGACATGAATTCGGTGCGCAGCGTCTGTTCGACGCGTTCGATCACGTCCTTCTGCACCGCCTCCATGCGCAGCATGCGGTTGACCACATCCAGCGCCAGTTCTTCGGGCAGGATGGAGAGCACGCGGGCGGCATGTTCGGGGCGGATTTTCGAAAGAACGACCGCGACCGTCTGCGGATATTCGTTCTTCAGATAGTTGGCGAGCACTTCCTCCTGGACGTTGGAGAGCTTCTCCCACATGTTGCGGCCGGCGGGGCCGCGGATCTCGTCCATCACGCCGACGACCCGCTCCGGCGGCAGGAATTGCTGCAGCAACCGCTCGGTGGCGTCGTAGTTGCCCATCAGCGCGCCCGAGGCCGACAGCCGGCCGACGAATTCCAGCAGCAGCGCCTCGACCTGCGGCGATTCGACGGTACCCAGCGTCGACATCACGATGGAGAGCTGGCGCAGCTCATCGTCGTCGAGCAGGCTCCAGATTTTGCCGCCATATTGCTCGCCCAGCGCCAGCATGATCACGGCGGCACGCTCCGGCCCGGTCAGCGTGCGCGTCGGCGGCGCGTTGTTCTCCGCCTGGCGGCTGGCCAGCGTCGCCACCAGGTTGGCGATGTCGTTGTTCTTCTGTGCTGCGGGTGCGGCCATGCGCGCTATCCGTTATGCCGCCTCGTGCAGCCAGGAGCGGATGATCGCCACGGTCTCGTGCGGGTTTTTCTCGGCCAGTTCGCCGACCTTCTGCACGGACTGGGCGTGCACCTGCCCCTGCACCTGGGCGATGTCGATCATCTGCGAGGTATGCGTGGAGATGGTCGCGGTGGTCTGTTCGCCGCCGACGATCACGTTCGGCCCGCCGGCAATGCCGACGCTGCCGGGTCCGCCGGCGACGGTGACGCCGCCGGCGCCGCCCATGATGGCGGTGATGCCGGGGATGCCGAGCGCGCCGCCTGCGCCGATGGCTTCCTTTGACGGTGGCGGCGGAAGGATGCGCCGCATCAGCGGGCGCACCACCAGAAGCACGACGACAAGGCCGAGCAGCAGCATCACCGCCAGCTCGATGCCGCGCATGATGTCGTCCTTGGTGAATTGCAGGAAATCGAGCCAGCCCTTCGGCTCGTTGACGATGTTCTGCGGCGCTTCCGCGAGCCGCAGGTTGACCACCTCGACCTGGTCTCCGCGCTTCTGGTCGAAGCCGATCGCCGAGCGCACCAGCGCCGCAATGCGGTCGATCTCCTCCTTGTCGCGCGGGGCGTAGGTCATTTCGCCGCGATCGTTGCGCGTATAATTGCCGTCGACCACGACCGCGACCGAGATGCGGTTGACCCGTCCGCCCTCGATCACCTCGGTCTTGGTGGTGCGGGAAATCTCGTAGTTGACGATTTCCTCGATTTTGCGCGCCTGGTCGTTCTTGACGCTGTTTTCCGCGCCCTGCCGCTGCTGCTGCGCGCCCGGCAATTCGTTGCCGACGGTGACCTGACCTTCCCGGTTGTCGGCGGTCTGCGAGGATTCCTCGCGCGTCTGGCTGGAGCGCACCACGCGTCCTTCCGGGTCGAACCGGTCGGAGGTCTGGGTGACGCGGTTAAAGTCGAATTCGGCGGTGAGCTGCACGCGCGCGCGGCCGGGGCCGACGACCGAGGAAACGATCGCCTCCACCTGTTCGCGCATGCGCCGCTCGAACGCGATCTGCCGCTCGTCCGCGCTGATTCCGCCCGCGGTGTCGTCGGCCGACCCGTTGGCCAGCAGGCGGCCGTTCTCGTCGACAATGGACACCCGTTGCGGCTTCAGCCCGTTGACTGCGGAGGCGACCAGATGGCGGATGGCGCGCACCTGCTGGGCCTCCAGCGAGCCGCGCAGGCGCAGCACGATCGAAGCCGAAGGTTCCGCCTTGTCGCGCGAGAACAGCGGACGCTCCGGCAGCACGAGATGCACGCGCGCCATCTGCACGCGCTCGATGGCGCGGATGGTGCGGGCCAGCTCTCCTTCCAGCGCGCGCAGATGATTGATGTTCTGCACGAAGCTGGTAGCGCCGAGCGCGTCGGTCTTGTCGAAAATTTCGTAGCCGACGCCGCCGCCCTTGGGCAGCCCGCCTTCGGCGAGCTTCATGCGCAGACGGGTGACGCGGTCCTTCGGCACCAGGACGGTGGCGCCGTCGTTGCGCATCTCGAAGGGGATTCCCTGGCGTTCGAGATCCTTGATGATGGCGGAGGAGTCTTCGAAGGTCAGGTCGGTGAACAGCGTCGTCATCGCCGGCGCGGTGACGCGCAGGATGAGAAAGACGAAAAAGGCGATCAGGGCGGCGGTGACAGCCCCCATCGCGGCGATGCGCGCGGGGCCCAGCGTCTTGAAGAACTCGGTCAGACCTTGCACGGGAAACCTCTGAATCGGACGCGGCTTCCGCGTCCCCCCGGCAAAAATTGCCCGGTCTATGGTTTCCAACCGGTTAATGCGGGCCCCGGCAGAGCCAAAAATGATTGCGATGCGTGCAGATGCCGGTGAGCGGCGGCGGTCTGGAGTGCGGCGTCAGCGCGCGGCGGCGGCGAGCCCGGTGCCGATCAGCAACGTCCCGGTGGCCTGGTTCAGCCGCCTGACCGTCCTGGTCGAAGCGACCAGCCGGCGCGTCCTGCGGGCTGCAGCGATGTAGAGGCCGTACACGGCATAGGAGATTGCGGCGACGATGACCGCCAGCAGCACGAAGCCGGCGCCTCCGATAGCGCGGACATCGAACAATGCCGGGACGATGGCTCCATAGAAAAGGATCGGCTTCGGATTGCCGAGCGTGACCAGCAGCCCGAGCCCGGCATCGCGCCAGAATGCGCCGGTGGCCGTCCGGGGCACCGCGATCGGCTGAGCGGCGGTCAGCAGCATGCGGCAGCCGAGCCAGATCAGATAGGCGGCACCGGCATATTTGACGAACTGGAACATCGGTCCGAGCGCCGCGGCGACGGCGGAGAGGCCGACGATCGCGATCCCCATGAACAGGAAATCGCCGGCTATCAGGCCGGTCGTGACCGCGAATCCGGCCGGGGCGCCGGAGGCAAGCGGAATCCGGTACTTATGTCCCCAATATAGCTACCTTAGGGTACTCTTGTCAATGGCCTTTGTACCGAATATGATTATCTTCGCATCTGATTTGGAGGCCAATCATGCCCGATATGGACTGGCAGAACCGCGTTAAGGGACTCCTGAAGGCTGAATTGAAACGCCGGAACGTCGCCTACCGCGATCTGGCCGAAAAGCTAACAGCCATGGGGATTCCGGAGACTGAGGCGAACATCAAGAATAAGATCAGCCGTGGTGGGTTCACAGCGGTCTTTCTCATCCAATGTCTTTCCGCGATTGGTTGTACTGCGTTGCGCTTGGAGGATGTCTGATCGGCCTCACGTTGGTCGGCAGCGCATTAGCTCAGCAGCACACTCCCGATCAGCAACCATTGCAGCAACACGCCCCCGGCAATCAGCGAAAGCCCCAGCACGCGGCGTCTCATTTTGGCCAGCCAGTAGACCCCAGCACCTACCGCGCCATATGTGAACAGCCCAAGGATGAAACTCATGCCGACCTGTGCCAGCAATGGCGCATGGCGGAAGCGGCGGACAAGCAACTCATACTGACTGGAATTGCGCTGGTGTTCATTGTTCTGACTTTTGGGGCCACTGCATGGGCCACCAATGCTGCTAGCAATGCCGCAAGCGCCGCCAGTGAACAAAGCCGCATTGCTACAGAGACCTTTGAAAAACTCGAACGGCCTTGGATTTTCGTTGAAATTCACCCGCGCATTTTCAGAACAAAACCGGAGCACAATCAGGACCCGATCTATCCCTATATGCTTTTCGACATCGTCAATTACGGCCGGGTACCAGCCATCATTGACGGCTGCTGGGCACAACCCGCTATCGCAAAACCTACCCCCGAGAAGCCCATCCTTGATGCGCGATGGTCCGGCCCGCTCGGACCCGACAAGCGATTTCGCAAGTGCAAAAGCTTTTTCCCCGAGGGGCTCAAATTTGACAGTGTTCTTGTCGATCTTCGGGAGGACACCGAGGATCGCGCCGTCAAGGCCATCCCAACACTGGAGTCCGACGAAGACCTCTGTTTTTTTATCATAATCAGATATCGGGACATTCGCGGCGCGACTTACGAAAGCATGTTCTGTTGGCGCTACGATTGCGCGGACGCCCAGTGGGTGAAGTACGACGGCGACGAATACAATCGCCAAACCTAGTTTTCTCACCGAGCTACCTCGCTCGGCCCTAGGCGTTAACGCGCAAGCAAAAGCGCCGCGCGGGGCGGCGAAGAATACAACTATAACCGCTAGAAGCGTTGTCACGCGCATCGGGCTCTCCCGCCCGATTGTCGCGGGCGTTACTTTGGCGGCAGCTTTTTCTTTGGAAACGGCACGACTTTTTTCGCGCGAATGTCGAGCGCGGTAAGGCGCAGCGCCATGTTGTAGGCGCGCTTCAGTTCCTCTGGCGAAAGATCGAATTTCAGAGGCTTAGAGTCGTCGTCGGGCTTCTTCTTGTCGGCCATCCAGCAATGTTAGCAGAATTGCTCGGAAGCGCTGGTGCATTTGCTACGTAAGGCCGCTCCAATGCATGGAGGCAATGGGCGCTACCGATCTTCGGCTACAATGATTTCCTGCCCCGCCAAGTCCTTCGCTGCCTCGAACGCTTCCAGCGTATGGCCGTCCCGTAACAACCTTCCAACTATATCGAAATAGTGCCGCGCCTTTTTCATCTTCCGCATTGGATCTTCGTTCTCGTGCACGATTGGCGGCGAAAAGCCCTGCTTATTGAATGCAATCATTAGACTGTAGATTTCGGAAAGCAGATGGCCAGGCGGTTCTACCCAACGTCCGGGGCCATCAACGTAGTAGGTGATTTGGCTGGCTAGCGTGATCGCAGCGCTGCCAAGCTCGGCATGTGCATCTCGACGCCGCGCGCGTGGCAACTGACGACCTTGTGGCCAGCCAGCCCACATCAAGAAGGCCGTCAAAGCCGTCGCCAACCCTCCGGGAATCCACCACGGCGTGGTCGATACAACCCAAGAAACCATCGTTGGGAGCCGTTCTAGGAATTGGTTGAGGTCGTCAACGGCCGTGGTTCGGCCGATCCAGTCGAGCAGCAGCTTGAAGGCTCCCCACACCCCAAAGAAGATGGTGGAAAGCAACGCCGCCGAACGTGCCAAGAAAACGCGCATTCCCAGAGAATGCACGGAACCGTTGCGTCTGTGTAGCCTTGGTGCATTTGCTACCTAAGGCCGCAAAAAAGACCCGTCACGCCAGGCGTGCGGGGCGGCCGAGGACAGGCCCAGTCGGGAGGCTCTTATTGCCGGTATTGCTGGATGCGGGTGGTGCGCAGGCCCGCGAGCCCGTGCTGGTCGATAGAAAACTGCCAGGAAAGGAATTCTTCGGTCGTCAGCGTGTAGCGCTGGCAGGCTTCCTCCAATGACAGGAGTCCGCCGCGGACAGCGGCGACCACTTCCGCCTTGCGGCGAATGACCCAGCGCTTCGTCGTCGTCGGGGGCAGATCCGCAATCGTCAGCGGACTGCCATCCGGCCCGATGACATACTTCACCCTCGGGCGGTGGGGCTCAGTCATTGGCAAACTCGCAAACTCACTGACACAACTGCCGGGAGATTACGGGTCGCGGCTTAAAATTTGCCTAAGCTGCGGTGTCAATTGGGAAGTAATTGCCGTGCGCCCAATTCGGGCCCGGTCGTTAATGGCTCGTTAAGCCGGCCGGCCTGCAGGCGGGCGCAGCGTCGGGGCGCATGCGGCGCTAGCGCACGACGCGCTTGATCTTGTCCAGCGCATAATCGCTGCCGCCGATGGTGAGCATGGGCGGCGTCTCGGTCATGTCGACGGAATCCACGACGCCGACCGTTTCCGTCGTGACCGCCGTGGTCTGGCCGCTGGCGTCGCGCGCGGTGATTGCGATTTTATAGATGCCGTCCGCCTGCTGCGCGCCGGAATTGTTGCGGCCGTCCCAAACGAAATTCTGCGTGCCGGCGGTGACCGAATAGGAGCCGGAATAGACCGTCGCGCCTGCGGAATTTGTGATGTTGACCGTCGCGGTCGCGGGCTTGGAAATGTTGAAACCCCAGGCCGCCACCCCGTTGCGCAGTTCCGCGCTGGTGCCGTCGACCGCCACGGTCAGGCCGACAAAGCTCAGCGCCTGGGTCTGCTGCGCGCTCTTTTGCAGCGACACGAGCGTTGCGAGCTGATCGTTGGACTTGAGCTGCTGCTCGACCTGAGCGAACTGCACGAGCTGTTGCGTGAACTGGTTGGTGTCGAGCGGATCGAGCGGGTTCTGGTTCTTTAGCTGCGTGGTCAGCAGCTGAAGGAAGGTCGTGAAGTTGTTGGCCAGCGTCTGGCCGCTGACGGCGGAGGACGCGCTCGAATTGCTGACGGCTGCGGTCACGCCTGCACCGATCGTGGTCATCGCCGGGCTCCCTAGACTCGAATGTCGAGGCCGCCGCCGAGGCCGAGCAGCCGGCCATAGCCGCGCACGGTCTCGTTCGCGGCCGGATCGTCGTCGGCGACGATGACGCGGGCGGCCTCGCCCTCGTCCTGTCCGCGGTCGCCGTGCTGTGCCTGGCCCTGGTCGCGCAACGAGAATTGCAGCGCATTTTCACCGGTTTTCAGACCGGCCTGGTTGAGTGCGCGTTCGATCTGCTGTGCGTCGCGGCGCAAAAGGTCGAGCGTTTCCGCCCGCTCGACCACAAGACGCGAGGTGACGTTGCCTTCGCGGTCGACGTCGAGCCGCACGTCGATGCGGCCAAGCTCAGGCGGATCGAGCCTGATCTCGAATCGGTTCTTGCCGGCGCGCGCCTGTGCCGCGATCTCGACGGCAAGGCCGGCGACCGGCACCGCAGCCTGGTGGACCGGACTCTGCGGCTGCGAGGCGGTCGAAGCGCCCTGCGCTGCGGCCTGCTGTGCGGCCTGTGCGGACGCAGCCGTCTGCACGGCGGTGTCGACGACGGGTTTGGCGAGCAGATCGTCGGCGGCGGCGGGATCGAAAGCCGGCCTGTCGAATTCGGCGCGCGGCCTTGCCGCGGCTTCCGGCTTGGCCGGCAATGGTGCGGTCCGCTCTTCGGCCTGCAGCGCTTGCGGCGCGCGCGTCTCGCCGTCCGCAGCCGCTTGCGATTCGCCTTCGGGCACGGCCGTTTGCGCGTCGCCGGCCGGCTTGCGCACCGGCATTGGCTGTGCCGGCAGGACCGGCGGATGCTGCTCCGTCTCTTCGCCGCCCTGCAGCGGCCCGGCGATCTGCGGCGCGGCCGGCTTTGGCGCTTGCACGATGGCTTCGTCCGGCAAGACGGCGGCGATTTCGCCCTCGGCCGCGGGCTGCAGGTCGGGCACGATCTCTGCGGGCTGTGGATTGTGCGGGGCGGCCTGCGGCAACGGCCCGGCGGCGGCGAAGTCGGTCGGTGCGTCGTTCGTTTCGGACGATTGCCCCGGCAGGAAATCTGCCGCCGGTTCAAGTGCGACGGCGCTCGCGACAGGCTGCGTTGCGGCGGGTGAATTGTCGGATGCGGGCGCGGTTACGGTCGCCTCCGTACCCTTCGGCTCCGGCGACGGCGAAGCCGCAGCGGGGCGCTCTGCCGGCGCGGCTGCCGGCTCGCTGCGGGCAGGCTGCGGGCTGTCCTTGGATTTTCGCGTGGGTCCGGGCCGGTCGCTGCGCGCCGCGGATCTTTGCTCCGATGCGGGCGCGGGATCGTCCAGCAGCATGGAGAAGGGCGCGGCCGCCTCCCGGCTCTGTCCGGGCGACAGCGAGGGGCGTTTGGCCTGGGCGGGATTGAGGGCAAGGACGGACGCTTCGGACACGGCACTGGACACGGGCGGAACCTCGCAGCATTCGGATGGCGCTGGTACCGACCCTGCAAGCGGCACGCCACCGAAGCTGAATAATTTATGATTGTATATCAATTACTTAGAATATAGCCTGGCATCGGCGCCGGGACATATCGGCCGCTGCCCCGGCAACAATTGCCGGGGCGGTGCGCCGGCTATAGATAAAGTCGTCTCCAGTGACCGTAGCCGCGACGCAGGCGGGCGACCGCGTCAAGGCGCAACAAGGCAAGGCAAATGTCCAATTCGCTCGAAATCGAAGGCCGGCCGCAGGATACCCGCGTCGTCGTTGCGATGTCGGGCGGGGTGGATTCCTCGGTGACCGCGGCCATGCTCAAGGCCGAGGGCTTTGACGTCGTCGGGGTGACGTTGCAGCTATACGACCATGGAGCGGCCACCCATCGCAGGGGCGCCTGCTGTGCCGGACGCGACATTCACGATGCGCGGCTGGTAGCGGAGCGGATCGGGATTCCGCATTACGTGCTCGACTACGAGACTCGCTTCAGACAGGCGGTGATCGACCCGTTCGCCGAAAGCTACGTATACGGCGAGACGCCGGTGCCGTGCGTCGCCTGCAACCAGGCGATCAAGTTTCACGATCTGCTCGATACCGCGCGCCAGCTCGGCGCCCGCGCGATGGTGACGGGACATTATGTCGTCTCGCGCCCGGCTTCCGGCGGGCGGGCGCTCTACCGCGCGCGCGAGGACGACCGCGACCAGAGCTATTTCCTGTTCGCCACCACGCGCGAACAGCTCGATTTCGTTCGCTTCCCGCTCGGCGACAAGACCAAGGCGGAGACGCGCGAGATGGCGCGGCGCTTCGGTCTGCCGGTTGCGGAAAAGGCGGACAGCCAGGACATCTGCTTCGTGCCGAGCGGACGCTACAGCGAAGTGATCGAGCGGCTGAAGCCGGGCGCGGCGCGCGCGGGCGAGATCGTCGATCTGCAGGGAAGGGTGCTCGGCCGGCACGCCGGCATCATCCATTTCACCATCGGGCAGCGCAAAGGTCTCGGCATCGCCACCGGACAGCCGCTTTATGTCGTGCGGCTCGACGCCGAGCGTCAGCGCGTGATCGTCGGCCCGCGCGAGGCGCTGCGCACGCACCGCATTATCCTGCGCGAGGTCAACTGGATCGGCGAGGGAACGATCGGCGAGGCGACCGCAGACGGCGGGCGCGAGGTGTTCGTCAAGGTCCGCTCGACGCGCCCGCCGCGTCCGGCCTGGCTTCTGCACGACGACGACACGGTCGTGGTCGAACTTGCCGAGGGCGAAGACGGCATTTCGCCCGGTCAGGCCTGCGTTTTCTACGATGCGGCTGCGGGACAGGCGCGCGTGCTGGGCGGCGGCTTCATTCGGAGCACGCAGCCGGCAACGGCACGCACGCCGCAGGCGGATGCGGACGCGGTCTTGCGCGCCTGAGCTTTGCCTCCGGCCCCGCGCTCACCTATAACGACACCGCCGCGGCGCCAGCCGCGCATCCGGGGCATTTCGATTTTCAGGAGCGGAGCGTGGGGGCGGAACTCGACAGGGATGCTGTCGCCAAGGCGTATGCGCGCTGGGCGCCCGTCTACGACGTGGTCTTCGGCGCGGTGTTCGAGCGCGGACGCAGGGCCTCGATCGCGGCAGCGGAGCGCATCGGCGGGCGCATCCTGGAGGTCGGCGTCGGCACCGGCATTTCGCTGCCGGATTATGCGCGCTCCAACAAGCTGGTCGGTATCGACATATCCGAGCCGATGCTGCGCAAGGCGAAACAGCGCGTTCGGCAGCACAGCCTCACCAATGTCGAGGCGCTGTCGGTGATGGACGTCGCGCATCTCGGATTTTCCGACGATTTCTTCGATGTCGTGGTGGCGCAATATGTGATCACCGCCGTTCCCGATCCGGAAGCCGCGCTCGACGAATTCGCGCGCGTGGTGAGGCCCGGCGGCGAGATCGTGCTGGTCAACCACATCGGTGCCGAGCGCGGCATGCGCAAGGCGCTGGAAATGTCGTTTGCGCCGGTCGCGCGCCGCCTCGGATGGCGTCCGGAATTCGCCTGGGCGCGACTCAAGCGCTGGGTCGATGCGCGTCCCGACATGCAGGTGATCGAGCGCCGACCGATGCCGCCGCTCGGCCATTTCTCGCTGATCCGTTTCGGCAAGAAGAAATCCTAGATCGGCGCCCGGCCGCACCGCCAACGCTGCGCCCATGCATGCGGCGCGGGCGCGGAACGCATCGGCCCTGCCACCGTTGTCACAGGTTGCAGGAGCCGAACGACGATGCATCGCAGGCGCGTGCCGGAATTCTTGAAAAACGGGATTGGCGCAACGCTCTGCACGCTTGCGCTCGCAGGCGCGGCCTGGGCGCAGGCCGAAGGCAGCGGCCCCATGCGCCCCATGCGTCCGCAGCCGCCCGTGCTCGACCCGAAGGCGTGCAGCGAGCGCGACCGCCTCACGCTCGACGATACGCAGAACGGCCGGACGCGGGACGGCACGACCGGCAGCGATCTGAGCGACCGGCTTGCGCGCACGGACGGCGTGATCTGCCCGCCGCCGGATGTCGGTCCCGACATGCGCGTGCCCGCGCCGGGCACAGGCCGCACGCCGGTCATTCCGCCGCCCGGCGACGCAGACCCGACGGTGCGGCCGAAATAGGCGCAGGTCCGGCGATGCGTCGGCCGCGCTTGACACCGTTTCGGCGGAATTCCTATATGCGGGCCGGTCCTGCACCGGCGAATTGCAGGCTGCTGGCCGCGAAGCCGGCCGGCGGCGGTCCCGCCCGATCCGGGCAGGGTGCGTGGGGCGGAGTAGCTCAGCTGGTTAGAGCAGCGGAATCATAATCCGTGTGTCGGCGGTTCAAATCCGTCCTCCGCTACCAATCCCTTCTTCTCCGGCTCGCTTTTGTCCGGCCTGCTTTTGCGCCGTCATGTCTTTCGGGCGCAGCCGAGTGCGGCTTGCGCGAAAAGACGCGTGAGCACGGCAATCCGAAGCCGGGCCATGCATTCGAAACTTTGATCGAAGCGGGAACGGCCTATAGCGTTTTCGAACGAAGTGGGCACCGGTTCGCGTGAAGAAAACGCGTCAAAATACGAAGCTAGAGCCACTAGCCGCGATCGCGCGCCGCGATATAGCGTTTGATCTGTTCCAGCACGAGCCGGTGGTCGTAAGGCTTTCGCAGGGCCGGTCCCTCGTCGCACAGATCGCCGGCCTTCTCGGCCGCCCGCTGCGCCGTGCCCGCGAGCACGACCTGCACCTGCGGATGCTTCGCCTTCAGCCATGCCGCCAGCGCAAATCCGTTTTCGCCCGACGCATCGACATCCGCGAGCACGATGTCGATGCGATGCTCCGTGCCGGACAGAAACTGCCTGGCCTCGCCGGCGTCCACGGCCTCGATGACGCGATAACCGCAATCGCGCAGATAGCCGGCGAGCGGCGCGCGCACGACGATGTCGGATTCGACGATCAGGACGACGGGCTCATGCATGGTCGCGTCCGCGTCGCAGCAGCGAAACCACCACGGCGACGACCTGCTGCGGATCGTAAGGCTTGGGAATGAACATGCCCGGATCGCCGGGATGCGGACGCATCATGCCCGACGTGAGAACGACCGGAACGGCGGGAAATCTGACGCGGACCTCGCGCGCGAGATCGAGGCCGTTGACCGGCCCCGGCATCTGGATGTCGGTGAAGACGACGTCGATGCCTCCGACGGTTTCCAGATAGGCCAGCGCCTCGTCGCCTCGCGCGGCTTCCACCACCGAGAAGCCGTTCTCGCGCAACGCGTCGGCGATCTGCAGCCGTACCAGCGCTTCGTCTTCGACGACCAGTATTGTCGCCGCCGAGGCTGCTGCAATGAAATCGGGTGCCGGGACCATCGTTCCCCCGTGAACGGGGCGACAATGATGCAGCGCAGAGTGGGTTCCATCAATACCGACGGGTTCCCTCGATACTTAGATGGCTTTGCAATTTCGCCGGGTTCCGGCGCGTCCAATGGCTGCAGCCGCGCGTCCGCGCCTGCCCGGCGCCGACATTCGGGCGCGGACGGCGGTGGCCGGGATGCGGACATGCGGCGCGCAGCGCTCGCGCCCCGCACTGCGCAAGCATTGCGCCGACGCGTGCGCCGTGCTCGGATGAGTCGTGTTGTGCATCCGGACAACCGTCCGCCACCGCGCGGCTGCAGCCGGGACCGCGCAGGCCTTTGCCGCGCGGGGCCGTTTCATGCCGGCCTGCATCCTGCTGGCCTGTGCCGCGCTGGTCTGCGCGATGCCGGAGGCGGCGGCGAGTTCCTGCCGCGATCCGCTGGTACAACCGGTGCGGTTTGCCAAGGGCAGCTCCTGCTGGCGCTATCGCGGCGACGCAACCGGCTTCACCGGGCGTTTTTCCCGGGGCCAGGTGCTGACCGTGCGGATGTTCGGCGAATTGTCGGAATACGATCCTGCGACGCGGCGGGTGGTGACGCGCTGGTCTGCGCGCGAGCCGCTGGTGCGGGGGCCGGGGGATTTCCTGGCGGAAACGCGGGAGCCGGGTTCGGGATCGCTGACCGTGACGCTTCCGGCGAGCGGACGTTACGAGATCGGTTTCTATCCCTGTGCGATGTGGCGCGGACGCGGCGAGGTCGAGATCTGCGCGACCATGCCGGGACGTTAGAGCGCTTGCGGATTGTCGTCCGGTTCAGCGCGTGGCGGTTTGCAGCGCGGCGGTGACCAGCGGTCGCGGCTGTTCGAGCATGATCTGGCCGGTGACGGTCTTGTAGACCAGAACGCTGGCGATCAGCGTGACGCTCAGCGTCAGGCCGCCGAACACAAATCCGATCAGTTGCAGGCTGGTGCGGTCGGCCATTTTTGCTCTCCGTCAGGTCGTGTGTCGGTCGTTCCGACCTTCGCTCAATGCGCGGCGCCGTCGTTGGTTGCAGTCAGGAGCGCGCCGAAGAACAGGGAGGCGAACACGGCGCCGAGAATGTAGGCGGTCAGCATGGCGGGCTCCTGTATCGGTGGTTGAAGAAAACGGCCCGGATCGCGATGGTGGGGGGGACGATCCGGGCCTGGAGGCGGGGGCTGAGGGCACCCGAGGAAAGGGTTCAGCGGACGGCGCGATCCTTGAGCGCGGCACAGGCTGCGGCGCCGAGGTCGGCCGGGCATTCGATGGACACGCGGACAATGGTGGCTTCGTCCTGCTTGACGATCTGGCGCGGGCCCTGGAACGAGAGCAGGCCGATCGCGCAGAACGCGGCCACGGGGGCGGCGAAATTGCGGGGTGTGAGCAGCATCTGTGGTCCTCGTCTCTGTGGCTCGCCCGGCGTTTTAGCCGGTCATCGTTTCGGGCTTATTTCCCGGATGCTTCGAATTGTTTCGCGCGACCGGGAAAACGGTTTCGTTGCGGTTCAGGACAGCGCGCGGTCGATGCCGGCGTCCTTGAGCAGCTCGGCGAGCCGCTTGCGGGCATAGAACATGCGGGTCTTAACGGTGTTCTCCGGAATGCCGATAATCTCGACCGCTTCCTGGATCGACTTCTCGTGGTAATAGACGAGGTCGATGATCTCGCGGTGGGCGGGAGAAAGCTGCATCAGGCAACGGCGCAGGATGGCGTTGCGGTCGTTTTTCTCGGCCACCGTTTCCGGCGTGTCGGCGGTGTCTTCGACGTGACGGGCGGCATCTTCGTCGAGTTCCTCCTCCTTGCGCTGACGCAGCGAGGAGAGCGCCTTGAAGCGGGCGATACCGAGCAGCCAGGTCGACACCTGCGAGCGGCCCTCGAAACGGCCGGCCTGGCGCCACACGTCGAAGAAGACTTCGCTGACCAGTTCCTCGGCCACGGCTTCGCTGCCGACCATGCGCAGGATGAAGCGGAACACCCGCACATTGTGACGCGCGAACAGCACCTTCATGGCGTGACGGTCGCCGGCCGCGATCTGCTCGATCAGGGAGAGGTCGGTGGTCTCCTGGGCCGGAACGAAAGCCCGGGTCGTTTGGGTCTGGGGGATGGCGAGACCGGTATGCATGACTTCCTCCTTCGACACCTTGGCGGCGCGACGTGAGGAGGGTTTAGCAACCGCCCGTATCGGCAGTTTTGCGCGGCAAGGGAAAAATGGTTTCGACTTAAAGGGATTTTGTTTCGCTGCATGCCGGCGGACGAAACATTCGGTCCGCGACAGGCCGGTTTTTGGGTAATTTTATTACGCGGACGGGACGAAACCGGCCCGGGGTGGCGGTTCAGGCCGATTCCGGGGGCGAGAACACGTAACCGCCGCCGCGCACGGTACGGATCACGGAGGGATGTGCCGGATCGGGCTCGATCTTGCGGCGCAGTCGCATGATGCGGATGTCGATGGCGCGGTCGAAAGCCTCGCTGTCGCGGGCATTGGCCAGTTCGAGCAGCCGCTCGCGCGACAGCACGCGCTTGGGATTGGTGGCGAACACCCTGAGCAGCGCGAATTCGGAGGCCGTGAGCGGATGTTCGTTGTCCTCGTCGTCGCGCAGATTCTGGGCGTCGAGATCGAGCCATTTGGTACCGAATCGCACCCGGTTGGCGGCGGCGACGGCGGGAGCGGCGGCAGCCGGTGCCGCCGACGTCTGGCTGCGGCGGAGTACCGAGCGGATGCGCGCCAGCAATTCGCGCAATTCGCAGGGCTTGGCGAGATAATCGTCGGCGCCGAGTTCGAGCCCGACCACCCGGTCGATCGGGCTTGCGGTCGCGGTCAGCATGATGATCGGCACGCCGGAATGCTGCTTGAGGTCGCGGATGATCGACAGCCCGTCCTCCTCCGGCATGTTGAGGTCGAGCACGATCAGATCGGGCGTCTGTTCGGCAATGGCCTTGCGCAGGCTGGTGCCGCCGTCGCACAGGGTTACGGCGAAGCCGTGCATGCGCAGATAATCGCCCACCATTTCGCGGGCCGGCGCCTCGTCGTCGACGACGAATATGTTCTGCAACTGGCTCATTCGATCGGCAATGTCATGATGAAGGTCGTTCCGCGTCCGGCGCCATCGCTTTCGGCGGCGACGGTGCCGGCATGCAGGTCGACAATTCGCTTGACGATGGACAGGCCGAGGCCGGTCGAGCTTTCCCCGCCGGTCGGCTTGGCGGAGAGGCGCTGAAAGCGGCCGAAGATGCGCGACTGGTCCTCGGGCGAGAGTCCGGCGCCCTCGTCGCGCACGCGCACAATGACCGTATCGTTCTCGCGCGAGACCAGAAGCTCGATATTGCCGCCGACCGGGCTGTACTTGATGGCGTTGCTGAGCAGGTTGTCGAGCGCCTCGCGCATGCGGTCGATGTCGCAGGAAGCCATGATGTCGGCGGGCGCGGAGACGGTAATGACCTGCTGCTTGCGCGAGGCGAGCGGCTGGTTGGCGGAGGCGACCTCCTTGACCAGGATCGCGAAATCCACCGGCTCGCGGCGGATGGTGATGTCGAGTGCGTCAGCCATGGCATCGGCAATCAGGCTGTCGACCATCGCGGTCATGCGGATGGTGGCGTCGCGGATGTGCTGCAGCTGGGCCTGCACGTTTTCCTTCGAGGAGGCGGCGCTGCCGAGCATTTCCTTGATCATTTCGGTGCGGCCGAGCACGACGCCGAGCGGGTTTTTCAGGTCGTGCGCGACCGCCCCGAGGATCTCGCTCTTGAACGCGTTGGCGCGTTGCAGTCGCGCCCATTGCGAGGCGAGCCGGCGGTTGGCGGCGGTCAGATCGCGCGTGCGCTGTGCCACGCGATCCTCCAGCCGGGCATTGGCCTCCTGCAGCTGCTCGTAGAGAATCACATTGTCGAAGGCGATCGACAGGCGGCTGGAGAAAATTTCCACCAGCGCGCGGTCGGTCTCGGACAGGTGCTTTTCCGCCTCCAGCAGCACGACGATTTCGCGGCCGCTGCCGGTCTGGATATAGAGCACCGAACGGCGATCGAGAAACTGATTGCGGCGCAGCCGGAACGCGCCTTCCACCAGCATGCGAAGATCGGGGTCCAGCTCGTGCGCCGTATGCGCGCCGATGAAGCGGCTGTAGCAGCCGGAGCCGGCCAGCACGGCAAAGCCGTCGTCCGACTTGCCTTCCTCGCGCAGCACGAGGATGCCGGCGCAGTTGACGTTCAGCAGCGAGGCGATCTGGGTGAGCACGCCTTCGGCCAGCCGCTGCATCGACTTGAAGTCGTAGAGCGTGGAGGCCGCATCGATGATGATTTCCAGCCCGCGCCGCGTATCGACCATGCGCTGGAGCTGCTGGTAGCTGCGCAGCGCCGCGGTGAGCGAGGTGAACAGCTTGTCGGCGGTCAGTTCGGTCTTCGCCTTGTAGTCGTTGATGTCGTAATCGACGATCACCCGCCGCTCCGGCGCCTGGCCGGGCTGGCCGGTGCGCAGGATGATGCGGACGGTCTCGTTCTTCAGTTCGTTGCGGATGAACTGCACGAGGCCGAGCCCGGCGTCGTTGCTTTCCATGATCACGTCGAGCAGCACCGCGGCGATGTCGCCGTGTTTGCGCATCAGCTCGCGGCCTTCCGCCGCCGAATAGGCGGAAAGGATTTCCAGTCCGTGACCGTTGAGCACGTAATCGCTGAGCGCGAAGCGGGTGCCGTCATGCACCGCCGGATCGTCGTCGATCACCGCAACCTTCCAGTTGCGCGCAGGCTGGGCGGCGGCCGGCTCGGCGCCGTCCTCGATCAGCGGTAGAATGTCGTCGGAATCTGCCATGGCGGTCACAGGCCCGTCGTTTTCGGCGCCGCGCCGGCCGTTTCCTCGGGACTGCGCGGGGCCACACGTGGAAGCGTGATGTTGAATGCGGTGCCGCGGCCCGGCTCGGAATGCAGGTTGACGCGGCCGCCCAGTTGCTGGGTCACGAGATTATAGACGATGTGCAGGCCAAGTCCCGTGCCGCCCTTGTTGCGGCGTGTGGTGAAGAACGGGTCGAAGGCCTGGCGCTGGATTTCCGTTGTCATGCCGATGCCGTCGTCGGCGACGACGATCTCCACTTCGTTGTCGCCGAGCGGGCGCGCGGCGATGGTCACGAGTCCGGAATTGTCTCCCGGGAATGCATGAGTGACGGCATTGAGAAAAAGGTTCGTCAGCACCTGGCCGTAGGAGCCAGGAAAGCTGTCGAGGACGATGCCCGAGGGCACGTCGATTTCCAGCGCCACATGCGAGCGCTTCAGCGCGGGCCGCAGGCTGGCGGTGATCTGGTCGGTCGCCTCGCGCAGGTCGAACTGGCGCCGCTCCGCATGCGAGCGGTCGACGGCGACCTGCTTGAACGACTGCACCAGATCGCCGGCGCGCTGCAGGTTGGTGACGAGCTGCTGGGCGGCGACGCGACTGCCCTCCACGAATTCCTCCAGCCGCGAGCGGCGTAGCTGGCCCGACTTCATCTCTTCGGCAAACGCCTCGCTGCGCCGCGCGAAGCTGGAGGCAACGGTGAGGCTGATGCCGATGGGATTGTTCACCTCGTGCGCGACGCCGGCGACGAGGCCGCCGAGTGCGGCGAGCTTTTCCGCGTCGACCAGGCTGCGCTGGGCGTCGCGCAATTCGGCAAGCGCGGTTTCCGCCCGCTCCTTGGCGGCGCGCACCTCTTCTTCCGCCTTGCGCTTGGCAATGGCGTTGTCGCGAAAGACCTCGACCGCGCGCGCCATCTCGCCGATCTCGTCGGTCGCCGCCGTGCCCGCGACCACGCGCCCGTAATCGCCGGCGACGATGGCATGCATTTCGGCTTTCAATTCCTGCAGCGGAACGCGGATGCTGCGCGCGATGAGCAGGCTGCTGATGACGATGATCGTCAGGAAGACGGCGGCGACGACGGCGATCTGCCGGTAGATCGCCGCCAGCGTGCGGTCGAAGCGCGCCTGCGCCTGTTGCTCGCGTTCGCCCATCAGCTGCGAGAGCTGGTCGATGACGTTGATCATGGCGGTCTGATTGGCGTCGATGCCGGTCTGCAGCAGAATGGTGCGGGCGGCGAAATGCCCGGCCAGCTTGTCGAGTCCTTGCCGGAACTGGGCGGCCCGCTCGCCCAACGCGCGCAGCGCCGAGCGCTGCAGGTCGTTGTCGGCCAGATCGATCATCACCGGAATCGTGCGCTCGATCGTCTCGATATTGTTCTTGGCGTCGGTCGCCGAATCCGATGCGAGCGAGAGATAATAGGCGTTGGCCGCGACCAGCGTTTCCGTGAACACGTCGCGCGAGCGCGTCAGCGAAGGCGCGATCAGCGAGGCGGCGGCGCGCCCGCCGGCGTCCTCGACGATGGCGTAAAGTCCCGACATTTCCTTTGCCGGCTTCAGTACCTCGTCCTCGTAGGTATGGGAGATCGTATCCTGCACCGTGCGCAGGTCGCCGAACCCGTCGAAAAAGCGCTCGATCACGTGCGCCAGTTCCTCTACCGAGCTTGCCAGCATCGGATCGTTGCCGCCGCGCGTGCGCAGGGTGCCGACGACGGCTTCGCGCAAGAGCAGGATTTCGGCGAAGATTTCCGGATTGGGCTGATTGATGTAGCGATGGATCAGGTTTTGCAGCCGGCCCGCCTCGCTTTCCAGCACGACGAGGATGCGGTCGGATTCGCGCACCTGGCGGACCTCGTCCCAGGCGGCGCTGAGCACCTTGGCGCCGTTCCAGATCAGCCCGGCGAGGATGAGCACAACCGCGCTGTTGAGGGCTGCGATGGCGAAGATGCGCCAGCGGATCGGCAACGTCCGCACAAGCCGGAGCAGGCCGGCGCGCGTGCCTTGCCCGGCCGGCCGATCCCGTTGCGTGCTTGCCGGTTGCGTCGTTGCGTCCAAGGCTTACTGCACCTGGCGAATGCGTTCGATGAGCCGCGCAGTCGCGGCATCGCGCATGGCGTCGGCGTAGATGCCCGCCATCGCTTGTTCGAACGGCTTGCGGTCGATATCGGCGACGATCGCGTTGCCGGACTTTTCCGCCTGCTGGCGCGAGCGCAGTTCCAGCGCGTTCCACTTTTCGCGCATGAAGCGGTTGGATTCGCGCGCAGCCTCGCGAAAGATTTTCCGCTCGTCGAGCGAAAGGCTGTCCCAGGCGCGGCGCGACATGATCAGCACCTCCGGGCTCATCGTATGGGCGGTCAGCGTGTAGAAACGCGCGGTCCGGTAATGAGTCGTGGTGACATAGGAGGGCCAGTTGTTTTCCGCCCCGTCGATCAGCCCGGTGGCCAGCGCCGTCGTCACCTGGCCGTAGGGCAGTTCGACCGGCTCGGCGCCGAGTGCGCGGACCATCCGTACCATCAGGTCGGACTGCTGCACGCGGATGCGCAGGCCCTTCATGTCGTTGAGCGAACGGATCGGCCGCACGCTGTTGTAGAACGAGCGCGCGCCGGAATCGAAGAAGGTCAGGCCGATGAAGCCGGAAGCCTCGAAGCTGGCGAGGATTTCCTCGCCGATCGGACCGTCCAGCACCTTGTGCAGGTGCTCGGGCGAGCGGAACAGAAACGGCATCGCCAGCACGTTGACCAGCGGCACCATGGAGCCGATCGGCGCGACATTGGTGCGATTGAGGTCGATGGCGCCGGCGCGGGTCTGCTCGATGGTGTCCTTTTCCTCGCCGAGCTGACGCGAATGGAAGACCTTGATGCGGTGGCGCCCGCCGGTGCGCTGCGCGATCAGTTTGTCGAGAAAGACCAGCGCCTGGACGGTGGGATAGTCCTCCGGCTGTGTATCGGCGACGCGAAATTCGCGCGCCGGCGCTGCCGCAGTGAGGGCTGCGAGCGCGAGCGCCAGAACGGCGACCGTCCGGACCGGTTTGCCGGCCGCCCCCGCGTTGCTGAGAAATCGGATTTTCACTGTTTTCTCAATACTTTGATCAAAACCGGGCGCGATCTTATCCAACCGCGGCAGAAATGGCCATTGCTGCCGCCGCTCCCGGTCATGCCCGCGCGCTGTCATATTTCCAGTCGGATCGGGCGCTATGGTTAACGCTCGGTCGCGACGGGCGCTGCCTCCGGCGGCATTGCTGCGACCGGCGGGGGCGGAGAGAGATTTGCTGGCGCACCGGTTCGGCATAGATTGCGGCAACCGGGAAGCTGCGCGGGCGCGACCAGCCCACATATCGAATGCATGAATTGCCGAAGGACGGCCGCCGATGAATCGTTTGCGTCGTTTCCTGCCGCTGGCTGCGGCCTGCCTGCTGTTCGCGCCGGCGCCGGCGCGTGCAGCGACCGACATCCCGCTCTGGCATGCGATGACCGGCGAACTCGGCCGTCAGCTGGAAAGCCTGGTGAACCGGTTCAACGAGTCGCAGCGCGATTACCGCATCGTCCCCGCCTACAAGGGCAATTACGGCGAGACGATGATGTCGGCGATCCGCGCCTTCCGCAACAACAGCCAGCCGGCCGTCGTGCAGGTCAACGAGGTGGCCACCGCCACGATGATGGCGGCGAAGGGCGCCATCTATCCGGTCTATCTTCTGATGAAGGAGCAGGGCGAAGCCTTCGACCCAGACGCCTATCTGCCGGCCGTAACCGGCTACTACACCACGGTCGACGGCGAAATGCTGTCGCTGCCGTTCAATGCCTCGACGCCGATCCTCTATTACAACAAGACGCTGTTCCGCTCGGCGGGGCTCGATCCGCAATCTCCGCCGAAGACCTGGCCGGAGCTGGAAGGGATGGCGCGCCGGCTGCGCCAGGCGGGCGTGGCATGCGGTTTCACCACGCACTGGCCGTCCTGGGTCAATGTCGAGAATTTCTCCGCCTTTCACAATCGGTCGATCGCCAGCCGGGCCAACGGCTTTGGCGGCGCCGACGCCGAATTGCAGATCGACAATCCGGTTCTTGTCCGCCACATCGCCGCACTTGCGGAATGGCAGAAGAGCAGGCTGTTCGACTATAGCGGACGTGCGACCGCGGCCGAGCCGCGTTTCCAGCGGGGAGAATGCGGAATTTTCCTCGGCTCGTCGGCGACGCGCGCCGACATTCTCGCCAATTCGAAATTCGAGGTCGGCTTCGGCATGCTGCCCTATTGGCCCGACGTGGCCGGCGCGCCGCAGAATACGATTATCGGCGGCGCGACCCTTTGGGTGCTGCGCGGGCGACCGGAGGAGGAATACCGGGGCGTTGCGAAGTTTTTCGCCTTCCTCTCGCGGCCGGAAATTCAGGCCATCTGGCACCAGAACACCGGATATCTCCCGATCACGCGTGCGGCATACGAATTGACGCGCAAGCAGGGATTCTACGACCGCAACCCGGGCACCGCGATCTCGATCGAGCAGATCACGCTCAAGGCGCCGACGGAAAATTCCAAGGGCCTCCGGCTCGGCTCCTTCGTCCTTATTCGCGGGGCGATCGAGGACGAGCTGGAACTGGCTTTCGCCGGCAAGAAGACTGCCGAAGAAGCGTTGCAGGCGGCGCAGAAGCGCGGCAACAGCCTGCTGCGCCAGTTCGAGCGGGCGAACTGACGGCCGCGGGCGCGAACCAATCGCGGGGAGCAAAATAAATCGCGCCGCCGGGTGTCCGGACGCTTTTCAGCACCAATAGGTTGTGCTCAGATGGCCGCGGAGGACGCGTGTCATGCGGCGGCTGGCGCTTGCGGTTGTATTCGTCTGGACGTGTCTGACGTACGCGAACGCGCAAAAGCCGAATGCGCAAGCGCAATCCGGTGCTGCGGCCCCGGCCCCGGCCACCGGCGTGACGGCGATCGCCGCGCCGGCGCAATCCGGCAGGCGCGGCGTCACGATCGCGCGGCCGCCGCACATACCGGTCGATCCGGTCGACGGGGGCAATTGTCTCGGCGGCGGCTGCTGCAGTTGTCCGTCGGCGGCGGCCGGGAACGGGCGCAATCCCGAGGACGCCATTCGTCCGCTTGCCGCGCCGGCGGCGCGTACCGTCCGGGCCTGCCTGGCCGAACGGACTCTGCGCGACTTGCCGCAAGACATACGCGATGCGGCAAGAGCGCTCGGTAGCGATCCACGCGCGCAGGCCTGCCGCAAGGCGGTTCGTGCGCTGCTTGCCGAGCGGGTGCAGATTGTCGAGGCCTATGCCAACGGTCCGCCGCGCGCGATGATCGGCGAGCATATCGACACGGCGCGGCACTATGCCGAATCCTGTCTCGACGACGGCCTGTTGCAGAACCGGCGGCAGCTCAGCGCGGCCGAACGCGATTATCTCAGATCGCATGTCGGATTCATCGTGTTGCGGCTGAACCCGGAATGGGAGGACGCGCAACCGATCTGCCACGCCGCGCGCATCGGACGGTTCGTGGTCACCGCCCAGCATTGCGTCCCGGTCGACGCAACGTTGGGCGGGTATGTATTCGGCTATCAGTCCGATATTTCTTTCCGCTTCATGGACCGCCCGACCCAGTACGGGCTGTCGCTGCGCAGGCTGGGAACGGAGCAGTCCTTCGTGCAGGAGCGGCATGCCGATTTCGCCGTCCTGGAGATCGTCGGCGCGCCGGAACTGAACGAGCGCACAAGCCACGCCGCAATCGGCGCGCTCAGCCTGTTCGACGACCTCATCCTGCAGAGCAGCAACGTCTATTCGCGCATCGCAGCCGATATCCATAGCGGCACGGCCGAGCATTTTTCCGGCGCGGTCGCCTACGAGAACAGCGTCCTTTGCCGTCCCGCCCATGTCACCCCGCAGGGCCTGTTCCTGCACGGCTGCCAGACCGAGGACGGCACCAGCGGCGCGCCGTTTTTCCAGCGCCGCGACGGACGGCTCGTATTTGTCGGGTTGCATAACGGGCGCACCGATGCGCTGGAAACCCCGGACCTGTCGGCCTGCGCGGCCGGGCTGCCGAACTACGGCATCCATGTCGCGCCGGCCGAATTGATCTCGTTCCTGCAACGGGAGGAGCAGCAATGACGACCCTGCGTATCGGCTGCGCCGTCGCGACGGCCGCAACGACATTGTTCGCGGCGTGGAGCGCCGGCGCGCAAAACTTGATCCAGTTCAACCGCAACGATCCCGAAATCCAGGCCTTCCGCGCGCGCAGTCCGGGCGGAGAGAGCTCGGCGGCCGGCACGCGGATGCCGCCGCTGTCGCTTCCGGTGCTGGATTTCAAGCAGCCGCCGGTGGCCGGCCTCGGCGGTTTCGAAAGCACGGCGGCGGCGCGTCCCGCCATCCCGATCTTCCGGGCGAGCGACCCCACGGGCTATTCCGTCAGGCATGTCTATCCGGGAGTGGTGATCGAAGTGTCGGGAGAACTGAAAATATCCGGCGAACAGAGCGTGCCGGGCGCCGCGCCGGCGACCGGCATTGTGGTTCAGCCGGCCGATCCGGCCAATCCGGAGGAGCAGACGGGCTATGTCACCGTTCACAAATACGGAATTCCTTACGTCATTTCGGTGAGCTGCGAGGAAGCGCGGGTTTCCCTCTGCCGTTCCGAAACACAATTGCGGACGATGGCAGAGCGGCTCGGCCTGATTTCCGTTCCGCAGGCGCAATAGGGGGCAACCATGAAACCGTTCTGTGCCGTCGTTCTGACCGGCGCCCTGCTCATGCCGGTGCCGGCGATCGCATTCGAATACAATGCCCCGGGAAAGCTTGTTCCCGGCGCCTCCGGCAAGGGACGCGTCGACCGCAAAATCTATGCGCCCAATATCCTCTATCCGGTCCGGCTCGCAGACGGTCAGGACAGCTATCTGAACTCGCAGGTGTGGGGCGTCGGCGGAATGTCGGGACCGGGCGGCGGCGAAGCCGATCCGCGCAATTACAGCATGCCGTGGGCCGACAATTACTGCGAGAGCCGGTCCTGGAGAATGCCGCTCTGTCCTTCGGGCAACGGTCACCAGGGCGTCGACATCCGCGGGCCGCAGCGCGTCGACAACCGCTGGGATCTGATCGCGGTGGAGGACGGCGTCATCACCAACATCACGTCGAACACCACGATCACCCTGCGCGGCAATTCCGGAACGCGCTATCGCTACCTGCACGCGCATCCCGGCTCTTTCCGCGTGCGCGTCAACGACAATGTCAGGGCCGGCCAGGTGATCGCGCGCATGTCGAACATCATGAGCGGGCGGCCGCTCACCACAATCC
Source organism: uncultured Hyphomicrobiales bacterium (assembly GCA_964456755.1). Taxonomy (GTDB): domain Bacteria; phylum Pseudomonadota; class Alphaproteobacteria; order Rhizobiales; family Xanthobacteraceae; genus Pseudorhodoplanes. The sequence goes on from CAYWCE010000003.1 coordinate 39,242, forward strand.
ATCTGCATTTCGACATCGAGCAGACGCTGTTGATCAACGGTTCGGCGCAGCGCGTCTTCGTGCCGCCCTATACGTCGCTGGTCGAGGCATATCGCAAGCTGAAAGGTCTGCCGCCCATGGCGCAGGGCGGCAATCTCGGCGTCGACGGCCAGCGCGAAAAGCCCTGACCGTCACAGCATCGTTTTCGAGCGAGGCGAATGCCGTTTTGCGCGCAGAAAACGCGTCGAGACTACCGGTCGGATGTCCGGCACCGATCCCTGCAAGGCCGGAACGACGCCGGTGTTGCCCGGACTATGGCCTAGATTTTCGCGTTGTCGGCGAAGGCCCAGCCCAGCGCCTTCATGCGCTGCTTGGTGAGTTCGCTGGCCTGGCCGGTGATGCGAAATTCGGCCTTGCCGCCGCGGCCGAACCGCTTCAGCGAGTCGGTAATGTCGCTCATCGCCTTGCCGGTGCCCTCCGTCCACGACACCGCATCGAGCGGCAGCAGCCCGAGCACGCCGGTGCGCGTCACCGCAAAGGGAAAACCTCCGAGCGGCACGAAGCCGACGATGGCGCCGGTCTTCTCGTGATGTTCGGCGAGCAATTCGGCGAGCCGGGTCATGAAGATGGAGGCGTCGCGCCGATTGATCGAAGCCGCCCGGGAAATGAAAACGTCGCGGCCCGCGACCGGAATGGTCTCAAGCTGGGTCACGATGGTTGTCGCGTCGAGCGGGCTGTAGGCGCGATTGGTCAGGAACACTTCCGTCAGCTTGGCGTCGACGCCCATCTCGTGCAGCTTCTTGCGGTTGTGGTCGAGGAGTTGCGAGGGCGTGAGGTCGCGCGTCAGCGTGGTCAGCCGCGCACTCGTGGCGGCATTGGAGACGATGATGCCGCCGACGCCGGGAATGGCCATCAGCGCGCCGCTGACGACAAGCCCGCCGCTCGCCGCCGCTTGCGACAGCCTGGTGAGGCGTGTCTGCAGCGGCTCGAAATCGGTATAGGGATCGACGCCGAGCTTGGTGGCGAGCTGCCGCTTCATGCGGCTGACCCCGGTCACCTCGGCAAGGGCGTCTTCCTGCGTCTTGCCGGTATTGGCGGCGCTCGATCCCATCTGGCCGAACAGCGAGCCGATCCCCGACAACGTATTGCCGATCGTCTGTACCGGATTGACGATCAGTTCGCCGGCAAACTTGATCGGGGCAACGCCGGCTTCCGCCAGCGCCTTGTTGAAGGCCTCCGACTCGTTGACCTTCTCCAGTTCGCGCAGCGCGGCAAGCTCGCGCTGCCGGCGCCGCAGCATGGCGTCGCCGATCACGGTGAAATCGCCATAGGACGTCTTCAGCACGTAAATGCGCATGAACCCGTCGCTGGTGACCGGATCGGCCAGCACGTAATTCGGCCCCGCGGCCGCGATTCCGGGAATCAGCTTGGGATTGAAGTTGCGCGCGCGTTCGAATGTCTGGGCGGCAGCCAGACTGCAAGGCAGCACCGCCGCGGTCGCTGCCGCCGTCAACAAGCGAACGAGATTTCCGGTCATGATGCATTTTCCCTGTGTGCAGCGATTGTAGAACGGCGGGCGGTGAAAATCACCCCGAAACGACCGGTCGCCGCATTCTGGCCCACCCGCGATGGTCCGATCACGACAGCGTCAATTGACCGTGTCCGGTCGCGCATACATGCCGGAACGCCGAAGCGGGAACCGGAGCCGAAGCACAGAATTGACACCGGTCGCAGTATCGCCGGGTCGGACGGGAGAGACCGGATATGCCATCGCCGTCGCCGATTCAAGTATCCGACCATGCAGGCGCGCGTCCCGCCGCGCCGGCGAGGGACCGGCGAAGCTACTGGATCGAACGGTTCGAGGCCGTCCGCGCCGAGACCGAGACGCGCGCCCGTCCGCTGTCGGCCGAAGACCAGGTGATTCAGTCGATGCCGGATGCGAGCCCGACCAAGTGGCATCGCGCGCATACGACGTGGTTTTTCGAGCAGTTCCTGCTGGTGCCGCATGTGCCCGGCTATCGCATCCATGACGAGGCCTTCGCCTTTCTGTTCAACTCCTATTACGTCGCCGCCGGACCGCGGCATGCACGGCCCAAACGCGGCCTGATCACGCGCCCGGACATGAGCGCGGTCGCCGGCTATCGTGCGCATGTCGATGCTGCCGTCGCTGCCTTCCTGCGCGAAGCCGACGAGGCGGCGCTCGACCGTGCCATTCCGGTTCTGGAAATCGGGCTGCATCACGAGCAGCAGCACCAGGAACTGATCCTCACCGACATCCTGCATGCGCTGGCGCAGAATCCGTTATCCCCGGTCTACGATGCCGAACGGCGCATGCCGGCGGCGTCAGGCGCGGGATTGCGCGAAATGCCGGCCGGTATCCATGCGATCGGCCACGAAGGCGCGGGCTTCAGTTTCGACAATGAAGGACCGTTGCATCGCGTGTTGCTGCAGCCGGTGCGGATCGAAAGCGGCCTGGTGACCAATGCCGACTGGCTCGCCTTCGTCGACGACGGCGGTTATGCGCGGCCCGAACTCTGGCTGTCCGACGGCTGGGCGCAGGCGGAAGCCGAAGGCTGGCGGGCGCCCGGCTATTGGCGCGAGGAGGATGGCCGCTGGCACGCCATGACGCTTGCAGGTCTGCGGCCCGTCGATCCGGCCGCGCCTGTCTGTCACGTCAGCTATTACGAAGCCGATGCCTTCGCGCGCTGGAAGGGCGCGCACCTTCCGACCGAGATGGAATGGGAGGTCGCCGCCCGCGCCGGCCTTCTGCAGGACGCATTCGGCGTCGTGTGGCAGTGGACGCGCAGCAGCTATGCGCCCTATCCGGGCTATCGCGCCGCGCCCGGCGCACTCGGCGAGTATAACGGCAAGTTCATGATCAACCAGATGGTGCTGCGGGGCTCGTCTTTCGCCACCCCGCCGGGACATGCGCGCCTCACCTATCGCAATTTCTTTCACCCGCCGTCGCGGTGGCAGTTCACCGGCCTGCGGCTCGTACATTACCCGGACTGAGAGGCTGCATGCCGATTGCTGCGCAACGGGCGACGCGGACGCATGCCGCCGCGGCTGTATCCGAATTCGAGCACGACGTCGTTGCAGGACTGATGGCGCCGAACAAACGTATCGCGCCGAAATATTTTTACGACGAGGAAGGCTCGCGCCTGTTCGAGCGGATCACGCGCCTGCCCGAATATTATCCCACGCGCACCGAAATCGGCATTCTGCGCGAGAAGGCCGGCGAGATCGCCGCCCTGTTTCCCGAGCGCACCGCGCTGGTGGAGTTCGGCAGCGGTGCCTGCATCAAGGTGCGCATCCTGCTCGACGCGGCACCCGCGATTTCGCATTTCGTGCCGGTCGATATTTCCGGCAAGTTCCTGGAGCGGCAGGCGGCCGAACTGGCGCGCGCATGCCCGGGCGTCTCGATGCATCCGCTGGCGGCGGATTTCACCATGCCGTTCCGCCTGCCGCGGGCGGTGGAGAGGCTTCCGAAAGCCGGATTCTTTCCCGGTTCCACCATCGGCAATTTCGAGCCGCATGAGGCCACGGCGTTCCTGCGCCATGCCGGCTCGGTGCTCGGTCGGGACGCGCTCCTGATCGTCGGCGTCGATCTGGTCAAGGACGAGCGCGTGCTGCATGCGGCCTATAACGATGCCGCCGGTGTCACCGCACGTTTCAATCTCAACCTGCTGCGGCGGATCAACCGCGAACTCGACGGCGATTTCGACCTGCGGGCCTTCGCCCACCGCGCCTTCTATAACCGCACGCGCAGCCGCATCGAGATGCATCTGGTCAGCACCCGGCGGCAAACGGTGCATGTCGCCGGCGTCGCCGTGGCCTTTTCGGATGGTGAAACGATTCACACCGAATGCAGCTACAAATACACGCTGCATTCCTTCGCCGATCTGGCCGGTTCGGCCGGCTGGACGCCGCAGGCGGCCTGGACCGACCCGGCCGGTCTTTTCTCGCTGCATGCCCTGCGTCTGACCTAGCGGGTGCACCGGCATCTGCTGCACCGCCATGCGCGGCGGACGCTTGCCGGGCAATTCCCGTTGCTGATAGGCGTTGCGCCGCGCTGGCCGGAACGTTCCGGCTTGCTATAGTCCGCCCGGCTGCTGCCGCGGCGTCATGAAGGTGGGCAATGAAAATCGTCGGATTTGAAAGTGCAAACGGGCTGCGTCTGGGCGTGGTCGAAGGGGATCGGCTGATCGACCTGCAGGCGGTCGATGCCTCGCTGCCGGCCGATCTTGCCGCCGTGCTCGCGCGCGGCAACGGCGATCTGAAGGGTCTTGCCGATCTTGCGAAAAAGGCGCCGGCATCCGCCCGCCTGCCGTTGGACGGTGTGAAATTCGCGTTGCCGGTGGCGCGCCCCGGCAAGATCGTCTGCCTCGGCCTCAATTACCTGGAACATGTCAAGGAAGGCCGCTACGCGGACAACGTGCCGAAATTTCCGACCTACTTCCTGCGTGTGCTGTCGTCGCTGACGCCGCATCTGGCGCCCATCGTGCGCCCGCAGGCTTCCGATTCGCTCGACTACGAGGCCGAGCTGGTCGCGGTGATCGGCAGGCGCGCGCGGCATCTGACCCGGGACAACGCCTATTCCTGCATCGCCGGCTGGTCCTGCTTCAACGACGGTTCGGTGCGCGAATGGCAGAAGCGCACGACGCAATGGGACATCGGCAAGAATTTCGACCGCACCGGCGGCTTCGGTCCCTGGATGGTGACCGCCGACGAATTGCCCGCCGGCGCCAAAGGATTGAAGATTCAGACGCGGCTGAACGGCACGGTGATGCAGTCGGACAATACCGACAACATGATGTTTCCCGTTGCCGAGACGCTGGTCGACCTCACCCGCGCGATCACGCTCGAGCCGGGCGACCTGCTGGTTACCGGCACGCCTTCCGGCGTCGGCCAGTCGCGCACGCCGCCGGTCTTCATGAAAGACGGCGACGTCTGCGAGATCGAGATCGAAGGCGTCGGCATTCTGCGCAATCCGGTCCAGGACGAACGCGTCTAGCCATGCCCCGCGTCAGGTCAGAGGTGCTGCAGGATTTCGTGCGCGACATATTCGTCGGCGCGGGCTGTTCGGACGCGGAAAGCGGACGCATCGCCATGTATCTGGTGCGTTCCAATCTGGCCGGCCATGACAGCCACGGCGTCGCGCGTGTGCCGCGCTATGTGCAGTGGAAGCAGGACGGCGTATTCCTGCCGGGCCGCGAGGTGAAGCGCGTCGTCGACACGCCGGTTCTGGCCGTGCTCGACGGCCAGTTCGGTTTCGGACAAACCACGGCGCCGCAGGCGGTCGCCATCGGCATCGACAAATGCCGGGCGATGGGTCTGTCGGCCATTGCCCTGCGCAATTCCGGGCATGTCGGGCGGGTCGGCGAATGGGCGGAGATGGCGGCGGAAGCGGGCCTCGTCTCCATCCATTTCGTCAACGTTACCGGCAGTGTGCTGGTCGCGCCTTATGGCGGCGTCGATCGCCGCTTCTCCACCGCGCCGTTCTGTGCCGGCATTCCGCGCAAGGGGACGGCGCCGCTCGTGCTCGATTTCGCAACCTCGCTGGTGGCCGAGGGCAAGGTGCTGGTGGCGAGCCAGGGCGGCAAGGAATTGCCGGACGATGCGCTGATCGCGCAGGACGGCTCCATGAGCGGCGATCCGCACGTGCTTTACGGCGACTATACCCCGGACGGCGCGCGCGACTACAAGAAGGGCAAGGGCGCCATCCGTGCCTTCGGCGAGCACAAGGGTTCCGGCCTGGCGCTGATGTGCGAACTGATCGGCGGAGCGCTGACCGGCAACGGAGCGTCGTCGTTCGAGCGGCGCTGGTCGCAAGGGATGTTCTCCTTCTACATCGATGCGGACAAGGTCGATCCGCAGCATTTCTTTCCGGCGGAGCTCGCGCGCATGCTCGATTTTGTCAGAAGCTCGAAGCCGGCCGTGCCCGGCGGCGAGGTGCTGGTGCCGGGCGAGCCGGAGGAGCGCTATCGCGCCGAGCGGCTGCGCAACGGCGTGCCGCTGCCCGACGACGCGGTCGCCGCGCTGCTGTCGGCTGCGCGCGCGGTCGGCGTCGATCCGGCGCGGCTGACATTCCTGTCATAAGACGACAAACCGGTTGGGAGAATGATATCATGGCGCATGTGATCACCGTTTGCGGCAGCCTGCGCAAGGGCTCCTACAATGCGGCGCTGGCGCGCGCCTTGCCGGCGCTGGCGCCGTCCGGCATGGCGATCGAGCCGTCGCCGACGATCGAGATGCCGCTATATAATGCCGACCTGCAGGCAGAGGGCTTTCCCGCGGCCGCCAACGCGCTCGCCGACGCCGTGCGGGCGGCCGACGGCATCATTATCGTTTCGCCGGAATACAACTGGTCGATCCCCGGGGTGCTGAAGAACGCAATCGACTGGTTGTCGCGCATGAAGGAGCAGCCGTTCAAGGACAAGCCGGTATTGCTGCAATCGGCCTCGACTGCGCTGCTCGGCGGTTCGCGCATGCAATATCACCTGCGCCAATCACTGACCTCGGTCGACGCGCTGGTATTTGGCCGGCCCGAAGTGATCGTGACCTTCGCGCCGCAGAAATTCGACGAGAAGACGCTGGCGCTGAAGGACCAGCCGACCCTCGACATCGTCAGGCAGCAGCTCGAAGGCTTTGCCGGGTTCATCCGGAAGGTGAGCGGGAAGGGCTGACGGCCTGTGGCGGTCGCAGCCGGACCCCGCGGCGCAAAGCCTGTCGCGCCGCAAGACGCTTCGACAGCGATGCCGGCAACCCGTGCGCTATCGAGGTCCGGAGCCGGTCAGGGATTCGGCGCCAAGGTCACCACGCCGCCGAAATTGTTCATCTGCGACTGGATATCGTATGCGAAGCCGGCCCAGTAAGCCGGCACGTCGTTGGGTAGCGACGGCTGTTTGTCCGGGGGCAGCATTGTCTCTTCGTCCGCGGCAAAATTCAGCCCGACGACGGTGTCTTCGTCATGGTAACGGATCAGGACGGAGCCCGAATCGCCTTTCGCACACCACATCTCGCGGTCGGGATTCTCCACATAGATCGCATTCCGGATCGGCAGGTTCGGACTGTCGAAATGGACGTATGTGACGATGCCGCGGGTGTTCTTCGTCGTCGCGCCGTATTTGTAAACCTCCTGGTTGACGGCCGCGGCGCCGATTCCCCCGAGATCCCTGCGTCCCGGCCGCAGCGGATGATTGGGAACTTCGTTTCGCCAGGTACGCCCGTAGCCGATGGTTGCAATCGCGCAATCGTTCGTTTCATTGCGCAGGCCGCTCACGTAATCTCCGCAATTGTAGTTGACCGGAGCCGGCTCGTCGGTGTTGCCGGGCTGAATGACTTCCCGCGTGGTGCTGTGCGGGTTCGACGGGTCGGCATATTCCAGGACATGCTGGTTGGTCAGCAGATAGTTTCCCGCAGGAATGTCGGCGGTGCCGGTCGTGTGAATGACGCAACCGAAGGTTCCCCATGCCGGCGGGTTGTCGCGGCTCGCGATCGAAATGCCGCTGAACATTTCGTCGAAGCGGTCGAACGGGTCCGTTGCCGTCAGTTGAAGGCCGAATCTCCGTTCGACGACGTCGAGGGGGACATCGTCCAGGACGGCAGGCACACTTTCCGCCGGCGAGACGCCGGTGCGCTTGCGTTCGACGAAAACGACAATGGCCAGCCGGTCGGTCGCCGTGCCTCCGACCACCTTGAAGCCGATGGCGACGCCGGTGCAGCCCGGCAATGCCAGCAGTCGCGCCTTGTGTCGTCCGAGCGTCTCAAGCAACCGGTCCATCGCTGATGCCATGACTGAATTCTCCTGCGCGAACGTTTCGGGAAGTCCGCAGACTGGCGGCCCGGCGTCGGGCATTGGACGCCGGACCGCTCGCCCGTGGCGGCGGTGTGAGGGAAATCACCCGATCTGTATGTCGGCGATATATTTCTGTGCGTTGTCGCCGAGCTTGTCGATGACGGCCTGGCGCACCATCGCGTAGATCTGGTCGTTGAGCGTGACCGACTGGGCCGAGTAATACATATTGACGCTCTGCGACGACCATTCCCAGAACAGAAAGCGCGCGCGATGCTCGGTGGACTTGAAATAGAACGAGCCCAGCGTCATTGACGTGTTCTTGTCGGGATCGCAGGTGGCGCCGGAAATCTGGAAATTCCCGGCGGGACCGCTCGATCCGCCGGCGTCGAACACCGTCAGCGCCTTGTCGTCGTCGCCAGCTTCGCGCAGCGCGTTGAGTGCGGCGGCGACCACGGCAAGCTGGCTGCCCGTTGCCAAAGCCGCGATGATCGTCAGCACGATCTTGTCCATGGTGAAAGACGCGCTTGCGGCGTTGTATTTCGCAAACGAGAAACCTTGCAGAACCCAGCCGACATTCTCGAGCACCTCAAGATATTTGCGGTACCATTGCTCGGTTTCGTTTTCCCGGTCGTGCGCGAAGTTGGCGGCAAGCTGCGCCAGCAGCGTGGAATTCAGCACGTCGTATTTCTGCAGCACGGGAAATCCCGCGACGAACGAGACGGTGCTGCCGTCGACTGTGTTGGCGGAGGCGGCCTCGTCGGCCGGCCGTGCCCGTTTTGCGACAGGGGCGTCGCGCGAGGCCGCCAGACCGAGGCCGTTGATGTAGTCGATCCGGGAATTGGGGGTTCGGATTCTCAATGAGTTGGACACGGTGCTCCTCCGTTGTGTGAGCAGGATTGGGGCCGCTTCGCTGCCGAAGTCGGCCCGCCCGCCTTGTCGGCAAAACAACCTATACGTGTATGAAAATTATTCGTCAACTATTTAGAGCATCAATCGGCGCCGGCGCGGAGCGGCGATCCGCCGCCGTCCGGTATGAACATTTTTGCAATGCGCTGCAGGCACGGGGAGATGCGCAGCCGCGTGCGTTCGGCCGCGTTAAAGCGGCTTGCCGTCCAGCCAGGCCTTGCCGCGCGCGTAAAGCGCTTCAAGCTCCGGACCGTCGAGACCCGGCATGTCGGTCTTCACCGTGTAGCCGATGCGTGCCTGCATATAGGCGAGATGGCGGTAGCCCTCGGGAAATTGCCGCAGCAATTCGCGGTCGAGCGAAAGCGTTGCGGACGGATCGACGGGGTCGAGCCGGTCCTTCTCGTAGATCGGCTGCCGCAAAACGAGGCCCCAGCGGCCGCCGCGTTTCTCGAGAAAATCGTAGAAGCGGCCTGTGCACACCACGTCGCAGAGCACGCCGTCGACCGGGCCGCGCTGTGCGATCGTCATCTTGGTCTGTGCGATGGCGCGGCTGCCGGTCAGCTCGACGGTCATGCCGCCGAGGAAGTGCAGGATGCGCACGCCCCGCTCGTAGCCTTCCTGGCTCACGCGGATGAACTCGTCGGCGCTGCCCTGAAACCAGGTCGCCATCATGCGCCCGTCGTCGTGCCAGACGGTGCGGAAGCGGTCCCAAAGGCGTGCGTCGCGCCACAGCGCCCAGTTTTCGATCAGGTCGCGGATGGCGAGACGGTCGGGCGTATCCGGATGCATGGGTCCATGGTCCTGCAGCGTTTCGTTCTTGGTATCCGGAAATTTCCGCTTCGTCATTGCCGGGCTTGACCCGGCAATCCCGCAGTCGTCTTAAAATCGGTCCGCGGACCGCCCCGGAACAGCGCGGTGCGAACGGAGGAGAATGCCATGACACGACTTGCCGGCCGCGCGGCCATCGTCACCGGCGGCGCGAGGGGCATCGGCGCGCATTATTGCCGTGCGCTGGCCGAAGCCGGCGCGCGGGTGATGATCGCCGATATCGCCGACGGGGGAGCGCTCGCCGCCGAAATCGCTGCCGCGCACGGCGCCGACATGGTGGCCAGCCATGTTTTCGATGTGAGCGAGGAAGCGCAGGTTGCGGCGCTGGTCGCCTCGACGCTGGATCGCTTCGGGCAGATCGATATTCTGGTCAACAACGCCGCAGTCTATTCGACGCTGCCGCCGGTCAAGGTCACCGACATCGACACCGCGCTGTGGGACAAGGTGATGGCGGTGAATGTGCGCGGTCCTTTCCTGATGGTGAAGCACACGGCGCCGCACATGATCGCACGCAAGAGCGGCAAGATCGTCAACATCGCGTCGGGAACCGCCTATAAGGGCCTGCCGGACTTCCTGCATTATGTCACCTCGAAAGGCGCCGTCGTTTCCTTCACCCGCGCGCTGTCGCGCGAACTCGGCGCCCACAATATCTGCGTCAACACGCTGGCGCCGGGACTGATTCTGAGCGAGACCGGGCTTGAAAACACCGCCCATCTCGAGGCTTCCCGCGCGCCGGTGATCGCCAGCCGCGCCATCAAGCGCGACGGCTATCCGCGGGATCTGCTCGGCGCGCTTGTGTTTCTGGCCTCCGGCGAGAGCGATTTCGTCACCGGCCAGACCGTTGCGGTGGACGGCGGTTCGGTGAATACCTGAGCCGGCCCACCGTGCCGCGTATGTCTGTCATGCCGCAGCCGCGCCGGCGCGCTTTGCCCTGTATTTCGGTTGCGGGAGTAACTATCCTGCGGTCGACAGACTGAAGCTTCGGAGGATATCCATGGACGCCGCCACCGCCGCTCCCGCGCGAAGCGACAGCAAGAAAGCCCGGATTTACGAGGGCAGCAAGGATCCCAGACGCGCCGCCTTCTACGACAAGATTTCCCAGCACGACATGACGCCGCTGTGGGAAATTCTCAAAGATCTCGTCGCCAAGGAGCCGAGAACCCAGGCGGCGCCGGCGATCTGGCATTTCGACACGGTCAAGCCGATGGTCGAGGAATCCGGCGGCCTGCTCACCGCGCAGGAAGCCGAGCGCCGCGTGCTGGTTCTGGAAAATCCGGCTCTGCGCGGGCAGTCGCGCATCACCAACACGCTCTATGCCGGGTTGCAGCTGATCCTGCCCGGCGAGATTGCCGGCGCGCATCGTCATACCGCAAGCGCCATCCGCCTGATTCTCGACGGCGAGGGCGCCTATACCCAGGTCGACGGCGAAAAGACGATCATGAAATACGGCGACTTCGTGCTGACGCCGAACTGGACCGCGCACGACCACGGCAACGAATCGAAACAGCCGATGATCTGGCTCGACGTGCTCGACGTGCCGACGGTGAATTTCTTCGAAACCGCCTTTGCCGAGCATCTCGACGACGCGGTGCAGAACACCGCCCGCGTCGACAACGATTCGCTGTGGCGCTACGGCTCCGGCGTGCTGCCGGACGGCACCGATACGGCGATGATCCGCTCGCCGATCATCAACTACGCCTATGACCGGGTGCGGCCGATCCTCGATCGCCTGAAGCGCACCGGCGATCCCGACAGGCATCACGGCTATCGCCTGCGCTATGCCAATCCGTTCAACGGCGGATGGTCGTCGCCGACCATGGGCGCCAACCTTTCGTTGCTGCCGGCGAATTTCAGGACCGAAACCTACCGCTCCACCGACGCCACGATCTTCGTCTGCCTCGAAGGCAAAGGCGCGACCCGGGTCGGAAACGAGACGCTGGAATGGGGCCCGCGCGACGTGTTCGTCGCTCCGACCTGGCATCCCTATTCGCACCGCGTGGAAGGCGAGACGGTGCTGTTCTCGATTTCCGACCGTCCGGCGCAGGAGGCGCTCGGCATCTGGCGGGAACTGAACTGAGGCGCCGCCGGCGCCGGACCGGCCTTCCTGTGTCGCAAAAAACGCGGGCTTCGGGCCCGCGCCGTTGCAACGAGAATGGCGATGCCGCAACCAGACTTTGTGCATGACGCGCCGCGTCAGCGCGTGGTGTTTGCCGCCGGTGCCGCAGCGCGCATTGTGGGAGAGACGGAGCGCCTTTCGCTGACCCACGTGCTGGCGATCGCCACACCCGGCAGCGGCGCGCGGCTCGGCGCCGGGATCGCGCGGCAGCTCGGCAGCCGCTGCATCGGCCTGCATGCGAAAGCCGTCATCCATGTGCCGAAGGCGGTGGCTGCGGCGGGAATCGAGGAAGCAAAACGCGGTCGCGCGGACGGGCTGGTCGCAGTCGGCGGCGGCGCCGCCATCGGACTTGCCAAAGCGATTGCGCTCGAACTGTCGCTGCCGATCGTCGCCGTGCCGACCACCTATTCCGGTTCGGAAGCGAGCCCGATCTGGGGCACCAGCGATGGCGAGCGCAAATTCACCGGGCGCAGCGAAAAGGTCGTTCCGCGCACCGTCCTCTACGACCCCGAACTCACGCTTGCGCTTCCTGCGCCGGTCACGGCGGCGAGCGGCATGAACGCCGTCGCGCATTGCATCGAGGGATTGTGGATCGGCGAGCGCACGCCGGTCTCCGTCGCCTATGCTTGCGAGGCGATGCGGCTGTTCGCGCGATATCTGCCGCGCGCGGTGGCGGATGGCGGCGACCGGGAGGCGCGCGCGCAATGCCTGGTTGCGGCCTGGCTTGCCGGCATGGTGCTGAGCGCGGGCACGGCTTTGCATCACAAGCTCGCGCATGTGCTCGGCGGCCTCGGCCTGCCGCATGCGCAGACGCACGCAATCGTGCTGCCGCATGTGGCGCGGTTCAACCTGCAGGCTGCGCCGGAAGCGCGCGAGCGTCTTGCGCCGGTCTTCGGCGACCGCGATCCGGCGGCCGTGCTGGAAGAGTTCGTCGCGGATTTTCCAATCCCCAAACGCCTGCGCGACCTCGGATTGGATGAAGACAAGATCGGATTTGTCGCCGAGGAAGTCGCGAAGCTCGATATCCGGGTGCCGCGCGAAGCAGGCCGCGAAGCCGTCCGCGCGCTGCTCGAGGCCGCTTTCTGAACCGTGGCCGGTGCGCGGTCCGCCTCAGTCTCGCGGGCCGAACTCGATCGCGCTCCCGACCTTGGTCGGCCCTCAAGCGCCCGCGCGCGCTGGCACAACGGAAATTCCGCTGGCTAGCTCCGGCTGACCGAAAATCCGCCCTGCGGATCGAGCGCGATATGTCCGTGCGCCGCCGCGGCGGCCCAGCGGGCGGTGGCATCGACGCCGCCGAAGGAGAAGAAGTGCGCGGTGACGTCGCCCGGGCCGCCCTGCCGCTCCGCCAGCGCGCGCACGATCGTGTCGGGCGTGCTGACGCCGAACAGGTGCTTGACCAGGCCTCCGCTGCGCGCGGCGCCGGCGGCGGAAGCCTTCACGCCGCAGCGCGCGGCATAGCGCAGCAGCGCGGTCGGCCCGGTCGGGCCCGCCATGCCGACACGGATTCGCCGCTCGATGCCGAAATCGCGCAGCTTCTCGATCCACGCCAGGATCGTCTGCGCATCGAAACAGAACTGGGTCACGATCTCGACATCGAGCCCGCCTTGCTCGGCGGCGTCGATCTTGGCTGCCATCGCGCGCATCAGCGCATCGGCGGACAGGCGCGGGTGTCCTTCCGGATGCCCGGCAATGCCGATGCGGCGCAGACCGTGCTGCTGCAACAGCCCGCTTTCGATCAGTTCGAGCGCGCCGGCAAACGGTCCGGCCGGATGGTCGCGGTCGCCGGCAATCGTGAGCGCGCTGTCCACCGCGGCCTGGGCGGACAACTGCGCCAGCAGCGCGGAGAGCTGCGCGGCGGATGCGAAATTGCGCGCGGCGAGATGCGGCACCGGCTCGAAACCGGCCGCGCGCAGTGCGACCGCCTGCGCCAGCAACTCCTCCGGCGCGCGCGTCGGCACCGCGCTGAGATAGACGCGCGTGCCGGGCGCGGCGGCGGCCTTCAGCGCGGCGATGTCGGCGTCCTTCGGGCGCGTCGCCTCCAGCGAATAGCCGCGCAGAAACGCGGCGATCGCGCTTTCGGGCGAAGGCTGCGGCCGCATGGCGGAGGTGACTGTCGGCAGTAGCGCTGGCGGCATGGCGGTCACTCGCGCCTTCGCGAGATGACATAGGACTCGTCGTTGAACCACAGCCCGTTATGCTTGCGCAGCACCTCTCGCGTGGCCTCGATATAGCGGGCGTCCTTGACCGCCTCGTTGAGACGGTCGTCCTCCACCTGCGCCACATAGATCGCCGCATTCCACGCTGCGAGCGCGGTCGAGGTGCCGATCGAGCCGGTGACCTCGTTGGGCAGCGTGTGCATCTTGTACTGGAAGATGGAGCGGTTGTCGGCATAGGTGTTGAAATTCAGGTCGCGCGCCGCAGGCCCGAGCACGCGCTTGACCTCGCGCAGGATGGCATGGCGGTCGTGCACGAACGGATTGTCGTCCGGCCAAACTTTCTGGACGATCTCGATTCCCGGATCCTGCCCGTGCGAATGGATGGCGATCAGCCGCCCGCCTGGACCGAGCGCGCGGGCCAGCGGGGCGATCACCTTTCCGGCCTTGAACTCGACCGGCGCGCGCAGGCGATAGGGCTGCGAGGCAATGACCAGATCGAAATCCGCGAAGGCATGGCCGCGCTTGGGGATCACCGGATCGAGCATGAACTTGTGATCCTGCCGGTACAGCACCAGCACGACCGGACGCTCGTAGACCGGATTGCCGGTCTTGGCGCTTACGCCGGCCTTCCAGTTCTCGGAGAGAAAATCCTGCAGGCCGGTGATCTGCTCCTCGAAATCGTGCGAGGTATTTCCGGTCAGCGCGACCTCGTGCCAGACCAGGCTGCCGGCGGCGGCCGGCGACTTCACCGTCAGCCACGGCGCTTCCGAATAATACATGTTGGTGAGGACGAGCACGGTGGAGGGATGCTCGAAGAAGCGGTCCGGCATTTTTTCCAGCGTGAGGCGGATGTCCTCCAGGCTGATCTCCTTGCCGGAAATGTAGAACGGCATGTTCGGATATTTGTGGTGCATGGCGCGCATCGCGCGCGTGAGCACGGTGCCGTCGCCCATCCCGGCATCGAACACGCGCACGGCCGGCGGCCTGGGATGGATGTTGGCGATTTCCAGTGCGACGCGGTTGGCCACCACCCACTTTTCCGAGCAGGTATTCACGAACAGCAGATATTTCTGCCGGTTGTCGAAGAAGCGAAAATTGCGCTGCGGGTCGTTGGCTGCCGAAATCGCCGGGCGCGGTGCGGGTGCGGCGGGCGGAGGCGGGAAGGGCGCGGCGAGCGGACGGCGCTCGATCACCATCGGCCGGCCGCCTTCGAGATTGCGGCCGGTAGACATGAAAGTGCGGATGCGGTCGAGCGTCTCGGTGGTGGCGCGCCCGCCATAACGCAGTCGGCTGGTGAGCTTGCCGTCGTTGACCGCGCGGCGGCCGAAGGTGGATTCGGCAAGCCCCGACTGGCGGCAATAATCGGAGATTTCCTGCAGCAGCTCCTGTGCGTTCATCGCACCTGCTCCCTCGCTTCTCAGCGTTTCCTCGCCGTCGTTGCGGCATTCCCGGCGTCGTTCTTGTCGGCGTCGTTGCCGGTGCTTTTCGCAAGCCCCGGTGCGCTTCGGTGCGGGATCGAACGCCGCTGGGGGCGCAGGGTCAACCACAAAACAGCCCACAAGTTCTGTGGGCAAATAGATGGGCATTGTCCCACATTGGTCAATGTGTTGATTTACCAAATATATTTATGGAGAAATGCTGCGCCTGTGGGCAGAAGGCGGCCGTGCGCATGCTGAGACCTGTGCTGATGGGAATTATCCCACTGCTGCGTGGGCGGCGCCGGCCGAGGCCCCTCGGCGAAGGGCGTGACAGGAGGGGTCAATTTATCCCGATGCGGCCGTTGCCGGCTTGCGCAATCCGTCGTCACGCATCGATGGATGCGCGGTTCGGGTCCGTGCAGTACGGGCGAGCCTTGTTGTCGCGGCTGAAATCCCGCCAGCGATCCCGGTTCTCGCCCTGACGAAGGGCCCGGAACGACGCAGGCATCACAGCGCCGCCATCACCTTCCCCGCCACCGCGTTCGTTCCGTCGCTGCCGCCGAGATCGAACGGGCGCACGCCGCTGCGATAGGCGGCGTCCACGGCGCGTTCGATTTTTTCCGCCGCGACCGCCGCCGGCCTGTGGTCGTGCTTGTCGGCCAGCCAGTCGAGCATCAGCGCGGCGGAGAGCAGCATCGCGGTCGGGTTGGCCTTGCCCTGACCCATGATGTCGGGCGCGGTGCCGTGGCAGGGCTGGAACACCGCGTTGCGGTCGCCGATATCGGCGGAGGGCGCCATGCCCATGCCGCCGATCAGGCCGGCGGTGAGGTCGGAGAGAATGTCGCCGAACATGTTCTCGGTCACCATCACGTCGAAGTCCCAGGGCCGCTTCACCAGAAGCGCCGCACAGGCATCGACATAAAGCCGTTCGGCGTTCACCTCGGGAAAGGCTTTTGCGCGCTCCTCGAAAATCGCACGGAAGAAGGCGAATGCCTTGAACACGTTGGCCTTGTCGACGCAGGTGAGCGTGCCCTTACCGCCGCGTGCCGCACGCCGCCGGGCGAAACGGAACGAGAAGTCGAACAGCCGCTGCGAGGTGTGGCGGGTGATGCGCAGCGTTTCGCGCGCCTCGTCTTTCGTTACCTCGCCCTTGCCCATGGAGGCGAACAGGCCTTCGGTGGATTCGCGAATGACGACAAGGTCGATGCCGTGCCGGTCGGCGCCGACTATGGGCGAGGGCACGCCGGGAATGAGGCGACAGGGCCGCACGCCGGCATACAGGTCGAAGAGAAAGCGCAACTCCACCTGCGGCATGATTTCGGTGCCGTCGGGGTAGCGGATGTCGGGCATGCCGCAGGCGCCGAGCAGGATGGCGTCGGCCCGTTCGCACAGCTTCGCCGTGCTTTCGGGCAGCGAGGCGCCGGTCTCGCGGTAGTGGATGGCGCCGGCCGGCGCCGCGCTGAAGCGCAGGTTCAGGCCCGGCGTTGCGGCGGCGACCCGGTCGAGCAGCGCCAGCGCCGGCGCCATCACTTCGGGCCCGATGCCGTCGCCGCCGATCACGGCGATATGGAAGGCGTCGTTGGCGGACATGTCGTTTCCCTTGCACCGCAGGGCCGGGCAATGCGGCCACAGGCCGGCCCGGTCGCATGCTTGTCCCCGCCGGCTATGTCCTGCTTACTTGCCTCATGACCGGCGCGGCCGTCTATGGCATGCGACGAACGTGAAGACACGGATGGCCGGGACGGGCCCGGCCATGACGCCAAGGATACACGAATGCCCCGTTTCGCCGCCAACGTCGCCTATCTGTTTTCCGACCGTCCGCTGCTCGAACGCTTCGGCGCGGCGGCGCGCGCCGGCTTTGCCGCAGTCGAGGGGCAGTTTCCCTACGACACGCCGGCACAGGCGGTAAGGGCGGAACTCAGGCGGCACGACCTGACGATGCTCGGCATCAACACCGAGCGCGGCGGGGAGGGCGAATTCGGCATGGCGGCCAAGCCCGGGCGCGAGCGCGACTTCGAGGCGCTGTTCGCACAGGCGCTCGACTATATCCTGTCGATCGGCGGACGCGCGATCCACTGCCTTGCAGGCAAGGTGGATGCCGGCGAGCGGGCGGCGGCCGGGCGCACGTTCGCCGCCAATCTGGCGCGTGCCGCCGACCTTGCGGCGGAAAAAGGGATCCTGCTGCTGATCGAGCCGATCAATCCGCGCGACCGCCCCGGATATTTCCTCAACAGCGCCGAACAGGCCGCCGACATCCTTGCCAAGGTCGGCAGGCCGAACGTGAAAATCCAGTTCGATTTCTATCATGCGCAGATCGTCGGCGGCGACCTGATCCGCCGCTTTCAGGCGCACCTGCCGCTGGTCGGGCATGTGCAGGTCGCAGGCGTGCCCGACCGGCACGAGCCGGACGAGGGCGAGGTGCATTATCCGGCGATCTATGCCGCGCTCGACCGCCTCGGCTATCATGGCTTCGTCGCGGCCGAGTATTTTCCGCGCGAGCGGACCGAGGACGGCCTTGCCTGGCTCAACGCCGCGCAGGGGGCAATGCCGCAATAGCGGCGACGGCAGGGGGGGAACATGCGCCTGAAGGACAAGGTTGCGATCGTCACCGGCGCGGGATCCGGGATGGGCGCGGCAATGGCGGAGACATTCGTGCGCGAGGGCGCAAGGGTCGCCGTGCTCGACATCGACGAGAAGGCGGGCCGGAGCGTCGCCGGCAGGTTCGGCGAGGACGCCATCTTCCTGCGCTGCGACGTGGCCAGCCGCGCCGACATCGATGCGGCGGTCGCGGCGACCGAGAAGGCGTTCGGCAAGATCGACATTCTCGTCAACAATGCCGGCATCAGCCATGTCAACAAGCCGCTGCTCGACATCAGCGAGGCGGAATTCGACCGCGTATTCGCCGTCAACGTCAAGGGCGTGTTCCTGTTCATGCAGGCCGTGGTGGCGCCGTTTCGGCGCAGCGGCGGCGGCGTCGTCATCAATATCGGCTCGACCGCAGGCCTGCGCCCGCGGCCGGGACTCTCCGCCTATAATTCCACCAAGGGCGCGGTGCATATCCTGACCAGGACGCTGGCGGTGGAACTGGCGCCGGAGAAAATCCGGGTCTGCGCCATCGCTCCGGTGGCGACCGACACGCCGCTGCTCGCCACCTTTCTCGGCAATGCGGAGGGCATGCGCGAGAAGTTCATCGCCACCGTCCCGCTCGGTCGGCTGGCGCTGCCGCAGGACATCGCCAATGTGGCGCTGTTTCTCGCGTCCGACGAGGCGCAATTCGTCACCGGCAATGTCGTGGAGGTCGACGGCGGGCGCTGCGTCTAAAGCATGATCCCGAAAAGTGGGAACCGGTTTTCGGAAACGCGATTATGCACTTGACGAAGGTCCTCGCAAGTGCTAGTATACGGTCATAGGCTGAGAGATGTGTCATGACCAAGACCCCTGAAAACCTCGATTTGACGCAGATCATGGCCCATTTCGCCACGGATGAGGCTGCGCGCGAGTATCTTGAGGCGGTCCGCTGGCCGAACGGCCCTGTCTGCCCGCACTGCGACAACACGAAGGTCTATGACATCGCCGCGAACCCCGCGAAGGGCATCCGCGCGGGCCTGCGTGAGTGCCACGGCTGCGGCGGCACCTTCACTGTCACAGTCGGCACGATCTTCGAAAGCTCCCATGTGCCGCTGCGGAAATGGCTCGTCGCTTGGTACATGCTGTGCTCGTCCAAGAAGGGCGTGAGCGCCGCGCAAATTCAGCGCATGCTCGACATCGGCTCTTACCGGACCGCTTGGTTCATGATGCATCGCATCCGCTACGCGCTGCGTGACAGCGGTTTCTCGGACAAGCTCGGTTCGGGCGGTCAGATTGTCGAGGTTGATGAGACATACGTCGGCGGCAAGCCGAAGCGCGGCGGGAAGCCGAGCAAGAAGGGGCGCGGCACGAAGAAAATTCCGGTCGTCGCCTTGGTCGAGCGCGGCGGACGGGTGCGCTCGCGGACCATCAAGAAGGTGTCCGGCAAGACGTTGAAGCACGTTCTTGACGAGCATCTTGACTACTCCGCTCACTTGATGACGGACGAGCTTCAAGCGTATCGGGCACCCGCCATGCGCTACGCTTCTCACACCACTGTCTCGCACGGCTCAGGCGAGTACGTCAGAGGTGACGCGCATACCAATACGGTTGAAGGGTATTTTTCGCTGTTTAAGCGCGGCGTGAATGGCACCTTTCACCATATCGGCGCGCACTACATGGATCAGTATCTTGCTGAGTTCGATTTCCGTTACAATCACCGTGGCGTAACCGACGGCCAGCGCACCGTCGAAGGTCTGAAAAAGATTTCAGGCAAACGTCTTATGCTGCGGCGTCCGGCGGGACACGCGTAAATGCCCGCTCGCGTCATTCGTATTGCCGAAGTCAGAGCCGAAGAACTCTTGACTGAGCTTCTTCGCGGACAGGGCTGGGACGTCCGTCGTCCGCCCGCTGGCGAAATGTTGCGTCAGCATGAATACAAGGACCATGCTCACCTCGCCCCGATACTTCAAGGGATCAGCAAGAGCGGCAAGGGCGACGGCAGGCCAGAAGCGTTCTTGGTTGATCGCGCAACGCTCCAACCTCTCGCAGTAATCGAGGTCAAAGCGGACGTTGATGACCTTGAACAAGCCGTCAAGGAAGTAACCACGATCTACGGACGCGCGTGCATTGATGCCGGTTTTGCTCCGCTCGCGATTGCACTCGCAGGAACGTCCGAAGAGAATTTCGTTGTTCGGATTCACAAGTGGATGGGCACAAGATGGATGCCCGTCACTTATGAAAACAAACCGATCGGCTGGATACCGAATAGGGCTGACTTTGAGCGTTTGACCGCGCCGGGGGCGCCGCGCGAGATACGGCCATCCGTTCCGCCGCCGCAAGTCCTCGCGGATCGCGCCGATGAAATTAATCGGTTGCTCCGCGAGTCTGGTATCAAGGACGAGTTTCGGCCGGCTGTTGTCGGCGCGATCATGTTGGCGTTGTGGCAATCCAAGGGAAACATCCGCAAAGACCCCGCGCATATCCTGGAAGACATAAACGCCGCCTGCGGTAAGGCGTTTTGGAAAGCCAAGAAAGCGGACCTCGCCAAGAGCATCCGCGTTGATGAAGCGAACGAACAACTGGCGGTCAACGCTCGTCGGATCGTTACGATCCTCGAATTGTTGAACGTCACGGTGCTGACGGCCGAACACGACTATCTCGGCCATTTGTACGAAGCGTTTTTTCGCTACACCGGCGGCAATACGATTGGGCAGTATTTCACGCCTCGTCACGTCGCTGAGTTTATGGCGGCGTTGCTCGACGTTGAATCCACCGATGTCGTCCTCGATCCTAGCTGCGGCACCGGAGGTTTTTTGATCGCGGTTATGAACCGCATCGGCGCTCACGAGCATTTGTCGAAAGCGCAAGTCGTCAAAATCATTCAGAAGCGCCTTATCGGTTTCGACAAAGAACCAGTCACCGCCGCGCTTTGCGTCGCGAATATGATCTTGCGCGGCGATGGCTCAACGAGCGTGCATCGCGGAGATTGCTTCACCTCATCCGCGTACCCGGTAGGCAAGGCGAGCGTCGTCCTGACGAATCCGCCGTTTCCGCATGCCAAGACCGATACGCCGCCCGAACGATTTATCAGCCGCTCACTCGACGGGCTTCAGCAACGTGGCAGACTTGGGGTTGTTGTCCCGCGCTCTTTGTTGAGCAAGCAAACGAGTTGGCACAAGTCGGTTCTTGAAAAGAACACGCTCGACGGCGTTATCGTCCTGCCCGACGAACTGTTTGCGCCTTATGCGTCGTCATACACTGTGATCTTGCTGATGACGAAGGGTGTAAAGCACCCGGCAAACCATTCTGTTTACTTTGCCCGCATCGAGAATGACGGCTTCCGACGACGCAAGAGCGTGCGCGTCCCCTGCGATGGGGAGCAGTTAACGCTTGCCCTTCGGGCGTTCCAAAAACGAGAGACCATTCCCGGCTTTTGCGGATGGGCTCCGCTCATTGAAAATGCCGGATGGGACGCCGGGTATTACATTCCTGCGCGGCCACTGTCAGAAGATGAGGTCAGCGAACAGTCGGCCCTTTTGACGCGCAATGGCGCGGCCTTTGTGGTGGCGCACGCCCCTGAGCTTGCGATCCTGAATGATGCTGTAGCCAGCGGCGAGCTGACGCCTAAGAACTATCGAGAGATTAAGGGCGAGTCAGAGGAACTGTTTGAAGCCACGAACAATAAGTCCGTCATCAGCACTTATTTCGACATCTACTACGGCCAAAAATCTCTGCACAGCAAGGAAGGTCTTACGCCCGGGAAGGCCCTCATCATTTCTGCGAGCGGCATCGACAATGGGTGTTACGGCTTTTTTGATTTCGACGACGTTATCGAGCCGCCGTTTGTTTCTGTGCCGAGCACAGGAAGTATCGGCCGCGCCCATGTGCAGAAGTGGCCGTGCGGCGTAACTGACGATTGTCTGATTCTCGTACCGAAGAAGGGCGTCGCGCGCGAGCTTCTTTACATCGCAGCGGCGGTGATCCGGCAAGAGCGGTGGCGTTTCAACTACGGTCGCAAGATCACGCCTGACCGTATTGCGGATTATCCCGTGCCGACCAGCGATGAAGTTTTGCGTCGTGTCCGCGCGCATGTTGCAGCCGGTCAGCGTCTTGAAGACATCGCGCTCGAAATGGCTGAAGACGATCTTGATAGTGCGGTTGCGCGTGCTCGCATCGCCGACTTGTCGTCAGGAAAAGATCAACTCGTAAATGGTAAGGCGTTGAGTGAGAAATTGAGCGAACTAGAGACGTGACGGGGCTCTTCGGATTTTCGTATTCCGGTGCCGCACTCAAATTCCTAAAGGGTTCGGTTCCGGCGAAGATTCGAGGGCAGATAAAGCGGAAAATAGAAACGCTGGCAGGCGACCCGTACCCCAATGGGTGCAAAAAACTAACCGATGTTTTTTACGATGGTGAGCCGGTCTACCGTCTGCGGTCAGGAGATTACAGAATTTTGTACAGCGTGAAGGGCAACCCTCATCAGGTCATCGTGTTGGACATAGACAATCGGAAGGATGTCTACAAATGACGGCCAAAGCCAAGCGCGAAGGTCCGCTCAAGATCAACATGAAGTTTGATGAAGCGATCAAGCGCGCCCTTGCCGTAAAGCCGCCCGCAGAGGGGTGGGCTGAATACGAGAAAAAGCTGAAGGCCAAAAAGAAGCGAAAGCCCAAATCCGACGCCTAGAAAGGGCTCCCGCCCGGACCCCTATATCTGGGGTGTCCTTTGGCAAGTGCATAATCGCGTTCGGAAAAGATCATGCTCATGAAGATATTAGATTGGCACCTTGATTCAACCTGAAGTCATCTCGCTCTAGCGCACGCGCGCCCGTTCAGGCGCGCTTGAGCGCTTCGCGCGGTTCCGGCGCGCGGCCGACCAGAGCGGCCTGGCGGGCGATGGGCTGCGGACGGCCGATCAGATAGCCCTGCACCTCGTCGCATTTTTCGCGCGTCAGCGCGTCGAGCTGCGATTGCGTTTCCACGCCCTCCGCCAGCACGGTACGGTCGAAGCCGCGGCACAGCCCGATGACCGCGCGCACGATGGCAAGCGACTGGGCGTCGCGGTCCATATGCGAGACGAAGGCGCGGTCGATCTTGATCTTGTCGAACGGGAACGACTGCAGATAGGACAGCGACGAATAGCCGGAACCGAAATCGTCGATGGAGATGCGCACGCCGAGCGCCTTCAGCCGCCGCAGGATCGACAGCGCGCGCGAAAAATCGCCGATCAGCACGTTCTCGGTGATTTCCAGCTCCAGCCGGCTCGCGGACAGGCCGGTTTCCAGCAGGATGGCGTGCACCAGCGCCGGCAGATCGCCATGCTTGAACTGCACCGGCGAAAGATTGACGGCGACGCGCAGCGGATTGGGCCACGACGCGGCCTCGCTGCAGGCTTCGCGCAGCACCCATTCCCCGAGCGAAAGGATCAGTCCGCTTTCCTCCGCAATGGGAATGAACGTCGACGGCGGCACCGGACCGCGCGTCGCGTGCCGCCAGCGCACCAGCGCTTCGAAGCCGACGATGCCGCCGCCGATGCGCGCCTGCGGCTGGTATTCGAGCGACAGGCCGCCGGCGGCGATGGCCGCTTCGAGGTCGCGCTGCAGCGCGCGGCCTTCGCGCAGCTTGCGGTCCATTTCCGGCTTGAAATAGCGGATCGCGCCGCGCCCGTCGGTCTTGGCGCGGTAAAGCGCGGCGTCGGCATTGGCGACCAGGGTCGCGGCGTCGTTCGCATCGAGCGGATAGACGGCGATGCCGATGCTCAGCCCGATGCGGAACTGGCGTCCGTCGAACTCGAAGCTGTCGTGTATGGCGGATACAAGACGCGCGGCCAGCGCATCGATCCGCTCCTTGAGGCCGTCGCCCTCGACGATGACGATGAATTCGTCGCCGCCGATGCGGGCGAGGAAGGCGCCTTCCGCCGCCGCTTTCAGCCGCTGCGCGGCCATGGTGAGCAGCATGTCGCCGGTGATGTGGCCGAAGACGTCGTTGATTTCCTTGAAGCGGTCGAAGTCGATCGACAGGATGGCGAAGGACTGGCCGCTTTCGGCGGCGCGCGCGATCGCCTGCTCGAATTGCTGGTTGAAGCTTGCGCGATTGGGCAGATCGGTCAAATGGTCGTGATGCGCCATATGGGCGATGCGGGCTTCCGCCTGTTTGCGGTCGGTCACGTCCTCGAACAGGCTGAGCAGGTATTGCGCCTCGCCCTGCTTGTCGAAAATCGGCAGCCGGGTGGTGGTGAGGAAGCGAAGGCCGTTGCCGGGCGTCAGCGTCGGCAGGCCCTCCATCACCATGTCGCCGCGCGTCTCCAGCAGCAGGCGGTCGCTTGCGGCGATCTTGGCCGCCATCTCCGGCGCGAAAATGTCGGCGCTGGTCTTGCCCACCACATCGTTGCGCGAATAGCCGAACGTCTTTTCCGCCGCCCGGTTGACGAAGGCATAGGTCATGTCCTTCGCGTTCTTGACGATGATGCTGGCGGGAACGTTCTCGATGATGGTGTCGAGGAACTCGCGGGTGCTGGCCAGCTCCTCCTCGGCACGCTTGCGTTCGGTCGAATCGAGCACCGCGACGATCGATGCCTTGCGGCCCTTGTAGGTCAGGGCGCGGGCATAGGTGACGACATAGATTTCGGTTCCGTCGGCCTTCAGATGCCGCCAGTAATTGCCGCTGTAATCTTCGCCCTTGATGCGCGCGCAGAACGCCCGCACCTTGTCGTGGTCCTCCGCGGGGCGGATGTCCAATAGCGTCATCCGCGCGAAGCGCTCGCGGCTGTAGCCGTAATGATCGATCGCGGCGGTGTTGACGTCGAGAAATTCCAGCGTTTCGACGTCGTAAACCCACATCGGCAGCGGATTGTTCTCGAACAGGAGCCGGAGCGTCTCTTCGCGCTGCTTCATCCCGGTGATGTCGATACGCAGTCCGATCGAACCGCCGTCCGAGGTGCGCCGCTCCTCGATGCGCACCCAGCGTCCGTCCGACAATTGCCGTTCCTCGGAATTCTGCGACAGACGATGCCGTGCCATTCGCAGAGCCAACCAGTCGTCCTCCCGTCCGATCGCGTCGACGAAGACGCCCTTGTCGACGCCGGCCCGCAGCACGTCGCCGAACCGCACGCCCTTGGCGATCAGCGGCTCGCGCTCGACGCACAGATTGGCATATTGCTTGTTCCAGAGCACGAAGCGGTCTTCGGCATCGAGCAGGACGATGCCCTGCGGGATCAGATCGAACGCGTCGCGCAGGCGCGCGTCGGCTTCCCGCTTCTCGCGGGTGCGCCGCGCAACCAGGAACGTGAAGGCGAGCAGCAGCAGGCAGACGGTCAGGCCGGAGACCGCGAGCACGCCGGCGACCATGCGGCCGCGCTGTTCGCCGGCCGCCAGATAGGGTTCGATGAGACGGGATACTTCCATCACGCCGCGCACGTCGCCCAGCTTCCAGTCCTGTTTTGCCGATTGCGGATGCGCGTTGTGGCAGGCGATGCAGTTTTCGCGCGTCATGACGTCGGCGACGGCCACCCGCAGCACGCGCTTGCCGCCGACCACGTCCTGTCGCCTGACGATGGCCTGCGGATTTTGCTGGAACGTTTGCCAGGCCCCGGTCTGGAAATCGTCCATGGTCCGGTCGGTCCGGTGCGGCCAGGGATAGGGGCTGACCAGCACGAATGTCGTGCTTCTGTCTCGGGTCAGTTCGGAAATGTCCTTCAGCACGGTGGCCGGAAACGGCAGCGCATGCGGGTCGTCGCCGTGCGCGATGTCCGGCCGCAGCACGCCGCTCTTCATCGCCTTGGCGACCACGTGCTCCGCGTAATAGTCGCGCGAGATTTTCATCTGTTCGGCCATGTCGATATTGCTGCGATAGGCAGCTTCGATCGCGGCCGACTGCATGAGACCGGGAAGATAATAGGCGACCAGCGCCACCCCGGTCGCCAGCGCAGCGATGGTCGGCAGCACCAGCAGCCATACCGGATTGCGCTGCGCGACCCATTGCCGGATCTGCGCCGCAAATGCGGTTGCGCGTTGCGCCAGGGCCATGCAGATTTCGTCCCGTGAAACGGGCCGAAAATACAGACAACGTCTTAATCGCAATTGAACATGGGCGTTGCGCATATAAGCGGGCCGTTAACCATGCGGCGGCCTGCCGCGGCCAGGCTCGCCGCGCCGCTGCTATCCGCGCACCGCGATGTCCTGCGCGCCCAACGCCTGCTTGAGCGCGCGCGGGGCGACCGCGAACACCGCGCGCGGCGTTCCCGCCGCCGCCCAGACGACCTCATAGGCCAGCAGGTCGGAATCGATATAGGTGGCAAGCGGCGTCTCGTGGCCGAAGGGCGGAATGCCGCCGATCGCAAAGCCGGTAATGTCGCGTACCGCCCGGGCGTCGGGACGCGTCAGCTTTTCGCCGAGGCGCACGGCGACGCCGTCCTCGTCGACGCGGTTCTTGCCCGATACCAGCAGCAGATAGGGCTTGCCGCTGGCGGCGCCGAGAAAAAGCAGCGACTTGACGATCTGCCCGACGGTAACGCCGCAGGCGGCGGCGGCCTCCTCGGCGGTGCGCGTCGAGGCTTCCATTTCCCGCACCGAAACGTCGAGACCGAGATTGCGGGCGGCTTCCGCCACCTTGCGCGCGCTGTCGGGGAGTTGCATTGCGGTCGTGCTCACGTCGGTTGCAAGGATGTCGGGGGGCGGGCGTTGTCGGGCGGCGCGGCGAATTCGCTCAGCTCTGCATTCCCCAGCGCCGGACGGTGGCGTTCTCGATGCTGCGGAAGATGACGCTTTCCACGAACAGTCCGATCAGGATCACGGTCAGCAGGCCGGCAAAGACGGAAGCCGTTTCGAGCTGATTGCGGTTCTCGAAAATGAACCAGCCGAGACCGCCGGAGCGCGAGCTTGCGCCGAACACAAGCTCGGCGGCGATCAGCGTGCGCCAGGCGAAGGCCCAGCCGATTTTCAGCCCGGTGAGAATCGAGGGAAACGCCGCGGGAACGAGCAGCAGCGCGACGTAGGAAATGCCGCGCAATCCGCAATTCTGGCCCGCCATGCGCAGCGTCTGGCTCACCGACGTGAAGCCGGTATGGGTGTTGAGCGCCACCGCCCATAACACCGAATGCACGATGACGAAGATCAGGCTCTGCGCACCGAGCCCGAACCAGAGCAGTGCCAGCGGCAGCAGCGCGATCGCCGGCAGCGGGTTGAACATCGCCGTCAGCGTGGAAAGAAGGTCGGTACCGATGCGGGTGGATACGGCGACGGTCGTGAACACGATGGCGGCGGCCAGGCCGAGCGTATAGCCGCCGGCGAGAACGGTGAGCGATGTCAGCGTGCGCTCGATCAGCGGTCCGCGCGCGGCCGCATCCCAGAAGGCCGAAAGCGTTTCGCTCAGGCTGGGAAACAGCAGCGGGTTGGCGCTGTAGCGCGCATAGCCTTCCCACAGAATCGCGAGCACGAGCAGCACGAACAGCCGGCGCACCAGCGTGATGTTGGAAATGCGCTCCAACGGCGTGAGCGGGCGCGCCACGTCGCCGACCGCCGCCATGGCGTCGAGCGTGACCTCGCGTTCCGGACGCACGGGCGGCGTGAGAAAGGCGGTGCGGTCGGCCATGTCGTCGTCCTCAATGTCCCGGCGCCGTCGTCGTCTCGACACGGTCGGCGAACAACAGATTGTGGATGCGCTTTTGCAGCGCGTCGAATCCGGCATTGCCGGCATCGCCGAAGCCGAGATGGCCGGCATTCAGCTCCGCCTTGACGCGTCCCGGATGCGGCGACAGCACGAGAATGCGGCTGCCGATCAGCAGCGCTTCCTCGATCGAATGGGTGACGAAGATCACGGTGAAACGCACGTCCTGCCACAGCGCGACCAGCTCTTCCTGCATCTTTCTGCGGGTCAGCGCATCGAGCGCGGCGAACGGCTCGTCCATCAGCAGCACGGCGGGCTCCATGGCCAGGGCGCGGGCGATCGCGACGCGCTGCTTCATGCCGCCGGACAGCATGTGCGGAAAGACGTTCTCGAATTTGGTGAGATTGACCTTGGCGATCAGCGCGCGGGCATGCTCGCGCGCCGTCGCGCGCGGCATGCGGCGGTTGACCAGAAGCGGAAACATGACGTTGCCGAGCACCGTCTTCCACGGCAGGAGCTGGTCGAATTCCTGGAAGACCATCATGCGGTCGGGGCCGGGCCGTTCGATGGCGCTGCCGTTGAGGCGGATTTCGCCCTCCACCGGCGTCATGAACCCGCCGATCGCCTTCAGCAGCGTGGTCTTGCCGCAGCCGGACGGTCCGAGCAGCACGAATCGCTCGCCGGCAAAGACGTCGAAATCGACGCGCCAGGTCGCGGTCACCAGATGCTCGGCGGTCTTGTACTGAAGCGTGACGCCGCGTACCGCCAGGAGCGGGGCGTGCTCGCGCGCCTGCGTCCCGTCCTGCGCTGCAGCCGCGCCTGCCTTCGCGCTCATGTCGCTCCTCCCCGCCGGCCGCGCGGCTCCCCGCCGCATTCGGTCGTTCCGGTTCCGCCCTCGCGGCGCGGCGGCGGCGCAGGCGGCTATGGTTCGGGGTAAAGGCCCGGCGCGTCAAGCAAGGGACCGGTCTCCCGCTAACGGGCAGGTTGCAGGCCGTGCTTTGCCCTTTGCCGCGCAAATTGCTATTTTGGATGCATGTGGGGACGCAGCCGCCGCTCCGGCGGACCGCAATCCGGCGCGCCGGCCGAAGAGCCGGGCCGCCTCAAGGACGCCGTCAGGCAGGCCCGCATCGAGGCCGCCGAACGCACCGGCGTGGTCGTCGATCTGCGCGATGCGGAAGCCGCCCGGCTGGAAATTCTCAACGACGCGCTCGATCCGGTCTTCGCCGAAGTGCCGCCGGAGGTGGAATTGTTCGATCGCGGCATCAGCAAGGGCGACCTGCCGCGGCTGTGGATCGACGTGATTGCGCATATCGAGATGGGACGCGACAAGCGGCTCTACCGTTTCGTGCAGGACACCCGCTACGGCCGCAAGACGATCGCCGAATCGGCGGACCTCCCCGACATGGTCGAGGCGGTGACGCGCTATGTCGCCGGCCGGCTGGTCGAACGCGAACGCGCGCTTGCCGACGACGCCAGTCTGTCGTTGCGCTACGCGCATGTTGCGCAAAGCGCGCGCCGCCGGCGCGCCTGGCGGCGATTCCGCACTTTCGTGCTTGCGGTGCTGCTCGGCATCGGCGCCTTCCTCGCCTCGGTCTGGCTGGTTGCCACGCCCTGAGGCGGCGCGCCGGCAATATTCCGAACATTATACCTCCGTTAACCCTGACCGGGCAGATGCCGGCCAGTCCGGCAAGGCGTTCAGGATCGGCGATGTCAATCAGGCTGCGGTGCGGGCGGGCATTGCCTCCGCCCAGGTGCTGGCCGTCGCGACGTTCTGCGACACGGCATCCGCGTCGCGGCGCGGGGGGCCGCTTACGTCGACGCAGTTTATGGACGATACTCCCGCGTTATCCTTATGGTTATCCGGACGTTTACCAACGTCCTCGCATGATGACGGCCGATTCTCCTGCAGGGCGCGCCGGCGCCCGCCTTTCGCAGTCAAAGGACGCGCTTCATCCATGCGGCTTTTCAATTCCATCGGGCTCCTGGTGTCTGCACTCGGGGGCCTGCTCGGCGCCCTGCTGATCGCCATTGCGGCAAGCAACGCTTACTCGGAATGGCGCAACTATCTGACGGCGCAGTCGGCGCAGCAGGTCAACGCGGCAGCCGACCATTTGCTCGTCGCCATCGAGCGGCTGACGCTTGAGCGCGGTCTCACCAACTCGGCGCTCAACAGCGAAGCGCCGGTCGCCGCCGCAGCCCGCGAAGCAATCCTGCAGCGGCGCGGACAGATGCGCGAGGCGCAGGCAGCCGGCTGGCCGGTACTCACCGGGCTCGACTATCTCGCCGCGCAGGGGCTGATCGGCAAGGCCGAATCGGCGATGGCGGCGATCGATGCGCTGCGCGCGCAAGCCGACCAGACGATCGGCAAGCCGCGCGGCGAACGCGATCCGGCGGTGCAGCAAGCCTGGTACCCGACCATGACCGGCGGCATCGAGGCGCTGATGGAAGTCTGGCTGGCGACCAGCCAGCGGCTGTCCGCCATCGATGCCGAGGTAGCCTCTTTCAATGCCATCAAACGGCTGAGCGGGGCGATGCGCGAGTTCACCGGCCGCGAGCGCGCGCTGCTCGGTCTGGGCAGGCCGCTCGACGCCGGCAAACAGCTCGAAGTCGCAGACTGGCGCGGCCGGGCCGAGCAGGCCTGGGAGCAGCTGAATTCCGTCTTTCCGAAGGAACTAGCGCCTCCGGCCGTTGCTGCCGCGCTGGCGAATACCCGGGAGCGCTTCTTCGGCAAGTATCTGCCGGTGCGCGACCAAGTGTATCAGAATCTCGTCGCCGGCAAGCCGTCCGGACTGGCCGGCAAGGAATGGTCGGACATTTCCAATCCCGCCCTCAACGCGATCGTGGCGATCCGCGATGGCGCGATTTCCGCCGGCGCGGCGCATCTTGATGCCCGCGTCTCTTCATTGCAGAACGCAATGTCGCGCGATCTCGGCATGAGCCTCGTCGCGCTGATGCTCACGCTTGCGGTGCTGGTGATCGCTCGCAGCCGCGTCTCCGCGCCGCTGATGAAGATCGCGAAGGCGCTTGAGGGAATTGCCGGCGGCCGTTTCGATGTGGAAGTGCCGGCAGCCGCCCGCAGCGATGAGATCGGTGCGATCGCCAGCGCGGTTGCCGCATTCCGCGACCAGAGCCTGCGCGTCAAGGAGATCGAGCGCGAACGTGCCGAACTGGAGCGGCAGGCGACCGAGGGCCGCCGCGCCGACATGAATCGGATCGCGCAGGAATTCCAGGCCGCGGTCGGCGCCGTCGTCGATGCGGTCTCCTCGGCTTCGCGGGAACTGGAATCGGCCGCGACCTCGCTCACCGGCGCAGCCGAAAGCACCAAGACGCTGTCGGAGACGGTATATACCGCCTCCGGACAGGCGTCCGCCAATGTCGGCTCGGTCGCTGCGGCGGCGGAGCAACTCGGCGGCTCCGTGCAGGAAATCGCGCGCCAGGTGCAGGAATCCAGCCGCATTGCCGGCAGTGCCGTCGAGCAGGCGCGCCGCACCGATCTGCGCATCGCCGAACTTTCCGATGCGGCGGCGCGGATCGGAGACGTGGTCAACCTGATCACGGCGATCGCCGGGCAGACCAACCTGCTCGCGCTCAACGCCACCATCGAGGCCGCGCGCGCCGGCGAGGCGGGCAAGGGATTCGCCGTCGTGGCGCAGGAGGTCAAGGCGCTTGCCGCCCAGACCGCCAAGGCGACGGAGGAGATCGGCACGCAAATCTCGGGCATCCAGGCGGCGACGCAGGATTCGGTCGCGGCGATGAAGGAGATTGGCACCACCATCAACCGGATTTCGGAGATTGCGGTGACGATCTCCGCCGCCGTCGAGGAGCAGGGCAACGCCACCGGCGAAATCTCGCGCAGCATTCACCAGGCGGCGGAGGGAACCGGTCTCGTCGCCAGCAGCATTGCCGACGTCAACAATGCGGCAACGAAAACCGGCGCCGTATCCTCGCAGGTGCTGGCCGCCGCGCAATCGCTTGCCGGCGACGGAGAGCGGCTGAAGTCGGAGGTCGAGCGCTTCCTCGGCTCGGTGCGCGCCGCCTGAGCGCGCCCCGCGCCCGTTCAGGCCGCAATCAGGTCGCGGCGTGCCAGTTCCACCACAGCGTCATGGCCGCGGCGAAAGCCGCGGCTTATCGCTTCGCAATGCCAGCGCTGCGCGGTCCGATCGATCCGGTATAGATTATAGGCGGCCGGATCGCCGTGACCGCCGAGCGAGGAAGCGGAGGGAATGCCGACGACGGGAATGCGGGATTCGCGCTCGCCCTGCAGATAATGCACCGAATGCACGTGATCGTGTCCGTGCAGGACAAGCTCGGCGCCGTGCCGCTGCAGCACAGCGATCAGCGCTTCGGCGTCGACCAGCCGCTTGAAACGTCCGCCCGGCCGCAGCAGCGGCGGGTGATGAACGAGCACGACGCGGAATAACCCTTCGTCGCCGAGCCGCTGCAGCAGCGGGGCGAGCGCCGCGATCTGTTCGCCGCCGAGCCTGCCGGTGGCGAGGAACGGCGCCGTCGGCACCGCGCTTGAGAGACCGACGATGGCGAGCGGCCCGCGCCGGCGCACGAACGGAAAGCCTTCGCCGCCGTCGCCGCGCATGAAATCGCCCCAGTGCATGCCGGGTGCGGCCTTTGCGCGCCGCACATAGAAGTCGTGATTGCCCGGCACGATCGTCATCTCGCCGGGCGCGCCGAGCGGGTCGAGCCAGGGCCGCGAGCGCTCGAATTCGGAGGGCAGGGCGATGTTGACGAGATCGCCGGTCAGCGCGATGTGGTCCGGCTGCTGGCTCTTCAGGTCGTGCACGATCGCGGCAAGCACCTCCATGCGGTGGATCGCCTTGCGGCGGCGGTGCCAGTTGAGGAAGCCGATGGCGCGCTTGCCGGCAAGATCGAACGGGCGCGGACGCGGCAGCGGTCCGAGATGCGGATCGGAAAGATGCGCCAGAACGAACATGGAGGCAGCCGGCTTCCTGTCTGTCCGTCCGCAATATCGCGGCCGGCACCGGATCGCAACGCTTCGCGCTGCCGACGGCCGCTACGCGCTGCCGATCAGGATGCCGGCAAGGAAAACCAGCGCGCCGCCGACCATGACCTGGAACGCCGCGCTGAGAAACGGCGTGTCCATGTAGCGGTAGCGGATCCAGGAAATCGCGGCCAGCTCGAGCACGACGACGATGACTGCAATCGCGGTGGCGATCCAGAAATCCGGGATGAGATAGGGCAGGGTGTGACCGACGCCGCCCAGCGTCGTCATGATGCCGCAGACCGAGCCGCGCAGCCACGGCGCGCCGCGTCCGGTGAGCGAGCCGTCGTCGGACAGCGCCTCGGCGAAACCCATGGAAATGCCGGCGCCGATGGAGGCGGCCATGCCGACGAGAAAGGTCTCCCAGGTGCTGTGCGTGGCGAAGGCGGCCGCAAAGAGCGGCGCCAGCGTGGACACCGAGCCGTCCATCAGCCCGGCCAGGCCCGGCTGCACATATTGCAGGACGAACATGCGCCGCGCGGTCTCGTCTTCCTTCTCGCGCGCGGATTTCGTGAGGATCGTCTCGCCCAGCCGCTCGGCGAAATTCTCGTGCCTGTCCTCCTCTTCCGCGAGCCGCACCAGCAATTCACGGATCGAGGCGTCGCGCGTGGTCTCCGCCGCCTTGCGGTAGAAGCGCGCCGCCTCGTATTCCATGGCGGCGGCGTATTTGCGCACCTCCTCGAGCCCGAGCGGGCGCACCAGCCACAGCGGCTTGTGGTGCACGAAGCCCTTGACGTCCTGGCGGCGGATCAGCGGCAGATACTCGCCGAACTTCTTGCGATAGAGATCGAACAGATAGGTGCGGTGGCGCACTTCCTCCTCGGCCATTTCGTCGAACAGCCTGGCGGAGGCGGGGAATTGCTCGCGCAGTCCCTCGGCGAAGCCGCGATAGATGCGGCTGTCCTCTTCCTCGGCGGAAATGGCGAGCGCGAGAATTTCCTGTTCGGTGAGATCGGCGAATCGTTTCAAACGGCCCTCCCGGATCGACTGTCCCCGCCGATATGGGGATGCCGGACAAATATTGGAATAGTTCTAAACTGAGGGCAAGGTGCGATGGCAGGTCCGTTTGAATCGCTGATCCGCCCGACGCTGCACGTCTGGTGGCGATTTTCGCGCGGGCTCACGCTCGGCGTACGTGCGATGGTGGTCGATCCCGCGCGTGGCGTGTTTCTGGTCAAACATTCCTATGTTGCCGGCTGGCACCTGCCCGGCGGCGGGGTGGAGACCGGAGAAAGCATGCTGCAGGCGCTCGCGCGCGAATTGCGCGAAGAGGGCAATCTGGAATGGGCCGCGCCGCCGCGGCTGCATGCATTGTATTTCAACGAGCGGGTATCGCGGCGCGACCACGTTGCGCTGTTCGTGGTCGAGCGATACCGCGCGCTCGGGGAACCGGTGCGCAACCGCGAAATCGTCGATCACGGATTTTTCGATCCCGCCGCGCTGCCGCAAGACACAACCGAATCCACCCGCGCGCGCATCGACGAAGTGCTGCGCGGTACGGAGATTTCGGAGCGGTGGTGATCCGGCCGCACCGGCTGGCTTACCCGAACCGCCCGCGGTCGTGCGGCGCGTCGAGATCGAGCGCCGGCCCGAGCGGTACGATGCGGGTCGGATTGATCTGCGTGTGGCTGCGGTAATAGTGCCGCTTGATGTGATCGAAATGCACCGTGCCGGCGATTCCCGGCACCTGGTAAAGCTCGCGCAGATAGTTCGACAGGTTCGGATAGTCGGAAATACGGCGGATGTTGCACTTGAAATGCCCGACATAGACGGCGTCGAAACGCACCAGCGTGGTGAACAGCCGCCAGTCGGCTTCGGTCGGCACCGCGCCGGCAAGGTAGCGCTGTTCCGAGAGCCGCCGTTCCATGCGGTCGAGCGCATCGAACAGCGCGACGACGGCTTCCTCATAGGCCTCCTGTGTCGTGGCGAAACCGGCGCGATAGACGCCGTTATTGATGTTGGCATAGACATCGTCGTTGATCGCCTCGATCGCCGCGCGCAGGGCAGCCGGGTAATAGTCCTCGCGCGCATCGGTAAAGGCGTCGAAGGCGGAATTGAGCATGCGGACGATTTCGGCGGATTCGTTGCTGACGATCGTCCGCCGCTCCCCGTCCCACAGCACCGGTACGGTGACCCGGCCCGAATATTTCGGGTCGGCAAGAAGGTAGATGTCGCCGAGCTTGCGCGCGCCGTTGACGGGGTCGCCGGTCGAGCCCTCGCTTTCCTCGAAGCTCCACCCCTCGCGGCCCATCAGGGGCGAGACGACCGACAGCGAAACCGTCTGTTCCAGCTTTTTCAGCTTGCGGAAAATCGCGGTGCGGTGCGCCCACGGACAGGCATGTGAAATGTAGAGATGGTAGCGCCCGGGCCGCGCCGGGAAGCCGCCCTGGCCGGAAGGGCCGGGACTGCCGTCGGCGGTCACGAAATTGCGGAAGCGCGTGGCCTCGCGTTCGAACCGACCTCCGGACTTGCCGGTGTCGTACCATTCGTCCTTCCAGACGCCTTCGACGTAGAGACCCATGCCACGCTCCCGTTTGGTTGCGGCCGGTATTTAGGGTGTGCCCGCGCAATAGACAGGGTTTCGTTGCCGCGATTTTCTCAAGGCGTTGCAGGCGGGATCGCGCTGATGCGGGCGCCGATGGACGTCCGCGCGGCCAGATGCTAAGCGGCGGATCGACCCTTGCGAACGCCATGACCGACCTTTCCATCATCATCCTGCCGGAAACCGAGGACGATGCACCCGCCATCGAGCGGTTGCACGAGCGCACCTTCGGTCCGGGCCGCTATGCGCGCACGGCCTATCGCCTGCGCGAGGACGTGCCGCACCGGCTCGATCTTTCCTTCACCGCGCGCATCGGCACGCTTCTGGTCGGCTCGGTGCGGCTTTCGCCGATCCGCGTCGGCGACACGCCGGCGCTGCTGCTCGGCCCGCTGACGGTCGAGCCGCCGTTCCGCGGCCGCGGCATTGCCAAGGCGCTGGTGGCGCGCGGCATCGAGGAGGCGAACAAGCGCGGCCATCGCCTTGTCGTGCTGGTCGGCGACGAGCCTTATTACGGTCCGCTCGGCTTCAGGCGGATTCCGAAGGGCCGCGCGAAAATGCCCGGTCCCGTCGATCCGGCGCGGCTTCTGGTCGCGGAGCTTGCCGAGGGCGCTTTCGAAGGCGTTTCCGGCGAAATCCGGCCGGACTGGAACGCCGGCAGCGCGGCCTGATCGCGCCGGCGCAATCTTCCAACCCGCCGGCGACTTGGCTAGACTTGCGGCAAATGCAGCCAGCCTGAAGCCTGCAGCCTGTCCGGGGGGAAGCGATGAAGTCCGCAAAATTCTGGCCGCTGCTTGCCGCGCTCGTCCTTGTGGCGTCGCCGGCGCAAGCGCAGAAAAAGACCGACGAGGAAAAGCGCGCGGACGCCGAACGGCGGCAGCAGGAGGATCGTGCCTACCGGATGTCGATCCAGAACATCCGCGAGCAGCAGGTGGTCAACGATCCCTGGAGCAACATGCGCGGGGACGACGACAAGAAAAAGAAATAGCCGTCCGCGGCGCGCCGGCCCGGAGGGCCCGCGCACTACCGACCTTCGCGCGCCCAGGTGGCGGCGAGCGAGCCGACCAGCAGCAGCAGCCCGAGCAGTCCGGCAAAGATCGGCAGCACGCCGATTCCGCGCACGACGCTGACGTCGCGCATGCGCAGTCCGATCCAGTCCTCGCCGCGGAAGGTTTCGCCGCCGCGCATGCCGATCACGCGCGGCACCTGCAGGCCGGACCCGGCCTCCAGCCGGCGCGCATCCCCGCCCGTGGCCCGCGCCAGCGGCGCAAGCTCTTCGAGGGTCGAGGTCACTGCGGTGAATTCGCGCGGATTGGGCGGGCCGACATTGACCAGCGTGGTCAGCTTGCCGTCGGTCGCGCGCCACAGGCCGAGTTCGCCGGCTTCGGTGACGCCGCGCCACAGGCCGGGTCCGGCCGTCTGCAGCGACAGCATGCGCGTCGCCCCCGAGGGTGTCGTCACCGTCACCTCGCCGACGCCTTCGGCCATGGTCTGCCGCTCGATCAGGAGCTGGCGTCCGCGCGCCGACAGGCGCAGGGCCTCTTCCTCGAGATCGGGTTGCTTCATCAGCCAGTGCGACAGCCGCCGCAACAGATCGATATGCGGGCCGCCGCCTTCGAAGCCGCGCGCCCACAGCCAGATGTGATCGGAGAGAAGCAGCGCGACGCGCCCTTCGCCCTCGCGCGAAAGCACCAGCAGCGGCTTGCCGTCCGGTCCTTCCATCACCGTCGTGCCGTTGCCCGCGCGCGCATCGACGAGGCGGAACCAGCGGCTCCAGTGCGGCGGCTCGTTCGCCGCGCCTTCCAGTTCGCGGGTGACGGGATGACGCTTGCCGGGCTCGCTCAGCCGCGCATGGTAGGAACGCTCGGTCAGGCTTCCCGAGGGCTCGGCCGGCAGGATCGCTTCCAGCGGCGTGCGCCACAGGCTGGTCGGGCTCGCATAATCGGGACCGGCGGCGACGAGGACCGCGCCGCCTTCGCGCACATAGCGCGCGATATTGTCGAAATAGACGATCGGCAGCACGCCCTGGCGCGCGTAACGGTCGAAGATGATGAGATGAAACTCGTTGATCTTCTGCTGGAACAATTCGCGCGTGGGAAAGGCGATCAGCGACAATTCGTTGATCGGCGTTCCGTCCTGCTTTTCCGGCGGGCGCAGGATGGTGAAATGCACGAGGTCGACGGACGCGTCGGACTTGAGCAGGTTGCGCCAGGTGCGCTCGCCCGCATGCGGCTCGCCGGAGACGAGCAGCACGCGCAGCTTGTCGCGCACGCCGTCGATGGAAACCACGGCGCGGTTATTCACGGTGGTCAGTTCGCCCTCGACCGCGGACGCTTCGATTTCCACGATATTGGCGCCGGCATGCGGGATGTGGATCGGCGCGCGCACGGTCTGGCCCGGAATCACCTCGCGTGTGGCCACCGTCTCGCCGTCGCGGCGGATGGTGACGCGCGCCGGCGCGCCGGCAATGCCGTGGTCCTCGACGCGGAAGGCGACAACCTGCTGCTGGCCGACGATGCCGAAGCGCGGCGTCGAGGTCAGTACGACGCGCCGGTCGCGTTCGTCCCTGCTGCCGGTAATCAGCGCGTGCAGCGGCGCCATGAAGCCGAGCGAGGCGGCGTCCGGGGGAATGTCGTGCACGCGTCCGTCGGTGAGCATGATGGCGCCGGCAATGCGGTCCGGCGGCACGTCGGCGAATACGGCGTTCAGCGCATTGAACAGCCGCGTGCCGTCGGTTTCGCCGTCGGCCTGCCCGGCCTCCACCGTGCGCAGTTCGAGGCCGGGGATGCGGCCGATGCGATCGGCAAGCGCTGCGCGCGCCTCTTCGGTTTGCCGGGCGCGCTCGCCGAAGCTCTGGCTCGGGCTGCGGTCGACGACCAGCGCCGCGACCGAGGGAATCGGATCGCGGTCCTCGCGGGTGAAGGAGGGATTGGCAAGCGCAAGCAGCAGGAATGTCAGCGCCAGCGCGCGCAGCGCTGCGCCGCGGCTGCGCACGACGAACAGCAGCAGCGCGATCGCCGCGGCCACGGCACAGGCCGTCCACAGCACATAGAGCGGAACGAGGGGCGCGAAGGCAATGCCGAGATTCACGTCTAGCACTCCACGCTGCGCATATGTCCTGCGCGGGAATAGGCCAGGACGGCAATGCGGTTTTTGCGCGCAAGATCGGCGATTTCCCGGTCGCCGATCGGGGAAATATGCAGGCCGCGCTGCGGAATGGCATTGCGGGACGTTTCGCTCATCTTTTCGCCGTTCGCCAGCCAGAGCATTGCGCAAGTATCGAGAAGAAGGTCACTCATTCGACAGCAGCCCTTTCTCGGCATTCCACAACTCCGAAGGTTTCGTCATGTACGCACCGTGCAGGACGGCGATCGTTCCCGCCATGCATCCCCAAGGGTCGGGTCTGTCGCCGGAAGCCACGGTCCCGGTTCGCCCGGCGATGCGCACGAATGTGACCCCTGCGGTTTTCATATGCAGAATCCGCCAACTTACTGCCCCAACCGTTCCAGCAGCGCCGGCACGTGCACCTGGTCGGCCTTGTAGTTGCCGGTCAGCGTGTACATGACGATGTTGACGCCGGCGCGGTAGGCCATCTCCCGCTGGCGCGGCTCGCCGTCGACCATCGGCAGCATTTGCTGGCCGTCCGCGCGCATCGCCCAGGCACCGGCGAGATCGTTCGAGGTAATCAGGATCGAGGACACGCCGTCTCCGGCGCGCGCCGGGCGGGCCGGTTCTCCGGCAAGCTCCTCGCTGTCCGGATCGAGCGGCAGCGCCTCAACCCAGAGCTGCCCCGATGAGAAGCGGCCGGGAAAGTCGCGCAGCAGGAAGAAGGTCTTGGTCAGCACGTGATCTTTCGGCACCGGTTCCAGTTCGGGAATATCGAGCGAGGCCAGAATGTCGCGCAAAGCCACCATGCCGGGTCCGCGCGTCGCGCCGCCGCGTCCGGGCGGAGAGACGATGGCGTCGCGCGTGTCGAACAGCACGGTGCCGCCCTGCTTCATATAGGCGTCGATGCGCGCCAGCGCCTGCGGCGTCGGCTTCGCCGCGCTTGCCGATATCGGCCAGTAGATCAGCGGAAAGAAGCTAAGCTCGTCGCGGTTGAGATCGAGTCCGACCGGCTCGCCGGCCTCCAGCGCCGTCCGCTGTGCGAGAAAAAGTGTGAGGCCGGAAAGGCCGGCCTGGCTCACCGCGTCGGTTTCGCTGTCGCCGGTGAGCACATAGGCGAGCTTCGTCTGCAGCGTGGACTGCATGGCGAATTCGATCGCGCGCGCCTCCTCCGCCGGCGTTGCCGGGCGCTGCTGCGCGTTGCCGGGCGGCGCCGCAAGCACGGTCAGGAGCAAGCCCGCGGCAAGCGAGGCCGCGGCCGGTCGGCGCCGCCAGCGCAGCCGGCTGAGGCCGCCGGCAAGCCAGAACACCACCAGCGCGTCGATCAGCAGCAGGCCGAGCGCCGCCAGGAAGACCGGCCCGCGCAGGTCGAGCGGTTCGACCAGGCGATAGGCTTCGTGCCGCGCGTTGAGCGGGGCGAAGTCGAGCGGGTTCAGGCGGTCCTGCGGCGTCAGCGCGTTCACGGCAAGCAGACCCTCGGGCGGGCCGTAGAACCCGGGCGGATGATCCGCCGTCGCACGACCGTCGTAATTCGCCGGCACCGGCCGCGCCGTTGCCGGCGGCGCGGTGAAGGCGCCGAAACCGTCGAGCACGCGGGCCGGCGGCAGCGTCTCGCGCACGCGTCCGTCCGTATTCTGCTCGGCGCCGGACACCGACCCGGAAAGCGCGACCACGCGGCGCAGCATGTCGACAAAGATGCCGGACAGCGGCAGGTCGGACCAGCGCGTATCGGCGGTGACATGGAACAGCACGATCATGCCCTTGCCGCGCCGTGCGCCGGTGACCAGCGGGGTGCCGTCGGCAAGCGTCGCCCAGGTGCGTTCGGAAATCCCTGCATCCGGCTCGGCGAGAACCTGCCGGGTGACCGTGACATCGTCGGGCACCGGCATGCCGGCGAACGGGCTTTCGCGCGAAAATGCGGCCAGCGCTTGCGGTTTTTCCCAGCTCAGGCTGCCGCCCAGCGTGCGCCCGCCGCGACGCAGCTTCACCGGAATGAGCTCGTCGTCGGAGGCGGCAAGGCGGGGACCGGCGAAACGGACCAGCACGCCGCCATCCTCGATCCATTTGCCGAGGCGTTCGCGCGCCTGTCCGACGACATTGCCGACATCGGCGAGGATCAGCATCGGAACGCTCTGATCGAGAAAGCGCGACACTGCGTCGGAAGGCGAAATGCGTTCGGCCAGACGCACGTCGGCGAACGGTCCGAGCGCGCGCGAAAGATAGAAGGTGGAGGCGAGCAGCGGCTGCGCGGTGTCGGCGGTCGCGCCGGTGACCACGCCGACGGTGCGCCGCCGCCAGCGATTGTCGAGAAGCTGCACGGCGCCCGCGGAGCGCTCGCCGACGATTTCGAGTCTGGCGATGTCGTTGCGGATTTCGACCGGCAGCGTGAATTGCGCCGTGGTCTCGCGCGCGCTCGCGGAATAGGAATAGGCGGCCTCGCCGAGCGGCAGGCCCTTGAGATCGAGCGCGCGCACGGTTCCGGCATCGCCCGCAGCCGCGACGTCGCGCAGCACCGTCACCTGCAGCCCGCCGGCGGCATTGTCGGCGGCGGTCAGCGCATGCGCAGGCGGCGTGCCGCCGGAAATCACCGTGATCGGCCTGCCCTGCAGCAGCCCGGCGAGCGCGGCGACG
Organism: uncultured Hyphomicrobiales bacterium; assembly: GCA_964456755.1. GTDB lineage: Bacteria > Pseudomonadota > Alphaproteobacteria > Rhizobiales > Xanthobacteraceae > Pseudorhodoplanes. The sequence goes on from CAYWCE010000003.1 coordinate 79,902, forward strand.
AATTCGCCACCGCGTTCGATATCGATGCCGTCGGAAAGCCACAGCCATTCGGTGTCGGCGGCGGTGCCGGCATAGCGCGTGAGCGCGGGCAGCGCGTCGAGCCGGTTGACGCTGTGCGGCTTCGGCTTGAGCTGGCGCAACTGCACGCGGGCGGCCGCGGGCGTCTGCAGCGAGGCGCCGCGCGCGGCGTCCGACATCGCGATCACGGCGACCGGCCGGTTGTCGCTTTCCGCCCGCGCCAGCAATTCCTCGCCGGTACGCACGCGCGCGTCCCAATGCGCCGCGGCGCTCCAGCCGTCGTCGATCAGGATCGCAAGCGGGCGTGCGCCGCCCGACGTGGCGACCGGCGGATTCCACAGCGGCCCGGCCGCAGCGAGAATTGCCAGCGCGGCCAGCGTCAGCCGCAGCAGGGTCAGCCACCAGGGCGTGCGCGCCGGGGTCTCTTCCTTCGGGGCGATGTCGAACAGAAGCCGTGCCGGCGGAAAATGGATGCGGCGCGGGCGCGGCGGAACGAGCCGCAGCAGCCACCACAGCACCGGCAGGCTGAGCAGGCCGATGAGAACCAGCGGCTGGGCAAAACCGATCGGGAGCCCTCCGATCATGCCGATGCTCCGGCCAGAGCCCGCGCGGGCGAATCGATTGCAGACTGATCTTGCCCCATGCGCGCATGCAGGGCGAGGATCAGTTCGCTGGCAGGACGGTCGGTGCGGTGGACGATGAAGCTCCAGCCGAGCCGGTCGGTCTCCGCGCGCAGCTCGGCCCGGTGACGTTCCAGCCGTGCCACATAGTCACCGCGCCAGGTCTCCGCGCGCCCGGCCGTTACCGCGCCCGCGCCTTCGGGCTCGAGAAACTCGATACGCCCGTAATAGGGAAAGCTTTCCTCGGCCGGATCGACCACCTGCACGACATGGCCGTGCGCGCGCGCGCCGGACAGCACTGCGATTTTCGATTTCACTTCCGCCATCGGTGCCCAGAAATCCGACAGCATGATGATTTCCGACAGCGGCGAGGGCGCGAAGTCCGGCGGCAAAGAGCCGCGCTCGGCCCGGTCGTGCAAAAGCGCCTGTGCCATTTTCTCGATCACATTGCGGCTGGCGGTCGGCCGCATCAGGCCCGGAATGCCGACGCGTTCGCCGCCCTCGACGAGAATTTCGGCCAGCGCGAAGGCCAGGATAAGGGCGCGGTCGAGCTTCGTTTCCCAGACCAGCGGCGAGGCGAATACCATGGAGGCGGAGCGGTCGGGCCAGATCCACACCGTATGCGCCGCCTCCCATTCCTGCTCGCGCACATAGAGGTGGTCGTCGCGCGCCGAACGCCGCCAGTCGACGCTGCGGGCCGCTTCTCCGGTGATGAAGCGGCGGTATTGCCAGAAATTTTCGCCCGAACCCGCGCGCCGCCGGCCGTGCAGGCCGTGCACCACGGTCGCGGCGATGCGGCGCGCGTCCAGAATCAGCCGCGGCATCGACGCGGCCAGCCCGCGCGAGCCGCTATTGGCGCGCCGGACCGCTTTGGCTTCGAGTTCGCGGCTGCGAATGTCTTCGGCCATTCGACTCAGCCGATGCGGCTCTTCAGCCGCGCAATGACGCCCTCGATGCTCTCGCCCTCCGCGCGCGCGGCGAAGGTGAGTGCCATGCGATGCTTGAGGATCGGTTCGGCGAGTTCGAGCACGTCGTCGACCGACGGCGCCAGTCGTCCGTCAAGCAGCGCGCGGGCGCGCACCGCCAGCATCAGCGCCTGACTGGCGCGCGGACCCGGCCCCCAGGCGATCGATTTGGAAGCCGCGTCGCCCTCCGCTCCCGGACGCGCCGAGCGCACCAGCGCAAGAATCGAGTCGACCACGGATTCGCCGGCCGGCAGCCGGCGCACAAGCCGCTGCGCGGAGATCAGGTCGTCGGCGCTCATCGCCGCCCTGGCCTTGTGCTCCTCGGCCCCGGTCGTGTCGAACAGCATGCGCCGCTCGGCCTCGCGGTCGGGATAATGCACGTCGATTTGCATGATGAAACGGTCGAGCTGCGCTTCGGGCAGCGGATAGGTGCCTTCCTGCTCCAGCGGATTCTGCGTCGCCAGCACGTGGAAGGGTTTGGGAACGTCGTGGCGGGTGCCGGCGACGGTGACGTGCTGCTCCTGCATCGCCTGCAGCAACGCCGACTGGGTGCGCGGGCTGGCGCGGTTGATCTCGTCGGCCATCAGAAGCTGCGCGAAAACCGGACCGGGAATGAAGCGGAAGCTGCGCTTGCCGCCCGGACTTTCCTCCAGCACTTCCGAGCCGAGAATGTCGGAGGGCATCAGGTCGGGAGTGAACTGGATGCGGCGGGCGTCGAGACCGAGCACGGTGCCCATGGTCTCGACCAGCTTGGTCTTGGCAAGGCCGGGCACGCCGACCAGCAGCGCATGACCGCCCGACAGAATGGTGATCAGGGCATGCTCGACCACGCGCTCCTGGCCGAAGATCACCTCGCCGATCGCCGCCTTGGCCGCGCGCACATGCGCTGCGGTGCTTTCGGCGGTGCGGACGATCATGTCCTCGAGTTTTTCGATATCGTTGGTGGCCTTGGCCATCACTCGCTCCTGGTTTGGTCAACGCGCCGCCCCGCGTCCGGTCCCTTCACAGTTCCTTTCGGCGTGCCCGCGCTGCCGTGCGGACGGGCCGCTCTGGTATTCCAGCCGATCCCTCCGGCCGAGTCCCTGCTGCCGTTTTCGATGCAACAAGCGCGCCAGTACCTGCGCGAATCCGATTATGCGCCCATATTGGAACAGCTTACGCTATTTCTTGCAGTGGCCGACAGGATGGCTTGCGGTCGGGGGCGTGGGCCGATCACGAATGTGCGAGGCTGGCAGACGGTTCCGGACGGTTTCATGCATTTCCAGGCAGTTCCATGACAGACTCGGATGCAACCATGGCGAAGCGAAGGCGCACCGCGCCGCTGGAGGCGCTGGCGGAGGCGGCCCGGCAGGCCGGTGGGCAGGCGCAGAGCCGGGGACTTCCGCCCGTCCATCTCTGGAACCCGCCATTCTGCGGCGATCTGGACATGCGCATCGCCGCCAACGGCACCTGGTATTATCTGGGCTCGCCGATCGGCCGGCCTGCGCTGGTCCGCCTGTTCGCCTCGGTGCTCAAGCGCGAAGGCGACAAATACGTCCTTGTCACCCCTGTGGAGAAGGTCGGCATCACGGTCGAGGACGCGCCGTTTCTCGCCGTAGAGATGCACATCGAGCCGCATGCGGATGGCCGCACGCTCTTATTCCGCACGAATACGGATGACTGGGTTGCGTGCGGCGCGGAGCACGGGTTGCGCTTCGAGCCGGAGCGCGATACCGGCGGACTGAAGCCTTACCTGCATGTGCGCCGCGATCTGTGGGCGAAAGTGTCGCGCCCGCTGTTCTACGATCTCGTGGCACTGGGGGAGGAGCGCGAGATCGGCGGGGTGGCGATGTTCGGGGTGGCGTCGGGGCCGCATTTCTTCGCCATGGCGCCGGCGGACCGCCTGAAGGAATTGGCCCGATGAGCGACGGCGGGACGGGAACGGCCGAACTGAGCGGCGGCGCCGTGCGCTCCGATTTCTTTGCCCGCGCGCAGACGCTGCTGACGCTGGACGTGCCGGCCGGCCTCGCCGATCCGCAGACCATCCCGCGGCGCGGCGACCACGACATCGATCCGGTGATGGAAAAAATCGCCGCCGTGCGGCCGATCAAGCCGGCCGCGGTGCTGATCCCGGTGGTCGCGCACGCGGAGCCGACGGTGCTGCTGACGCAGCGGACCACGCATCTGCCCGATCATGCCGGCCAGGTCGCCTTTCCCGGCGGCAAGATCGAAAAGTCCGACGCCGACCCGCTCGCCGCCGCGCTGCGCGAGGCGCACGAGGAAATCGGGCTCGATGCCGCCTATGTCGAGCCGCTCGGCTATCTCGACCTGTACATGACCACGCTCGGCTACCGCATCGTGCCGGTGCTGGCGCGCGTGCGCCCGGGCTTCGCGCTGGCGCTCAACCGCAACGAGGTGGAGGCGGCGTTCGAAGTGCCGCTCGGCTTTCTGATGCGCGAAAGCAATCACCAAAGGCACAGCCGCGAGTGGCAGGGCATGACGCGCACCTACTATGCGATGCCGTTCGGCGAGCGTTATATCTGGGGCGTGACCGCCGGAATTCTGCGCAATCTCTACGAGAGGATCTACGCCGCATGATCCGCCCGGTACTGACCGAGATCGCGCTGTTTCTCGCGCCGTTCGTGCTCTATGCGCTGTTCCTCGTGGTGACGCGCGCGCGCCTGATCGATCCGGCATCGTGGCCTCCGCGCGTCCTGTTCTGGCTCACCGGCACGGCGCTGGCGCTGATGATCGTCAGCTTCATCGTGCTGGCGAATTTTTCCGGTGCGCCGCCCGGCTCCACCTACGAGCCGGCACGGATCGAGGACGGCAAGTTCGTGCCCGGACGGCTAAGGTGAGCGCCAATATCCTGAGCGGGGCGGAATGGCTGCATCGCGGCCCGCTGGCGCGCGTGCTTGCCGTGCTCGATGGCGAGGGGGAGGAAGCGCGCGCGGTGGGCGGCGCGGTGCGCAACGCGCTGCTCGGCGAGCCGATCAGCGACATCGACATTGCCACCACGGCGCCGCCGCAGGAGGTGATGCGGCGCATGGAGCGCGCCGGAATCAAGGCGGTGCCGACCGGCATCGAGCACGGCACGCTCACCGTCATTGCCGAGGGCGTGCCGTTCGAGGTCACCACCCTGCGCGAGGATGTGGAGACGTTCGGGCGCAAGGCCAGGGTGCTGTTCGGTCGCGACTGGCGGCGCGACGCGCAGCGGCGCGACTTCACCATCAATGCGCTGTCGGTGTCCAAGGACGGCGCGGTGCACGATTATGTCGGCGGTCTCGAAGACCTGCGGGCGCGGCGCGTGCGCTTCATCGGCTGCGCGCCAACGCGCATCGCCGAGGATTATCTGCGCATCCTGCGTTTCTTCCGCTTCCATGCCGCCTATGGCGAGGGCGCGCTCGATCCGGCCGGGCTGCATGCCTGCATCGCCGCGCGCGCCGGCCTGCATTCGCTGTCGCGCGAACGCGTGCGCATGGAACTGCTCAAGCTGATGCTGGCGCGCCACGCCGTGCCGGTGCTGGCGGCGATGAGCGAATCCGGACTGCTGGTCGCGGTGCTGGGCGGCGTGCCGCTGCTCGCCAGCCTTGCCAACATGGTCAAGGTCGAGGCTGCATCCGGCACCGCCGCCGATCCGGTGCGCCGGCTCGGCGCGCTTGCCGTTCTTCTCGGCGAGGACGCCGAGCGGCTGAGCGAGCGGTTGCGCCTGTCCAGGACCGAACAGGAGCGGCTCGTGTCGATGGGCGATGCCTGGTGGCGCGTCGTTCCGGAAATCGGCCAGCCCGCGCGCGAATTGCTGTACCGGCTCGGGGCGGAACGCTTCGTCGACCGGGTGCTGCTCGCCTGGACGCGCGCGCCGCAAAGCGCGCACGATGAGTCGTGGCTTGCGCTGGCAGGACTGCCGCAGCGCTGGACGCCGCCGGCTTTTCCGCTGAAGGCATCCGACTTCATCGCCCGCGGGCTTGCACGAGGCCCGGCCCTCGGCGCATCGGTGCGCGCTGCCGAAGCGGCCTGGATCGCGGCGGACTTTCCCGCCGATGCCGCCGCGCTTGCCGCGATCGCCGACGGCGCGGCGAGGCACGGTGCGGCGTCGCATTGAGCGTAGGCAAACAAAAAACCCCGGGCTTCTCGCCCGGGGCTTTCAGTCTGCTGCAATCGCCCGCGCGATCAGTAGCGCGTCGCCACCGGTCCGCCGAGTCCGAAGCGGTAGTTCAGTCCGAGCTTGATCAGGTGCACCTGCGTGTCGATGGCAGTCGACGTCGGCAGCGTGTAGGTTTCCGAGCCGAAATCCATGTAATTGTATTCCAGCTTGGCGGACCAGTTGTTGCCGACCGCCCATTCCAGGCCGGTGCCGAGCGTCCAGCCGCTGCGGGTGCCGCCGCCGGTGCCGCCGAAGGTGTAGTCGGCGTCCATCCAGGCCGCGCCGCCCTTTACGTAGAGGAGCCAGTTGTCCCAGGCGTAGCCGAGACGGCCGGTGGCGGAGCCGTACCAGTTGTGGTCGGAGGCGACGGCGGTGGCGCTCGTGCCGTCGGCATTGGTCCACGTCCAGTCGCCCTCGATGCCGAACACGAAGGCGCCCGTCTGCCAGTTGAATCCGAGCTGCGCGCCGGCGAGGAAGCCGTCGGGATCGGTTGCGCCGGTCAGGCCGGAAGCGGTGAAGCGCGCCTCTTCGGAGCCCCAGCCATAGCCAAGGTGGCCGCCGACATAGAAGCCGCTCCAGTTATAGGCGGCCATGACCGGCGCCGGCGGCGCCTTGTAGACCGGGCGCTGGCCGAGATCGGCGGCGGATGCGGTGCCTGCGCCAAGCGCGAGGGCTGCCACTGCGAGTAGAGAGAGAGCGAAACGACGCATGATGTCCCCCATTAATTCGGGTGTTGAACGCTGTGTCCGGCTTTCGGTCCGACGACGCGGCCCGAATTCGCGTGCGAAAGAGCGGGCCAAGTGCGGCTCGATCGGGGCGGAAAACGGCTCACATCGTGAAAAGTTCAGGTTCCCGAATGTATTGCCGTCACCCTGTCGCCTGCTCGCCACACTCGCAGCGGAATGGAACCGGCGCGCTGTGGTTGTATGGTAGGGACACGTGACGGCCTCCTGCTTCTCAACTAGGCTCCAGGCGTTAACGACCGGTTAACTGCCGCACGGGGGACCATGCGGAGATTTTGGCGAGGCCTGGCGATATTTCTGCTCGGCGGCGTGCTCGGCACCGGTTTTGGCGTCGCGCTCGGCTTCTTTCTGTTTCCTTACGTGTTTCCGCCGCCGCCCGCGGCCGAGCAACTGACCGAAAGCGACCGCTCCGCGCTCGTCGCCGGCGGCACCTTCATCCACGCCAATCCGTCCGACCCCATCCACTGGGGGCGCGGCAAGGTGAGCGTCTACGAGAAGACGGTGTTCCTGGAGCCGGACTTCGAAGTCGGGCCGGGACCGAAATATCACGTCTATCTCGTTCCGGCCGCGACCGTCCGCCGCGAGGAACAGGTGGCGAAATCCATGTTCGTCGATCTCGGCAGGCTGCGCGCGTTCAAGGGCAGCCAGCGCTATCCCGTTCCCGCAGGCGTGGACCTGAACAAATACCAGAGCGTGGTGATCTGGTGCGAGCAGTTCGGCGTGCTGATCTCGCCGGCCGACCTGCAGCCGGCGAAATGACAAGGCTGAGGTTTGGGGCCACGTTTTGGTGACGCGGCCCCAAACGGCGTCATGCGGGCGGGCGTCGACGCTGCGTCTTGATCAACATTGCGGCCAGCACGAGAAACACCACGGCGCCGGCGCCCCAGACACGCGCATAGCCCGGCATGCCCAGGCCCGGCGCGAACGCATAGACAGCGGCGAGCAGCAGCCACACCGCGGCGATGCCGATCAGCAAGAGCAGTTCCTGCTTCATGATGTCCTCGCTCAGTGAATGCCGCCGCCGGCGGCGGCGATCGGCAGGGATTGCATGAGTTCGAATGCGCCGATGGTTGCGCCATACATCGCGGCCACCAGCAGCACGACGGCGGCCGGTCCTGCCCAGGCGGCGCCGGAGAGCGGTGCCGCCGCAATTGCCGGACCGGGCTCGGCTTCGATCGCGCCGCGCCAGGACGGGATCAGCATGCGCACCGCGCCGAAGACGGAGACGGCGAGCCCGATCGCGAACAGCACGCCGCCGATGCCGACCAGCGCCATGTAGCTCCGCCAGACCGCGGGCGCCTCGCCGTCATAGCCGATATCGACGACGCGGCGCGGCACACCCGCAAAGCCCGCGGCGATGCCGCCGGCGCCGAACAGGATCAGCCCCGCAAAAACGAGCCAGGGCATCGCGGCGAGCAGGCGCGGCCGCCACAGCGCTCGGCCGCCGATCGCCGGCAGGGCCAGCATCATCGCGCCGAGAAATGTCTGCGTCACCGTGCCGACGGCGAAGAAATGGAAATAGCCCGGCACGAACATAGTGTCGCTGAGCAGCGGGGCGAGCTTCTCCTGGATCAGCACGAAGGCGAAGACCAGCCCGAGCAGCATGGTCAGCATGGCGACGCCCATATTGGCCATGGCCGGATTGCCCCAGGGCAGCCGGCGCATCCGCGCGAACAGTCCCGCTTTGCCGCCGGCGCGGGTATAGATTTCAAGCGATGCGACGATGATGAGAAACGCGATCAAGGTCGGCACGCTGACGAACAGAGATAGCAGAGAGCCTGCTACCCGCATGCCCTCGGGCAAGTTGGGTTCGAGGAACATGTGATAGAGCGAGGTGGGCGGGACGAACACCAGATAAGACGCGAAGACGAGTTTGGAGAAGCTCGCGCCGGTCACCGAGCGCATCCCGGTCAGCGTTTGCGTCAGCGCATACCATACCAGCACGGTCGCCATCAGCGGCAGGTAATGCAGGTTATGAAACAGGATGTGCCAGTCGGTCGCCGCTTCGCGCGGAAAGGCGCCGAGGTTCAGTCCCCATAGCAGGCCGGGCAGGAAGGCGTTGACAGCAGCGATTGCGCTGACGATCAGGAAACCGGCCCAGGCGAACAATCCGAATCCGAGCGCGGACAATCCGCGATCGGAACGTCTTCCGGCAGCGAGCGTCGTGGCGATGCCGCTGATGGCGATGGCGAACAGGCCGGCGGCGAGCAGCAAATAGCCGCCGCTCATGCCCGCGACTGTGCGCGGGTCGTCGAGGCCCAGCTCAGGATTGGCGTCGTAGAGTAGCGGCGTACCGAACAGCGCGCTCAACTCGGAGACGGCAAAGCCGGACGCTATCAGGATCAGGCCCATCCAGGCGACGCTGCGCAGCGCGATGCCGCCGCCTTTCTCGGCGACGGCAAGCACGATCAGCAATGCGGCCTGCGCCGCATAGAGCCAATAGAAGAATGCGGTTGTGCCGTGCAGGGTCAATATCCGGTAGGGCGTTTCCGGCAGGAATGCGACGGCACGGGAGCGGGCGAGCGCCATCGCCACGCCATAGGCAATGCCGAGGGTGAGGGCGAGCAATGCTAAGGCGAACAACAGCCCGCACAGGAGGCGGTCGGCGCGCGGCACGGTACGCAGGCGCGAAACGAACGTAGATGTCACGGTCATGATCGTCTCCCTCACGCCACCAGAATCCGGGCTTTCATCGCGTCATGCGCCGGCCCGCAATAGACGGTGCAATAGACGAGCACTGGGCCGGGACGGGCGAATGTGACGGTCTGCTCGTTCACCGTGTTCGGTCGCAGGCGGATGATGCGGCTGCCGCGCCCGAGCTGCAGCGAAGCGCCGTGCGCGATGTCGGAGGCCATTGTGCGCAGGCGATAAGGTTGCCCCGCGCGCAGATGCATCTCGTCGGGGGCAAAGCCGAAGCGATAGGCGAGCAGATAGATGTCGAGCGGCTCGTCGTCTGAATGCCGCGCAGCCTGCGCCGCGCCATCGCCGCCATTATGGAGCATGGCCGCGCCGTGCCGCTCCATCATATGCGGCATCGTGTGTCCGGCATGCGCATCGCCACCGGCAGGTGTGTCGCCGTGTATGGCGGAGGGTCCGGCCTGCGCCGCGGCAGCCCGCTGCTGCGCCGCAACTGCGACACTGCCGTCCGGGCGGCGGAAGCGGGCAAGAAAATCCTCGTGACGGCGCATGAATTCGTCCGGTGCCATGCCGCCGCCGCCATGCCCGCCATGGCCTCCGGGTATGTCGGCCTGCGCGGTGGACACGGGCTTCTCGCCAGCACGATGCAGGAAGGGAAGTGGAGCGGCTCCGTAAGCGGCCCAGGCGCCGTAGAGCGCGACGCCACCAAAGCCAAGCGTGCCGATGAAGGCGCGCCGGGTCGTAAAATGTTGATGCGATGACATGTCGAATCCCTCTCGAATGCGGTTCGGATTGCGTGCGGTAGCCGCAGCGCAGCGTCGCGCCGGAAATGCCGGCAAGGCATCGGTTCAGAGGCGCGGAGGACGCGGGTCGAGCGCGGAGACGGGACGATCGGGATCGCAATCCGAGAAAAGACTCCAGGCAACCGGTAACGCGACAAGCGTATATTCACCCTTGGCGGGAGCCGTCAGCGCGGTGGCCGACGGTGCCGGGCAGCAAAGCGCCGCGTCTCCTTGATCCGACTTTCGATCCGCCTTGCCGTGATCGCAGGGAAGACCGCCGCACGATTGCGAGCCGTCGCCGGATTGCTGCATGCCAACGTGGCTCATGCCGGGGCTAGCGGCATGGGCGGCCGGCATTCCCGTGAATGCCAAGCTGATGGCGAGGACCAGGATCGCAAACCGGTACAGCATAGCGCATTATCGCCGGTGCGCTTGGCGGGCTGCCTTGACCTGGCTCAAGTTTGCCGGCCGAGCAGGCCGTGCAAGAACAATCCGATCTTACGGCCAGCGCACCAGCGGCGGCAGCGAGGAGAGAATCGAGTCGACATTGCCGCCGGTGCGCAGGCCGAAAATCGTGCCGCGATCGTAGAGCAGGTTGAACTCGACATAGCGCCCGCGCCGCATGAGCTGCTCGGCGCGCTCCGCCTCCCCATACGATTTTTTGTAGTTGGCGCGCACGATCTCCGGATAGATTTTCAGGAAGGTGCGGCCGACCGCCTGGGTGAAGGAAAAGTCCGCCTCCCAGTCGCCGGAATCGTGCCAGTCGTAGAATATGCCGCCGATGCCGCGCGGCTCGTTGCGGTGTTTCAGGAAAAAATATTCGTCGCACCATTGCTTGTATTTGTCGTAGGGCGCGACCTGCGCATGCGCATCGCAGGCGCTCTTCATCGCCGCATGAAAGGCGATCGTGTCGGGGTCGTCCTGCGTGCGGCGGCTTTCGAGCACCGGCGTGAGATCGGCGCCGCCGCCGAACCATGCCCTGGTGGTGACCACGAAGCGCGTATTCATGTGCACGGCCGGCACGTTCGGATTCCACAGATGCGCGATCAGCGAAATGCCCGAAGCCCAAAAGCGCGGATCGTTCTCCGCGCCGGGGATTTCCTTGCGGAATTCCGGCGCGAATTCGCCGTGCACGGTGGAGACATGCACGCCGACTTTCTCGAACACGCGGCCCTTCATGATCGACATCACGCCGCCGCCGCCGGGGCCGCCGGTATGATCCTTTCGCTCCCAGGTGGTGGGCATGAAGCGCCCGGGCGAATTGCCCGAATGCGGCGCGCCGCGCGGCAGCGATTCCTCCAGCGCCTCGAACGCCGCGCAGATGTCGTCGCGCAGAAGCTCGAACCAGACGCGCGCGCGCGCCTTGCGCTGCTCGAGCGTGGCGCCGTCGGGAAGGCCGGTTGCCGTCGTATGCATCGTTCAGTCCGTTTGCGGCCGCCGGCGAGTCTGCCGCAGCGCTTCTCCAAGTGCCATGGCTGCCGTCATTGCCACATTGATCGATCGCAGGCCCGATTGCATCGGGACCATGAGCCGCATGTCGGCAGCTTCGTGCACGGCCTTCGGCACGCCGGCGCTTTCGCGACCGAACAGCAGGATGTCGTCTTTGCTATAGGCATGGTCGAGATAGTCCGCCTCGGCCTGCGTCGTGAACAGCACGAGCCGCAGCCGCTCGGTCCTGCGCCAGGCCTCGAAGGCCGCCCACGAGGGGTGGCGCATCAGCGCGACCCGGTCGATATAGTCCATGCCGGCGCGGCGGAACGCCCGGTCGGTGACCGGAAAGCCGGCCGGCTCGACGATATGCGCCGCTACCCCGAGGCAGGCGCAAAGCCGCAGAATCGTTCCGGTATTTTGCGGTATGTCCGGCTCGAAAAGGGCGAGGTTCATGCGGGTTTCCAGGCCGCCGGAGCGGGCTGCGGCGGGAGCGAATTCTGCCGGCGCGCAAAGGATTTGTGCGACTCTTTATCAATGGACCGAACACAGACTTGCACTGTATCGGCAAGGGTGCCAATAAACCCCCCGCCGGATCGCGCCATCCCCTTGCAGGAGCGGCTGCGCCCGGACCGCCCGCTGCCTTCGACGCGCCCGCACGGGCCCGTTCCGTCGGCGCCCAGCCCGGACGGTTTTTTTCGGCACGATGGGGGAGAGGATCTGTGACGACCATGTCTTCGGCGGGACACACGCGCCGTGACTTTCTCTATATTGCGACCGGCGCGGTCGGCGCTGTCGGCGCGGCCGCGGTCGCCGTACCGCTGGTCTCGCAAATGAATCCCGACGCCTCGACGATCGCCGCCGGCGCGCCGATCGAGGTCGACCTCGCCCCGATCGCCGAGGGGCAGGCAATCAAGGTGTTCTGGCGCGGCAAGCCGATTTTCATCACCCACCGCACCGGCAAGGAGATCGAGTCCGCGCGCGACGTCAACGTCCGCTCGCTGCCCGATCCCGAGCCCGACGAGAAGCGCGTCAAGCAGGGCAAGGACCAGTGGCTGGTCCTGATCGGCATCTGCACGCATCTCGGCTGCATCCCCATCGCGCATCAGGGCCAGTACAACGGCTATTTCTGCCCGTGCCACGGTTCGGTCTACGACACGTCGGGACGCATCCGTTCCGGTCCGGCGCCGACCAACCTGCCGCTGCCGCCCTATGAATTCGTCTCCGACACCAAGATCCGGATCGGCTGACGTCAGACGTGTTTCCTCATTGAAGGTTCGACCATGAGCGGGCATTCGACCTATCAGCCGCAAAACGCTTTCATGAAATGGATGGAGCGCCGGCTGCCGATCGCGGGGCTGATCCATTCCTCTTTCGTCGTCTATCCCACGCCGCGCAACCTGAACTACTGGTGGACGTTCGGCGGCATCCTCAGCTTCCTGCTGGGGGCGCAGATCATCACCGGCGTCGTGCTGGCGATGCACTATACCCCGCATGTCGATCATGCCTTCGAGTCGGTCGAGCGGATCATGCGCGAGCAGGGTTGGGAGGGGGCGCGTTACGGGTCCAAACACAAGACCACCGTCGCTGATGAACGGAGCCTGTCACGATTTCTGTGTAAGTCAGAGGTGATTTGACTACGAAAAGTAGCCTAACACAACGGGATTCGGTCCGGGAAGAGACGCGCGAGTGTGTTCAATGCCACAGTCCAGTTGTAGGTTCCGGTGCCCGAGAAGCCTCCCCGCTCGCTGGAGATATTGCGCAAACCGAGATACAGCAACTTCATCGCTG
>CAYWCE010000004.1:0-86186 GCA_964456755.1 uncultured Hyphomicrobiales bacterium
CGATCTCGGTCTTGCCGACGCCGGCCTCGCCTTCGAGGAACAGCGGGCGGCCCATCTTCAGCGCCAGATAGAGCACGGTCGCCAGCGCGCGGTCGCCGACATATTGTCCCGCACTCAGCAGATCGAGCGTCGCATCGATGGAATCGGGCAGCGCCCTGATATTGCTTCTTGGCATGAGGACCGTGCTCAACTGTTCGTGTTCCGTGCGGTGCGGCCGACCGGACTGCTTGCCCGCCAGACGCGAGAGTCTACATATAGGGCCTCGCCGGACGAATTTACGGAGTTGCGCGATGGACGAAAAGTCATTTCCCGGGATCGATGCGGGCGTCCGGATCGGGCATGTCCACCTGAAAGTCGCCGATCTCGACCGATCGCTGTCCTTTTACCGCGATCTTCTCGGGTTTGCGGAGACCATGCGCCGGCCCGGCGCCGTGTTCCTGTCGGCCGGCGGCTATCATCATCACATCGCACTCAATACCTGGGAAAGCCGCGGCGGCGAGCCGCCCGCCCCGGGCACGACGGGACTTTACCATGTCGCCATCCTCTATCCGAGCCGACGGCTGCTGGCGGACGCCTTGCACCGCCTGATCGAGGCGCACGTCCCGCTCGACGGGGCGAGCGATCACGGCGTGAGCGAGGCGCTCTATCTGCGCGACCCCGACGATAACGGCGTCGAGCTTTATCGCGACCGCCCGCCCGAGGAATGGCCGCGCAACGCCGACGGCAGCCTCAACATGGTGACCGACCGGCTCGATCTGCGCAATCTGCTTGCCGAACTGGACAAGTCGCCAGCGGACTGACTGCGTTCAGAACGATATCCGCGCGCCCGCTCTCAGCGAGCCGAGTCTGGTGCGGTCCGTCATCATCGCGAAGTCGCCGGACGCAAACAGACTTGCCGACGGCGCAATGCGATAGTCGCCGGAAAGGCCGACGAAGCCGCCGCCGGTGAGGTTCTTGCCCGGCGCCGCAAACGAAATGCCCTTGCCGAGCAGAACCGCATCGACGGTGTTGTCGCCGATTCTGGACACCGCGATCGCACCGGCCGTGAATTGCCCCACGGCGACACGACCGTCCAGGATGGCGGTGCGCACGAACGACACTTCCACCCGCTTTTCCAGCGACTGGAACGTGCGTCTGGCAACGGAGAGGGTCTGCGACGAGCCCTCCTCCGCATACCCGTCGAACTGGCCGGCGAGATAGCGAAGCCGCGCGGCGGGCACCGCGACAAGACCGTTTCCGCGAAGACGGACGCCGTAGGTGAGTTCCGGGCTGAGAAACCAGCCGTGGTAGGAGGCTCGCGCGATTTCGATACCGCCAGCGGCCAGATTGTTGGCGACCTGGCGTTCGCTCGCATTCGACGAACGCCCCGCCGTCAGCACGAGATCGAGAAAATGTGCGCCGAGATCGGTGCGGCCATAGAATCCGCCGAAAAGATAGTCGGAGCGGATGTCCTGCGAATTGCGGTCCGCTTCGAAACGGCCGCCGCCCGCACCGAGAAATATCCCGGCACGCAGGATCGGGTTTGCCTGGCCGTCGACGCCGAGCGCCCCGCCATAGCCGACATTGGTGGAAGGCAGCATCACGTCGTCGCCGGGATGACGGCGAAAGCCGCCAAAGCCCTTGGTCCAGACCGAGACACCCGTCTGCCGGTCGGTGACCGCTGCATTGCCGACGAAACCGTGAGCGGCGGAGGCATGGGCGCGTTCCGTCTGCACGATCGCGGCAACCGCTGGCTCCCGGCGCGCCGGCGACGGCGCAAAGGCGAACTCGGCATTGCCCGCGCCCGTGCCGATCTCGCCGAGACGGGCGCCGGCGACGGAGGCGGCCCAGCCCCCGAATTCGGCAACCGTTTGCGCTGCCATGCCGAAAGACGTCGCGTCGAGCGTCGCGATACGATCGCCGACGACCGCTGCGGGTGCGCCGCCGAGGATGTTGACGATACTGTTATTGGCGACAAGACCGCCGCATCCGCAGGCGCCGAACGTAATCAGCCAACCGATGTCGCGACCGGTCTGGATATTCACGGTGCTGCGCGCAACGGTGCCGAGTTCGACCGAACCGATCAGGCGCGAGCCGGGCAGAAAGGTCAGCGTGTCGCCGCCGGAGGGACTGAAATCGATTGCCGCGAAGGTTCCTGAAATCACACCGGCATTGACCAGTACCGAACCGCCGGTTAACCCGGCCTGCACGCCCACACGTCCGGATATCGATCCGAAATTGGTGACGTTTACGGCGCCGCCGTAAATTCCCGAAGAGCCCAGACCCGTCGATCCGACGATACGGCCGTAATTGACAATGCGCGCAATCCCGGCAGCCGCCTGAATGCCGATGTCGCCGCCGACGACGGTGCCGTAATTGGTCAGCGTGACATTGTCGGCGTTGATCCCCTCGTCGGCACCCGCGATGGTGCCGAAATTTGTAACGAACGCATCGCCGGCGACGATGCCGTCGTTGCCGCCGCCGCGAATGGTCCCGTGATTGACGACGGTCAGATTGCCATTTGCATCGATGCCGTAGCCGGTCTGGCCGAATATCGTACCGAAATTGGTAACGCTATTGTCGTTGGCGATGAACAGACCGTCGATGCCGCCGGACACGCTTGCGCCGGATTGCACGGTGACGCTGATATTGGCTTCGCCGCCGGTACCGAACCCGTCGCCGCCCGGATTGGATACCGTCCCCGTGCAGGTCACCGAAGCGGTGCCGACGCACTGGCCGTAGGCCGGCGCGCGCGATACGTCGCAAACCAGCAGCAACAGGCAGATCGCCATGAACGGCGCAGCCGCGTTCCGGGCAACGACATGCCTGATACGAAAACCGCCCACTTACGCACCGTCGCCCCGCGATCCGCCGCGGAACGGCAATCTAGCGCGTCCCCGTCCCGTACCCAATCTCCGGCATTGGCCGCAATAGAGGATTTGCCATAAGTTGCCGAACGGCAACAATTACCGCATTTGAGCGTGCAATGGCGGGTCAGTCGTCGTCCGGCCCGCCGCGCGCCGTTGCCGCCGCGACCGCCCGGCGTGCCAGCACGCCGATCAGGTGTGCACGGTATTCCGCACCGGCATGTATGTCGCTGTTGAGCCCGTCCGGCTTGACGCTGAGCCCCTCCAGCGACTTGGCGATGAAGCGGGTCTTCAGTGCCTCCTCGAATTCGGCAACCCGGAATACGCCGTTTGCGCCCGCACCGGTGACCGCTACGCGGATTTCCGGCCCGCGTTTGGACACGAATACACCGACCAGCGCGAAGCCCGAGGCCGGGTGCTTGAATTTCTGGTAAGCCGCCTTTTTAGCGATAGGAAAGCTCACCCTGGTGATGATTTCGTCGGCTTCGAGCGCCGTCGAGAACATCCCGGTGAAGAATTCGTCCGCCGCAATCTTGCGTTTGGATGTGATGATCGTCGCGCCCAGCCCGAGGCAGGCCGCAGGATAATCCGCATTGGGATCGTTATTGGCGATCGAACCGCCGATCGTGCCCACAAGGCGCACGTGCGGATCCCCGATCGAGGCCGGGACCGAGGCGAGCCCCGGCAATTCGGCCTGCACCTCCGCCGAATTTGCCACGGCATCGTGCGCCGTCATGGCACCGATCTCGATCGAGCGCCCCTTCACCTCGATGCCGCGCAGGTCCTCGATCTGCGACAGGTCGACCAGCGTCGGCGGACTCGCCAGCCGCAGCTTCATCACCGGAATAAGCGAGTGGCCGCCGGCAAGCAGCTTGGCCTCGGAATTTTTGGCAAGCAGGCTGGCGGCCTGGCGCACCGTGGTCGGACGCTCGAAATTGAAGGCGTACATCGAAATCTCCTCCGATCCCTGCTGACGCGCCGGGACATTCTGTTCCGCAGCTCTATTCCGCAGCCTGCAACGGCCGCACTTTGCGCAGCGCCGCCCAGACGGTCTGCGGCGTCGCCGGCATGCCGATCTCCTCGCTGCCGACGGCGTCGGTGATGGCGTTGATGACGGCCGCCGGCGCGGCGATCGCGCCGGCCTCGCCGCAGCCTTTCAGACCGAGCGGATTGGACGGGCATCTGGTCACCGTCATATCGACCGTGAACGGCGGCAAATGATCGGCGCGCGGCATGGTGTAGTCCATGAACGAGCCGCTTACGAGCTGGCCGTCCTTGTCGTAGACGGCATGTTCGAGCAGAGCCTGCCCGACGCCTTGCGCGATGCCGCCATGCACCTGGCCCTCGACGATCATCGGATTGATGACGGTGCCGAAATCGTCGACTGCGGTCCAGTTGACGATTTGCGCGGCGCCGGTCTCCGCGTCGATTTCGACTTCGCAAATGTGACAGCCGGCCGGGAATGTGAAGTTGGTCGGGTCGTAGAAAGCGCCTTCCTTCAGACCCGGCTCCAGTTCCTGGCCGGAGAATTTGTGGGCGATATAGGCGTTGAGCGCGACATCGCCCCAGGCGGCGGCCTTGTCGGTACCGGCGACGGTGAATTTTCCGTCCTTGAACTCGATGTCGCGTTCCGACGCCTCCAGCATGTGCGCGGCGACCTTCTTCGCCTTGGCCTCGACCTTGTCGAGCGCCTTGACGATCGCCGATATGCCCACCGCACCGGAGCGCGATCCGTAGGTGCCCATGCCGAACTGCACCTTGTCGGTATCGCCGTGCACGACCGACACATTCTCGATCGGGATACCGAGCCGGTCGGCGACGACCTGCGCAAAGGTGGTCTCGTGGCCCTGGCCGTGCGCATGACAGCCGGTGAGAATTTCCACCGAGCCGGTCGGGTTGACGCGCACCTCGGCGGATTCCCACAGTCCGACGCCTGCGCCGAGCGAGCCGACCGCCTGCGAGGGCGCGATGCCGCAGGCCTCGATATAAGTCGAATAGCCGAGTCCGCGCAGCTTGCCGCTGCGCGCGGCATCCCGTTTGCGTTTGGAGAAGCCTTTCACATCGGCCAGTTCCATCGCCTTTTTTAGCGATGCGTTATAGTCGCCGGCGTCGTAGGTCATGATTACCGGGGTCTGGTGCGGGAAGCTCTTGACGAAATTCTTCCGGCGCAGCTCGGCCGGGTCCATACCCATCTGCCGTGCGCCGACCTCGACCAGCCGCTCGACGACGAAGGTTGCCTCCGGACGCCCGGCCCCGCGATAGGCATCGACCGGCACCGTGTTGGTGTAGACCGCATCGACCTCGCAATAGATTTGCGGAATGTCGTACTGACCCGACAGCAGCGTCGCATAAAGATAGGTCGGCACCGACGAGGAGAAAGTCGACATGTAACCGCCGAGATTGGCGATCGTTCTGGCGCGCAAGGCCAGTATCTTCCCGCCTTCGTCGAAGGCCATTTCGGCATGGGTGACGTGATCGCGTCCGTGCGCGTCGGCGAGAAACGCCTCGGCGCGGTCGGAGGTCCATTTCACCGGGCGGCCGACACGCCGCGCCGCCCACAGACAGGCGACCTCCTCCGGATAGATGAAGATTTTCGAACCGAAGCCGCCGCCGACATCAGGCGCAATGACGCGCAGCTTGTGCTCCGGCGCCATGCCGACGAAGGCAGAGATGACCAGGCGCGCGACATGCGGATTCTGGCTGGTATTCCACAACGTGAGACTGTCGTTGCCGGAATCGTATTCGGCGAGTGCGACGCGCGGCTCCATCGCGTTGGGAACGAGACGGTTGTTGACGATATCGAGACTGGTGACGTGCTTCGCCGACTGGAACGCGGCGGCAGTCTTCTGCGCGTCCCCCAGATGCCATTCATAGATCACATTGTTCGCCGCAACCTCGTGAATCTGCGGTCCGCTTTTCGCTCCGGCCGGGTCGGCCACCGCAGGCAGCACCTCGTAATCGACCTGCACCTTCTCGGCAGCGTCCCTCGCCTGCGCCAGCGACTCCGCGATCACCATCGCAACCGGGTCGCCGACATAGCAGGCCTTAGTCGCCGCAATCGCCGGATGCGGCGCCATCTTCATCGGCGAGCCGTCCTTGGAGTGAATCATCCAGCCGCAAATCAGGTTGCCGATCTTGTCGGCGGCAAGCTGTGCCCCGTTGAGAACGGCGACGACGCCCGGCATCGCTTCCGCCGCCTGCGTATCGACCTTGCGGATTCTGGCATGCGCGTGCGGCGAGCGCACGAATACCGCCCGCGTCTCGCCCGGCCTGCTGATATCGTCGGTATACTGTCCCTTGCCGGTAATGAATCGCCGGTCTTCCTTGCGGCGCACCGCCGCGCCGATCCCGGTTGCGCTCATGGCGGTTTCCTCCCGTTCGTTGTTCCGGTCACTTCATCGCGCGCGCACCGGCTGCAATGGCCTTGACGATATTGTGATAGCCCGTGCAGCGGCAGAGATTGCCGTCGAGTTCTTCGCGAATGGTGCGATCGTCAAGCTCGTGACCCTTGCGGTTCACCATGTCGATTGCCGCCATGATCATGCCCGGCGTGCAATAGCCGCATTGCAGACCGTGATGCTCCCGGAATGCCTCCTGCATCGGGTGCAGGCTGGCACCGTTGGCAATGCCCTCGATCGTTGTGACGCTCGCGCCCTCCGCCTGCCAGGCGAACATGGTGCAGGACTTGCGCGCCTTGCCGTTCACATGCACCACGCAGGCGCCGCATTGCGAGGTATCGCAGCCGACATGGGTACCGGTAAGGCGAAGGTGCTCGCGCAGAAATTGCACCAGCAGCGTGCGGGGATCGACATCGGCGGTGACGGACTTGCCGTTCACCGTCATCGAAACGGCGGTCATGCGCTCCTCCCAGGAGACTTCTCGTTCCCGTCGTCGTGCCAAACGCGACCACGGTGCTCGGTTATCGAAATCGCGACCGCAATCGCGATTTCCGGCTTCTGGTCATTAGAATGATGCAAGTCTGGCCCGCAGCGATGCGCTCGGTCAAGTGATCGCCATCAAGTCCTGCGACATTCCTTCCCACGACCCGAGCCCACGATCCTTCACAATCCGTTAGGCTGGGTCGCGGCCATTGCCGTTCGCTGTCGGGACGATCGGGCGACGTCAGACCGCAGTGCGGTGCATGAGGCCAGAATGCAAACCGGAGGTGACAGATGAGCAGCAGCATCAAGACGGGACTTGCCGTGGCGGCCCTCGCCTCGGCCATGATCCTGACACCGGCGTCCGAGGCCGATGCCCGCAAACGCACCGGCGCCTTCCTGGGCGGCCTCGCCGCCGGTGCGATTATCGGCGGAGCGATCGCCGGGTATCCCCACTACGCACCGGCCTATCCGGGCCCCGTCTATGTCGTGCCCGCACCGCACGATCCGGCGGTGGAATATTGTATGAGGCGTTTCAGATCCTACGATCCCTATTCCGGAACCTACATGGGCTACGACGGCATCCGTCGTCCCTGCCCGTAGCGTAGCGCGCGAACGATGCGGCCGCGGCTCAGGCCCCGGCGCCCACTCACGACGTTTTTACGGCCTCGACAAACCGCGCGAAGAAATCGTCGGCGAGTTTCTTGGCGGCACCGTTGATAAGGCGCTGTCCGAGCTGCGCGAGCTTGCCGCCGATCTGCGCCTCGACCGCATAAGTGAGCACGGTGCCGTCGGCGCCGTCGCTCAGCTTCACGTCGGCACCACCCTTGGCGAAGCCCGCCACGCCGCCGTCGCCCTGCCCGGATATCCGGTACCCGTTGGGCGGATCGAGTTCGGACAGCTTCACCGTGCCCTTGAAGCGCGCCTTGACCGGACCGATCTTGTTGACGGCCACGGCCGAGAATTCCGTGTCCGAGAGCTTGTCGAGCTGCTCGCAGCCCGGGATGCACGCCTTCAGCACTTCCGGATCGTTCAGCTTCGCCCAGACCACGTCGCGAGACGCGGGCAACTGGACTTCGCCGGTCATCGTCATCGCCATAGCCGGCCGCTCCGTCAGGATTGCGTCAGATAGTCGTCGACAGGTTGCATGACTATCCCGTCGGCAATCGGCACACAATCGGCAGGGAAATCCTGCCGGTGCCGTGCGCCCATTTCGCCGGCACGGTCCAGAAACCGCTCCAGGTGCCGCATCGCGCCGGTCGGCAGATCGTGCAGCACCATCAGCGTCCACGCCCGTTCCCGGCACTGACCGAGCGCACGCTCGATCCACCCATCGGGATCGTCCCAATCGCGCGGAATGGCGTTCCACAACACGCAAGTGAACCGACCGGCGATCAGATAGTCGAGCGCCGACCTGTTCAGCAGCCGTCGGTCGAGATGCCCGCCGCCCCCGAACGGCCGAAACCAGCGATGCGGATGCGACAAGGTGCCGATCTCGGCCTGCGTGCGCCCGATCTCGCGCTCTCCGGTATCCGGCTCGTTTCGCTGTCCGAACGGCAGCGTGTGGCTCCAGGAATGGTTGCCGATCCAGTGCCCCTCCGCATGCGCGCGTTCCGCCGGCGCCCGATGCCGCCGCAGCCGCTCCCCGACCACAAAGAAGGTCGTCCTGATCGCGCGGCGGGCGAGGATGTCGAGCACCGCAGGCGTCGTGTCCGGGTCGGGACCGTTATCGAAAGTGAGGGTTAGCTCGAACATGCGGCCTTATCGTCCGGTGCACCGGTGCAGGCAATATCTCCACAGACAATGGCGCCATGCGCCGCAAAGCCCTAGTCTGTTGCCTCGCCACAGTCCAGAACGCTGCACATGACCGGTCCGCTCCAGCCAGACAGCCTGCTCGGCCCGCTTTTTTCCGGCGCGGCGATGCGCGCGGCGATGAGCGACCGCGCGCGCCTGCAGCATATGCTCGACGTCGAGCAGGCGCTGGCGCGGGTCCAGGGCGCGCTTGGGATTATCCCCGCAGAGGCGGTTGCGCCGGTGGCCGCGGCCTGCAAGGCCGAACTTTACGACATGGCGGCACTCGGCCGGGCCGCGGTCGGCGCCGGAAATATCGTCATTCCTCTGGTCAAAGCCCTGACCGCACAGGTCGCAAGCCAGGATGCAGCAGCCGCCCGCTTCGTGCATTGGGGCGCGACCAGCCAGGACATCGTGGACACGGCGACGGCGCTCGATCTCCGCGACGCCGTCGCCGCGCTCGATGCCGACCTGGCGCGCGCGATTGCCGGCTTCTCGTCGCTGGCCGCCGCGCATCGCAACACGCCCGCCGTCGCCCGCACCTGGCTGCAGCATGCGCTGCCGATGCCGTTCGGCCTCAAGCTGGCCGGCTATGCCGCGGCGCTCGCCCGCTCGCGCAGGCGCCTGCAAAGGATGCGCGACGAGTGCCTGGTGCTGCAATTCGGCGGCGCGGCGGGCACGCTCGCCTCGCTCGGCACGGGCGGTCTCGAAGTGGCCGAAGCGTTGGCGCGCGCGCTCGGTCTGCCCCTGCCGGACGCGCCCTGGCACACACACCGCGACCGGTTCGCGGAGGCGGCGGCCGACCTTGCGATCCTCGCCGGCACCTGCGGCAAGATCGCGCGCGATATCGGCCTGCTGATGCAGACGGAGGTCGGCGAAGTCTTCGAGCCCTCCGGTCCGGGCCGCGGCGGCTCCTCAACCATGCCGCACAAGCGCAACCCCGTCGCCGCTGCGGCCGCGCTCGCCTGTTCCCAGCTTGCCCCGCAACTCGCCGCAGCAATCCTGGCGGGGCAGGCGCAGGAGCACGAGCGCTCCGCGGGATTGTGGGCTGCCGAATGGCCGGCCTTTCCGGCACTGGCGCTGGCGACGTCCGGCGCGCTTGCGGCAATCGTCGACATCGCCGAGGGCCTCGAGGTCGACGCCGCCCGCATGCGCGGCAATCTCGATCTCACACAAGGCCTGATCCTTGCCGAGGCGGTGGCCATGAAGCTCGCGGAGACGGTCGGCAAGGCCGAAGCGCACCGGCTGGTCGAGGCTGCGAGCAGGCGCGCGGTGCAGGACGGGCGGCACCTGAAGGATGTCGTGCAGTCCGACGCCGCACTCACCGCGCTGCTCGCGCCAGCGGCGATCGAAGCGCTGTTCGACCCGCGGAATTATCAGGGCGTGGCCCAGCAATTGATCGACCGGCTGCTGGCCGCCGCTGGCGACGCCAGACCATAAGGACGGAGGAATGCAATGCCGACGATCGACGCCGACGGTTGTCCGATTCATGTCGAAGTCGAGGGCCCCGACAACGCGCCGACGCTGATGCTGTCGAACTCCCTCGGCACCACGCTCAACATGTGGGATCCGCAGGCAAGGGCCTTTGCCGAGCGGTTCCGCCTGATCCGCTACGACCGGCGCGGGCACGGGCGCTCCGGCCTGGGCAAGGGCCCCTGTACGATGGAGCGCCTCGGCCGCGATGCCATTGCGATCCTCGACACGCTCGGGGTGAAAAAGACCAACTGGTGCGGCCTTTCGATGGGCGGGATGGTCGGACAATGGCTTGCTGCGAATGCGCCGGAGCGCATGGACCGCGTCGTTTTGTCGAACACATCCTGCTATTACGCCGACAAGGAGATCTGGAACGGCCGCATCAGGTTCATTCGCGAAAAGGGGCTTGCCGGCATTGTCGACGGCACGATGGAGCGCTGGTTCACGCCAGACTTTCGGACACGCGCGCCGCAGACGATCGCGCGCATGACCGAGATGCTGCTGTCCACGCCGGTCGACGGCTACATCGCCTGCTGCGAAGCCGTGCGCGACATGGACCATCGCGACCTGCTGGCACGGATTTCCGTGCCGACGCTGATCCTCGCCGGCGGCCGCGATCCGGCCACCACGGTGAGCGACGGGGAATATCTGCGCGACCATATCAAGGGCGCGCGGCTTTCCGTGATCGACGCCGCGCACATATCCAATATCGAGCAGCCGGAGGAATTCCGGCGCATCGTGCTCGAATTTCTCGGCGCCTGAGCGGGAGCGACACATGGACGACAGCGAGCGCCATCAACGCGGCATGGTCCGGCGCCGCAAGGTACTTGGCAACCAATGGGTGGATCGCGCCAACGCATCGAAGACCGCATTCAATTCGGAATTTCAGGATTTCATCACCCGCTACGCCTGGGGCGAAATCTGGACGCGCCCGCATTACGACGAGCGCACCCGCCGCGTCCTGGTCATCGGCACCATGATCGCGCTGGACAAATGGGCGGAATTCCGCATGCACGTGCGTGCGGCCCTGGTCGAGGGCGGATTTTCCGCCGACGACATCAAGGAAATCATCATGCAGCAGGCGATCTATTGCGGTGTGCCGGCTGCCAACCACGCGTTCAAGGAAGCCGGCGAGATCGTCGCCGAATTGTCCGGCAGGGACGGCGGCTAGCCCGATCCCGCCTGGCGGCGCAGAATATCCCAGCGCCGCGCGCCGGCGCCGCACCGGCGTCGCGGCCGACCGGGATAACGCTCCGCCGACGCCCGCTGCTCCTGGCAGGCAAGCCGAGACGGTCGTTCGCTTTCCATCGCACGCTCGATCAGGCTCAGCGTCGCCGCGAGTCCCGCAAGCCAGAGCACCGGACGGTGCTGCGCGAGCAGTTGCGGGGTCGCCTCAAGCAGCGCCGGCGCAGCGGCAAAAAAAGTCGCGATCAGCGCCAGCACGACGCCGGCGTCGAGCATTTCGTGCTGGGTCTCGCCGCCGAACAGCCCGGCCATACGGGTGGCGACATAGAATGCGAACAGGATCGCCACTGCGAGCTGAAGCGCTGCGAAGAATGCGGCCAGCATCACCAGCCCCCGCGGCCCGGCGCCGAACGCCGCGCCGATGTCGAACACCGCGCGCGCAAAATCGCGGTCGTCGAAGCCCCAGACCGGCGAGGCCAGATGCGCAATGGCATCTCGCCCGAACACCGCCACGAAGTAGAGGGACACGCCGACGATCAGGAACGGAATCGAACGGGATACACGCCGCATTGCAGTCTCCGCAGGCCCGGCCCGGCGAAAACCCCTCCCCGCCGCCGTCCGGTCACGCGCATATCCAATTTCGATTCAATGCCGCGGGCAATGCTAACCGGATGTTTACCTTAACCCTTCGGGTTCGCGCGCCCCTGCCGATAGTCCTGCGGCGTCTTGCCGGTCTGCTTGCGGAAAAAGCGGGCGAAATGCGACGGATCGAAGAAGCCGAGATCGTATGCAATGTCGTGGATCGGACGTCCGGTAAAGACCAGCTCGCGCTTGGCCTCGGTCAGCAGCCGCTGGCGGATCAGGTGGCCGGCGGTCACGCCGGCGGTGCGCTTGACGATGGCGTTGAGGCGGTCTGCCGTCATCGCCAGCATGCCGGCATAGAAAGCAACCTGCCGCTCGGTGCGGAAATTCTCGTCGACCAGACGACGCAGTTGCAGCAGCATCGGATCGGCCGGGGCCAGCGTAACGCTGCCGCTGCGCGCACGGCTCGCCGCCAGACGCGCCGCTTCGATGGCGATCAGCGCCAGCAGCGCGCGCATGGCGAGCCGATGTCCCTCCCGCGCCAGGAAGCTCTCCTGGTGCAGGTCGGCGCACAAAGCCGCAATCCGGCGTCTCTCCTTGTCGGAATCGAGCGCAATCACCGGTTCCGTTGCAAGCATCCGCAATCGGGTCAGCGCCTGCAGCGACTGGTCGCCGAGGCCGTCGGCGACATCCTCGGTAAAGCTGACGACCCAGCCGTCGGTGACCCGGGGCTCGAAGCGAAAGCCATGAACGACATTCGGCTGCAGAAGGATGACCGCCGGCGCACGAAAGGAAACGTTCGCCGTCTCGCAGGTCATTTCGCCGCCGCCGTCCGCGATCAGCAGAATCTGGAACAGGTTACGGTGGCGGTGCGCGCGGATGACCCAATCGTGCACGCGCGAGCGCGAGGCGATGGTCTCGATATGGATGAAATCGAATGCCTGCTCGTCCGGCGGATCGCCGTATAGATGGAACAGCGGCAGAGCCTGCGCGGACATGGCGCAAGCATAATGTGCGGCGCGCGGCAGTAAACCGCCGCGTGCGATTCAGTCCTGCGACCTGTCGTTGCGGAACGGCTGGGTCAGCAGCCGGTCGAGCCGCAATTCCCGCGGATTCCGGAAGATCGTGAGCCCGATCGTCATGCCCTGATGGCCGGCGGAGGGCTCGGCCCGGTAGGTGCCGAACAACCAGTCCCACCACGGCAGATTGAAGCCGAAATTGCTGTCGGTTTCATGCCGCAGAATGGAATGGTGAACGCGGTGCATGTCCGGCGTCACCACAACCAGCCGCGCCAGGCGATCGATCCAGCGTGGCATTGCGACGTTGGCGTGGTTGAATACTGACGTCGCATTCAGCACGATTTCGAACGCCAGAACCGCAAGCGAGGGAATGCCGAACGCGATTACCACGGCGACCTTCAGCGCCATCGAAATCAGGATTT
Organism: uncultured Hyphomicrobiales bacterium; assembly: GCA_964456755.1. GTDB lineage: Bacteria > Pseudomonadota > Alphaproteobacteria > Rhizobiales > Xanthobacteraceae > Pseudorhodoplanes. Next base: position 13,197 of record CAYWCE010000004.1, read on the forward strand.
CAATCGGGTGGAAACGAAGGCCGGTGGTCAGGTCGATATCCAGATCGGCGTGATGCATCCGGTGCAGCCGCCAGAGAACGGGCACGTGATGGAAGGCAAAATGCTGGGCATAAATCACGAGGTCGAGGATCAGGAATCCGGCAATGCCGGATGCGAGCGGCGGCAGACCGGCGATATTGAAAAGGCCCCAGCCCTTTTCCGCGGCGAGGATCGCGGCCCCGACGGCGGCAGCGGGCATCAGCAGGCGTACGGCCAGCGCGTCGATCACCACGATCCCGAGATTGCTCGGCCAGCGCGGCGCCCGGCCGACCAGAAGCGCCCGGCACGGCGCCACGATCTCCCAGATCGCCATGGATCCAAAGATGGCCAGGGCCGATACGACCCTGATTGCGATTTCGGTCTCCGGCGACATCCCATTCGGCTCCGGTACGGTTCCGCCGCCGCACACATAACCATGCCCCGGGTCGGTGAAAAGCGCTTGCCCGCAAGCTTGCCGCGTTGCCCATGTCAGGCGGCGCTGCTAAGGAAAACAGGCCCGCCGCCGCGATCCGGCCCGCGGGCCATCGCCGGGGCCTTTGTTTTCTGCGCGGGGGACGCGACCGACGGATGGAAATCTTCGTTCAGCAGCTCATCAACGGCCTCACGCTCGGGTCGATTTATGGCCTTATCGCCATCGGTTATACGATGGTCTACGGCATCATCGGCATGATCAATTTCGCCCATGGCGACGTCTTCATGGTCGGCGCTTTCATCGCCCTGATCGCCTTTCTCGCGCTGGTCGCGATGGGCATCACCGCCGTTCCGCTCGCACTCTTTCTGGTTCTGTTGATCGCCATGGCGCTGACTTCGCTCTACGGCTGGACGGTGGAGCGCATCGCCTACCGGCCGCTGCGCCATTCCTTCCGGCTCGCCCCGCTGATCTCGGCGATCGGCATGTCGATCGTGCTGCAGAACTATGTGCAGATCGCGCAGGGCGCGCGCGTGAAACCGCTGCCGCCGCTGATCGACGGCGGCTATACGCTGATGGACAGCGGAAATTTCGCGGTGCGTCTGTCCAACGCGCAAATTCTCGTGATCGTCACGACACTGGCGCTGATGACGATCTTTTCGTGGGTCATCGCCCGAACCCGGCTCGGGCGCGACATGCGCGCCTGCGCGCAGGATCTGAAGATGGCCTCGCTCGTCGGCATCGACGTCGACCGTACCATTTCGCTCACCTTCCTGATCGGCGCTGCGCTCGCCGCGGTCGCCGGGATCATGAACCTGCTCTATTACGGCGTGATCGATTTCTATATCGGTTTCGTCGCCGGCGTTAAGGCGTTCACTGCGGCCGTGTTGGGCGGCATCGGCTCGCTGCCGGGCGCCATGCTCGGCGGCCTGCTGATCGGCCTGATCGAGACTTTCTGGTCGGCCTATTTCTCGATTGCCTACAAGGACGTGGCCGCCTTTTCCATCCTCGTCATCGTGCTGATCTTTCTGCCGACGGGCATTCTCGGCCGGCCGGAAATCGAGAAGGTGTGAGGCTTCGCCGCGTGCGACTCGAAGCGCAAACGCCCCAACCTGCGCTCGATGTCGTCGGCGCGCTGAAAAGCGCGCTGCTTGCGGCGCTCGTCGCCTTCGGGCTGTTCTCGATGCTGATCGGCTTGCGTACCGATCAGGGCCCGACCGGCGCCCTGATCCTGACGCCGCGATTTGCCGAACTGCTCGGATTTGTCGCCGCCGTCTTCGTCGGCGCATTCCTGCGGGCATTGCTGTTCAGCGACGAGCGGTTTCAGGTCTCGCGGCTGATCCCCGCATCCGTGCGTGCCGTCGCCGGCGGCGCCGGACCCTATTTCGGCGCGGCATTGCTGATCTTTGCCGTGCTTGTGCCGGTTTTCTTTTTCGAGGATCGTTACGTTCTCGACCTGTCGATCGCCATCCTCACCTACATCATGCTGGGCTGGGGCCTGAATATCGTCGTCGGGCTGGCCGGACTTCTCGACCTCGGCTATGTCGCCTTCTATGCCGTCGGCGCCTATTCCTACGCCCTGCTGGCGCAGTATTTCGGTTTCAGCTTCTGGATCTGTCTGCCGCTGGCGGGAATCCTCGCGGCGTTCTGGGGCATCCTGCTTGGCTTTCCGGTGCTGCGCCTGCGCGGCGACTATCTCGCCATCGTCACCCTTGCCTTTGGCGAGATCATCCGCCTGGTCCTGATCAACTGGCAGGAATTCACCGGCGGGCCGAACGGAATTTCCGGCATCGCGCGGCCGAGCTTTTTCGGCATTCCGTTTACCGCCGACGAGGACGGCTTTGCCGCCACGTTCGGGATTGAGTTTTCCTCCACGCACCGGGTGGTTTTTCTGTACTACCTGATCCTTGCGCTCGCGCTGGTCACCAACGCCGTCACCATCAGGCTGCGCCGGCTGCCGATCGGCCGCGCCTGGGAAGCCCTGCGCGAAGACGAGATTGCCTGCCGTTCGCTCGGCATCAACACCACCAACACCAAGCTCACCGCCTTCGCCATCGGCGCCATGTTCGGCGGCTTTGCCGGCTCGTTCTTCGCCACGCGGCAGGGCTTCATCAGCCCGGAAAGCTTCACCTTCGGCGAGTCGGCGCTGATCCTCGCCATCGTCGTGCTCGGCGGCATGGGCTCGCAGATCGGCGTCGTCATCGCCTCGGTGGTGATGCTGGGCGGCTTCGAGATTTTCCGCGAATTCGAGCAATACCGCATGCTGGTGTTCGGTTTCGCCATGGTCGCGATCATGATCTGGCGGCCGCGCGGGCTGGTGGCGACGCGCCTGCCTTCGATCTATCTCAAGGAACGCAAGGTCGTTTCCGCCGAGATGGTCAGCGAGGGGCGCGGATGAGCGGTTCCGCCCCGATCCTGAAAGTCGAGCACTTGAGCATGCGTTTCGGCGGGCTCGTGGCCGTCGACGACCTGTCGTTTTCGGCGCAGCGCGGCGACATTACCGCGCTGATCGGGCCGAATGGCGCCGGCAAGACTACCGTATTCAACTGCATCACCGGCTTCTACAAGCCGACCGTCGGCATGATCACGCTGACGCATGCGAACGGACGGACTTTCCTGCTGGAACGGCTGTTCGATTTTCGCATTTCCCAGATTGCCCGCGTCGCGCGCACGTTTCAGAATATCAGGCTGTTTCCCGGCATGACCGTGCTGGAAAACCTCATGGTGGCCCAGCACAACGTGCTGATGCATGCGTCCGGCTGGACGATCGCCGGCATGCTCGGTCTGCAGACTTTCACCAGGGCCGAACGCGCCTCGGTGGAACTTGCCAAATACTGGCTCGAACGGATCGGGCTGATCGAACGCGCCGACGATCCCGCCGGCGAACTGCCCTACGGGGCGCAGCGCCGGCTGGAAGTCGCCCGCGCCATGTGCACACGGCCGGTTCTGCTCTGTCTCGACGAGCCGGCCGCCGGACTGAATGCGCGCGAGAGCGCCGAGCTAAACGAGCTTCTGCTTTTTATACGCAAGGAACACGGCACCTCGATCCTGCTGATCGAGCATGACATGTCCGTGGTGATGGAGATTTCCGACCATATCGTCGTGCTCGACTATGGCGTGAAGATTTCCGACGGAACGCCCGCGCAGATCCGCGAGGATCCCAAGGTGATCGCCGCCTATCTCGGTGTTGAGGACGAGGAGGTCGAGGAGGTTGAAGCGGAGGTCGGCATTGGCACAGACCGCTAGCAGTCCCGCTCCGGCCGCCGATCCGCGCACGCCGCTGCTCGCGGTGCGCGGCGTGAAGACCTATTACGGCAATATCGTTGCGCTGCGCGGCGTCGATGTCGACGTACATGAGGGCGAGATCGTCACGCTGATCGGCGCCAATGGCGCCGGCAAGTCGACGCTGATGATGACCATTTTCGGCAATCCGCGCGCACGCGAGGGCTCGGTCTATTTCGAGGGTCGCGACATCACGCGCATGCCGACGCACGAGATCGCCCGTCTGCATATCGCCCAGTCGCCGGAGGGCCGGCGCATCTTTGCGCGCATGACGGTGCTGGAAAACCTGCAGCTCGGCGCCACCATTTCCGAGCCCGGCCTGTTCGCGGCGGACCTGGAGCGGGTGCTGACCCTGTTCCCGCGCCTGCGCGAACGGCTTTACCAGCGCGGCGGCACGCTCTCCGGCGGCGAGCAGCAGATGCTGGCGATTGCGCGCGCGCTGGTCAGCCGCCCGCGCCTGCTGCTGCTCGACGAACCCTCGCTGGGGCTGGCGCCGCTGCTGGTGCGGCAGATATTTTCCGCCATCCGCGAATTGAACGAGCGGGAGAAGCTGAGCGTGTTTCTGGTGGAACAGAACGCCTTTCATGCGCTCAAGCTCGCGCATCGCGGTTATGTGATGGTCAACGGCCAGATCACCATGGCGGGGACGGGCAAGGAATTGCTGGCGCGACCGGAAATCCGCGCCGCCTATCTGGAGGGCGGACGGCACGACGGAGGCGCGGCGCGATGACCGGCCTTTATGAATCGGAGGACTGGTTTCACGTCCTGATGGTGACCGGGATGATCGGCGGCGGCGCCGCCTGGCTGGCCGGCCGCGCCATCGCGCAGACCTGGCGGCCGGCCTGGCATGCCATCCTCTACATGATCCTGCTCGGCGGAGCGGTACGCTTCGTGCATTTCGCGCTGTTCTACGGCACGCTCCTGTCTTTGCCCTCCTATCTCGCGGATGCCGGCTTCCTGACTGCCGTGTCCCTGGTCGCCTACCGGATGACGCGAGCGCGACAAATGGCCACGCAATATCCTTGGCTGTACCGGCGCACCGGGCCGTTCACGTGGCGGGAACATGCCGGCGCAGGCGAAAAAAGCACAATTTAGCCCCGCTGGCCTGATGACTTCCGGAAAAATCCGGCGAAAATGACGCCAGCAGCTTTTGCCACGGTCGGCGTGCCGCCGCCCGTTCACTTCACGCGAGAGGAGCCTAACCATGAACAGATTGCGGATTTCCGCGCTTGCGCTCGGCCTCAGCCTGGCGTTTGCGGGCACCGCCTCAGCCCAGGACATCGCCATCGGCGTTGCCGGCCCGATGACCGGGCAATACGCCTCCTTCGGCAAGCAGCTCAAGGACGGCGCCGAACTGGCCGTGGCCGACATCAATGCCGCCGGCGGCGTGCTCGGCAGGAAGATCAAGCTGGAAATCGGCGACGACGCCTGCGATCCGAAGCAGGCGCGCTCGGTCGCGGAGAAGTTCGTCGGCATGAAGCTGCCCTTCGTCGCCGGCCATTTCTGCTCCTCGTCCTCGATCCCCGCCTCCGACGCCTATCTTGAAGGCAACGTGCTGCAGATCACGCCCGCCTCGACCAATCCGCGCTTCACCGATCGCGGCATGTGGAACACGTTCCGCGTCTGCGGCCGCGACGACCAGCAGGGTGCGGTCGCCGGTGCGTATCTGGCGAAAAACTACAAGGGCAAGAACATCGCCATCCTGCACGACAAGTCGACCTACGGCAAAGGCCTGGCCGACGAGACGCAGAAGGCGCTGAACAAGGCCGGCGTGAAGGAGAAGCTGTACGAGGCCTATACCCAGGGCGACAAGGACTTCAACGCGCTGGTCTCGAAGATGAAGTCGGCCAATATAGACGTCGTCTATGTCGGCGGCTATCACACCGAGGCCGGCCTGATCCTGCGCCAGATGCGCGACCAGGGCATGAAGACCCAGCTCATCTCCGGCGACGCGCTCGTGACCAACGAATTCTGGGCGATCACCGGCGGCATCGGCGAAGGCGTGCTGATGACCTTCGGCCCCGATCCGCGCAAGAAGCCCTCGGCCAAGGCCGTGGTCGAGAAGTTCAAGGCCAAGAATATCGACCCCGAAGGCTACACGCTCTACAGCTATGCCGCGATCCAGATCTGGGCGGCGGCCGCCACTAAGGCGAAGTCCACCGACCCGAAGAAGGTGGCCGAGATCGTGCGCTCCGGCTCCTGGGACACGGTGCTGGGCAAGCTGTCCTTCGACAAGAAGGGCGACATCACCATCCTCGACTACGTGTTCTACGTCTGGAAGAAGGACGGCACCTACGCCGAAGTCGACGCGAAGGGCTCCTCGTAAGCCGCCGCGCCCGACGCACGTTCCAACATCGTCCGCCCCGGTTCGCCGGGGCGGATTTTTTGTGCCCGGACCCGCGGCGTGGCGCATGGCACGTCCTTGCATCCGAAACGTCTGGCCGCGGGCGCGCGCAAGCGCCCGTATTCTTTGCGGCGCCGGGTGCGCCGTCTTGCGTTTCGTTCCCGTCCCTGCGAAGGGACGCGCGGAACGCCGGGCTCTCAGCCTGCCCGCGGCCTCGTGTGGGGATTGCGAAAACCACACGAGATTGCAGTCACCACGGACCGCCGATTTCTCCGGCGTTCCGCGCGCGGTGTTTGAGGCTTGCTCTGCGACAACCCCGGAGGAGAGACACCCCAGCGACGGGGCTGCCCTTGGTATCCTCCGCTGGTGACCCACGGCCCGTGGGCCGGATCGCCGCAGCTTGGGCCTCCGCTGCGCGGGCGTACGTCCTGCGCCCGTGCTGCGGCCACCGCATCCCGCCCCGCGTCCGCGACGCTCGAGACGCCCCTTGCTCGGGGCGGGATCGCAAGGAATATAATCCTGTATTGTGGCGGCAGTTTGGCGGCGGCCCTTGTTGCAGCATCCGGGCGCCAGTAGCGTTCGAATCACACCTCGTGCTCCGCCCAGCAGTCGGGGACTGTCGTTGACCGGCAATACACTTGCAAATGCCGTCTCCCGCTTTGGGGCCGCTCTGAAGCCGAAGCTGGCAAACCCCGCGATCGTCGGCGCGCCCGAAGACCAGTTGCGGGGGCCGCTGGAAGCGCTGGTGCGCGAATTGGCCTTGCTGGCGGGACTGCCGGCCGGCGCGGTGTCGCTGGTCGGAGAAACGACGCAGACCGACCTGAAGACCCGGCCCGATTACGCCGTCACGGTCGGCAAGGCGCTGGTCGGCTTCGTCGAGGTCAAGGCGCCGGGCAAGGGCGCCGACCCGCGCAAGTTCACCGACGAGCACGACAAGGAGCAGTGGAAGAAGCTCCAGTCGCTGCCCAACCTGCTCTACACCGACGGCAACGGATTCAGCCTGTGGCGCGACGGCAAGATCGAAGGCGCGGTGGTCCATCTCGAAGGCAATGTCGAAAGCGCAGGCGCGAAGCTTGCTGCGCCCGCGACGCTGCTGCCGCTCCTCACCGATTTTCTGCGCTGGGCGCCGATCCCGCCGAAGAGCGCAGGGCTTCGCCGCGGCCGACGTGACGGTGGCCAATCCGGCGGTCGGCACCTGCACGTTCCTGCTCGGCGTGCTGCGCCGCATCGCGCAAACCGTGGAGCATGACCAGGGCGCGGGCGCCAAATGGTCCGCGATCAGCACGAGCTTGCTTGTCTCCTTGGTGTTTGGTATTGAAACTCATAGGCTTACAGGCAGATTTGTTGCCGCGCTTCGCGGTATATGAACGAATGTCAGGGAGCGATGCTTCCCGACGATCCTTAATGCGCTATGTATCAACACGATATGATGCGCATGACACGCGTAGGAGTGCCTGTAAGCCTTTATTCTTCAACAGGAACTTCTTTTGTCGATACTTAAGAATTTGAAGAGCGCATCATCACTCAAAGATGTTGCTACAATTCTGGGATACAAGCCGAGTGCGCTCGCTTACATCATCTACAAGCTTCCGTCTGACAAGAAGTACACCAAGTTCAAGATTCCTAAGAACGGCGGCGGTGAACGAGAGATTTGCGCGCCGATAAAGTCGTTGAAAATTTTGCAGCGACGCCTAGCCAACGTGCTGTATGCGTGCAGGCATGAAATCGAACGCGAACACGGGCGACGGCCGCTGTCGCACGGTTTCCGCAAAGACTTGTCCATCATCACCAATGCACGCCGGCACAAGCGCCGCCGCTACGTGCTGAATCTTGATCTTCAGGACTTCTTCCCGACGTTCAATTTCGGCCGGGTGAGGGGCTTTTTCATCCAGAACAACAGCTTCAAGTTGAACGACAAGGTAGCGACCATCATTGCGCAGATTGCCTGTTTCGAAAACGCGCTTCCGCAAGGCAGTCCCTGTTCGCCGGTCATCGCCGACCTCATCGCGCATCTGCTTGATGTCCGGCTGGCCCAGATCTCCAAGAAAAATCAGCTCACCTATTCGCGCTATGCCGACGATCTTACGTTTTCAACCAGCCGGCGGGATTTCCCAGCGCTGGTGGGCGCGCCATCTGCGCCCGGAAGCCCCAAATGGGCACCGGGACACAACCTGAGCAAAACGATTCAGAGCGCGGGTTTCAAGATCAACTCGGTCAAGACCAGAATGCAATTCAGGATGAGCCGACAACTCGTTACAGGTCTTACCGTGAACGCCAAAGTCAATATCCGTCCAGAGTATTACCGGCGCGCGCGCGCCATGTGCCACACTCTCTTTAGGACCGGCGCTTATCATAGGCACATGCCAGCCGGAGAGGCCGGAAAAGAGGCCAAGCCGGCATTGATTACTTCACTGGGACCGCTTGAAGGGACCCTAAGCCACATCCATCATATTAAGGACTCGATCGACGACCGCAACCAGCTCGAAAAGAGAAAGGATCCGACTGCATTTCGTAGGCTGTATGCGCGCTTTCTCAAATTCCGGTATTTCGTTTGCCTTGAGCGCCCGCTAATAGTATGCGAAGGCAAGACGGACAACGTTTATTTCAAATATGCACTCCGCAAGCTTCCAGCCTTTCACCCCAAGCTTGGTTCGTGGAAAGGGCAGACCTTCAGCAGTGCTGTATCCTTTTTCAATTACGATAACCAAGCTCACCGCATTCTGGAACTGGGCGGCGGCACGTCAGACCTGCGGTATTTCTTCATCAAGAACCGCTATCCGCAGGACATCCATCAGTTCGAGCACCGCCCACTGAAACACCCTATCATCGTGCTCATCGACAACGACAACGGTGCGAAAGAAATCTTCAAGGTCATAAAAACGAATTATTGTATTGTAATTGACCATCAATCGACCGACCCTTTCTTTCACATCGCCGACAACCTGTATCTTGTTAAGACGCCGGAACAGGGCGCAGACGGCATCTCTAGGATTGAAAGCTTCTTTGACCCAAAGCTCCTCCAAACCAAGCTTGACGGAAAGACATTTAATCCCGACAAGGATCATGGCGCTGACGACGAATACGGTAAGTATGTCTTTGCGGAAAAAGTCGTCCGCGCGAACGCCGATAAGGTCGATTTTTCAGGATTCACGCCGCTGTTCAAGCGCATTGCGGCAGTCATAGACCACTATAAGTCGACGTGAGCGTGACCGCGTTGGCCTCGGTATTTTTTCGCCCCATAGGTCGGCCGCGCCTGCCGAAGGGAAGCGCGCCGTTCATTCCGGCCAAGGGCGAAATCCCCGGAGCGCCCGAGCCGCTGCCCGACACGATGGACTACGATCCGGCGGCACGGCGGCTGAACATCGGCAAGGGCTTTGTCGAGAACGTCACGCCGGAAATGTGGGCCTACGAAGTCTCCGGCAAGAACGTGCTGCGGCAGTGGTTCAGCTATCGCAAGCGCGACCGCAGCCGCCCGATCATCGGCGACCGCCGCCCGCCGTCGCCACTCGACAAGATTCAGCCGGACCATTGGCTGCCGGAATACACCTCAGACCTGCTCGATCTTTTGCACGTGCTCGGGCGCCTGATCGCGCTGGAGGGCAGGCAGGCCGATCTGCTGGAGAGCATCTGTGCAGGTCCGCTGCTGGCCGCCGAGGAACTGCGCAACGCTGGCGCGCTGACGCACAGCGAGGAAAAGGCGGCCAAAGCGAAACGCAAGAGCAAAAGCAAGGCGTAAGGGCCGGTGGATAGCTATGGGGACTTCGGCCCGCCGCGCTCGCGGCCGCCGCAATCCGCGTTAAAGATTCGCACGATTCGCAATTGGAAACGTGCGACCGATGTCCTCCCCCCGCCAGGGCGACCTGTTCCGCAGCGACGACAAGCCGGAACTTTACGACGACGAGTCGCAGACGCCGGTCTATGAAGCCGACCCCGACGAGGTGCGCGCCGAACTGCACCGCATTCTGGCCGAAGCCCGCGCCGCGTCCACGATGCCTTGGGACGAACGCCGCGTCTCGCTCTACCGCACGATCTTCCCGCAGATGACCGCCGCGCTGCCGGAGGAGGAGGGCGCCCAACTGCGGTTTGCGTTCATGACCGAGATGGAGCGGCTGGACAAGGCGGCATAGGCCGCGCGGGTCAGTTTCCCAACGCGCCTTGCACGCCAACCTGCCCTCACCCGATCCTTCCCAGCACCGGAAACGTCTCCAGCAGCCAGAAGCTGAAATCGTTGATCGTGCCGGTGAGGAAGGCGATGCCGGTGAGCACGAGCAGCGCGCCCATCACCTTTTCCACCTTGCCGATATGCTTCCGGAAGCGGGAGAGGAATTTCGCGAACGGCTCGATGGCGATTGCCGCGATCACGAAGGGGATGCCGAGGCCGAGCGAATAGACCGCGAGCAGGCCGGCGCCTTTTGCGACCGTCGCCTCGGAGGCGGCAACCGCGAGAATGGCGGCGAGGATCGGGCCGATGCACGGCGTCCAGCCGAAGGCGAAGGCGAGGCCCATCGCATACGCGCCCCACAGCCCGGCGGGCTTCGGCACCTCGACGCGCTTCTGGCGCATCAGCCAGCCGATCTGCAAGGCGCCGAGAAAATGCAGACCCATGACGATGATGACGATGCCGGCGACGATGGACAATTCGTACGAATGGGTGCGCAGCAGCGCCCCGACCGCGCTGGCGCTGGCGCCGAGCGCGATGAAAACGGTGGAAAAGCCGGCGACGAACAGGCAGGCGGCGATCGCGGTTTCCACCTTCACGCGCGGTTCCGGCTCGCGGTCGGCGAGCCGCTCCAGCGAGGTGCCGGCCATGTAGACGAGATAGGGCGGCACCAGCGGCAGCACGCACGGGCTCAGGAAACTGATCAGGCCGGCGAACAGCGCGGCGTAAAGCGGAACCTCGGTCATCGGCGGTTACATGCATGGTGGGGACCGCCGGCGCAAGCGCGGGCGGTCGTTTGCGCGCGGATGTGATGGCGGCGTGATGGCCGGCGGCGCCGCCGCGGCGCCGGGGGGTTGCGCCGCCGCGCCGGCGCTGAAAAGCTCCGCCTTCGACCCGGCCCGTCCGGGCGGAGCCAATGCGCGCCAACCGGTAGCATCCATGCGCAATCTGATCACCGATGTCGCGGGCGTGCGCGTCGGCCATGCCGGCGACGCAGCGCTCGGTTCCGGCACGACCGCCATCGTGTTCGACGAGCCCGCCGTCGCCTCCTGCGACCTGCGCGGCGGCGGCCCGGGCACGCGCGAGACCGACCTGCTCGATCCGGCGATGACGGTGGAGCGCGTCGACGCCATTGCACTGTCCGGCGGCTCCGCTTTCGGGCTGGATGCGGCTTCGGGTGTGCAGGCCTGGCTTGCCGAACGCGGGCGCGGCTTTGCGGTGGCGCAGGCGCGCGTGCCGATCGTGCCGGCGGCGATCCTGTTCGATCTGCTCAACGGCGGCGACAAGGATTGGGGGCGCTATGCGCCCTATCGCGAATTCGGCTATGCGGCGGCGGCGGCAGCGGGCGAACGCTTCGCGCTCGGCAGCGCCGGGGCGGGACTGGGCGCGACCACGGTCAATCTCAAGGGCGGGCTCGGCTCCGCCTCGGCCCGCAGCGCGGACGGCATCGCCGTCGGCGCCATCGTCGCGGTGAATGCGGCCGGCAGCGTTACACTCGGCGACGGCGCGCATTTCTGGGCGGCGCCGTTCGAGCAGGACGGCGAGTTCGGCGCGCGCGGCTGGCCGCAGTCCGTTCCGCACACAGCGCTCGTGCCGCACATCAAGGGCGGCGCACGGCAGTCGACCACCGTCGCAGTGGTGGCGACCGATGCCGCGCTCACCAAGACGCAGGCAAAGCGCCTGGCGACGATGGCGCAAACCGGCCTGGCGCGCGCGATCTGGCCGGTGCATACCCCGCTCGACGGCGACATCGTGTTCGCGGCATCGACCGGCAGGAGGCCGCTCGCCGATCCCGTGTCGGCGCTTGCCGCGCTCGGCGCGCTGGCGGCGAACGTGCTGGCACGCGCGGTGGCGCGCGGCGTCTACGAGGCGGCGGCACTGCCCTTCCCCGGCGCGCTGCCGGCCTGGAAGGACCGGTTCGGCTGAGGCCGGGCGCTACAGAAACCGCTCCGCGGCATAGGGCCTCGGATCGCAGAACGGCGTTTCGCCGGTCATCATTTCGGCGAGCAGACGGCCGCTGACCGGCCCGAGCGTGAGCCCCCAATGTGCGTGTCCGTAATCGAGCCAAAGGCCGTCGAGCCCCGGCGCGCGGCCGATCACCGGGCGCGAATCCGGAAAGCAGGGCCGCGAGCCCATCCACGGCCGCTCCTCGATCTGCGCGCCGATGGGAAAAAGCTCGCGCGCAGCGGGCATCAGGCGCGCAAACTGCACCGGCGTCGGCGGGGCGTCGCGATGGGCGAATTCCGCGCCCGTGGTCAGCCGCAATCCCTGCTGCATCGGCGCGATCACGTAGCCCTTGTCGGCGTCGAGTGTGGGACGGTTGAGTCCGCGATTGCCTTGCGGACGGAAATGCAGGTGATAGCCGCGCTTGACCTCCAGCGGCAGATGCAGGCCGAGCCGGCCGAGCACGTCCGGCGCCCAGGGCCCGAGCGCGACCACCGCCTGCGGCGCATCGACCGGCCCCTCCAGCGTGTCGACGCGCCAGCGGCCGTCGGCGCGGTGCAGCGTGCGCGCGTCGCCCTTGAGCAACACGCCGCCAAGCTCGGCGAACCGGCCGGCATAGGCGCGGGTGACGCCGGCCGGATCGGTCACGCTCGCGGCGGTCGGCCAGAAAATGCCGTGCGCGAAAACCGGCGCAAGATCCGGTTCGAGCCGCAGCGCGCCGTCGCGATCGAGCCGCTCGAATTCGATTCCCGCCTGCGCGACGGCGTCGAGATCCGCCTGCACGCTCCCGTAGTTCCGTTCGCTGCGATAGACCTTGAGCCAGCCGTTGCGGCGCAAGTATTTCTCCGCGCCGGATTCGCGCATCAGCGCTTCGTGCCCGGCGACCGCGTCGGCGAAAAGCGGACGCATGCCATGTGCGAATTCGTACATGCGCTCGGGCCGGCCGGCGCGCCAATAGGCGAACAGCCAGGGGATCAGCCGCGGCAGGAAGGAGAGATGGTAATTGGCTTCGGTCGCGCGCTTGAGGCCGATGCGCAGGAGCGCGGCGGGATCGGTGGGAAAGGGATAGGGAAAGAAGGTATTGCCTTCGAGAATCCCGGCATTGCCGAAAGAGGTGCCCTCTCCCGGCGCCTCGCGCTCGATCAGCGCGACGGACAATCCGCGCTTGGCCAGATGCAGGGCGGCGGACGTGCCGACGATGCCGGCCCCGAGAACGATGACGTCGGTACGTGCCATGGAGACCCTTTGGAAATCCTTCGAGAGCCTTGCGGAAAACGGGCGCGGGACGCCCCTTTATCATCTCCTGCGTGCAGGAAAAGCGGTTTGGCGCATATCTGACATATAGGCAGCGGGCTTTATCGCTCAACGCGGCTCGATTAACACTGCCCTCCCGCACGGGCGGGCCGCGCCCCGCGGCGCGGATGCCGGGAACGAAAACGATGCCGTTGACGAATGCGCCGGCCGCGGCTCTGGCCTGGCTCGGCCGGCAGGGGACGCGTGCGCTTGCGGCGATGGTGTTCATCGGCATCGCCCTGCCGCCGCTGGGTGCGCTGCTGCGGCCCTATGTGGCGGAATCGGTCTTTGCACTGCTGGTGCTCGCCTTCCTGCTGGTGGAGCCGCGCATGCTGCGCGCGCATTTTGCCCGGCCCGGCCTGGTGCTTGCGGTCGCCGGCTGGACCATGCTGGCGCTGCCGGCCATCCTCGGACTTGCCTATTGGACGATCGGCCTCGCCGAGGCCTCGCCGGCGCTGTTTCTCGCACTGATGCTGCAGGCGAGCGCCTCGCCGCTGATGTCCTCGCCGGCCATCGCCGCCCTGCTCGGACTCGACGCCGCGCTGGTGCTGGCGGGCCTCGTGGCCTCCACGGCGCTGGTCTCGCTCACCGCACCGGTTTTCATGCGCCTGTTCGCCGACGGCACCGTCAGCATCGCCCCGCTTGCGCTCGGCCTGCGGCTGTTTGCCATGCTCGCCGGCGCCGCCATCCTCGCCGCGCTGATCCGCCGCCTTGCCGGCAGCCAGCGCATCGCCGCGCACAAAGACGTTATCGACGGCCTCAATGTCATCGTGCTGTTTGTATTCATCGCCGCGCTGATGGGAGATGTCGGCGCGCAGTTTCTCGCCGACCCGCTGCCGGTGATCGGCCTGATCCTGCTCGCCTTCGCGCTCACCGGCCTGCTGTTCGCGCTCACCTATCCGGTCTTCGCGGCGGCCGGCCGCGGCCGCGCCTTTGCCATCGCCCTGATGGCGTCCCAGCGCAATATGGGACTGATGCTCGCCGCCGTCGCCGGCACGGTTCCGGACCTGACCTGGCTCTATTTCGCGCTGGCGCAGTTTCCGATCTACCTGTTGCCGCAAATGCTCAAGCCGCTGACCGGCCGGTTTCCGGGCAACGGCCGATAGGCGCGTTTGCCCGTCGCGTCCGGCAATGTTATTCCGGCGCCGTCCATGCAAGGGAATCGCATGTCCCGTCCGCTGCTGATTGCGCCGTCCATCCTGGCTTCGGATTTTGCCCGGCTCGGCGAGGAGGTCCGCGCCATCGACGCCGCCGGCGCCGACTGGGTGCATGTCGACGTGATGGACGGGCATTTCGTGCCGAACATCACCATCGGCCCGGATATCGTCAAGGCGCTGCGCCCGCACTCGAAGAAAATCTTCGACGTGCATCTGATGATCGCGCCCTGCGATCCGCATCTCGAAGCCTTCGCCAAAGCCGGCTCCGACATTATCACCGTGCATGTGGAGGCCGGCCCGCATCTGCATCGTTCGCTGCAGGCGATCCGCGCGCTCGGACGGAAAGCCGGCGTCTCGATCAATCCGGCGACGCCCGTGGAGACGATCGAACACGTGCTCGACACCGTCGATCTGGTGCTGGCGATGTCGGTCAATCCCGGTTTCGGGGGGCAGGCCTTCATTCCGGCGGTGACGGAAAAAATCGCGCGGCTGCGTGCCATGATCGGCGCGCGTCCGATCGAT
Organism: uncultured Hyphomicrobiales bacterium; assembly: GCA_964456755.1. Classification (GTDB taxonomy): domain Bacteria; phylum Pseudomonadota; class Alphaproteobacteria; order Rhizobiales; family Xanthobacteraceae; genus Pseudorhodoplanes. Next base: position 28,346 of record CAYWCE010000004.1, read on the forward strand.
ATCGAGGTGGACGGCGGCATCACGCCGGACACCGCGCCGCAGGTCGCGCGTGCCGGCGCCAACGTGCTGGTCGCGGGCTCGGCCGTGTTCCGGGGCGGCAATCCGGACGCCTATCGCGCCAATATCGCGGCGATCCGCAACGCGGCGGCGCTGGCGCGGGGCGAAGCGGCCTAGGTCCGGCCCGCTATTGCGGAATGCCCGCCCGCCGCAGGTCGGCGGCGGCCGCCGCCAGCACGCCGGGATCGCGATAGGGTTGCGAGGCGCTCCAGCGCCCGAGCGTCAGCGCCGCATCGAATTCGCGCACCTCTGCCGCCACGCGACGCGCATCCGCAAGCCAGCCGCAGCGCGCCAGCGCCCCGGTCAGCAGCAGCCGGCTCTGAATGCCGGCCGGCATAATGCGCAGCGCTTCGCGTGCGGCAATGACGGCGAGATCGGCCATGCCGGCATCGCGATAGGACGCGGCGAGAATTTCGACGAACCACGGCGGATAGACCGGCATGAAGCGGATGGCGCGCCGCGCATGCACGGCCGCCTGCTGCGGCTCGCCGCAATACAGCAGCACGTTGGCGAGAAAGCCGTTGGCATTGGAACAGCCGGGACGGATTTCCAGCGCCTGGCTTGCGACCGCGATCGCCTCGTCGAAACGGCGCTGCAACAGGCGCACGTTTCCGAGCACGGTATGCGCCTGGCCGTCCGCATCCTCCATGGCGACGGCGCGTTCGGCCCATGCGCCGGCCTGCTCGCGCGCCGCAGCCGGATCGGCGGCCCAGCCGCGCGAGGATTCGAACCACAGGCAGAGCGCCATCCAGGTCGGCCCGAACGGCGAATCCGGCGCAAGCACGACGAGTCGTTCGAAGAACACGCGCGCGCTGGCAATCGAGTCGCGGTTCATGCGCATGAATGCCTGCACGCCGCGATAGAAGCATTCGCGCGCCTCCGGATCGGTCAGGCATTTGTGCCAGATGCGGGCCTGTTCGCCGCTGCCGAGCCTGACATTGAGCGCGGTGACGATGCGTTCGGTGATCTCGTCCTGCAGCGAGAAACTTCCATCGAGCACGCGGTCGTAGGTCTCCGACCACGCGACGGCGCCGGCGACGGCATCGACAAGCTGCAGGCTGACGCGCATGCGCGCGCCCGCGCGCTGCACGATTCCTTCAAGCGCATAGCGCACGCCGCTGCGGCCGGCGGCCTCGGCGGCCGACCAGCCGCGCATCGCATTGGCGCTGCCGGCGCCGAGCAGAAAAATGCCGGCCATCTTGGTCAACGCATTCTGCACGTCGATGCGCAGCCCCTCCGCCAGCGCCTCGCTCTCCTCGCGCTCGTCGCCCGCGACCCTGAAAGGCAGAAGCACGATGGAAGGGCGGTTCGGCAGTTGCAGGTCGAGCGCGTGCAGTTGCGCGGGAAACGGCGCCGGCGGGCCGGCATCGCCGCGATCGTCCAGCTCGAATCCGCCGGCTGGCGCATCCACGATCTGAATTTGCGCGTCGGCAGGCAGACCGGCCCTGACGCATTCGCTCATCCGGACGGCGTCGGGATGCGCGTTCGTGGCGAGCGCGGCGGCACGCTCCAGCGCGGTGCCGCACGGCCCCTCCGGACCGTCGGCGAGTTCGCCGCCTGCGACGGCGAACCGGTAATGCACGCGCTGCGCCGCCGGCAGGGAGCGGTTGACGTCCGCCAGCGCCGCGCGGGCGGCCCCGGAAGCCGATATGGCGCGGGCCGCATCGGCAAAGGCGGCGACGACGGTGTCGCCCTGCACGGTCAGCAGCCGCGCGCCGCGGTTTTCCAGGCCGGAGGCGACGAGGTCGCGGCCGCGCCGCAGCACGTCGCGCACCGCACCTTCGTCCTCGCCGATCAGCACGCAGGCGGCGCGCGCCTCGGCGCGCACGACGACCGCCGCATCGCCGGGTTGCGGTGCGCCGTCGTCCTCGCCGACCGCGCCGACGAACCGGAATCCCTTGCGCGGCCATGTGCGGATCAGCGCCTGAGCCCGCCCGCTGTCGCCGATGGCGCTGCGCGCCGCGTTGATGCGCGTGGTCAGCGCCGAATCGGAGACGATGCGGCCGCCCCAGACCCCGGCAATGAGATCGTCCTTGCTGACGACGCGATCGCGGTTGCGGATGAGAAAGACGAGGAGATCGAAGACCTGCGGTTCCACTGCGACCAGCGCGGTGCCGCGCCGAAGCTCGCGGCGCTCTGTGTCGAGAATGCATGCGCCAAACCGATAGGCCAAACCGTCACCTCCGTGACACTGCGCCGCCTAATGACGGCAACCGCCTCCCGAGTCCAGATCGCAGGCCGATCTTAAGAAAAAGACAAGATTACCGTAAAGCCGGATCGGGGCGGTCGGCGGCATGGTTCCTGCATCGCAATGCACAGGAACGACCATGCAAACGCTGCTCACAGTGCTGATTGCCTGGCTGTCGGTCAATTTCGACCTGCCCGCCGTCGCCGAATTGCCGAAAGTCGAATTCGTCACGGCGGCGAAAATGGCGGAGGTGCGCTACAGCCGGCTGGGGACGTTGCGGGCGGACCGCGTTCCGGCCGAAGCCGGCCGGACCGCACCGGGCGAACAGGGCAGCGACGTGTTCGCCATCTACGACGACGTCACCCGCACGATCTATCTGCCCAAAAACTGGACGGGACGGTCGCCCGGAGAAGTCTCGGTGCTGGTGCACGAACTCGTGCATCACCTGCAGAATGTCGGCCGGCTGGACTACGATTGCGCGGGTGCGCGCGAGCGCCCGGCCTACAAGGCGCAGGCGGGGTGGCTGGAACTGTTCGGCAGGAACCTGGCCGGCGAGTTCGGCCTCGATCCGATGACCGTGCTGGTGCGCTCAAGCTGCATGCGCTGACGGCCGGCGCTGAACCTTTCTGCCGCGGACGGCCACTCAGCCGCAGTCCGGCGGTCCGGACGCCAAATTTTGGGGCTGAGCCATGCACGCTCGTAAACTTATTTGCGCCGCCGTCATCGCTGCGGCCGCCGCCGTCCATGCCGCGCCCGCGCCGGCCGGCGACGCCGCCGCGCGCCGCGTGATCGGCTTCTCGCCCGACGGGACCGTCTTCGTCTTCGAACAATCCACCATGATCTACGAGGACGATGCGGCCTTCTCCGAATATGTCGCGATCGACACGCGCACCGACAAATACCTGCCCGGCACGCCGGTCCGGGTATTGCTGCGCGGCGACGACGGCCTCGACGCCGGCAAGGCACAGGAACAGGCGGCCAGGAAGGCTGAGCCGATCCTGAAAAAGTACAAGGTCGGCGACAACGGCACGCATATCGCGGGCAAGCCGTCGATGGATCTCGACGACGGCGGAATCTACCAGATGGGTGCGGAGCCGATGTCCAAGACGCTCGACTTCACGCTGCCGGACGGGCGCAAGGCACGGCTTGCCGTCGCCGACAGGCCGCTCGGCAGCGCCGTCTGCGAGGGCTATGGCGGGCGCGGCATGAAGGGCAAGGCGGAAGTCGCCGGGCTGAAACTCACGCTGCAGATTGCCGGCGCGCCGGCCGTCGTCATGCAGGAGGACAAGGCGCTGCCGGCAAGCCGCAAATGCGCCGCCGAATACGGCATCGCGGAAGCCTGGCTGCACAAGGCTGCGGACGGCACGGTCACCCTCGCCGCCATGATCGAATATGCCGACAACCACGATTACCATGCCGGCCCCAACCGCCGGTTCATGGCAGTAACGAAGCGCCTGGCGCGCTGATCGGCGGGCACGGTCGAACACGGATCCCGCCTGCGGCGGGCCGCATTGCCGGCCTGCCGCGCCTCTGGTACAGGCCGCGCTGAGCCGCAGAGGTGCGCATGATTCCCCGCTATTCCCGCCCCGAAATGACCGCGGTCTGGTCGCCGCAAACGCGCTTTCGCATCTGGTTCGAAATCGAGGCGCACGCTGCGGACGCCATGGTCGAACTCGGCATCGTCCCCAAGGACGCAGCGAAGACGATCTGGGACAAAGGCGGCAAGGCGACCTTCGACATTGCGCGCATCGAGGCCATCGAGGCCGAGACCAAACACGACGTCATCGCCTTCCTGACGCATCTGGCCGAAATCGTCGGTCCCGAAGCGCGTTTCGTGCACCAGGGCATGACTTCCTCGGACGTACTCGACACCTGCTTCAACGTGCAGCTTGTGCGCGCCGCCGACATTCTCTCAGCCGATCTCGACCGCCTGCTCGCCGCGCTGAAGGCGCGCGCCTTCGAACACAGGATGACGCCGACCATCGGCCGCTCGCACGGCATCCATGCCGAGCCGACCACTTTCGGGCTCAAGCTGGCGCAGGCCTATGCCGAATTCGCGCGCGCGCGCGAGCGCCTGCTCGCAGCACGCAGGGAAGTCGCCACCTGCGCCATTTCCGGTGCGGTCGGCACCTTCGCGCAGGTCGACCCGCGCGTGGAGGAATATGTGGCGAAAGCGATGGGGCTTGCGGTCGAGCCCGTCTCCACGCAGGTGATCCCGCGCGACCGGCACGCGATGTATTTTGCGACGCTCGCCGTCGTCGCCTCCTCGCTCGAACGGCTTGCCACCGAAATCCGTCACCTGCAGCGCACCGAGGTGCTGGAAGCCGAGGAATTTTTCGCCGCGGGGCAGAAAGGCTCCTCCGCCATGCCGCACAAGCGCAACCCGGTTCTGTCGGAGAATCTGACCGGGCTGGCGCGCATGGTGCGCGCCTATGCGCTGCCGGCGCTGGAGAATGTGGCGCTGTGGCATGAGCGCGACATCTCGCATTCCTCGGTCGAGCGCATGATCGGACCCGACGCCACGGTCACGCTCGATTTCGCGCTCAACCGGCTCGCCGGCGTAATCGAAAAGCTCGGGGTCTATCCTGCGAACATGCAGAAAAATCTCGACCGCCTCGGCGGCCTGGTGCATTCGCAGCGCGTCCTGCTGGCGCTGACGCAGAAAGGCGTCGCGCGCGAGGACGCCTACCGCATCGTGCAGGACAATGCGATGAAGGTCTGGCGCGGAGAGGGCGATTTCCTGTCCTTCCTGAAGGCCGACCCGCGCGTCGCCGGAAAGCTGAGCGACAAGGAGATCGAGGCGAATTTCGACCTCGCCCACCATTTCAGGCACGTGGATACGATCTTCCGGCGCGTGTTCGGCTAGACCGACATGGCGGTCCTCTCGTTCGTCGGCGCCGGATGCCCGACGATTTTGCCGGCGCGGGCCGGCGCGCGGCCCTGCCATCGCCTTGCGCGCGCAGGCGCTCGACCGTCTGTTGCCTGGCCGAGCGCATCATCGGCGGAGTGCACGCCGTGCGGACGCGGTTGTCCACCCCCATCCACAGCTATCCCCCGCACGGTATTTGCCTGCCGCACGGGCCGGCCCTAGCGTCGTCGGAACAGCGATTCGCGCCACGGGAGGATCCGATGGGCCGACTGGTTCGCGTTCCCAAACAGGTCAATGCCGACCTGTCGATTGCCGGCGTCGTCGAAGGCATGCTCAATCCGGGACTGGCCGGACTGCAGCCGCAACCCAAGGTGACCATCGTCGAGGACAGCTATCTCGAGCGCGTCGCCAAATATGTGCCCGCCGAGGTGCTCGCTTTTTCCGTCTTCATCAACGCCATTCTCGACCAGGCGATGAAGACCGGCGGCCCCTCCGCGGTGATGGCCGGCGTGCCGGTGTCGACCATTGCCATCGTGGCGCTGCTCGCGACCGTGGCGATCACGCCGTTCTTCGTCTGGTATGTGCGCGAGGATGGCGATGCGTGGATCACCAATGCGGTGATGTCGACGCTGGTATTCCCGTTCTGGGCCTATGCGCTCGGCGCACCCGCCTTCGCCGAGATGCGCGACGGCAATCTCGCCGCCATGCTGCTCGCCAGCGTGTCGGTGGCGAGCGGCCTGGTGCGCCCGCGGGTGCCGCGTCCGAAGAAGGAAGCCAGGGCGAGCGCGGCTGCGCCCGAACGCCCCCATCTCATCGACTCGCTGGCGAGTTGACGGGACGGCCGGTCAGCCGTCGCCGGCGAAGACGAGCCCGTCGTCGCGGCGCAGAAAGCGGCCGCTCACCGTCTGCTGCAGCGGTCCGCTGGCGAGGCCGACCTCGACGGCGAAGCTGCAGACATGTTCGCGCAATTCGTCGCGCTCGCAGCGCAGCTTGCGGAATGCGGTAACCTCGAAACGGTCCATGCCGCCCGCGCGGATGGTGCGGACGGCTTCGTCGCCGCCGCTTTCCCGGGCGAATTCGAGCGCATTGCGCACCTGCAGGTCGAGCGCGCGCTCGAAGGCCGCGCGCATCTGCGTCTCGGAAGGCTCATCGCCGAGGCTCGCCGCGAAGGCGCCGACGGCGACGAGCGGAATGACCCAGATTTTCATCGTCTCGTCTTTCCGCGCTCCGTCCCGCTTTTACGTCTACAGCAAGTTCTTTGCGGGGACGTTCCGCCGGCCGGTACAATTTTACGCAATCGGGCGGCCTTGCCTCGCCGCCGACGCTGCCGCAGATTTCCGGCGGGCCGGGAGACAAATCCAGTGACAAGAACCGCCGTCTCGCCCGCCACCCCGGCGGAACGAGGCCGATCATGACTGCAGGAAAACGCCCGAAGACGCCGGGCCGGCTAAAGGCTGCCGCGTTGGCACCGCGGCTCGGCGACGTCGCGGAAAAGGCAATGACCGCACAGCAACGCGCGCTGCTCGACGACATCCGCAGCACGCGCGGAAAAGGAACGGCGGGCGGACCGTTCGCGGTGTTCCTGCACGCGCCCGAATACGGCAATCTCGCACAGAAGCTCGGCGCGCATTGCCGCTACAGGACCGCCGTGCCGCAACGGCTGTCCGAATTCGCCATTCTCGCGATCGCGCGGCACTGGCGGGCGCAATACGAATGGTATGCGCATTCGAAAATCGCAGAGAAAGCGGGCGTGCGGCCCGATACGATCCGGGATCTGCAGGCCGGCCGCAGGCCGCGGCGGGCGCCCGCGGACGAGCGGGCGATCTACGATTTCATCGCCGAATTGCATAAGACGCGGCGCGTGTCCGATGCGGCCTACCGGCGCGTGCACGCCATGCTCGGCGATGCCGGCATGGTCGAGTTCGCCGGCATCCTCGGCTATTACACGCTGATCTCGATCACGCTGAACGTGTTCCGCGTGCCGCTGCCCGAGGGCGAAAAATTGCCGTTCCGCGAGGGGTAAGGTTCCGCCCGCGTTTTCGCCGGCGGCAGGGACGATCGTCCGGCGGGCTCCGTACGGCGCTTACGCCACCCGCCCGACCGGCTGATCGGAATTCTCACCGCCCTGATGCAGCGATCGCGCGCGATTGTTGCGCTGGTTGAGCAGCGCAATGAAACGCTCCTTCGGCATCGGCGGGGCCAGCAGGACGCCCTGGCCGAAATCGCAGCGCATCACCTGCAGCGCCTGCAGGTCGGAGACGCTTTCGATGCCTTCCGCCACCGCCTTGCTGCCGAAACGGTGGGCGAGATCGATCGCGGTCTGACAGATCGCGCCGTTGGTTCCTTCGGTCGCGCAGTCCTTGACGAAGGTATGGTCGATTTTCAGTTCGGCGAAGGGCAGTTCGCGCAGCGAGGCCAGCGAGGAATAGCCGCCGCCGAAATCGTCGATGGCGACGGATACGCCGGACACCTTGAGCTGGCGGGCGATTTCCTGCGCCAGCTTGATGTCGCGCACGATCTGGTCCTCGGTGACTTCCACCATCAGGCCGGGCCAGTGATCGTCGAGCGGGCGGTTTTCGCGCACCAGCGTCGGCACCGGCAGGCGCAGCAGCGCACTGACCGGGACGTTGATGGCCAGATGCAGATTGTATCCGGCGGCGTCGAAGGTGTTCCAGTCGAACAACGTCGTCAGCAGCGCATGCTCGGTCAGATGCGCAAGGCTGTCGTCGTCGATGCCGTTAAGAAACTGTCCGGGCAGCAGCAGCCCGAGATTGGGATGATGAATGCGGGCGAGCGCCTCCGCGCCGGCCAGACATTTGCGCTTGAGATCGATTTTCGGCTGATACCAGATTTCCAGCCAGTTCTCGCGCAGCGCCTGCTCGACGTTGATCTGCGGCGGCTGGCCGCGCATCGATTCGACGAGCCAGCCGCGCTCGTCGTCGCCCATCTGGTCGAGCGGACCGGACCAATGCCTTGGGTCTTCTGCGTAGTGCGTCGCCATCGGTTTCTCGTCAGGCTCCCCCGTCCGCGCGACATTGTCGCACAGGTCTTAAACTTTGGTGTTTTCGGTGTTCCGAATTCCGCTGCGGCGCGGCGCGGGGAGGTATCGCTTGGCCGCGCCGGGCCACGTGGCTAACGAATGGTGAATCGGACGCAGGCGCAGTCGCGAGCAACGCCCTATTGCGAGGGCGGATAGAGCGCGATCAACCGTGTCTGCGCCAGCAGATGTCCGAGGAAGGCGGCGGTCGGCGACGGCGAGAAGTCGCGCGCACGGTTGCGCGCTCCGATCGCAAACAGCAGGCGCTGCTCCTGCCACAGACGGCGGTAGGTGCGCCAGACCGGCAGGGCCGGATCCCAGGCATCGATCGCCTCGCCGCCGATGCCGTTGATTTCCACGATCCGGAATCCGTCGCCGCGACGCAGCGCATCCATGCTGCTGAAGCGCAGATCGAAGCGGCCATAATGGAATTCGGTCATCGAGCGTGCGATCTCGTCGAAGCGCTCCTGCATCGCCGCCGTAATCTCGTTCGACGCATCGAAATAAAGGCCGCCTGCGCGCTGGTTGCCGATCAGCGCGAGCTGCACAGTTTCGCCCGCGGACGGCACGCGTTGCAGATCGTCCGCGCTCAAGCCGCGATGCGTGGGATCGCAGCCCAGATGCAGCGCCGCCTTCCAGCGCGCGCGCGGATCGCGCCGGATCAGCTCGCGCAGGCTCGTGCGCCCGTCGCCGGTCACCTGCGGCAATTGCCGCAGCGTCAGCGAGCGGATGCGACCGCGCGGCTCTCCCGGCATGCGGGCATAGAGCACGGCGGCCTCGTGCGGCCATTCGACAAAGTGCTGCAGGATCAGCTTCACGCCCACCGGATAGCGCGCAAGATAGGCGGCAAGCGCCGCCGCGCCGTCGATGCGCCGCACGGCGTAGCCGTGCCAGCCGATGTCGGGTTTGGCCACCAGCGGAAAGCGCAGGCGCTTCTCGTCGAGCAGGGCGAGCGCGCGGCCCAGTCCGCAATCGCGCTCGGCCGGCGCACGCGCGAATACGGCATAGGCGGCGACGCTGTCGCGCAGTCGCAGCGCCATGTCTTCGAAATAATCGCTTTTGGATTCGCCCCACATGCCGCCGGTGGGAATGGCGGGATTGGCCGCGCTCGGCAATGTCAGGCTGCGGTGACGGATGCCGAGCGCGATCCAGCTCAGGAGCAGCGGCGCATAGAACAGCAGGGGCGGAATGCGTTCGGCCCGCGCAACGGGACGCGGGCCCTCCGGGCCGGCGCGCAGCTCCCCTGCAGATACGTCCGCGGCGCTGCCTTCGGACAATGCGAACACGCGCTTGCGCAGGACGCCGAAAGCGACGAGCGCGACGAGCAGAAGCGGCCAGGTCCACAGTCCGGCGACGTGGTCGAGAGCCGCGCCGAAATAAATCGCCAGCAGCAGGGTCAGCGGAAGATAGACGGCGGAGACGGCCAGGCTAGCGAGGGTGAAGCGCGACAGCGGCACGCGCGCCCAGCCGCAGGCGACGAAGGCGATGAACACGACGCCCGGAACGAAGCGGCAAATCGCAACCAGCGCGAACACGTTGCGCTTGAGCGTCTCGCTGAAACGCCGCACGCGCGCATCGGCATAGCGTCGCAGAAACGGCAGCCGGCGCGCGCCGACGCCGAGCCCGTAAAGCGCGAAGTCGCTGGCGACGATGCCGCCGTAAATCCCGATTGCGACCAGCGAGGCCGGCATCAGATTGTTGTTGATGATGTAGGCGCCGGCGACGATCGCCAGATCCTCGTGTGCAAACGGTAGCACGATCAGCGACGCCAGTTGCACGATCCACGACAGATCGGCGCCGTCTGCCGACGGCAGGCCCGCAGCCAAGCCCCCCACTCCATTCCCTCCGAAACGTCCCGCCGGCGGCGCCGGTCCGGTTTGTTTGTTCTTGCGCCGTGCGAAACAGCGGATCGGATCGGGTGTCGCCCCCCTTTCCGGACGGTAGATTGAATGGGAAACGAACGCGGACGCAAGCGGCAACGCGATCCGCGGAAGACGACAACGCTGCAATCCTGTATGGTCGTTCACAATCGCGCGCCCGGGCCGCACGGAATGTCCGCCATTGGCCCGCGCGCCGGGAGCACCTAAATGAAGGTGCGTCTCGACAAGGAGCGCCTTGACCGGCGGGCCGGCAGTTGTCCCGCCTGCCGGCAAACCGGCAGTTCGTCACCGACCCGCAACCGGCACAGGCCATGAGCGAGAACGAAAATCCCGCAGAATCCGACGGCCGCGTCGTGCCGCTGCGCCGTGCGCCCGCGCGCGCGGACAAGGCCGCGCAGAGCGGTACGGGCGCCGACATGCGCGCCGACACCCTCGCCGGCTTCGGCGGGGGCGGCGGGGAGGACGATTATCGCCACCGCATGATCACCAATGTCGCGGGCCTGGCGGTCCTGGCGCTGCTGATTCTCGGCGGCATCTGGATCGCCGACACCATGGCGTCGATCAAGAAGAACCAGGACTGTGTGCTGTCCGGACAGCGCGGCTGTACCCCGGTCGACGCCCCGCCGCCGCGACGCTGGTAGCGCCGGCGGAGGCGGCGCCAAACAATCCGCCCCGTGCAGACGGCACCCATTGCCGCCCCGGCGGGGCGCCAGTATCGTCACATCAATGAAAAGAAGCCGTGCCATGACGGCTTGGGAGGAGGAGCCATGAGACCCTTCGGTAAACGTTTCGGCGCCGCGGCGCTCGGCGCGACGCTTGCGGCATTCGTCGCCGACGCCGCTTTTGCGCAGGCCGACGCCTGCAAGAATCGCGGCCAGCTCGACACGCTCTATTGCGACGACAACAACGACCTCGTCGCCGACGCGCCGAAAGATCCGAAAAACTGGAAGGATCCATCGACGCTCGTCTTTGCCTATACCCCGGTCGAGGATCCGGCGGTCTATGCCAATATCTTCAAGCCATTCACCGACTATCTCACCCAGTGCACCGGCAAGCGCGTGGTCTATTACCCGGTGCAGTCGAATTCCGCGCAAATCGAGGCGATGCGTTCGGGCCGCCTGCATGTGGCGGGCTTCTCGACCGGACCGACCGGCTTTGCGGTCAACCTCGCCGGCGCAATACCCTTCGCCGCCAAGGGGACCGAAAAGCAGTTGCGCGGCTACCAGCTGCTCGCGCTGGTGAAGTCGGACAGCCCCTACCAGAAGCTGTCCGACCTGAAGGGCAAGCGCGTCGCGCACACTTCGCCCTCCTCCAATTCCGGCAATCTCGCTCCGCGCGTCCTGTTCCCGCCCGAGGGGCTGAAGCCTGACGACGACTACAAGCCGCTGATGTCGGGCGGCCACGACAAGTCGACGCTCGGCGTCGCCTCCGGCGACTACGACATGGCTCCGGTCGCCTCCGACGTGTTCGAGCGCATGGTCACGCGCGGCACGGTGAAGGGCGGCGATTTTCGCATCATCTACAAGAGTCCGGTTTTCCCGACCTCCTCCTTCGCCTATGCGCACGACCTGAAGCCGGAACTCGCCAAGAAGCTGGTCGACTGCTTCTACGCCTATCGCTTCCCGCCGGACATGCAGAAGGAATTCAACGGCGACGACCGCTTCTTCCCGATCACCTACAAGGAGACCTGGGCTGTGGTGCGCGACGTGGCGGAGAAGACCGGCACGCCCTACAACAAGGCGGCCTACGACGCCGAGGCAAGGCGCGAGGCGGAAGCCGCAGCAAAGAAGGCGCAGCAGAAGAAGCCGCAATAGCGGCGTCCCCCGACATGGACGCCTCAGCACCGCTGCGTTCGGCGGCGGCCGGCGAGCATCCCGGCCGCGCCCTTTCCGTTCGCAATCTTTGCAAGGAGTACCGGCCCGGCGTGCCGGTGCTCAAGGACATCACGCTCGATTTCGCCGCCCGCGGCATGACCGCCATCATCGGCCCCTCCGGCACCGGCAAGTCCACGCTGATCCGCTGCATCAACCGGCTGGTCGACCCGACCTCCGGCCAGATTCTGTTCCTCGGCAAAGACCTTGCCAGGCTGCGCGGCAGGGAATTGCGGCAGGCGCGGCGGCGCATCGGCATGGTGTTCCAGGAATACAACCTGGTGGAACGGCTGAGCGTGATCGAGAATGTGCTGTGCGGCCGGCTCGGCTATATCCCGGTCTGGCGCGCCTGGCTGCGCAAGTTTTCCGCCGCCGACATCGAGCACGCCTTCGCATTGCTCGAGGCGGTGGGGCTTTCGGATTTCGCCAACCAGCGCGCCGACCAGCTTTCCGGCGGCCAGCGCCAGCGCGTCGGCATCGCGCGCGCGCTGATGCAGGATCCCGACCTGATTCTCGCCGACGAGCCGACCTCCTCGCTCGATCCCAAAACCTCGGTCGAGATCATGGAACTGATGGTGCGTCGCGCGGGCGAACGCGACATCCCCGTCATCGTCAACATCCATAATGTCGATCTGGGCCGCCGCTTTGCCGATCGGGTGGTCGGCATGTCGAAGGGCGAGATCGTCTTCGACGGCGCGCCGCAGCAGCTCGAGGATTCCGGCCTGCTGAAAATCTACGGCGGCGAGGGCTGGCTCGAATGAGCGCGGCGCCGCGGGCGGGCGCATGGCGCCGCAGGGCGTTTCCGGTCAACTGGCCGGCGCGGCTCGGCCTCGCCGCGCTCGCGCTCTATGCCGTCTATGCCGCGCAGATCGTCGACCTCACCTGGGGACGCTTTCTCATCGGCATCGACCAGGGCGGGCGCTTTCTCTCGCGCATGTTCCCGCCCGACATCGCCGCCGACAAGCTCGACCTTCTGCGCACGGGCATGCAGGAAAGCCTGCAGATCGCCATTCTTGCCACCGTGTTCGGCACGCTGGTGTCGCTGCCGCTCGGGATTGCCGCCGCACGCAACATCGCGCCGATGCCGGTCGCCTGGATCGCACGCACTGCGATCGTCATCGCGCGCACCTTTCATCCGGTCATCGTCGCCATCCTGTTCGTCAAGGCGGTCGGGTTCGGCGCGCTGGCCGGCGTGCTGGCGCTGACCGTCGCCTCGGTCGGCTTCGTCTCCAAACTCGTCGCCGATGCCGTCGAGGAAACCTCGATGAACCAGATCGAGGCGGTGCGCGCGACCGGCGCATCGTTCGCAGGGATCGTGATCATGGGGCTGTTTCCGCAAATCATCCCGCGCTTCATCGGTTTCACCGCCTACGAGCTGGACGCCAACCTGCGCAATTCGGCGCTGGTCGGCATCGTCGGCGGCGGCGGTATCGGCGCGACCCTGTTCACCGCTTTCCAGCGCTTCGACTACGATTTCGTGCTCACCATCATCCTCACCGTCATCGCGCTGGTGATGATCGGCGAAGTAATCTCCGGATGGATGCGGAGGCTGGTGCAGTGACCACGGCCGACGGCCTGCCGTCCGGCGCAGCCGGGACGCGGATGCGAAAATGGCAGCGCTTCACGCCGCTGGAACGTCTGACCCGCAGCGGCTTCTATCTGCTGACCCTGCTTGCGGTGATCTGGGCGCTGCGCACGATCGAGATCATTCCCGAATTTCTCTACGACGCCCCGCAGCAGACCGCCGACCTGTTCGCGCGCATGTGGCCGATCGACTGGGCCTGGTATCCGCAGGTGGTGCACGAAGCGCTGATCGAGACGCTGCATACCGCTACCCTCGGCACGATGCTGGCGATTGCGCTTGCCGCCCCGGTGGCGCTGATCGTCGCGCGCAACATCACCGGCTCGGCGATCCTCAACAATGTCGGCCGCTTCATCCTGGTCGCCACGCGCTCGGTGCATTCGCTGATGTGGGCGCTGCTGTTCGTGGCCGTATTCGGGCCCGGCGCGCTGGCCGGCATGCTGGCGATCGCGATCCATTCGATCGGCTTTACCGGCAAGTTCCTCTCCGAGGCGATCGAGGAGGCCAAACCGGGGCCGATCGAAGCGCTGAGAGCGGCAGGCGCGCCCCCGCTGGCCATTCTCGTCAAGGGCTACTGGCCGCAGGTCAAACCCGCCTTCCTCGCCATCGCCATCTTCCGCTGGGACATCAATGTGCGCGAATCCGCCGTACTCGGCCTTGTCGGCGGCGGCGGACTGGGCATGGCGCTCGATACCGCGCTGTCCAACCTGTACTGGGATCAGGCCGGACTCGTGCTGTTCGTGATTTTCGTGGTGGTGATCGCCACCGAAATCGCGACAGGGTGGCTGCGCAATCGAATCATCTGAACGCCGTAGCCCGCCGGCAACGAAAAACCCGGCAGGCTTGCGGCCGGCCGGGTTTGTCCGATTGGCGTTTTCCGATCAGAGCGGAAGCCGCTGCCGCGGCTTGTCCCGCGTCGGCACCGCCTGCGGGACTGCCGCCGGTGTCGGCGCAGGCGTTCGGGCTGCGGGCTGCGCCGCGGCGCGGCTGTCTGCGCCGTCGGCCTTGTCCTCGTCGGAGGCGCCGGAAGTGGCCGAAGCGGGCTTGACCGGCGGGGTCGGCGGGGTCGGCGCGGCGGCGGGTGTCGCAGCCGGCTTGTCCTGCGAACTGACGGAGGAGGCCGGCTTGGCCTCGGCCGGCGCGGGCTGCGCCTGACGCGGACCGCCACGGCCGACGACGCCGACCACCTTGTTGATCACCATGTTGTGCAGCCGCGGCGACTTGTCGATGTCGGTGTGGCCATAGCCCTGGCCGCTGACGTCGATATTCTGCAACTCGCCGCGGAAGCCCGGGCCGCGACGCATATAGGCGTAATCGCGCTGGGTGAGATTCATTACGCGCGAGACGTTGGAGGAGGCGGCAAACGATCCGGTGCCGTCGAACGGCACGATGAGCGCCACCGGCACGCCCTTCTTGCCGAGATATTCGCCCATGAACATCACGGCGTCGGCGCCGAGCGAATGACCGATGAGAACGACGGCGCCATGACGCCCGGCCTTGTAGCGGGCGGCGATGTCGTTGGCGAGCGATTCCCATTCCGCATGGTTATGTACGCTGGTGCGCACGCCGCGCTTTTCGAGCTTCTGCGCGAGATCGTCCATGCCGAGGGAGAAGATGTTGAGCAGGCCGCGTAGCAGATAGACATGCGCGCCGCCGGAGCCGGGACGCGGATTGCTGGCCGGCTTCGCCGCCGGCTTCTCGGCCGCAGCGATGGTCTGACCCTGAGCCGGCAGTGCGAAAGCAAAAAAGGCCAGCGCGATGGCCGCCGCTGTCGCTGGCAATCGGAATTTGCTGATCATTTGCCGCCCAAGCTCCAAGACCTGTATCTGAAAGACCTGTATCCGACCTGGTTTGACCTGATCTGAAAAACAGCGCCCGGACTGCCCCCCATAGAGCCCGGGCGCTGTCCGATTTATAGCGGGTCGAAACGCGGTTGCCACACTAGGCTGCGGGAATTTACCCAAACTTTTGCGGTGTTGCAGGGATGTCACGGCCGCGCGAGCGAGAGGTCGCATCCCCCGCGGCGCTCAATAAATCCAGGGTACGACCCGCGCCGTGCGCGACATATAGGCCCGGTATTCCTCGCCAAACGTCTCCAGCATCATGCGTTCCTCCCGTCCCACACGGCAGAAGAACAGGATGCCGAATCCGGCAAAGCCCGCGAATCCTGCGATCCAGTTCGGCAGCAGCAGCGCCTGCGCCAGCGCCCACAGGAAAAACGCCGAATACATCGGGTGACGGACATGGCGGTAGAGGCCGTCGGTCACGAGCGTGTGGCGTTCGCGCACCTCCAGCGAATCGGACCAGTTGCGGCCCAGCTCGCGATGCACCCGGTAGAACAGCCATAGGGAGGCCGCGAACACTGCCGTGCCCAACCATGCCAGCAACGGCTGGAACGGATAGTCGGCGAATCGCGGAAAGCCGGTGAACGCATAAGCGAAGGGGACGATTCCCAGTCCGGTGAATGAGCCGGTGAGCAGCAGCTTTTCCCGCAAGTTGCGCTGGCTGTGGCGAACCGCGGTTTTCCAGGAGCGGCGCTGGTGCGGAAGACGGATGACGAACCAGGACACTGCGCCGGCGATCAGGATCATCTTCGCTGCGAAAGCGGTCATTGCGATTGCGCCTCTTGCCGTTCGGCTGCCGGATCCGCGAGCAGGCTGCCGTCGCCGGCGAAAGCCACCACGCGCGCGGGATCGCTGACGCGGGTGGCCAGCCGGAACGGGCCGCAGCAGACCATGAAATAGTCGTAGAAGTAGCGTTTGTCGTTGCCCATGACGAGCTGGCGGTGCAGCCGGAAGAAATTGCCCTTGAAGCGCCGATAGGTCGCCCGCTCGAGCATGTCGCGCACATGCACGCGCCGCACCTGCGGTCGCCCGGTATCGGGAAGCCCGAGCGCGGTCACCGGGTGAACCTTGTAGAAGCTGATGACGTCCACCATGGTCTGGTATTCGGCCCAGAACACATTCGTATTCCGGGAGACGCGCTCCACCGCCGCGCGCAGCCAGTCCGCGGCCGGATGCAGCGCGATCTTGAGCAGCGAGGAGCCGGTCGAGACCATGTTGAGGCGGTTTCGCAGCGGCCCGTTAGCAGCGGCGCGCTGCAGCGCGCGATCGGCAACGTCGAGCTTGAGCGCGCAGCCGAGGCTGTGGCCGGCGAAGACGATTTCGTCGAAGGCGGGATCGTCGAGCCGGGCGGCGAGATCGGCCGCGAACAGATCGAGGCGCGCATCGAGGCCGGGCCGCGTGCGGTGCACCAGTTCGCCGGCGAATATCCAGTCGTCGAGCATATAGGCCAGGAGCAGGTAACGCCCCGGCAGCGACACCAGCGCGGCAAATACAGCGGCGGCGAGGACGGGCGCGGTCAGAACCGGCCAGGGCAGACCGAGGCCGACGGCAACGAACGCCGCCGAAACGGCAAGCGCGGCAAAGGCGATCAGGATCGCGACCGGATAGGCGAAGAATAATCCGTAGCGCCAGTTGACCGCAAAATAGCGAAATGCCGTGCCCGAGCCGAAAAAGTCGGCAAAGGCGCGCAGCGCCAGCGGCAGCCGCACCCAGTCCGGCCGCGCAAAGTCCTTCTCCACCAGATCGGCCCAGATCAGCGAGCGGTATTCGGTCTCGACCGACCAGTTCGGCCCGCGTGCGGTCACCGTCCAGGCGGCGATCGCACCGTCGCGCTCCAGCGTCATTGCCGAGACGGTAGCCGAGACGTTCCAGGCGCGCTCAAAGCGGCGCAATTCGCGCTGGAAGCGCTCATGCTGCCAGGCCGGCGCGATCGGTTCGTAGCCGCCAAGAAAAAAGACGCAGCGCCGCCCGACCTCAGCCCCGTTCATGCTGCCCCCTCTTCCCCCCGGGGAGCGGACCGAAGTCCCATTCCGGGCCCGCGCGGGGGGCCGGCGCCGGCACTGCTGCAATCCACGTCACGGCCCTCCCCCGGATGACACGAAAACCGCAGGCTGGTTAGGGAAACTGGCCCGATTGTTCAAGCGATTGGGCCAAAAAGCCGCGCGGCGGCGTTGAAACGGGGGCCTACCTTCGCTATAGGGGCTTCCCAAATCCACCAGCGGCAGCCCAGCCGTCCGTTGCGCCGGAGCCGTTATGCCCGCCCCGGCTGCAGTGGTTACTTGAGAGCGCCAATGTCCAGCACGTTCGATAAAGTCGCCGACATCATTGCCGAGACCTGCGACATCCCGCGCGACACCATTACGCCGGACAGTCATACCATCGACGATTTGAAGATCGACAGCCTCGACTTCCTCGACATCGCCTTTGCCATCGACAAGGCCTTCGGCATCAAGCTGCCGATCGAGCAATGGACGCAGAAGATCAACGACGGTCAGGCGACGACCGAGCAGTTTTTCGTAATGAAGAATCTCTGCGCGCGCATCGACGAACTGATCGCCGCAAAAGGCGCCTGATCGCGCGGCGGCCGGCCTGACCCGGCCGGGCGACGATCCATCCGGGTAGGGGACAGATGCGGCTTGAATATTTCCAGATGCTCGACCGTTTCGTCGAGGTCAAAGCGGACGAGCGCTGGATCAAGGCGGAAAGCAAAGTCCCGATGCAAAGCCCGGTCTTCGAGGGCCATTTCCCCGGCTTTCCGCTGATGCCCGGCGTGCTGCTGATCGAGAACATGGCTCAGACCTGCGGCTGGCTGGTCAGCGCGATCACCGGCTTCACCGGCCTGCCGGTGCTGGCGGGCGTGAAGGAAGCCAAGGTGCGCGCTGCGGTCTATCCCGGCATGGATCTGACCACCGAGGGCAAGATCGTGCATGAGGGCTCCGGCTTTGCCATCGCCGACGGCAGCATCAAGTCGAAAGACGGCGCGGTCGCCGACGCACGCCTGACCTACCGGCTGATTCCCTACCCGTCGCCGGAATTTCAGAACACGATGGTGACCTGGGCAAAACAACTCGATTTCCCGCTGCAGGAATTCAAGAAGTGAGCGAGCGTCGCGAGGTCTGGATTACCGGCATCGGCCTGGTCACCGCGCTCGGCGAAGGGCTCGATCAGCACTGGCAGAAGCTGACCGCCGGCGGACCGCCGCCCTGCGACGACAAAACGTTCGCGCCCTATCTCACATTTCCGCTGGTGCCGGTGAATTTCGACACGCAGATCCCGAAAAAAGGCGATCAGCGGCAGATGGAGGCCTGGCAGCGCATCGGCGTCTATGCCGCCGGCCTCGCGCTGACCGATGCCGGCGTCGCCGGCAAGGCGGAAATCCTCGACCGGACCGACATGATCGTGGCTGCCGGCGGCGGCGAACGCGACATTGCCGTCGACAGCGCGATCCTCTCCAGCATTCGCGACAGCAACGATCGCGATGCGCGGGTCAACGAGCGGCTGATGAGCGACCTGCGCCCCACCCTGTTCCTGGCGCAATTGCCCAATCTGCTCGCCGGTAACATTTCCATCGTACACGGCGTGGTCGGCTCTTCGCGCACCTTCATGGGCGAAGAGGCGTCCGGCGTCGATGCGCTGCGGCTGGCGCATGCGCGCATCGCCGCGGGCCAGAGCGAAATCAGTCTGGTCGGCGGCGCGTATAACGGCACGCGCTGGGATCTGGTGCTGCTGTTCAAGCTCGGCACGCCTTTGCTGGAGGCGCCGTTCCGGCCGGTCTGGGACCGGGGCCCCGACGGGGCGATCGCGCTTGCCGCCATGGGCGCCTTTGTCGTGCTGGAAAGCCGCGCGCATGCGGAAAGCCGCGGCGCCAGGCCGCTTGCACGGCTCAATGCCGTTCTGTCCAGCCGCAACCTGCGCAACAGGGGCGAGTCGGAAGCCACCTTGCGCGCGGAATGGCAGGCGCTCGCCCCCGACGTGAAGAAGGACTGCGCGGTGGTGATTTCCGGCGCTTCCGGAGCGGAGCCGGCTACCGGCGAGGAAAAGAAGGTGCTGGCCGAGATCGGCCTTCCCGTCCGCGCCACCGCGACCCATATTGGCAACGGCATGGAGGCGCAGTTCCTCGCCAATGTCGCTCTCGGCTGCCAGGCGGTGCGCAGCGGCACACTGTTTCCGGGCTCGGGCAGCGGCGACACCGGGGAGACGCCGAAAGGCGGCATCTGCCAGGCGCTGGTCACCAGCGTCGGACACTGGCGCGGCGAAGGGATGGCGCTGATCGAGCGCATCTGATCGGGGGAGCAATGGCACGGCGCGACAAGGCAGGACGTCCGGTTGTGGCGGTCACCGGCATGGGCATCGTCAGCCCGCTCGGCACCGGCAAGGCCGACAACTGGAAGAAGCTGACCGCCGGCGAATCCGGCATCCGCAGCATCACGCGCTTTGCCACCGAAGGTCTGCGCACGACCATCGCCGGCACCGTCGATCACGTGTTCGAGGGCGGCATGGTGTCGTCCGAACTGTCGGAGAAGTTGGCCCGGCTCGCCGGCATGGAGGCGATCGAGGAGGCCGCCATCGGCTCCAAAGGCAACTTTCCGGGTCCGCTGTTTCTCGCCTTTCCGCCGATCGAGATCGAATGGCCGCATCGCTTCGCCATCGCGCAGGGCGCCGACAACGGCAACGGCATCGAATATCCCGATCTCGTGCGCGCGGCGACCAGGCCCGAATTCCACCGTTTCTACGAGGCGTCCAAATACGGCGTCGTGCCCGACAAACTCGCCGAACATTTCGGCACACAAGGCTCGCCGATCGCGCTGACCACCGCCTGCGCCTCGGGCGCGACCGCAATCCAGCTCGGGCTGGAGGCGATCCGCCGCGGCGAATGCCAGGCCGCGCTCGCCATCGGCGCCGACGGCTCAATCACCGCGGAATCGGTGGTACGCTTCTCGCTGCTCTCGGCGCTGTCCACCAACAACGCCAACCCGCAGGGCGCCTCGCGCCCGTTCTCGAAAAACCGCGACGGCTTCGTGCTGGCGGAGGGCGCGGCGGCGCTGGTGCTGGAAGACTACGATCATGCGCTGGCGCGCGGAGCCGACATTCTGGCGATCGTGGAAGGCTGCGGCGAGAAGGCCGACAATTTCCACCGCACGCGGTCGAGCCCGGACGGGCGGCCGGTGATTTCCTGCATGCGCAACGCGCTTGCCGACGCCGGGGTAACGCCGCAGGACGTCGACTACATCAATGCGCACGGCACTTCGACGCCGGAAAACGACAAAATGGAATATCTCGGGGTCTCCACCGTGTTCGGCGACAGTCTGAAAGACATTCCGATTTCCTCGAACAAGTCGATGGTCGGACATACGCTGACCGCCGCAGGCGCGATCGAGGCGGTGTTCTCGGCGCTGACCATTCTCAACCAGCGCATCCCGCCGACCATCAATTACCAGGTTCCCGACCCGGCCATCCCGCTCGACGTCGTTCCGAACCAGGCGCGCGACGCGACGGTGCGGCGCGTCATCTCCAATTCCTTCGGCTTCGGCGGACAGAATGTCTGCCTCGTGCTGAGCGCAGCGGCCTGATCGATCGCCTGCGGGAGCGCCGCGGCGGGCGCGCCGCGCCGGTTTGCGCCCGCGGGACCAAGCGGCAAGGCCTCAATCGGGTTGACGCGCCCCCTCACCCGCCCTAGGCAGACGCATCGGCCGGCCGTCCCACCGTTCAATTTCCGGAGAAATCGCGCCCATGCGTGCGCTTGCTTTGCTTGGTGAACGCAAGCTCGAACTCACCGAGCTGCCGCCCCCGCCCGCGCCGGGCGAGGGCGAAGTGCAGATTCGCGTGCGCGCGGTCGGCCTCAACCATATCGACGTGTGGGGCTATCGCGGCATGGCCTTCGCCAAGCGCGCCTATCCGCTCGTCGTCGGCGCGGAGGCCGCCGGCGAGGTGGCGGCGGTCGGCCCCGGCGTCGAAAAGTTCAGACCCGGCGATCCCGTCGTTATGTACGGCGCGCTGACCTGCGGCACGTGCAAATATTGCCGCGAGGGCCGCGACAATCTTTGCGAAAATGTCGGCGGCATCATGGGCTTCCATGTCGACGGCTTTGCGCGCGAGCTCGTCAACATGCGCGAGCGCCTGGTGATCCCGGTGCCGAAAGGCATCGCCATGCGCGATGCCGCCTGCGCGCCGGTCGCCTTCTCCACCGTCGAGCACATGCTGTTCGACAATGCACGGCTGCAGCCGGGCGAAAGCATTCTGGTGCATGCAGGCGGATCGGGTATCGGCACGGTGGCGATCAAGATGGCGAAGGCGCTCGGCTGCACGGTGATTACGACGGTGGGCAGCGACGACAAGATCGAGAAGGCGATGGCGATCGGCGCCGATCACGTCATCAATTACCGCACCGACCGTTTCGAGGGGCGCGTGCGCAAGCTTACCGGCAAGAAGGGCGTCGACGTGGTGTTCGAGCATGTCGGCGGCGAGGGCTTCAACGGTTCGCTGCTGTGCCTGAAGAAAGGCGGCCGGCTCGTCACCTGCGGCTCCACCGCGGGACCGACCGTCACCATCAACCTGATGCAGCTGTTCCAGCAGCAATACAAGATTTTCGGCTCCTTCGGCGCCTCGATGCGCAATATCCGCGACGGCCTCGCCAAAATGGCGGGGGGCCTGCTGCCGGTGATCGACACCGAAGTGGGACTCGAAGACCTGGAACGCGGACTGGAGCGGCTGGAAAGCCGGCAGGTCTTCGGCAAGGTGATCGTGTCGTTTTGATCCTGTCCTGTAGATCCGCATGACGCTTGCGCTCCGCGATCCGCATTTGCCCCGCCTCCCGTCGAGGGACCGAATCGGGGACCGGCCACGCCACAGGGTGTTGCAATGCCGCCGCTTATGAAGCGCGGTCTGCGCAAAATCGGTCAGGCGACGGAGGCCGCGCGCGACTTCGTCATCGGGCACGCCGCCGTTGCCATCCTGAAAGGCGTGCGACGCACCGATCCGCGCCGCATGTCCGACCGCATGGCGCGGCTGCTGCGATGGATCGGGCCGAAGCTGCGCGAACACCGGATCGGCCGCGACAATCTCCGCCACGCCTTTCCGGACAAATCCGGGGCGGAGATCGAGCGGATCCTGCTCGGCGTGTGGGACAATCTGGGACGGCTGGTGGCGGAATTCGCCCATCTCGACCGCATCTGGGACCACGATCCCGCGCGCACGGACCGGATGGGGGACAGCAATGTCGAATTCTCGCAGGAGACCATCGAACGCTTCGTGCGGCTGCGCGACGACGGCAAGCCGGCGCTCGTGTTTGCCGCGCACCTGGCCAACTGGGAATTGCCGGCATTGCCCGGTCCCGCGCACGGACTGCCGAGCGCGGCGATCTACCGGCCGCCGAACCTGAAAGCCGCGGCGCAGGCGATCCTGGAAGTGCGATCGCTGGCGATGGGCGAGCTGATCTCGCGCGGCATCGATGCGCCGCTGAAAGTCGCAGACGCGCTCGAGCGCGGCCTGCATGTCGGCATGCTGGTCGACCAGTACAACGTGCAGGGTGTCGAGGTGACCTTCTTCGGCCGCAGAACCAAGGCCAATCCGATGCTGGCGCGGCTCGCCCGGCATTTCGACTGCCCGATCCACGGCACGCGCGCGATCCGCCTGCCCGGCAACCGTTTCCGCCTGGAACTGACCGAGGAAATTCCGCCGGCGCGGCTTGCCGACGGCAGCATCGACGTCGCCGGCACGATGCAGCGAATTACCGACGTGGTGGAAGGCTGGATCCGGGAATATCCGGAGCAATGGCTGTGGCTGCACCGGCGCTGGCGCTAGGCCGGCGGAGCGCGTTCACGCATCCCGGTGCGCGACATAGAGCACCGAATTCTCCGCGATGCCGGCCCGCGCGAACGCATCCGTGCCGAACCATTTCACATCGAGCGCCTCGACGCGGAAACCGGCCTCGCGCAACCGATCGAGGAAATCCGCCCGGCCATACAGGCGCAGGTGGTCGCCGTCCGCGTAATGGCGCCAGCGCAGTTCCGGGGTGTCGATTGCCGGATTCTCTTGTGTCGCCTCGACGCCGACGACAAGCGGCACCATGACGATGCCGAATCCGCCCGGCCTGAGGATGCGGTACAGCTCGCGCATCGCCTTGCGGTCTTCGCGGATGTGCTCAAGCACATGCGAACAGATCGCAATGTCGAAGGAAGCATCGGGATAGCGCATGGCGGCGATGTCGATGCGGTCGTCGACATTGCGGCGGAACAGGTCGGCGCTGCGATAGTCGACGAAGGCGCAGCTTTTCAGTTTCGCCTGCAGGGCCGGCGAAGGCGCAAACTCGACCAGGCGCCGGCGCACGCTCCCATCCGGGCCGGCAGCGAGGCGGTCGAAATACAGCGCGTAGAGCCGCTCGCGATCGGACGCGTCGCAGGCGGGACAGGAATAGGCGGCAATGTTGAGCGTCTCGAATGCCGCAAGCGGATAGATCAGCCCCGCCCGTTCGGCATTGCGCAGGAACGACTTCCAGATCGGCTTGAAGCGCGACAATTGCGCACCGCAGACCGGGCATGCGCAGGCATTGCCGCGATATTGCGGCAGCGCGATACGGCGCAGCAGAGCCTTGCGCTGCTCCTTGAAGGCGACGTAGGCGGGATGATGCTTGAATGCGCCGAACAGGCCCAAGGTTCAGCGTCCCGTCTTCACGCGCGTCCACAGCCGGTTCATCAGACGCGTCGTCTTCGCATCATGCGCGTGGATGGTGTAGAGATTCTTCATCGTCGCGGCGTCCGGATAGACCGTCGGGTCGTCCAGGATCGCCCTGTCGATCAGCTTCTGGCTGGCGAGATTGCCGTTGGCATAGGAGATGAAGTTGGTGTTCTTCGCCGCGACTTCGGGCCGCAGCATGTAGTCGATGAAGGCATGCGCCTCTTCGACATTACGCGCGTCCTTCGGGATGGCGAAATTGTCGAACCACATCTGCGCGCCTTCTTTGGGAACGGAATAGCCGATCTCGATTCCGGTCCGTGCTTCGGCGGCGCGTTTCTGCGCCTGCTTGATGTCGCCCGACCAGCCCACCACCAGGCAGATTTCTCCGGTGGCAAGCGCGGTGAGATATTCGGAAGAATGAAACTTGCGTACCGACGGGCGCACTCCGGCGACAAGCGCGGCCGCCCGTTCGAGATCGGCCTGGCTGCTGCTGTTGGGATCGAGCCGCAGATAGCGCAACGCCGCCGGCAGAATGTCGTCGGACGAATCCAGCATCATCACCCCGCAGGACTTGAAGCGCGCCAGACTGTCCGGCGCGAACACGATGTCCCAGGAATCGATGCGCGCGCCGGCGCCGAGGATTTCCTGCACTTTTTTCACATTGTAGCCGATGCCGGTCGTGCCCCACATGTAATTGACGCCGAACTGGTTGCCCGGGTCGTAGGCGGACAGCCGTTCGGCGATGTCGGGCCAGACATGCACGAGATTGGGCAACTTGCCCTTGTCCAGTTTCTGGAACACCCCGGCCTTGATCTGACGTTCGAGAAAATAGGCAGTCGGGGCGACCACGTCGTAACCGGACCGGCCGCTCAGCAGCCTGGTCTCCAGCGTCTCGTTGGCGTCGAAGGTGTCGTAACGCACCCTGATGCCGGTCTCGCGCGTGAAGTCTTCGAGCACCGAAGGGTCGATATAGTCGGACCAGTTATAGACGTTGACCACGCGTTCCTTGCGCGGCTGCGCGGGGGCGGCGAGCGCGAGCGCGGCGATGAAAAAAGCGGCAAGTGCAGTCGACAGCATTCGCCTCGACATCGTTTTCGATCCCTCAGGTCGCGGTCGGCAGGCCGGCAGCCTTCCAGGCTTTCAGTCCGCCGGCGAGGTGGGAATTGTAGTCATAGCCCTGCTGCTGCGCGGCCTGCACCGCCTTCAGCGAGCGCTGGCCGATCCCGCAGGCGAACACCACTTCGCGCCCGGCCGGGTCCGGCAGGGCGGACGCATCGAACTGCGACAGCGGCATGAACTCGGCATCGGGATAGGTTTCCATCGCGGTCTCGTGCGGCTCGCGCACGTCGACCAGCATGATGCGGCCCTCTGTCAGCCCGCGGGCGACGTCCTCGGGCGTCAGTTCGCGGATCGGCGGCAGTGCGTCGGACATGACGGTTCTCCGCCGGCACAGGAACCATCATCGCCCGGCGGCGTCAACCGCAGGCGCGGTTGCCGCCCGCCTAAACCGTCACCTGGGTGCCCACTTCCACCACGCGCCCGGTCGGTATCTGGAAGAAGTCGGTGGCGTCGCTGGCGCTGCGCGCCATGTTGATGAACAGCCGGTCCTGCCAGGCCGGCATGCCCGATTTGGCCGCCGGCTTGAGCGCACGACGCGAGAGGAAGAACGACGTCGCCATGATGTCGAACGTCCAGCCGAGCTTGCGCGCGATGGCGAGCGCTTTGGGAATATTGGGCTGCTCCATGTAGCCGAATTTCAGCGCGATGCGGCTGAACAGCGGAGAGACCGGTGTGATTGCCACCCGTTCCTCGTCCGGCACGCGCGGGGTGTCGGCGGCGACGATGGTGAGAATGACATTGTGTTCGTGCAGCACTTTGTTGTGCTTGAGATTGTGCATCAGCGCGGTCGGTGCATAGGCCGGATCGCTGGTGAGAAAGACCGCGGTGCCGGGCACGGTATGCGGCGGCTTTTTTTCAAGGCTGCGCAGCAACGCTTCCAGCGGCACCTCGGTCTTGCGCGTCTTGGCGGCGAGGATGCCGGTGCCGCGCCGCCACGATACGACCAGAATGACGATGACCAGGCCGAGCAGCACCGGCACCCAGGCGCCGTCGGCAAGCTTCAGCATCGTCGCTCCGAGAAAAGCCGCATCGATGACGATGAACGGACCCATCAGCAGCGCCGTGCTCCACAGGCGCCAGCCCCACAATTTCCAGATCACGATGAATCCGAGCAGCGTCGCCGTCGCTTCGGTGGCGGCAACCGCCATCACATAGGCGGAAGCGAGCGCGCTCGACGTGCGGAACATCAGCACCAGCAGCAGCACGCCGACGAGCAGCGTGGTGTTGACCCGCGGCATGTAAATCTGCCCGTAATGCGTCGCAGAGGTGTGCCGGATCTCGAAACGCGGCAACAATCCGAGCTGGATCGCCTGCTGCGTGATCGAATAGGCGCCGGTGATGACCGCCTGGCTTGCGATCACGGTGGCGGCGGTGGCCAGGCCGACCAGCGGCAGCAGCATGGCTTCGGGGACCAGTCTGTAGAACGGATCGGCGACGGCGGACGGGTCGGAAAGGACCAGCGCACCCTGCCCGAAATAGTTGATCAACAGCGCCGGCAGCACGAGGAAAATCCACGCCGCCTGTATCGGCTTGCGGCCGAAATGTCCGAGGTCGGCATACAGCGCTTCGCTGCCGGTCACCACGAGAAACACCGCCCCGAGCGTGATCAGGCCGATGATGCCGTTATCGGCAAGGAAGACGATGGCGTAATAGGGATTGAGCGCGAAGAACACGGTCGGATCGTCGGCGATGTGAATGCCGCCGATGACCGCAATGACCAGGAACCAGACGACCGTGATCGGACCGAACAGGGCGGCGACGCGCCCGGTGCCGCGCGACTGCACGGCAAAGAGCAGAACCAGGATCAGCACGGTCAGCGGCAGCACATAAGGCTCGAACGCGGGCGTTGCGACCTTCAGACCCTCGACCGCCGACATCACCGACAATGCCGGCGTGATGAAGGAGGAACCGTAGAACATCGCCGCGCCGATCACCCCGAGCATCAGCACCAGCGGGGTGCGCTGCCCGAGCGCGCGGAAGGCGAGCGCGGTGAGCGACAGCGTGCCGCCTTCGCCGTTATTGTCGGCGCGCAGCAGGATGAGGACGTATTTCAGCGTGACGACGAGGATGAGCGACCAGACGATCAGCGACAGGACGCCGAGCACGACCGGCCGCGTCGCGATCTCCTCCCCGCTCGCCGCCTGCACCGCCTCGCGGAAGGCATAGAGCGGGCTGGTGCCGATATCGCCATAGACGACGCCGATGCTGCCGAGCGCGAGCTTGAAGAAGGAGCCGTCGCGCCGGTCCGCGCCGTCTGCAGTGCCGGTCGCATCCGCCGGCACCGGCTCGCCCTGGGGAGATACGCTCATGCTGGCGCTGGCCTGTTGCGGCAAAGGTGGGGCGCATAACAGCCCCGCCCGGCTGCAGCAACCCGAATTTACGCCTGAGACCGTCCGGCGCCCGGTCCGGCCGCGATCAGGGCCTGAATCCGGCCGGGATTGGCGGGGCTTCCCGCATCAGCGTGATCGTGACCCGGCGGTTCGAGGCGATATACGGGTCGTCGGGGAACAGCGGCTGGGTGTCCGCCCGGCCCGCCACCTGGTAGAAATGCCCCCCCGGTACCCCTTCGTCCTCCAGCACCAGCCGTACCGAATTCGCGCGGTCGGCGGACAGATCCCACGGGCCATAGCCGCGCCGCGCCGGCAGACGGCTCGCTGCGGTGTGGCCGACGATCGACATGCGGTAGGGCATCGCCTTGAGGCGCGGGGCGAGCGCCTTGAGCACGCGGCGGGTGCGCTCGTTGGGCTCGCGCGATCCGTCGGCAAACATCGAGCGGCCGTCCTGGTCGACGATCTCGATATTCAGGCCCTGACGCGTTTCCTCGATCATGATGTGTTTGGAGACTTCCGCGATTTCCGGCAGGTCGTCGAGCGCCTGACGCAGCGAGGCGGAAGCGAGCGCAAAGCCGCTGTCCTCCTTGGTGCGCGTACCGATGTCGCTCTTGAAATCCTGCTCCTCCGGACTGGGCGTAGGCGAGGCTTCCTCGGGATTGGCGCGCTTGACGTTCTTGAGCTTGGGTCGCGTGGGAAGCCCGTCGACCTCGATGATGCCGGAATAGCGCACATTCTGCTGCACGCCGAACGCCTCGCGCATCGAACCGGCGACGATCTGCAGCTTGGCCTGATCCTGGGTCGAGAACGCCACGAGCATCACGAAGAACGACACCAGCAATCCCATCAGGTCGGCAAAGGTGACAAACCAGCCGTGACCGCCGCCATGGGCAGAACTTCGCTTCTTTGCCATAGCGGGATGCTCGCGGGCGCTACGCCGGCGCCAGTTCTGTCTCATCGTGGCGATGCTTCTCCGGCAGGTAAGCAAGCAGCATTTCGCGCACGAGGGCAGGGCTCTTGGATTCGCGCATCATCAACACTCCGTCGATGATCAACGTCCGGTTGACCTCCTCGTCCAGCAGTTTGACGTGCAGTTTGTCGGCGATCGGCAGGCAGAACAGGTTCGCCACCGCCGCGCCGTAGAAGGTGGCAAGCAGGGCCACCGCCATATACGGACCGAGCTTGGATGGATCGGTCATGTTGGCGAACATCTGCACCATGCCGATCAGCGTGCCCACCATGCCGAAGGCCGGCGCGCAATCGCCGATCGCGCGGTAGATTTTCTGGCCTTCGTCGAGATGGGTGATGAAATTGTCGCGATCGCGTTCGAGATTTTCTCGGATGAAGTCGGCATCGTAGCCGTCGGCGACGTAGCGCACGCCCTTGGCGAGAAAGGGATCGTCCACCTCCACGCGCTCGAGCCCGATCGGCCCGTTTTTGCGCGCGATTTCGGCAAGGCCCGCGATTTCCTCCACCAGTTCGCGCTGGGTGATGCGGCGCAGCGTGAAGGCGTATTTCATCCCCATCGGGATGCCGTGGAATATCGAGGTGAGCGGGAAGCGGATCAGGGTGGCGGCGAAGGAGCCGCCGAAAATGACGATGGCGGCGTGCGTGTCGGCGAACATTCCGAGATCGCCGCCCATCATGATCAGGGTAACGAGCACAATCGCGCCGGCGACCAGACCCAAACCGGTTGCAATGTCCATAAAACGCTACCCCAACGCCGACGCTGACTGCCGGCCCCGCAGGGCCGGTTGCGGTACATTAGGGCGTACGCAATTAAAGGACCGTAAAGGCTAATAAATTCCGGCTTCTGTCGCCGGGGTGCTTGGCAGCGGCTTTTCCCCTGCGCTATGCCCGTCCGCAACGGGCGTCCAGAGCCCGCAAGGCAACAATCCCGGGAGGAGGACATGCGCGAGATCGGGCATTTTATCGCCGGCAAGCCGGTCAAGGGCCGGTCCGGCCGCTTCGGCGACGTTTACAATCCGAACACCGGCGAGGTGCAGGCGAAAGTGGCGCTGGCGAGCCGCGCCGAGGTCGAGGAGGCCATCGCCAATGCCGAGCGGGCGCAGGTCGCCTGGGCGGCGACCAATCCGCAGCGGCGGGCGCGCGTGCTGTTCAAATTTCTCGAACTGGTGCAGAAGGAGATGGACGCGCTGGCGCAGGTGCTGTCCTCCGAGCACGGCAAGACCGTCGCCGATTCCAAGGGCGACATCCAGCGCGGCATCGAGGTGGTGGAATTCGCCTGCGGCATCCCGCACCTGATGAAGGGCGAATTTACCGAAGGCGCCGGCCCGGGTATCGACCTTTTCTCGATGCGCCAGGCGCTCGGCGTCGTCGCCGGCATCACGCCGTTCAATTTTCCGGCGATGATCCCGATGTGGAAATTCGCGCCGGCCATCGCCTGCGGCAACGCCTTCATTCTCAAGCCGTCGGAACGCGACCCTTCGGTGCCGATGCGGCTCGCCGAATTGCTGGTCGAGGCGGGGCTGCCGGAAGGTGTGCTCAATGTCGTCAACGGCGACAAGGAAAGCGTCGACACGCTGCTGACGGATCCGCGCGTGAAAGCGATCGGTTTTGTCGGCTCCACCCCGATCGCCGAATATATCTATACGACCGGCTGCGCGCACGGAAAGCGCGTGCAGTGCTTCGGCGGCGCAAAGAACCACATGATCGTGATGCCCGACGCCGACATCGACCAGGCGGTGGATGCGCTGATCGGCGCCGGCTACGGTTCCGCCGGCGAGCGCTGCATGGCGATTTCGGTCGCGGTGCCGGTCGGCAAGAAGACCGCCGACATCCTGGTGGAGAAGCTGATCCCGCGCGTGGAGAGCCTGAAGATCGGACCATCGAACGATCCGCAGGCCGATTACGGCCCGCTGGTGACGCGCGCGCATATGAACAAGGTGCGCGACTATGTCGAGACCGGCGTCAAGGAAGGCGCCGCGCTGAAGGTCGACGGGCGCAATTTCAAGCTGCAGGGCTACGAGAACGGCAATTTCATGGGCGGCTGCCTGTTCGACGAAGTGACGCCGGACATGCGCATCTACAAAGAGGAAATTTTCGGCCCCGTGCTCTCGGTGGTGCGCGCGAAGGATTACGAGGAGGCGGTGCGGCTGCCCTCCGAACACGAATACGGCAACGGCGTGTCGATCTTCACCCGCGACGGCGACACCGCGCGCGATTTCGCCAGCCGCGTCAATGTCGGCATGGTCGGCGTGAACTTCGCCATCCCCGTGCCGCTCGCCTATCACACCTTCGGCGGCTGGAAACGCTCCGGCTTCGGCGACCTCAATCAGCACGGGCCGGATTCGATCCGCTTCTATACCAAGACCAAGACGGTGACCGCGCGCTGGCCGTCGGGCACCAAGGAAGGCGCCGAATTCGTCATCCCAACGATGCGGTAACTTCCGTTTTCTACAGTGGCGGGGACATGATTCGTCCCCGCCCCATTCGTCCCCGCGCCATTCGTCCCCGCGCTTTGCCGCGCCTGGTCTTGGCGCTTGCCCTCGCCGCCCTCACCGGCTGCGGCAGCGAGCGCATGAGCCGGTCCGGCCCGCAGGCCGATCCGGTGCATACCGGCAGCATTGCACCGCGTCCGGAGATGAACGGGCGCTGGACGCTGGCCTCGCCGGCGGGCGGCCTGTGCGGCTTCAATCTCAGCCAGGCGCCCGGCTTTGCCGGCGGCCCGGTCGCGCCGGAAGGCGGCTGTCCGGGCCAGTTCTACATGAGCCGCCACTGGGCGTTCGAGCATGGCGGCCTTGTCATCCGCGACCATCAGGGGCAGGTTCTCGGCCAGCTTTCGCCTGCCGGCAGCGGCCGTTTCGAGGGACGCGCGGCCGCAGGCTTTCCGATCGTCCTCGCACGCTGAGAGCATCCGATGTCCGAATTCAAGCTTTACTGCTTCGCGCAGTCCGGCAACGCCTATCGTGCCGCGCTGATGCTTAACCTGATCGGCGCCAAATGGGAGCCGGTCTGGGTCGACTTTTTCAGCAAGGGCGAGCAGCGCACGCCGCAATGGCGCGCGGAGATCAACGAGATGGGCGAGGCGCCCGTGCTGGAGCACGGCGCGAAGAAACTCTCGCAGTCGGCGGTGATCCTCAACTACCTGGCCGACCTGTCCGGCAAGTTCAAGCCGAAGGACCGCGAGGAGGAACTGGAAGTTCTGCGCTGGATCGTCTTCGACAACCAGAAGGTCAACGGCTATCTCGGCCCTTACCGCTTTCTGCGCACCCTGGCCAATCCGCCCGGCGATCCGCTGATCCTCAATTTCCTGAAGGGCCGCATCGACAATGCGCTCGGCATCGTCGACAAGCGGCTCGGCAAGAACGAATGGCTCGTGGGCGGGCGCCCGACCATCGCCGACATTTCCATGTGCGCGTATCTTTATTACCCGGCGGAGGAGTTCGGTTTCGACATCGCCGCGACCTGTCCCAACATCGCCAAATGGCTCGACCGCATCAAGGCGCTGCCCGGCTGGGGGCATCCTTACGATCTGATGCCCGGGCACCCGATGCCGGGGCAATGAGGGTTGAGGCGCGGCGCTCGCCGGTCGATTGCCGTTCGCTTTTCCCGGCTCTCGCGGCTGCCGATCCCGGCTCTCGCGGCCATCGCCGCTTGACCGGGACGACGGCCTCGGCGTCCCGTCACTTCCGGTGAATGGCAAAATTGCCGAACGCCTGCATCACCGGCATCATCTGCATGCGGTTGATGTTGAGGTGGCGCGGCAGCGTGCAGGTCCAGAAAATCGTCTCGGCGATATCGTCGGCCGACATCGGCTGCAGCCCCTTGTAGGGCAAACCAGCCTTGTCGGCGTCGCCCTTGAAGCGAACCAGCGAGAATTCCGTCTCCGCCATGCCCGGCTCGATGCTGGTGACGCGCACGTTTTTCCCGAGCAGGTCGGCACGCAGGTTGAGGGCGAGTTGCTTCACGAAGGCCTTGGTCGCCCCATAGACGTTGCCGCCGGGATAGGGATAGTCGCCGGCAACCGAGCCGATCAGGATCACATGCCCTTGGTCGCGCGCGACCATGCCGGGCAAAAGCGCGCGCACGGTATAAAGCAGGCCCTTGATGTTGGTATCGACCATCTCCTCCCAGTCGGCGAGATCGGCATCCTGTGCGGCTTCAAGCCCGAGCGCGAGCCCGGCATTGGCGACGCAGACATTGACATCGCGGAAGGCCGCCGGCAGATCGGCCACCGCCTTGTCCACCGCCTTGCGGTCGCGCACGTCGAAGACGGCGACGTGGCAGCGCTCGCCGATGCTCTTCTGCAGCGCCTCAAGCCGGTCGGCGCGGCGGCCGGTAGCGACGACGCGCGCGCCGGCTTCCGCAAAGCGGCGGCACACGGCCGCGCCGAAGCCCGCGGTCGCGCCGGTGACGAAAGCCGTCAATGTCTTCGGGTCGAGCATCGAAATCATCTGCAGGTCCTCGCTTGAAGGTCAGGTCGCGGTCAGGCCGCCATCGATAACGAATTCAGCGCCGGTGACAAAGCCGGATTCGTCGCCGAGCAGATAAACGCACAGATCCGCCACTTCCTCCGCCGTACCCAGACGCCGCAGCGGGACCGCGCCCACCATGCGCTGCCGCGCCCTGAGCGCGTCGGTTGACGCATCGAGCAGCGACTGCGTCATGGCGCCTTCGAGAAATGCCGGGTGCACCGAATTGCACCGCACTTTCGGATCCGACCGCGCCCCATGCATGGCGATCGACTTGGTGAGCAGCCGGACTCCGCCCTTGGAGGCGTTGTAGGCGGCCAGATTGTGGCCTCCGACCAGGCCCGAGACCGAGGAGACATTGACGATGGAGCCGCCGCGCTTCTTGAGTAGCGGCATGGCATATTTGCAGCCGAGAAACGTCCCTTCGAGATTGACCGCGAGCACGCGGCGGAAGTCGTCGAGACTCGTGTCCTCGATGCTGCCGAGCAGGACGATACCGGCTGCGTTGACAAGACCGTCGAGATGCCCGTGCTCGCGCGCGATCCGCTCGCAGATGGCGATCCAGTCCCGCTCGCGCGTGACGTCGAGCGCGTCGTGCACCGGCCCTCCCGCGTTCAGGTCCGTGGCGACGGCGCGGCCGCCCTCGCGCGCGACCGCGCGGCAGAGCGCGAGACCGACGGCGCCCGAGGCACCGGTGACGAGGATGGTCTTGTCGAACAGGCGCGGCATGTCCGTCCGCACTCCGCTCAGATATTGCCGAAGTCGCCGCCGCGGCCCTTGCCCTCGGCAAAACGCCTGGCGCCTTCGGTGCCCGACAGCGCGACCATGGCAACCGAATTCGTCCATTCCGCGCGCAATGCCGCCTGCTCGTGCAATCCCTCCTGCAGATAGCAGGACCGCCTGTCGGCGCGCATGCAGGCCTGCGGAAAGCGCGCGATCTCGTGCGCAAGCTCCTCGGCCGCCTGCCGCGCTTCTCCGGCCGGGACCAGCCGCTCGCACAGCCCGATGCGGTGGCATTCCTCGGCCGGCACCTTGCGGCCGGTCATCACGATGTCGAGCGCGCGACCGCGTCCGACGATGCGCGGCAGCCGCACGGTGCCGCCGTCGATCAGCGGCACGCCCCAGCGCCGGCAATAGACGCCCATATAGGCGCCGGCCTCCATCACCCGCAGGTCGCACCACAGCGCAAGCTCCATGCCGCCGGCGACGGCGGGACCGGCAATCGCCGCGATCACCGGCTTGGAGAGCTGCAGCCGCGTCGGTCCCATCGGTCCGCGCGGCACCGCTCCCTCGTCCTCGGGGAAATCGAGATGGCCGAGCGGATTCTCCCTGCCGCCGAGCGAGGCTGCGTATTTGAGGTCGAAGCCGGAGCAGAAGGCGCCGCCGGCGCCGTAGAGTACGGCGACGGATTGCGAGGGATCGGCGTCGAAATCCAGGAATGCCCGGGTCAGCGCATCGGCGCTGTCGGGGTCCATGGCGTTGCGCGCCTCGCGCCGGTCGCGCACGATCGTGGTGACGGGTCCGCTGCGTTCGACAGAGATCACGACATTCTCCCCTCTATCCTTTGAGCCCAAAACCTGCATTCTTCCAATTGACCGCCTCCATGTCCTGATGCAACAATAGGTTGTATCGGGAGGGCTCTGCGGTGGTTGCCTGGCATCGGCTCCGACGAACATCGACGCTCGTTGGCATCTCGCTTCTTATCGGTCAGGCGGTCGCAAGCGCCGCACATGCGCAAAGCATCGCATGGCAAGTCGACAACCCGTTCCGTTTCTACCGTTACAAATCGGATTTTGAAATCCAGCGCTGGGCCTATCGCGAACTCAGCGACGCCGACAGGCGCGACAATCCCGTCAGCAAGATCGAGCGGAAGCTCAACCATCCGAAATGGTGGGACACGCTTCACCCGAGCGGACAAACCTACAAGGAAGAGCTTGCCGCGCTCCGCAAAGCGGAAGGACGGCAGCCTTTCGCCCATGACCCTCGGCTCGGCTGGGCCTCGCTGCTGCGGCCAGGCCGCTATGACACCTGCTGGCGCGCCAACCTGCAGACGCATAAGGGCTGCAGCTCGCCAACTATCGACCTGCGCGGGGGTACCTACCTCGATCCCAAAGCGCATGCCGTGACGATCTGGAGACCGCAGGGCGCCGCCAACCAAACTTGCCGCTGGAGCGCATCGCAGCCGATCTTTCCCGCCGGCCCCAACCTGATGACCGCCGGCACGACCCAGCCCTGCGATCAGCGCCTTCCGGCGATCGTGCCGGCTAAAACAAAAGTCCAGCTTACACTGGATGACGGTACGGCCGCGCCATTGCGCACGGATATCGAGGTGCGGGACCTGCTGATCGTCGGCCTCGGCGATTCCTATTCGTCGGGCGAAGGCAATCCGGACGTGCCGGTGCCGCTCGATCCGGCGAACGGAATCGCACCGGCTTTCGACGAAACGAGCAAGACCTACCGCCGCGACGTCGCCTTTCCCCGCCGCCGCTCGCCCGACGTTCCGGCGCAATGGCTCGACCGCAAATGCCACCGCAGCATCTATGCGTGGCAAGCGCGCACCGCGCTCGCCGTCGCGCTGCAGGAGCCGCAGCACCAGTCGGTGGCATTCCTGTCGCTCGCCTGCAGCGGCGCGGAAGTGCTGGAAGGGATGCTCTATCCCTACGAGGGACGCGAAACGCTTGACTCCAGCAGACTGCCGGCAGAAGGGCGGGACCGTCTGAAGCGGTCGCAGCTCGATGCCATCGTCGACGAACTCTGCATGGTGCCGTCCGGCGCGCCGGCCTCGATCGGGCCGGGCACCATGCTTCACGAGCAGGACGAGTGGGTGGTTGAAAAGCCGTCCACCCCGCGTGATCACATCGCGGTGCGCACCTGCCCGAAAAACAAGATGCGCAGCGTCGATCTGCTTCTGCTCAGCATCGGAGGCAACGATGTCGGCTTCTCGCGGCTGATCGCCGATACCGTCGCGCAGAACGGCTTCAGCCATGCCTGCGTCGGCAGGACCTGCTATTCACGCGATCTCGTGCGCGGTCTCGCAAAGGTCGTTTCCGTGGACGAAAGCCGGCCGAAAAACCCCTCGGCTACTGTCCGGCTGGAGCAGCATCTGCCGCCCCGCTACGAATTCCTGAAAAAGGCCTTTGCCGAACGTCTGAAGCTCACCGACGACGATCCCAAGCGCATCGTGTTCGTCGGATATCCGTCGCCGCTGGTCAAGACAGCCGGAAGCCCGGTCGCCGGCAACCTGTGCGGGACGGGTCGCGACACGATGACGGTGTCGGAAGTTTACGAAATCAAGTCGGCGGACACGATCCGGAAGGTGCACACATTCGTCGAGGACAAGCTCATTCCGTCGATCAGGCAATTGGCCTCCGGCTGGACCTGGGTTGACGGGCACCGGGAGCGGTTTGTCGGCCACGGCTTCTGCTCGTCCGCACCCGACGGCCCCAACGAGAGCGGCGGAGGCTCGGCGGAGAAGCTGGCCATGCCCCATACCACATTCTTGCCGACGGACCCGTGGAAGGTCTATGATCCCCGGATCCTGCATCCATACGAGAGCCGCGCCCGCTGGTTCCGCACCTTCAACGACGACTATGTGATCACGAATTATGCGAAACGGCGTTTTGATATTCGCCCGCTCGGACGCGACGATAGCGGGCGCTCCGCCGAATATGCCCATCCGGCCAATCTGATCGAGCAGACGCTGGGCGGCCCCATGCATCCGACGGCGGAGGGTCATTCGCACATGGCGGATGCCGCCACGAAGACCGCGCGCGATGTGCTCAAACTTGGCGCCCAACCGTAGGTCGGATTGGATCAATTCAGCCAGCGCACCAGCACGAGAGCCATCACCGGGAAAGCGGTGACCAGCGCCAGCCGCACGATGTCGGCGGCGATGAAAGGCAGCACGCCGCGATAGATCGAGAAGATCGGCACGTCGCGGGCGATGGCCGAGACCACAAACACGTTGAGCCCGATCGGCGGGCAGGTCAGGCCGATGCCGACGACGATGAGCACGAGAATGCCGAACCAGATCGCGGTTTCTTCGGCCGGCAGGCCGAAATCGAGCGCAGCGACGATCGGAAAGAACACGGGCAGGGTGAGCAGGATCATCGCCAGTTCGTCCATCACCGCGCCGAGCAGTATGTAGAACAGCAGCAGCATGGCCATGATGCCGAAGGGCGGCAGGCCGGTGGCGGCGACGAATTCGGCGGCCCGGGCGGGCAGTTGCGAATGCGCGAGGAAGGAATCGAACAGTTCGGAGCCGAGGATGATGGCGAAAATCATCGCCGAGGTATCTGCCGTCTGCAGCAGCGCGTCCTTGAACTCGGTCCAGCCGAAACGGCTCTGCGTCGCCGCGATCGCCAGCATAGAGATGGCGCCGACGGCAGCACCCTCCGTCGGCGTGAACACGCCGCCATAGATGCCGCCCACCACCACGAAAGCGACGATCACCACCGGCCACACCGCCAGCAGCGCCGTCACGCGCTCGCGCGCGGTCATGCGCGCATGGCCCGGTCCGTCCTGCGGACGCCACCGCATCAGGATCGCAATGACGATACAATGGAAGATCGCGGCAAGCAGGCCGGGAATGAGCGCCGCCTGGAACAGCTTGGCGATGTTCTGCTCGGTCGTGATCGCGTAGACGACGAGGATGATGGAGGGGGGAATGAGGATGCCGAGCGTGCCGCCGATGGCGACCGTCCCGGTTGCGAAGCTTTGCGAATAACCGTAGCGGCGGAATTCCGGCAGCGTTGCGCGTGCGAAGGTCGCGGTGGTCGCGACCGACGAACCGCAAATTGCGCCGAAAGCGGTACAGGCGCCGATCACCGCCATGCCCATGCCGCCGGGGCGGTGGCCGATCAGGCTGGCGGCCGCGTTGAACAGCTTGGTCGACAGCCCGGAGCGCTCGGCGAGCGCGCCCATGAGAATGAACAGGGGAATGACCGACAGCGTATAATTCGAGAACAGGTAGTAAGGCGTCGAATTCATGAAGCTGAGATAGGCGTTCCAGCTGGTGAAATAGATGTAGCCGGCGCTGCCGGTCACCAGCATGGCGAGTCCGACCGGCATGCGAATGCCGATCAGCAGCAGCATGACGGCAAAGCCCAAACCGGCGATGACGATGCCGCTCATCGGCCATTCCGCAAGATGCGCCAGGCGGTGGCGAGCCCGACCAGCGCAAGGAAGCCGGCCATCACCGCGCAGGCGGCGATCGCCCAGCCGACGGGGAGGCCCAGCATCATGGAGACGGTGTTGCTGCGGACCGTATCCCAGGCGCCGACGCCGAGCCGCCAGGCGATGATGACGGCCATGAACACGTAGACGAGATCCCAGAGCGCATCGAGGCCGTTGCGCAGCCAGGCCGGCAGACGGGTGGTGAAGGTGTCGACGACGATATTGCCGCGCCGCGACTGGCACAGCGGCAGGAACGCGAATATCGCGAGCGCCGTGCCGATCTGCACCAGCTCGATGTCGCCGGGCACCGAACGGTTGACCAGCCAGCGCATGACGACGCTGACCGTCACCATGACCGCGACGCCGACCATCAGCATGCCGCCGAGAATGGCGAGAGGACGCGTGAGGGCGGCGAGCGGTCCTTCACGGACCTGCCCGCCGCCCTCGCCGGATGCCTGCGACATCTAATTCGCTCAGGCGCTGGCGTGCTTGGACAGCAATGCCTTGGCGTCGGCCAAAAGCTTCTCGCCGTTCAGCCCCTTGTCCTTGGCCTGTTTGAGCCAGGCATCGACCACGGGCTGCGTCGCCTTCTGCCAGTTGGCGGCCTCGCCCTTGTCGAGCAGGGTGACGGTGTTGCCGCGCTTCTTCACGATCTCCTCGACCTTCAGCGCCTGCTCGTCCCACATCTTGCCGGCGGCGGTCGCGAAGGGCATGCCCGAATTCGCGTCGACCACCTTTTTCAGATCGGCCGGCAGCGATTCGTACTTCGCCTTGTTCATGGCGATGATGAATGTCGCGGTATAGAGCGTCGGCGAACCGGGAATTTCCGTATGGAATTTCACCAGTTCGTGCACCTTGATCGCAGGCACAACCTCCCACGGCACGACGCAGCCGTCGAGCACGCGCTGCGCCAGCGCTTCGGGCACCTGCGGGATCGGCATCGGGATGCCGTTGGCGCCGAGCGCCTTCAGCGCATCGCCGGCAAGCCGCGTCGGCGAACGCAGCTTCAGGCCCTTCATGTCGTCCATGCTCTTGATCTGCTTGTTGGCATGGATCAGGCCGTGGTCGTGCGCCCATACGCAGAGCGGATGCACTTCCTTGAACTCGTCGCCGATATGCGTCTGGTAGAATTCCTGCACCGCGCGCGCATTCGACACGCCGCTCTTGTTGGCGACGAAAGGAAGCTCGAACACTTCAAGGCGCGGAAAGCGGCCCGGCGTCGAACCCGGCAGCGTCCAGGTGATGTCGGCGACGCCGTCGCGCGCCTGATCGTAAAGCTGCGGCGGCGTGCCGCCGAGCTGCATGGACGGGAAAATGTCGATCTTCAGCCGGCCGCCGGATTCCTGCTCTACCTTTTTCACCCACGGCAGCAGCAGATGCTGATGCACGTTGGAGACAGGCGGCAGGAAGTGGTGGAATTTGAGCGTGACCTGCGGTGCCTGGGCAAAGGCGGAACGCGCAATCGCTGGCGCAGCGACGGCAGCGCCGGCGACTTTCAGAAACTGGCGTCGATGTAGCGACATGAATCTCCTCCCGTACGGCTCAGTCGGTGCAGAGCCGTGTCGTTGAACGTGTCCAATCACTCTTACCGATTTGCCCACTTCGGTCCAGTGCCTCTGCCCACCTAGGACGACAGGACGCAATCCGGCAAGCGGGCAAAATGCAAGTGCAGCAGGATTTTGTACCGGTGCGCGCGGCCGCGGGTGCGCTTACCGCACGTGCGCAGCATAAGCGCCGCGCTCGGGTTCGAACGGAGCCTCGATGACACCGATCGACGCGCCGAGCGAGACAAGCCATGCCTCGGTTGCAGCATCGCGACGGATGCGCAGGCGGCGTGCATGCAATTCCGCAGGAATATGCCGGTCGCCGATCTGCCAGGCGAGATGCGCGAGCGCGGACAATCCGGCCGCCCGTATCTCGGCAAGCGGCTCCGGCCTGGCAACGACCTCGACGAACGTGCCGTCGTCGAGCACGAGGCGATCGTCGTGGCGCAATTGCCAGCGCGCCGCTGCCTGCATGTCGACGGTCGTGCCGTTAAGACCGCGCAGCGTCGGCGGCGGCGCCTGTCTCGCAGCATAGTCGAGCAGCACCGCATCGATCGCACGGCCGTCATGCGGCGCGGCGGCCGGGATCAGGGCAACGGCGCGGCGCATTCAGTTGAGCCGGTCGGGCCGCCGCTCCGCATCGTCGTCGAGCAGGTCGGGAGCGGTGGCGGGGGCGACGGCTTCGGCGGCGTCCGCAGGCACCCCGGCGGCAAGACCGGCCGCCGCATCCTTGCGCTGATATTCGCGATAGGCGAACCAGCCGAAGGGAAGCGAGGCGAGATAGAGCAGCGAGCCGACGGTGAGCACCCACCACGGATAGCTGACCAGCAGCGCGACGAAGAGAACGACGACAACGAAGATCGGCAGCACCATTTCCGGCGGAACGCGTTTGCCGACGCGCTTGCCGGAGAAAACCGGCAGCGTGGAAACCAGCAGGAACGAGATGGCCAGCGTGTAGAGTTCGGCAAGAAAATGCAGCCGCGGCACCCCGAGCAGGCTGAGATAGATCGGCAGCATGACGATGATGGCGCCGGCCGGCGCGGGGACGCCGGTGAAAAAATTCGCCGCCCAGTCGGGCTTGTTCGGATCGTCGGCCATGACATTGAAGCGCGCAAGCCGCAGCACCATGCAGATGGCGAAGACCAGCGAGGCGATCCAGCCGATCGCCCCCAGTTCCTTCAGCCCCCAGAAATAGAGAATCAGTGCGGGCACCACGCCGAAATTGACGAAGTCGGCCAGGCTGTCTAGCTCCGCCCCGAACCGCGACTGGCCCTTGAGCAGACGCGCCAGCCTCCCGTCGATGCCGTCGAGGATGGCCGCAAACACGATGGCGCCCAACGCCCATTCCAGCTTGTCTTCGATAGCGAGCCGGATTGCGGTCAGCCCGGCGCAGAGCGACAGCAGCGTGATCAGGTTCGGCAGCAGGATGCGCACGGGGATGGCGCGGAAGCGCCGCTTGCGGGCTTCCGAACGTTCGGGGTCGAGGGGCGGAAACAACATCCAACAAATATAGCGATGTCGGAGGCGGCCCGCCATGCCGGCCGGCAGTCAATCGACGGCGTCAGCCGATGCGGAAATTGCGGGCGGTATCGGCGGCTTTGAGGTCGGCCAGCACGGTCTCCCCGGCCAGCGCGATCTGCCCCTCCGCCACCAGGGGGCGTGTCCCCTCGGGCATGTAGACGTCCACCCGCGAGCCGAAACGGATCAGCCCGAAGCGCTCGCCCGGGCCGATCGCCTGGCCTTCCTTGACGAAGGAGACGATGCGCCGGGCGACGAGGCCGGCGATCTGCACCACCCCGATACGCACTCCGGCACCGGCAACGACCAGTCCGTTACGCTCGTTGTCCTCGCTCGCCTTGTCGAGGTCGGCGTTGATGAACTTGCCGGGCCGGTAGACGATGCGGTCGATGCGACCGCCGATCGGGCTGCGATTCACGTGGCAGTCGAACACGCTCATGAAGATGGAGACGCGCGGCAGCGGCCGTTCGCCGAGATCAAGCTCCCTGGGCGGCACGGCATTGGTGACGCGGCTGACCCGTCCGTCCGCCGGAGAGACGACAAGGCCCTCGCGCACGGGCGTAACCCGCACCGGATCGCGGAAAAAATAGGCGCACCAGAGCGTGAGCAGGGTGCCGATCCAGCCGAGCGGCGACCACACCCAGAACAGGACCAGGCTCGCCAGCGCAAAGGCGCCGACGAACGGGTAGCCCTCCGGGTGGACGGGGGCGAGCTGGGAGCGGACCGAGGAGACGATGGACATTTGGCGCGATTCAACCCCTGGATATTGCTAACTGGATATCGCTAGTTGCCTCACCCTGCGCAGCGCCGCAAGGCAGGTCTCGAAGGTTCGAGCCTTGCCTATTCCGCCGCATCCGCAGGCACGACCGGCCGCGGCGCGGCGGCCGCCGCGCTGATTTCGTCCTCCACCGGCGGCGGGTTGCGATTGGGAGCGCCGGCCGCCTCCCCCGCCAGCGCCAGCTTTTCGCGCGCCTCCTCGGCCTCGCGCTGGCGGTTCCACATACTGGCATAGAGGCCGCCACGCGCCAGCAGCGCCTGGTGCGTACCGCGTTCGGCGATCACGCCCCTGTCGAGCACGATGATCTCGTCGGCGCCGACGATGGTGGACAGGCGGTGTGCGATCACCAGCGTGGTGCGGTTTTTCGACACGCGGTCGAGCGCATCCTGGATTTCCTTTTCGGTATGGCTGTCGAGCGCCGAAGTCGCCTCGTCGAGCAGCAGGATCGGCGGCGCCTTCAGGATGGTGCGCGCGATCGCCACGCGCTGCTTCTCTCCGCCGGAGAGCTTCAGGCCGCGCTCGCCGACTTCGGTTTCGTACCCTTTCGGAGACATGCGGATGAATCCGTCGATCTGCGCAAGCTTCGCAGCTTCCTCCACTTCGCCGTCGCTCGCATCCCAGCGCCCGTAGCGGATATTGTATCGGATGGTGTCGTTGAACAGCACGGTATCCTGCGGCACCATGCCGATCGCCGCGCGCAGCGAGACCTGCGTCACGTCGCGGATGTCCCGGCCGTCGATCAGGATGCGCCCGCCGGTGACGTCGTAGAATCGGAACAGAAGCCGCGAGATGGTCGACTTGCCGGCGCCCGAGGGCCCGACAATGGCGACGGTACGCCCGGCCGGCACCGCGAAGTCGATGCCCTTCAGGATCGGCCGCGCCGGATCATAGGCGAAGGACACATTCTCGAATCGGATATCGCCCGCCGTCACCTGCAGCGGGCTTGCGTCGGACCTGTCCCTGATTTCCGGATCGCGGCCGAGAATCGAGAACATGGTCTCGATGTCGGTCACCGCCTGCTTGATCTCGCGGTAGACCATGCCCATGAAATTGAGCGGTTGATAAAGCTGGATCATCATGGCGTTGATCATGACGAAATCGCCGACGGTATTGTTGCCGGCGCGGATGCCGTAGGCGCACATCACCATGGTGGCGGCAAGCCCGAAGGTGAAAATCGCGGCCTGGCCGGCATTGAGCACCGCAAGCGAGGTATAGGCGCGCACGCTGGCGTCCTCGTAGCGCTCCATCGAACGGTCGTAGCGCCGCCCTTCCCGCTCCTCGGCGACGAAATATTTTACGGTCTCGTAATTCAACAACGAGTCGATCGCCTTGGTGTTGGCGTCGGTATCGCTGTCGTTCATCTTGCGGCGGATGCCGATGCGCCACTCGGTCGCATAATAGGTAAACAGCATGTACAGCGTGACCGTGACCATGATCACCAGCACATAGCGCCAGTCGAACATCCACAGCAGCACGCCCACGATCAGCGCAAGCTCGATCACCGTCGGCACGAGCTGCAGGATCACCATGCGCACGATCACTTCGATTCCGTTGCGCCCGCGTTCCAGCACCCGCGTCAGCCCGCCGGTCTTGCGTTCCAGGTGGAAGCGCAGCGAGAGCAGGTGCATATGCTCGAAGGTGATGATGGCGAGCCGGCGCACCGCATGCATGGCGACCTTGGCGAACATTCCGTCGCGCAGCTGCGTCAGCGCCGCCATCAGGATGCGCATGCCGCCATAGGCGATGGTCATGGCGACCGGCGCCGCCAGTGCCCAGGTCAGCCAGGAATCGGTCCAGCCGGTTCCCGCCGGCGGCGTAGCCTGCCCGGCAAGCCCATCGGTCGCCCATTTGAAGGTGAAGGGAACCGCGATGGTGGCGAGCTTGGCCGCCAGCAGCAGAACCATCGCCGCCATCACGCGTTGCTTCAGATCGCGCCGGTCGGAGGGCCAGATATAGGGCCAGAGATGGAGCAGGGTGCGGATCAGCGACCCGCGCATGGCGGCGCGCGTCGACTTGTCGTCCCTGGCGGCGGCTGGGGCATTCATGGGCGTCTATTCGGGCGTTTATTCGGGCGTTTATTGGGGCGTTTATTGGGGCGCCTACTGGGGCGGCTTCGGGTTCTTTCCGGCACGGCAGGGATGGATATAGGTCGCGCCGCGGCATCCCGCACCGGGTCCGGCCCAAACCGCCCGCTTGGCATAGGCGCATTGCCGTCGTAGTTCAATGTTGCGTCCGCCCGATCGGACCGTTCCCCAGAGCAATGCAACAGCGAATACATGACCACGATCCGGACAATCTGCGTCTATTGCGGCTCAAGCCCCGGCACCGACCCGCGCTTCACCGCGGCCGCGCATGCCTTCGGCAGCATCATGGCCGAGAACAAGATCGGCCTCATCTACGGCGGCGGCTCGGTCGGGCTGATGGGGGCGGTCGCCTCCTCGGTGCTGGCCAAGGGCGGCCAGGTGACCGGCATCATCCCGGACTTTCTCGTCACCCGCGAGCGGCCGGTCGCCGACCAGCAGGAGCTGATCGTCACCCGCGACATGCACGAGCGCAAGCGCATCATGTTCGAGCGTTCCGACGCGTTCGTCGCCTTGCCTGGCGGCATCGGAACGCTTGAGGAACTGATCGAGCAACTCACCTGGGCGCAGCTCGGGCGGCACCGCAAGCCGATCCTGGCCTGCAATGTCGGCGGCTTCTGGGATCCGCTTTGCGTCCTGCTCGACCATATGAAAAGCCTCGCCTTCATCCACACCCAGTCGCAGGTCAATCTGCTTGTCGCCGACCGGGTCGAGGATATCCTGCCGAAGCTGCGCGAGGCCGCG
Source organism: uncultured Hyphomicrobiales bacterium (assembly GCA_964456755.1). Taxonomy (GTDB): domain Bacteria; phylum Pseudomonadota; class Alphaproteobacteria; order Rhizobiales; family Xanthobacteraceae; genus Pseudorhodoplanes. The sequence continues at coordinate 73,071 of CAYWCE010000004.1, forward strand.
CGTCCGGTGCCGGAGGCGGAGAAGTTCATGCAGACCGGCGCCGCCGAGCGGATGTGAAACGGCGCGCCGGTGTCCGGCCTCATGCGGGCCCGACGAACGTCACCGCCTCGATGCGATTGCCGTCGGGATCGCGCACGAAAGCTGCGTAATAGCCCTCGCCGTGCTGCGGACGCAGGCCGGGCGCGCCGTCGCAGGCGCCGCCGGCGGCAAGCGCGGCGGCATGGAAGGCATCCACCGTCTCCGGACTCCGCGCGCGCAGGGCCACATGCGCGCCGCCGTCGGCGTCGATCGCCGACATATGCGGGCGCAGATTGATCCAGAACTCGGAATATCGCTTGCCGAAGGCGACGGCCCCCGCGCGCGTCTCCAGCTTGCGGTATCCGAGCGGCGCCAGCACCTGCTCATAGAAGGCGGCGGCGCGTTCGAGATCGCGGACCGCGACGGAGACGTGATCGATCATCGCTTACATGCGCCGCGGCGCGCCTGCGTCCGTGCCGCGCGGTCCATAAAACATGCGCGCGATGCGTGCCTCCGCCGCCGCGCGCTCGCAATCGCCGCACGGGCGCGAGGTGGAATAGAGCACGCAGCCGGAGAGATCGCCGCCCAGTTTGTACTGCGCGTCGCGGATCGCCACGCGTTCTGCATGCGCCGTCCAGTCCTTGTTCGCCACGACGCGGCTCGGGCCGAGCCCGACGATGCGATCGCCTTGCACCACGACCGCGCCATAGGCCTGGTCGCCTGCATCTTCCGCAAGCCGCTTCATCGCGAACGCCCTGTCGATGAAGGTCTGCCGACCGTCGCCTGCCAGCGCGCGCGCCGAAAGGCCCGCAACCAGAACAGGCAGAAGAGCCGTCAACGACCGGCGTGTCAGCATGATGCCAGTCTAGGCGGTCGCGCCCGACCTGACCAGCTTGTAGACGATGGAATCCATCAACGCCTGAAACGACGCATCGATGATGTTCGGCGAAACCCCGACCGTGGTCCAGCGCTCGCCGGTTTCGTCCTGGCTCTCGATCAAGACGCGCGTCACCGCTCCGGTGCCGCCGTTGAGGATGCGCACGCGATAGTCGGTCAGTTCGAGGCCTTCGATGAATTTCTGGTATTTGCCGAGATCCTTGCGCAGGGCGACGTCGAGCGCGTTGACCGGCCCCACGCCCTCGCCGGCCGAGATCAGTTCCTGGCCGTCGACCTTCACCTTCACCACCGCCATCGAAACGGTAACCCGCTTGCCGACCGCGTTGATGCGCTGCTCGACATTGACATCGAACTTTTCGACGCCGAAATAATCCGGCACATTGCCGAGCACACGCCGTGCCAGCAGTTCGAACGAGGCGTCGGCGCCCTCATAGGCATAGCCGAGCGACTCGCGCTCCTTCACTTCGTCCAGCAGGCGGGCGATGCGCGGATCGTCCCGGTCCACGCGCATGCCGATGCGCTCCAGTTCGGCGAGAACGTTGGAGCGGCCGCCCTGATCGGACACCAGCAGCTTGCGGCGATTGCCGACCGCCTCCGGTTCGACATGCTCGTAGGTGGCGGGTTCCTTGAGGATGGCGGAAGCGTGGATGCCGGCCTTGGTGGCAAAGGCGCTGTCGCCGACATAGGGCGCATGGCGGTTGGGCGCGCGGTTGAGCATTTCGTCGAGCGCGCGCGAAGCGGGCGCGAGATGCCGGAGCTGATCCTCGCTCACACCGATATCGAAGCGTCCGGAAAATTCCCGCTTCAGCTTCAGCGTCGGGATGATCGAGGTGAGATTGGCGTTGCCGCAGCGCTCGCCGATGCCGTTGAGCGTGCCCTGGATCTGGCGCGCGCCGGCGCGCACCGCGGCCAGCGACACCGCCACCGCCTGTTCGGTGTCGTTATGCGCGTGAATGCCGACAAAATCGCCGGGAATGTGCTTCACCACCTCGCCGACAATCGCTTCGACCTCGTGCGGCAGCGTCCCGCCGTTGGTGTCGCAAAGCACGACCCAGCGCGCACCCGATTCGCGAGCGGCTGTTGCGCAAGCCAGCGCATAGGCGGGATTGGCCTTGTAGCCGTCGAAGAAATGCTCGCAATCGACCAGCACTTCGCGGCCCCTGTCCTTTGCCGCTTTCACGCTGTCGCGGATCGAGGCGAGATTCTCCTCCTCGGTGCATTCGAGCGCGACGCGCACGTGATAGTCCCAGCTCTTGGCAACGAAGCAGATGGCGTCCGCTTTCGCATCGAGCAGCGCGGCAAGGCCGGGATCGTTCGAGGCCGAGCGGCCGGGCCGCCGCGTCATGCCGAAGGCGGTGAACGCGCCCTTGAGCGGCTGCCGCTCGGCGAAAAATGCGGTGTCGGTCGGGTTGGCGCCGGGATAGCCGCCCTCGACATAATCGAGGCCGAGATCGTCGAGCATTTTCGCAATGGCGACCTTGTCGTGCAGCGTGAAATCGACGCCGTTGGTCTGCGCGCCGTCGCGCAGCGTGGTGTCGAAGAGATAGAGGCGTTCCTTCACGACCCGCCTCCCCGGCCGGCCAGGGGCTTTTGCATCGTGGTGTTGGCCAGCCATTCGTCGCCGCGCAGCACCGAATTGCGCCGATGCGGCGCGTAGCCGCGATGGCGGAAGAACTCCTCCGCGCTGTCGCTGGCATCGACCGTCAGCGTCCCGGCGCCGCGCGCGGCGGCAAGCTTTTCCAGTGCGTCGACCAGCATGCTGCCGGCGCCGCGGCCGGATGCGGCCGGATGCACATAGAGCATGTCGAGCCCGTCCTGGCCCTTGAGCGAAGCGAAGCCGACCGGCGCGCCGTCCATGGTGGCAACCAGCGTGAGCTGCTCGCCCAGCCGCCGGCCGAAGGCGGCCTCGTCGTCGGCCGTCGACGCCCAGGCTTCGCATTGCGCCTCGGAATAATAATCGGGGCCGAACTCGCCGACGCTGTGGCGGAAGATTTCCGCGAGCATGGCCGTATCCTGCGGCAGGAACGGACGCATCGCCAGGTCCGGATTCGCGCGCGCCATATCACAGCAATCCGTAGACATAGAGGGCAAGCGCGACCGCCGCGACGATCACGACGATTTTCAGCGCGATGTAATAGAGCCAGTGGCGGGGGAAAGGCGTATCCGGCTTGTCCATGATCAGGCTCCGCGTCTTGCCGGCGGCCATTGCGCCGTGTCGTGGTCGGGATGCTGATAGCTTGTCAGCGAGGCCTTGAACGCCTCCGCTTCCGGCTGATCTTCGGGCCGGCGCAGCGGCAGCGTGCACAACGCCTCGAAGAAGCTCACTTTGTCCGCGGGATTGAGCTGCCGCGTCGGCGGCGCGACTTCCGGATTGTCGAGCGCGCCGATGGCGATTTCGACGGGCCCGCCATATTCGTAGGTCAGCGGCGTGCCGCAGGCGGCACAGAAACCGCGCTGCACCTTGTCGGAGCTGGCGAAACGTTTCGGCGCGCCGCGCGTCCATTCGATCTCGTGCGCGGTCACCAGCGGGCCGAAGAACGAACCGAATGCCTTCTGGCACATGCGGCAATGGCAGACGGTGGCGCGGCCGAGCCGCCCGATGCGAAAACGCACCGCACCGCACTGGCAACCGCCGGCGACGGGGGCGACGTTCATCGCGCGATCTCCCAGGTGGTCACCGGCTCGCCGGTCTTCGGGTCTTTGCCGTCCTTCAACACGACGCCCATGGCGGCGAGTTCGTCGCGGATGCGGTCGGATTCGGCGAAGTTCTTCGCCTTGCGGGCGCCTGCGCGAGCTGAAATGAGACTTTCAACACGCGAAATATCAACCGAAGCCGCGAGTGATCTCGTCCATTCTTCAAATGCAAGAAAATCTATGCCGAGGAGTTTAATGGCCTCGCGAAACTCAGAGGGATTATCGAGTTGGTGCAGTACTGTTAACGCAAGCGGCGTATTAAGATCATCCATCAATGCATCGATGAACTTAGCAAGGCTGGCGTCGCCGCCGCCGTAGCCACTTCCATCGCCAGCACCAAAAGGATCTCCATAACCACTGCCGTCTGGCAGCGTCAGCCCATACGCCTTCTGACTGTCAGCGGAAAACTGCGCGAGCCATTTGTGTAGTGTCTTCTCCGCTTCTTCCAGGGCCTTCACTGTCCAATCGATGGGCTGCCGATAGTGTGTACGCAACATCGCCAGCCGCAGCACCTCGCCCGGCCAAGAGCGGCCACCGAACGTGTCGGCCTCCAACAACTCCCTAATCGTCACGAAATTGCCGAGGCTCTTCGACATTTTCTCGCCTTCGACCTGCAGGAAGCCGTTATGCATCCAGTAATTCGCCATCGCCGGCGCATGAAAAGCGCAGCGCGACTGCGCGATCTCGTTCTCGTGATGCGGAAAGACGAGATCGATGCCGCCGCCGTGAATGTCGAACGTCTCGCCGAGATGCTTCCATGACATGGCCGAGCATTCGATGTGCCAGCCCGGGCGACCGTCTGTCGCGATTCCGCAGGGCGAAGGCCAGGCCGGCTCACCGGCCTTCGACGGCTTCCACAGCACGAAGTCCATCGGATCGCGCTTGTAGGGCGCGACATCGACGCGCGCGCCGGCGATCATCTCGTCGAGCGGGCGTTTCGACAATTTTCCGTAGTCGGGCATCGAGGGCACGGAAAACAGCACGTGCTCCTCGGCGACATAAGCGTTGCCGGAGGCGACCAGCCGCCCGATCAAATCTTTCATTTCCTCGATATGCTCGGTCGCGCGCGGCTCCACGTCCGGAACCAGGCAACCGAGCGCCGCCACGTCTTGCTTGAAGTTGCGGTAGGTCTCTTCGGTCAGCGCACGAATGGGTATGCCGCGCTCGGCGGCGCGTGCATTGATCTTGTCGTCCACGTCGGTGATGTTGCGGACATATTTGACATGGCCCTCGCCGTAGAGGTGACGAAGCAGGCGGTACAGCACGTCAAATACGATGACCGGGCGCGCATTGCCGATATGCGCAAAGTCGTAAACCGTCGGTCCGCACACATACATGCGCACGCATTTCGGATCGAGCGGGGTAAAGACCCGCTTTTCGCGCGTCAGCGTATCGTAGAGCTTCGGCTCCATCGGCGGCGTTCTCCCGGCGCCTGCTGGCTCCGGGCGTTACCTTATCTCAATGGAGAAAAGACGGCCGCAGCCAGCGTTTGGCGCTAGCGAATAATCTCCCGGCAAATGCCGAAGAATGCGTTGCGGTTCGTCATAAAGGGCGTCCTTGGCGGCGGAGAATGGTCGAAGCCCCCTGTCCCGTCAAGGTCGGAAGAGGAATTTCCCGATGCCGGCGGCACGGCCGTCGGCACGCGCAAGGCCCATGTCGGCCCATGTCGGCACCTGTCCGCATCGCCCGGCGGCATGAACATCGCCTTGCGGCGTTCGGCACGATGTTCGTTTTCTTTATCTTCGCCCTGCCGGCCTTGCCGATCGGCCGCGGGCTCGTTGCCGCCGCCCCGGCCGCTGCCGGCGCGCCTGTCGATATCGCCATCCTCGTTGTCGTCGCCGGGTCGTGAAGCCGGACGACGCGCAGACGCGGTCGAAAAAGGCCCGCCCCCGAGGGGGCGGGCGCAACTCGCGGGAGGAGGACTTTATTCGGCAGGCGTTGCATAGGCGGAGCGGGCTGTGCGCGGTTTTCCGCCGGCCTTTGCCACCGGGTCGTGACACTCCATCTCGTCTCGCCAGGGACGCCAGCGCTCAAGCGCCACCAGACCGGCAACGATGATCCCGGCCACGACCAGTGCCAGCGCCGGAAATCCGCCGGGCAGAAGGTCGGCAAGGGTCATTTTCCCCCAATTGCCGAGCCCTGCGGACGACCAGTCCAGCGCCGCATCGATCGGCTTCTGGAAATAGCCGTAGGTGAACGCGCCGGCGAGACCGCCGGCAAGCACGCCGAAGGCGTCCCGGTAACCGGCGCCGATCTGCGCCAAAGCCGTGCCGGGGCAGGCCCCGGCAAGGACGATGCCGACGCCGAGCAGCAGACCGCCCACGACCATATGGCCGACCAGCGCCGTCTTGACGCTGATGCCGGCGAGGCCGAGCCCGTTAAGCACCGCGAGCACGACCAGGCCGGTCGCGATCGCGCTGAGCATCACCTTGATCATCGTGAAGTTGCGCATCTGGAACTGCCCGACGATGAATCCGGGCTCCATGACCCGGGACTTTTCGAGCGCCAGCCCGAACAGGACGCCCATGAGCAAACCGACGATAATTGCAGTCAGGACAGACATGTCGAACTCCTCAGACACGCTTGAAGAATGCGGACAATGCGATGCCGCTCGCAAACATCGCGGCCATCGCGATGGTCGAGGACACGGCAAGCTGCGCCAGGCCGGACACGCCGTGCCCGGAAGTGCAGCCATTGGCGATGCGGGCGCCGAGCAGCAGGATGAAACCGCCGGCGAAAGCGAGCGCGAGACGCACGGGGAACGAGCGGATGCCCATCACCCGGCCCCACATTTCCGACATGGCCGGGCGTCCGGTGCCGGCCATGCTGACCGACAGGAAGGCGCCGAGCGCCACGCCCGCCATCAGTGCGACCTGCCACCAGTCCTTGGCTGTGGAGACGTGGCTCTTGAAATAGGGAATGGCATTGATGGCCGGATCGAACAGGCTTACCAGCGAGGCGGCCACCGTAACGAAAGACGACGAGGCGCCGAGCGCGGTGTTGACGATAAGAAAGGCCGGGATTTGCAGCAGCCCTATGACGATGCCGGCGGCATAGGGCGACCAGACCCGGGCGGTGAGAACGGACATGAGACGATGCTCCCTGGTTGGATTGCGGTATCGGATGCACGGATTATATATTCACAGTTATGAATATTCAAGAGTTTGAATATAAGGCGGACAATGCCGCGACCCTGATGAAATCGCTGGGCTCAAGGCCCCGCCTGATGCTGCTGTGTCACCTATCCGACGGAGAAAAGTCCGTCGGCGCGCTTTCCGAATTGACCGGGATCAGAATGTCGGCCGTGTCGCAGAATCTCGCCCTGCTGCGGGCCGAGCGCATCGTCAGCCAGCGGCGCAACGGCACGACGGTCTATTACCGCCTCTCCGACCCCACCGTGCGCCAGCTCATCAAGGTGCTGTACCGGGCCTTTTGCGGCGCAAGGCGGCCGGGCAAGCAAGGTTAACAATACGTTAGTGAATTGGGCGCAGACTGATGTCATCGCCCCGATCCGGATGACGACCATGCGATCCCTGCACGCCACGCTGTTTCTCGCCGCCCTCGCCCTCGGCGTCTCCGCCGCTCAGGCGGAGAAGCGCATTTTCATCATCGCCAACAGCCCCGATGCCTATGGCGTCGACCGTTGCCTGGCGGCGGGCGCGCCCTGCGGTGCGGCAGCGGCCACCAGCTACTGCCAGTCCCGGCAGTTCGCCGCCGCGGCCTCCTATCGCAAGGTCGATCGCGAAGAGATCACCGGTGCGGTGCCCTCCGGCGGCGGCGCCTGCCGCGGCGGCATCTGCGACGAGTTCGTCGCCATCGAGTGTTCGCGCTGACCGCGCAACGGCCGCTGCCGGGCGCGCTGCGGGAACCTTGCGCGGACATTTGCGTTGCCGCAAACGGCCTGCGGTGGAACCGCGTCTGCGAACAAATGCCCGCGGACAGGCGCTTTCGCGTTGAAAGGCCCCGGTGGGTCCGTTAGCTTCCCGCCCTGTGGCTCCCACCAGCGCGCAACGCAGTACGCAACCGCAGACCCTTCCGCCCGAAGACGTTGCGAGCCGCCCGCTCCGTCTGCTGGTGGCGCTGTCGATTGTCGTTCCGGTCCTCATGCTGGCGGTCGCCGCCTGGGTCTCCTACCAGCAGCACGTCAAAGAGGTGCATGACCGCGTGCAGCGCGACGTGAATCGCGTCTACGAGCACGGGGCCAAGGTTTTCGAGACGTTCGAACTGAGCGCGCGCTACGTCGCCGAGATTTTGACCTCGCTGCCCGACAGCGAAATCCGCGCGCGCGAGGCCGAACTGAACGCACGCATCAGAGCCCTGACCGATCTGTTGCCGCAACTGCTCGACGTATGGGTGCTCGACGCCAATGGCCGGCCGCTGGTCTCGGGCACGGTCTACCCGATGCCCGATACCGACCTGTCGGACCGCAAATATTTCTCGGTGCACAAGACCGGCGAGGCGACCGGAGTCTATGTGAGCGAGGTGATCGATGCCAGGGTCGCCGACCTGAAATTTTTTGCGATTACCCGCCGGCGTATCGACGCGGCGGGGAATTTTGCCGGCGTGTTCGTCGTCTCGATCAAACCCGAATATTTCACAAACTATTATTCGGAATTCTCCGAATCCAGCATCGCTGCATTGTTCCGCGGCGACGGCTATGTGATCGCGCGCTATCCGCCGTTTTCGCCGAACGGAGATCGGCTCGCACCCGATGGCGCCTTGATGCGGGCGATAGCGGTCAACCCCGACCAGGGCGTCACCGTAGGCCGTTCTGCGCTCGACGACGTCGGGCGCACCTATGCCTACCGGCGATTGCCGCACCACGACATCTATGTAACGTCCAGCCTCGACGACAACCTGATGATCGAAGCCTGGATCCGGGACATGGTGCGCTTCATGGTATTCGGCGTGCCGGCGACGTTCGCACTGTTCTTCCTCAGCCTGATGGCGCTGCGCCGCACCCGGCGCGCCGCGCAGGCGCATGCGCAACTGCAGCAGGAAGTGGCGCGGCGCGAACTCACCGAGCGCGCGCTGCGGCAATCGCAGAAGATGGAGGCGGTCGGCCGGCTTACCGGCGGCATCGCGCACGATTTCAACAACCTGCTCACCGCAATACTCGGCAATGTCGATCTGGCGATCCGGCGGCTGCCCGAGAAAGACGACCGCATGCGGCGCCTGCTCGGCTCGGCGCGTCTGGCATCGGAACGCGCTGCAACGCTGGTGCAGCGGCTGCTTGCCTATTCGCGCCAGCATCCGTTGGAGGTCAAGTCGGTCGACGTCAACCGGCTGGTGCAGGGCATGTCCGAACTGCTCCGGCGCACCATCGGCGAGACCATCACGGTGGAGACGGTGCTGGCCGGAGGATTGTGGAAGACTGCAGTCGACCCAAACCAGCTTGAAAACGCCATACTCAATCTTGCGATCAATGCGCGCGACGCCATGCCCGACGGCGGCCGGCTGACGATCGAAACGTCCAACGCCTATCTCGACGAGGCTTACGTCATCCAGAATGCCGGCGAGATGGCCTACGGCCAGTACATCCTGCTGGCGGTGACCGATTCGGGCATGGGCATGAGCAAGGACACCATCGAACGCGCGTTCGAGCCGTTTTTCACGACCAAGCCGGCAGGCGTCGGCACCGGCCTGGGCCTCAGCATGGTCTACGGTTTCGTCAAGCAGTCGGGCGGCCACGTGAAAATCTACAGCGAGCCCGGCGAAGGGACCACGATCAAGCTCTATTTCCCGCGGCTGGCCGACAATGCCGAACTGCCGCCCTGGGCTCCGATCGAGACCGGCGACGATCCCGCCGAGACCGCCGACCCCCTGAGCGACACGATTCTGCTGGTCGAGGACGACGAGGAAGTGAACCGCTTCGCTACCGAAGTCCTGCGCGAGGCCGGGTTCAACGTCATCGCGACACATGACGGGCCGAATGCGTTGCGCCTGCTCGACGCCAATCCGGAAGTCAAACTCCTGTTCACCGACGTGGTTCTGCCCGGCGGCATGAACGGACGCCAGGTCGCCGAAGAGGCGCTGCGGCGCCGGCCCGAACTGAAAGTTCTCTACGCCACCGGCTACACGCGCAATGCCATCATCCACGACGGTCGGCTCGACGCCGATGTCGAACTGCTCACCAAGCCGTTCACGCACGACATCCTGGTCAACAAGGTCCGTCAAATCCTCGGAGACAGGGCGGAGGCGGCGTCAACGCAATCCTGAGGGGGCATCCGCCGCGCCGGCGGATCGGCCCTCGTTGCGAGCGAGCGCGATCGCCTCTTTCAGCACATCGAGATCGCCGATGTGATTGGCGAGAATAAGAACCAGCCGCGTGTCGAGCGCGGCCGCCTGCGATTCGGACAGCCCGCGCCGCGCCTCGACCAGCGCTACATAGGCGGCGTCGGGATCGCTGAATTTCAGTCCTGTCTGCAATTTGCTCATCGTCCGACCGCTCAACGTCCGTTTGCTCTATGCCTGTCCGTACAATATCCGCGCACCGCGCGGTTCCGGGGACGGTTCCCGTTCACGGCGCGCCGATGCGCATGCGGCTGTATCCGGAACAAAATCCGGCGGCCGCGGTTTTCGACCATCGCCATCGACGCGAAAACCGACCGGGGAATTGACAAGATGACCGCCGTCCGCGCCATGCTTCGTTCCCACCCCGAGCGCCCGAGCCATGCCGACGTTATCGGCCGGTGCATCGATTCCTGCTTTGCCTGCGTCGAGGCATGCATCGCCTGCGCCGACGCCTGTCTCGCCGAATCCGCAATCGAGAAACTCGTCACCTGCATCCGGCTCAATCTCGACTGCGCTTGCGCCTGCACTGCGACCGGCAACATCATCGCGCGCGCCAACAAGGCCGGGCATCGCCAGTTGCACGAGGCGCAGTTGACCACCTGCATCGCCTTCTGCCGCGCCTGCGCCGCAGAATGCGAAAGGCATTCGCAGCACCAGCATTGCCAGCTCTGCGCGGCCGCCTGCCGCAAATGCGCGGAGGCCTGCAACGAGATGCTCGCGGCGATGCGCATGCCGGCCTGATTGCATGTCTCATCCGCCCAGCGCCCGGCGGTGCGCCGCGGCAACCTTTCCGGCATCGTAGCTGCGCCAGCGTGCGCACAGATGCTGATCCGGACGAAGCAGATAGACCGAGCCCGGTTGCGCGTCGAAACGCTGGGCGAAGCGCTCCTCGTCGTCGAACAGATCCGCGCCGATGACGATCGTCCCGATCCCCTCCGGCGCCGGCGGCTTCCGGCCGTTGCCGACGCAGAGGAGCTGGAAACCGCCGGACAGGCGTTCGAGCAGAAAGCCGCGCCGTCCGTCCGTTCCGCGCATCGGCGCATCGGGAGCCGGCGCGCCGAGACGCGCGCTACCGGCGAAGGGCGACTCGTCCGGCGTCGATAGCGGCGAATCGTGGACGCATGCCACCGACAATCGGCCGGAATTGACCATGCGGCGCGCGAATTCGCAGCGCGGCGCGAGAGCGAGCACGGCGTTACGCAATTCGCGCTCGGCCGGCGAATGCGGCGCGATGAAGTCGGTCGAACGGGTGGAATGGCCGATATTCTCGTCCGCGGCCTGGATGCGCTCGCGATCGTAGGACTGAAGCAGAGCCTCTCCCGCTTCGCCTCTGAGCACGGCGGCGAGCTTCCACGCCAGGTTCTCGGCATCCTGTATGCCGGAATTGGCGCCGCGCGCGCCGAACGGCGACACCTGATGGGCGCTGTCGCCGGCGAAAACGACCCGCCCATGCACGAAGCGATCGAGCCGGCGGCAATTGAAGCGGTAGATCGACACCCATTCCAGTTCGAATGGCCGCTCGCCCAGCATCCGACGCAGGCGCGGCACGACGCGCTCGGGCTTCTGTTCGGCTTCCGCATCGGCATCGGGGCCAAGCTGTAAATCGATGCGCCACACATTGTCGGGCTGACGGTGCATCAGCGCCGATTGCCCGGCATGAAACGGCGGATCGAACCAGAAGCGGCGTTCGGTCGGAAAATCTGCCGCCATCCTCACATCGGCGATCAGAAATTTGTCCTCGAAGGTCACGCCGCTGAAGCCAAGACCGAGCAAATCGCGGACGCTGGAACGCGCGCCGTCGGCGGCTATGACCCAGCCGGCCTCGATGCGATAGCCGCCTTCAGGCGTCTCTACCGTCAGCCGCACATGGTCGTTGCGCAATTCGACCCCACTGACGCGATTGCGCCAGCGCAGGTCGATGTCGGGGATTTCGCTCACGCGCTCGACCAGCGCCTTTTCCAGATAATATTGTTGCAGGTTGATGAAGGCCGGCATCTTGTGGCCGTCCTCGGGCAGCAAATCGAAGGAATAGACAAGCTCGTCGCCGAGAAAAACCTTGCCGAGCTTCCAGGTCACGCCCTGCGCGACCAGCCTCTCGCCGACGCCGAGCCGGTCGAGGATTTCCAGCGTCCGCTTCGAATAGCAGATTCCGCGCGATCCCTCGCCAATACGGTCGGCATCGTCGAGCAGCACGACCGGCACGCCGCGCAGCGCAAGATCGACTGCGGCCGTCAGACCCACCGGGCCCGCGCCGACCACGACGACCGGATGGCGGACCGGCGCGGACGCATCCTGATCGCGCGAACGCCTGTAGCCGAAGCTGTAGAGTGCCTTGCGCTCGCCGGTCATGCTCCTATCCCTGCAGCGCCGCCCACATCTCCCGGTCGCGCGCAGCGGTCCAGATCGCCGGATGGTCGATGCCGCGCGCCTCGTCATAGGCGCGCGAAACGTTGAACGGCAGGCAATGTTCGTAGATGGCAAAGGACGAGAATTTCGGATCCATCGCCGCGCGTGCCGCCTCGAACGCTTCCTTGAGCGAGAGCCCCCTGGCAACGCTGTCGCTGGCCGAGCCATAAAGCGTCGACAGAAAATCGCGCGTCATCTCGATGCCCTCGGCGACCCGTTCGGCGGAGGCAAGCGCGGCGCCGCGTCCGGGCACCAGCGCCCGCGCCTTGAAACGCGCGAGCCGATCGAGCGTGGCCGGCCAGTCGCGCAAATGCGCATCGCCGCAATAGCAGGCGGAATGATACTCGACGAGATCGCCGGAGAAGACGACGTTCTCGTCCGGAACGAACGCAACCACGTCGCCCGCGGTATGGCCGCGACCCAGATGCATGATGCGCACCTCGCGCCTGCCCAGCCACACCGACATCTGCTGCGGAAAGGTGAGCGTCGGCCAGGTTAGGCCGGGAATCGATTCCACCGCGCGGAACAGACGGGGGAAGCGGCCGATCTCCGAATCCATGTCCTGCCGGCCGCGCTCGACGATCAGCGCGCGCGTGGCATCGGATGCCAGTATCTCCGCATCGGTATAGGCCGACGCGCCAAGCACCCGCACCGCATGATAGTGCGAAAGCAAGACATACCTGATCGGTTTGTCGGTCACCTTGCGCACGCGCTCGATCACTTCGATCGCCATCACCGGGGTCGCCTGCGCATCGATCACCATCACCCCGTCGTCGCCGACGATGATGCCGGAATTGGGATCGCCCT
>CAYWCE010000005.1:0-71220 GCA_964456755.1 uncultured Hyphomicrobiales bacterium
GGCGATCGTCGGCGGCCACAAGGTCTATCTGCGCACCGGCGAATACGGCGACGGCCGCATCGGCGAAATCTTCATCGACATGCACAAGGAAGGCGCGGCCTTCCGCTCCTTCGTCAACAACTTCGCCATCTCCGTCTCGCTCGGCCTGCAATACGGCGTGCCGCTGGAGGAATATGTCGACGCCTTCACCTTCACGCGCTTCGAGCCCTCCGGCCCGGTGCAGGGCAACGACTCGATCAAATACGCCACCTCGATCCTCGATTACGTGTTCCGCGAGCTGGCGGTGAGCTATCTCTCGCGCTTCGATCTCGCTCATGTCGATCCGAGCGAGTCGGGCTTCGACGCGCTCGGCAAGGGCGTGGAGGAAGGAAAAGCGCCGCCCGCCGCGCAATATGTCTCGCGCGGCCTGACGCGCTCGCGCACCGACAAGCTCGGCGTGATCGCCGGCGGCGCACCTGCCCCCCAGCAGGCGGCGGAAAACAACGTCACCGCGCTGCGCAGCACCGGCGCCGTGGCGCTGAAAAGCGAACCCGAAGCGATGCTCTCGCCCACCGAGCAGCTCGAACAGCGCGCGCTGGACCGCCAGGAATGGCAGCAGCTCGAAGAGCGCATGCGTGCGCTGATCGAGACCTCCGAGCGCGGCGGCGCGAAGGCGCAGGCGGCCGAGAAGCGCGCGGAAGCCCGCGCCAAGGGCTACGAGGGCGAAGCCTGCGGCGAATGCGGGAATTTCACTTTGGTGAGGAACGGCACCTGCATGAAATGCGATACGTGCGGAAGCACGACGGGGTGTTCGTAGCGACCGCCGCAATCCGCTTGTCGCTTCCTCCCGCCGCATACCGGCATACACGTTATACGCCACATCGCGCGCATGCGTGGATAACCTGCAAAGGGGGCTAACGCCCGGCCTCGCGGTCGAGCTGTTGGAGACTCCGGCGCCAAATTCATGGCGGATTGCTGCCCGCCTAACCCGCCCTGCGATCTGCCGCTTTTGCGCCGCCCTCCTCGTCCTTCCGAGGCAAAGGCCCCGCGCCGCGGCAGCCGCCGCGTCGAGCGCAACCCCGAGCGATGGCGGCTTCGGCGCCGGCGCCGCTAACGTTTCGCTAACCATCCGCGCCTAGCCTTTCCGGCATGGGCGAACCATACCGCGCCGCGCGCATGCGCCATCTGCGCCGCATGCCGGATTTCCCGCGCCGGTCCGCGCGCGCGGGCCTGCGTCCTTCGCTCGTTCTCGCCATCGTCATGGCCGGCGCGCTCGGCGCCTCGCTGTTCGTGCAAAACCGGAATGCGACCTCCGCGGCGCGGCCGGCCGATGCCCCGGTGTCCGTGGTCGACGGCGATTCGCTGCGTGCGGGCGGACGGGAGATCCGCCTGAGCGGCATCGACGCGCCGGAACTGGCGCAGACCTGCCGCGACGCGTCCGGGCGCGAATGGGCCTGCGGGCGCGCGGCCCGGTCGCGGCTGGAAGCGCTGGTCGCGCAGGGCGTGACCTGCGCCGATCGCGGACAGGACCGCTACGGCCGCACGCTTGCCGTCTGTTCCGCGCAGGGCATCGATATCGGCGCCGCGCTCGTGCGCGAAGGGCTGGCGGTGAATTTCATGACCGGCGGCTATGCCGCGCAGGAAGATGCGGCGCGGGCGGAAGCGCGCGGCATCTGGAGCGGCGCGTTCGAGCGCCCGGAACAGTGGCGGCGTCGCCATCCGCGCAGCGGCTAGACGCGATCCGCCGAAGCGGGAACCGGTCCGGCGCAAGATCGCGCGAAAATCAAAGCATCCCGAGCACGATTCCGATTCGATCCGAACGGATCATGCTAAGACGCTCCCGACGGCGGGCGGTCGGCTTCAGGCGGGTATCGTTTTCCCGCCCCCGCGCCTACATTGCGCCCATGCTGATCAAGATCATCGCCTTCCTGTCCGCCCTCATCCCGCTCTTCCTGTTCGCGCGCGCGATCCTCGGTCGGCGGCCGAGCCGGCTCGGGCAGGCGATCCGCGAGGCGAAGACGCAGATCGATCTTGCGGTGACGATTTTCCTCGTCGCCGTGGGCTTCGTGGTCGCCGTGGCGCTCGGCAAGATCGCCTGGACCTGGCTCGCCGGCTGACGGCCCGCGTCGCCTGCGCAAAGCGATCCGCCTCCTTGCCGCCTGCCGGAAATGCGGCAATTTCGTGCAATCGTCGCGGCTCGCATACTCGCAATTTCGGGTTCCCGTACCCATATATCGTTTTTGCGGAGACCTGTTCATGACCGGAAAAGTTCTCACCGCCGATGCGCAAGCCCGGTTGAAGGCCAAGCAGGAACGCGAGGCCGACGCCCCGCTGGCGCGCGCAGATTACGAGGCCGCGTTGCAGGCCGTGCTCGACCGTACCGCGCAATTGCGCGCCGAGCGGCTCGCCCGCGAGGCCAAAGCCGCAGCCCTGCAGGCGCACGCGCCGTCCAACGACGAGGCGCCCGCAAGGAACGACAAGGCGCCCGCAAAGAAAGCGCCCGCCCGCAAGGCTCCGGCGAAAAAGGCCCCTGCCCGCAAATCCACCGCCGCCCGCAAGTCCGGCACCGCCCACAAGTCCGGCACCGCCCGCGCACGCTGAGTCCTCCATCCGGCACCGACCGGACGTCAACCGGCAGCGACTTGCAGGAAGCAGGCATGGCGCGTCGGCAAACGCGCGCCTGCTCCTGTTTGCGCCGGCGAGGGCGACGCACCGGCGCCGCCTGCGCCGGCGCAACGCTGCCGGCGCAAATTGCAGTTCATGCCTCCGGCTCGGTGGCGAACGCCAGCGGATAGCCGTTCCGTTTGCCAAGCTCGGTCGCTTCCTTGGCCTTGGTTTCGGCGACGTCGCGCGCATAGACCGCGATCACGCAGGCGCCCTTGCGGTGCGCCGTCATCATCACCGCCCATGCGCGCTCGGCATTCATGCGAAATACGGCTTTCAGCACCTGCACGACGAATTCGCGCGGGGTGAAATCGTCGTTGAGCAGGATCACCTTGTAGAGCGGCGGCCGCGCCGTCCTGGTGCGTGTTTTCGTGCGCGGGCGGACGAGGGTGTTCCCGGTCATCGGCGCCTCCATCTGCGGCCCGCCGGTGCGGCGATGCCGCGCGTTACCTTCGTTGTCCTCCCGCTTCGCTATCCAGCAGTCCCAGCGCCCGCTCGATCGGAGCGGGCGATACGCCGAACCCATGCTTGCCGCGAAACGGGTTTTCCTCGACCGCAACGAGCCACAGCGCGATCACGGCGCTCAGCGTATAGATCGATAGCGCGATCGCGTTGGCTCGTGCGCGATCCAGATGCACCATGCCGATCGCAACCTGCGTCAGAATGCCGAGAAGAAACGCGGCCGTCCAGCCCAGACGCTGTGCATGTGTGGTAACGACGGCGATGCGCTCGCCACGCGCCTTCGCAACCGTATCCACGAGCGAGAACATTTCGGCGTGAACGGCCGCGCCCGCTTGCGCGCCCTGCACGGCGACGGTGCGCGCCAGCGCCAGCAACGCCGCTTCCGCCCTGCCGCTCGACCGCTCGCGCGACATTTGCGGCCACTCGTCGTCGATCGCGGCGCGGCCGTAATCGCGGATTGCCGCGCGCAGCGCCACGCCGCCATCGCCTTCGCCGCCGCCATAGGTCGCCAGCAGCGACAGCGCCGTGCCCTCGGTCTGTACTGCCTGGAACGCACGGTTCTTTTGCGCGACGACATTCTCGAACATGAAGCCGAGGAACAGCGCGAACAGGACGGCGACCGACCCGAAATAGGGCGCAACCAGCCGCGAATCCGCAAGCCGCGCATGCAGCCGCGAATGGCAGGCGACCCAGTGGACGATCGCGCCGCTCAGCGTGAAAAACGTCAGCAGCCACAGAAGCAGGAACGGTGCGGACCATTGCAGCCAATGGCGGAACATGTCGGCTCCCGGTCGCGTGGAAATGACGGCGTTGTGATTTTCGCCGCGGCCCGCCTAGCATAAAATCGGCCGATGACCCATCGTCGAAACGTCCTCGCCCTGCTTGCCTCGGTTATTGCCCTGCCCGCGCTGCGCCGTCCCGCCCACGCCGAGGACGCCCCACGCAGCCGCATCACCGCCTACGCCTTTTCGTTCCGCATGCTGGACGGCGGAACCGTGCGTCTGGCGGAGCATTCCGGCAAGCCGATCCTGGTCGTCAATACCGCCTCGCTCTGCGGCTACACCCCGCAATATGCCGGGCTGCAGCAATTGTGGACGCGCTACCGCGAGCGCGGCCTGCTCGTGCTCGGCGTGCCGTCCAACGATTTCGGCGGGCAGGAGCCCGGCGAAGCCGCCGAGATCGGCCATACTGCGCATACCTACAATGTCGGCTTTCCGATCGCCGAAAAGGTGGCCGTGCGCGGCGCCAATGCGCATCCCTTCTACCGCTGGGCCGCCGCGACGCGGCCGCTCGACCAGCCGCGCTGGAACTTCCACAAATATCTGGTCGGGCGCGACGGCCGGCTCGCAGCCGCCTTCCCCTCCGCCGTCGACCCCGCCGATCCGCGCGTCGTCGCGGCAATCGAGAAAGAACTGTCCGGCTGACCATCCGCCGCGTCCGGCGCGGCATTTGCCGGACCGTCCCGCCTTGTGACAGATTGGCGGCGCCATCCGCCGCCGCCCCGCCGCGCAAGGTCACCGCGTGCCCATCGACGTCCTGCTGATCGTCCTGTTCGGCGCTTTCCTGCATGCGAGCTGGAACGGCCTCGTCAAGGCCGGCGACGACAAGTTCCTCGACACCATGGTCGTGGCCTGCGGGGCGGCGGCGGTCTCCGCGCTGGCGCTGCCGTTCCTGCCGCTGCCGCAGGCGGCGAGCTGGCCCTATATCGCAGCCTCGATCGCGATCCATGTCGTCTATTTCGGCCTGGTCGCCGCCGCCTATCGCGCCGGCGACATGAGTCTCACCTATCCGCTGATGCGCGGCACGGCGCCGCTGATCGTCGCGCTGGTCAGCGGCCCGCTGCTCGGGGAATATCTGTCGGGCGTTGCCTGGGCCGGCATCGTGATGATCTGCGCCGGCGTGTTCGGCCTGACCATGCTGCAGCGGCTGCCCGCCGCTCCCGCCGGCGCGGCCGTGCTGCTCGCTCTCGCCAATGCCGTGGTCATCGCCCTCTACACCCTCGTCGACGGGACCGGCGCAAGACTGTCGGGCCATGCCGTCGCCTATACTCTGTGGATGCTGGCGCTCACCGGGCTGCCGCTCGCAGTCTGGGCGGTGTGGCGGCGCGGGGCCGACGTTGTCCTGCACTTGCGCCGTCGCTGGCAGATCGGACTGACCGGCGGAATCTGCACGCTTACGGCCTACGCGCTGGTGCTGTGGGCGATGACGCAGGCCCCCCTCGCCGTCGTCGCGGCTTTGCGCGAGACCTCGATCCTGTTCGCGACCATCCTGTCCGCGCTGCTGCTGAAGGAGCGTTTCGGCTGGACGCGGCACGCGGCAGCCTTGCTGCTGGTGCTCGGCGCTGCCGCGCTGCGCCTGGCGTGAGGCTTAACGCGCGCGGTTTTCCAGCCCGCTCTTGCTGCGCGTCTCGCGGATCGAATCCGCATTGGCGAGCAGGTGCGCCTTCATGCCCATCAGGCCGGAACGGGACTTTTCCCGCTCGGGTGCCTTGTTCATCCGGTCGGCATGGCGGGAATCCCAATCCAGCGCGCGATCGATGGCCTTCGCCAGCGCGGGTATGTCGCCGAAGGCATATTCGTTGATCGGACGGCCGACCACCTCCGACATCGAGGAAAACAGTGCCGGTTCGCCGTCGCGCGGCAATTGCGGATTGCCCATCAGCCGCGCACGCCAGCGGATCTGGCCAGTATAAAACCAGAAAACCGCCTCGTCCCTGTCGCCTGCTTGAAACAGCTTGCTGGCAAGGACGTAATAGGCGACCGGATGCTTGCTCTCGATCCCCGCTATGATTTCCGGCGGGCTCTGCTTCACAAAGTCGTCGCCGCGCTGCGCCTTGGCGCTGCCGGCAAAAAGCATACACAGCACGACGAACGACGCGGCAAGCGCGCGAAAAGTATTGCTCATCTCCGTGGTCCCCAATCCGGTTCGCAGTCAGTCCAGTCCGAACAGCCCGCGGAAGAAGCCGCCGATCGTCGACAGCAGACCGAGGATCGCCTCCCAGACCCATTCCAGGATGTCCACGACCGACATGTCGCGGATCGCCGCAACGGCGGCGGTGCAGGCAACCACGACCAGGCCGACCGCCATGGCCTGCTGGCTGCCGAATTCCCGCGCCTCGCGCAGAGCCAGGAACCAGAACGCGCCCAGCGCCACGAAGGCGACAAGTGCAATCAGTCCGGCGATTTGCCGGCGGCCGGACGGGCGCTTTGCGCCCGCGTTACGCTCTTGCTGCGACATGTCAGCCCGCCCTTCTGTGGAAAACCCCGTTCGCAGGTTAAGTCGCGCACCGAAGCCGGCAGGTTCATCGCGCCGGCAGCCGACGCCGTCCCGGATCGCGGAATTTTTCCGACAAATTGCAGGCATCGGACGGGCGGCGGCGCGGCGGCCTACGCCTTGCGGTACGCGGCCGCAGGGTTACGTCAACATCGCTGCTTCACTCGCGCGGAGAGTTCGGACACACTGCATGCGGGCGGGGAACAAGAAACATGAGGAAGCGTCATGGAGCTGCGGTCCCCGAATTCGAGAGCCTATATCCATTCGCGGCCGGTCACCGAATGCGCGCAATGCGGCAAACGGCTGTTCGCGCCGGAATGGTCGGAGCCGCTGGACGAACGCCGTATCCGCCATCTGTGGTGTTGTGATGCGTGCGATTACGAGTTCGAGACGGTGATTCGCTTCCCGGCACGCCGTCCGGTCGGCGCCTGAGCATCCGGCGCAACGACACAGGCCACGCGGGAGACTCAGGCCGCAGCGATGCGGCCTGAGTTTTCGTTTGCGGCACGGCCGCGGCGTCAGCGATGCGGCAGCGCCAGCGATGCGGCGGCGTCAATGCGGCCTGAGGCCGAGAAAGTCGCGCAATTCGTGCGCCGTCTTCTCCGCCGCCGCATCCTCGACCGGCAACGGCACGGTCTCGCCTGTGCGCATGTGCAGCGTGGGTACGTGCATTCTCGCGCCGGACGCGGCATCTTTGACCGCGATCACCGCGACGTCGTCGATGTCGGAAAGTCCCAGTTCCACCGGACGGCGCTGCCACATCAGCATCGTGCGGTCGAGGCGCGCCTTGCCCTCGGTCTTGTCGAGGGTCAGCGTCACCTGGTTGAAGATCGAGCCGGTGCGCAGCACCAGCCGTTCGTCCGTGGTCTCAATCGTCGGCATGCTCGCCTCCTTCAAGGACGTGCAGCCCCCAGCCGGTCAACATTCCCACCAGACAAAGCGTAGGGATGGCGGCCCGCCGCGCCAAGGGACCGGGAGGCAAAGCGACCGGGAGACAATGTGACGCGACCCGGGGAAAGAATGTCGCATCCGAATGCGGACCGGTTCAGCTCGATACCGCCACGCTTTCGCCGGTACCGGTCTGCGGCGGTCGGCGCACGAATATGCCGACCGCAGCCCACCACGCGCCGTGCAGGATCAGGTCGAGACCGAGCAGCAGACCGGGCACCACCAGCCCGCTCCACGGAAATCCGAGAAACAGGACGACCGCGGTGGCAATTCCGAAGAGACCCGAAATCAGCAGCATCCAGCCGAAATCGCCCCAATGACGCCAGGCGACGACCAGGCGCAACGCCCCTGTGAGCAGCAGCAGCACGCCGACCCCGAGCGTCAGTCCGAGCGAGGTCGCAACCGGATTGAACAGCATCAGCAATCCGCCGGCGACGAACAGCAGGCCGACCACCAGACTGAGGACCGCCGAGCCCCAGGTCCGCGCCGTCGCGCCATGAAACACCTGCAGCGCGCCGCCGACGATCAGCGCTGCGGAGAAAATCATCGCCGTCACCAGACTGGCGACGACAACGTTGTAGAAAACGAACGCGCCCATCGCGATCAGGCCGGTCCCGAGCAGCGCGCAGGTCCACCACCGGCCGGCAGGACATTCCATAGCCGGAACCGCAAGCGGATCGGTCCGGCCGGGCGGCGTGGCGGAATCGCTCGTCCTCATGGCGGTGGCTCCACGTCGTGCGGATCAAACGTGGAAAACGTCACCTGTCCCGCAGGGTTCCCGCGCGCCCTCAGCGTCCGAGGTCGCCGAGGCGGGCGGGCGGCGTTTCCGGCGCGTTGCGCGCGCCGAGCATGCGCTCGCCCGCGCTCACGAACCACCCGCCGATGGCACCGAGCGCAGAGACGGTTTTGGCGGTCAGTTGCTTCGAGGTTGCCAGCAGAAGTTCGACCGGCCCCTTCGGCACGGGCGGGTCGAGGCTCTCCCCGGCCGGTACGATCGCAAGCGGTTCGCCGGCAGGTTCGGACTTTGCCGTCTGCCGGCGCTCCTCCGGCGGCCGCGGCCTTGCTTCGGCAAGGCGCGCCATCGCCGCGCGCTGCTCGCGCGCGCGATTTTCGGCGGCTTCGCGTTCGGCATCCGCGCGCGCGGCATGACGCGCGCGCGCCTCGGCCTGCGCTTTGGCTTCGGCTTCCTGCTGACGCCGCGCGACATGGTCGGCAATCAGCTCATGCTGCTCGCGCAGCCGCTGCATGGCGTCGGGCACGCCGGGCTGACTGAGCGCCGGTGCGCCCGGCATCGCTGCGGATTTCCCGAACGGAAAATAGGTCAATGCCGCAATGGCCCCGGCAACCGCAAAGGCGGCGGCGCAGGCCAGAACGAACAGACTTCTGGACAACCAGACTACAAGACGGTTCACGCAACACCCCTGTCCACCCGGATCAGGAGCGCAGAAGAAGCAGGCCGGC
The DNA here is from genome assembly GCA_964456755.1 of uncultured Hyphomicrobiales bacterium. Lineage (GTDB taxonomy): Bacteria > Pseudomonadota > Alphaproteobacteria > Rhizobiales > Xanthobacteraceae > Pseudorhodoplanes. The sequence goes on from CAYWCE010000005.1 coordinate 8,788, forward strand.
AGGGCGAATTCGCGCCGCGGCGCGGGCAATATCGCGGCGATCCTCCGGCAGCCTTCGGACCGGATGTCCGGGTACGACACCGACAGCGTTTTCGCGCGAAGTGGGCACCGGTCCGCGTGAAGAAAACGCGTCCGATCAAAAAGCTAGAGCCCCCCGGCTTTGATTCAATCAAAGCCGGAAAGGCACTAGAACAGGCGGAATGCGCGGGCGACGATGCGATCGATACGGCGAATGACAATGTGCGGCGGAACCGGCCGGTAGTGACGCACCCGCTGCTTGCGCGCGGGCGCAGGCACGACGCGGCTTTGCGGATCGGCTGCCGGCGCTGCGGCCAGAGCGGCAGCGCCGCCGAGTGCGGCTGCCGCAATCGGCGCGGAACCGGCCTGCGCATCCCGCTCTGCGCTGTGCCGGCGCGTCTCCGGAGCGACGGGCGGCAGCGGAACCGACTGCCCGATCGCGCCAAACGGTTCGCGTTCGCCGCGCGGTTCGTCCGGCGATGCCGCCGCGGTCGTCGCCGCTGCCGGCGATACTTCGTCTGCGGCGATCGTGCCTGCCGTCGCGCCCGACCCGGGCGGTGCCGGCGTGTCTTCCACCCTGCGTGCGCCTGCATGCTCCCCCGCACGATCGACCGTCCGCAGCGGTTGCGTTGCGCTCAGGCAATGCGGCGCGATATGCGGCCAGGTCTGCTGCGTGCAGGGAAGCGTCGGCGCCGGATCGGCGTTGACGACGGCAGCGCCGGCGCTCTGCGACTGCGCCAGCGGGCCGCCGACGAAGCGGACGGGCGCCTGTTCCGGCGTGCCGGTCCAGAACAAGACCAGCGACAGACCGGCCGCACCGACAATCCCGGCAAAAGCCGCGCCGACCGCCGCCGGCCCCTTGCATGCGGCAAGACGTTCGCGCAGGCGGTCGAGCCGCCAGATAAGGGACGTCCGGTATGTCCGCCAACGCATGACCGCCTCCTCCGCCTGGCCGGATCCGTGTCCGGGTCCGTTCGGGTCAGGTCTGCAGGCGCCAACGCTTCGAGAGGCGACGGCGTTCCTGCGCGAGGCTTTGCGAAGGCGAGCGAAGTCTTTTCTTCAAGTTCAAACGATAACCCACTGACCCGCTGGTTCTTTTTTCGTAGGCCTCCCGAACCTGCAGAGCATTCGAACGTGTCCCGGACGGCACAACTAACCATATTCGACACACGTCTGCCGCGTTTACGCCAGTTTCGTTGACTCCCCGTCCCCCGCAGGGTTCGATGCGGTATCCACAGGTACAGCCCCGTTCCGGGGCCCCAGCGTGTTGTAAGGGGAGGTTCACGATGCGTGCGGGTTTCGCGTGCATTTTCATCGTTTCTGCTTCGCTGGCGACATCGGGCGCCGCGCTGGCCCAGAGCCAGAAGAGCACCACCGGCACCGCCGCCGCCACTGCCTGCGCCAATCCCAACGCAATCGGCATTGCGCGCACGGTCGAAATCGACACCACCGGCGGTCCCGGTTTCGGCTTCGAGCATTTCCGCCATCACGACTTCCTGCGCAACAAGGAAGTGGTGCTCACCTTCGATGACGGCCCGTGGCCCGAGAATACGCCGAAGGTGCTGCGTGCGCTTGCCGACCACTGCACCCGGGCGACATTCTTCCCGATCGGAAAACACGCCACCTATTACCCCGAAATTCTGCGTCAGGTCGCCGCCGCCGGCCATTCGATCGGCACCCATACCTGGGGGCATGTCGACCTGTCGAAGAAAGGCGTCGGCGTCGAGGACGCCAAGGCGGAGATCGAAAAGGGCGTCAGCGCCGTGCGCATGGCGGTCGGCGGCCCGATCGCGCCGTTCTTCCGCTTCCCCGCCCTGCGCCACCCGCCGGAACTCGTCACCTATCTCGGCGAACGCAACATTGCGATCTTCTCCACCGATATGGACTCGTTCGACTTCACCATGCGCACGCCCGAGCGCGTGATCAAGGCGGTGATGAGCAAGCTGGAGAAGAACGGCAAGGGCATCGTGCTGATGCATGACTTCCAGCGGCACACCGCCGATGCGGTCCCCGAGCTGCTCAACCAGCTCAAGGCCGGCGGCTACAAGATCGTGCATATGAAAGCGCGCGACGAACTCGCATCGATCGCCAAATACGACGAGATGCTGATCAAGGAACAGAAGCTGCCGACGGTGAGCCAGCGGCCGACGGCCAGCGTCGTGCGCACCATCGACGGCAACTGAACGTTCGCGGCACACGCCGCCGCAACGGGCGCCGCAGGCCGGGTCACCGCCTGCGGCGCTATCGTTTTCGCGGTTGACGCCGCCGCCGCCGCTGCGCTCTACAGGGTTTGCATGCCGGGCCCCTATCGCATCGAAGGCTATGTCATCGTCTCGCGCGACGGCATGATCGCCAATGCGGACGGCGTGATGCCGCCCGCGCTCTATATCGACGCCGACCAGGCGCATTTCCGGCGCGCGCTCGAACGCGCCGACGCGGTCATCCACGGCCGCCACTCGCAGGAGCAGGTTCCGGGCGCGGCGGCGCGGCCCCGCCTGATCGCCACCGCTTCGGTCGCCGCGCTCGCCCCGCACGAACGAAACCCGGCCGCGCTGCTGTGGAATCCGGATGTGACGTCCTACGCCGAGGCACTGCATGCGCTCGGCGTCGCCGGCGGAACCGTCGCAGTGATCGGCGGCACGCGGATATTCGGCCTGTTTCTGCCCTTCTACGATTCGTTCGATCTTTCACGCACCGATGCGGTGGTCCTGCCGGGTGGCCGTCCGGTATTTCCGCAGGTACCGGCGCAGACTCCGGAGCAGGTTCTGGCCGCGAACGGCCTTGAGCGTGCGCATGACATCGTACTCGACGCGGATCGCGCGCTTGTACTCGAACGGTGGATGAGGGTAACGGGATAAGCAGAAAACACTTGCGCATCGCGCGATATTTCGGATGACCTGCCCGGCGAATCGGCGCAAGGTTGCAGCGACAAGATATTCGGTCACGCGGGCCGGCGGTGTTTGAGGCCGACCCGTCACGAGGTTCCTCCCGCGTGGCGTATAACTAGGGCGGCCGCAAGGCCGCCCTTTTTCATTTCGCAGCAGGCCCCTTCGCGGCATCGGCGCGGAAGCAAAGCGCCGCAAGCGCTCCGCACGCTGCGCGCGGCGGGCGTCAGGATGCCGGGCGCGCGCGCTTTCGCGTCTTCTTCCGCTCGCTATAGGAATCCTCGTCGGACACCCACGGCCCGAGCCGCGGATTCTGCACGCAATGTCCGCCGACGCCCGACACGGCAGCGAGACACTGGCGGAAGCTGTCGTAATGGCATTCCAGCGCCCCGCCATCCACCCAGATCGCCGTGCACCAGCGCAGTTCCGGCCGCGCCCCGGCCTCGCGCGGCACCAGCAGCGCCAGCGCCGCAATCGCCGCGACAGCGGCAACGATGGGTCCGAGAAGACGCACACGCATGTAAACCTGCCTGTCCGGGTTTGGCTTGGATCCGACGCCGCGGACGATGCACCTAAAACTGGTTTTCCGCAACGTGCCGCGATTCCATTTCCGGACGCCACGACCCCACCGCAAAAAATACCATCAGCGCGCCGATCAGCGACAGGTTCTTCATCGCATGGATCATATTGTTGGCCCGCTCCAGCCCATCCATGTTCCAGAAGTCGTGGAACCAGAAGGTGGCCGCGGCGGTGAACACGATCAGGCCAAGCGCCGCGAAGCGGGTTCCGATATTGGCGGCGATCATCAGGCCGCCGCCAAGCTCGACCACGCCCGCCACAATCGCCATCAATTGCGGCGTGGTCATGCCGCTCAGCGCCTCAAGCTGGGCGGTGAGACCGCTCAGTTGCTCCGGTATGGAGATTTTCGGTGCGATCATCGCCGCCGTTCCGCTGACGTCGATCAGCTTCTGCGCGCCCGAAAGAATAAAAATCACGACAAACGCGATGCGGCCGACTACCAGAACGAGATTCATGATCAGGTCTCCCACGCGCAGCCGTCTGCCGGAATCGCGGCGAGCCGGGCGGCCACGATTCTTAGGCCAGTTGGAAACGGTTGAAAATGCCGTATTGCAGGCACGGGGCGGTTACCAACCGGGCAAAGCGGCCGCGGGACCGCCGGAAGCCGGCCGGGTTCAGGCGCCCCGCATCATGCCGACGATGCCCGACTGCTCGGGCGCCGGACGCTGCACCCTTTCGCGCTGCGGATCGAGCGCCTGCAGCAGGCGCAGGAACGAAGCGCCGGGCAGCGGCGGGGCAAAGGCATAGCCCTGAGCGGCGCGGATGCCCCGATCGCGCAGCGCCGCCACCTGCTCGAAGGTTTCCACGCCTTCGGCGACGATATCCATGCGCATGTTGCGGGCGAGATCGACCAGGGTTTCGATGATGGTCGTCGAATTGGCGTCGTGACCGAGCGAGTCGATGAACATCTTGTCGATTTTGATGATGTCGACCCCGAGCTTGAGCATGTAGGACAGGCCGGAATGGCCGGCACCGACATCGTCGATCGCCACCTTGACGCCGAGGCCCTGCAGGGCCGCGATCACCTGGCGCGCCGAAGTCAGGCTGTCGAGCGGCTGGCGCTCGGTGACCTCAAGCACGATCTGCGTCAGCCGCAGCGTCGAGCCTTCGAAAATCTCGCGTATGTCGGCGACGATGGAATCGTCCTCGAAGTGTCGCGCGCTGAGGTTGAACCCGAACCGCAGAAACGGCCGGTCGACAATCGCTTCGGCCATCTCGTCGCGCACCTTTTCCATGATCTGGCGGGTCATATCGCCGATCAGGTCGCTGGATTCCGCCAGCGGGATGAAGGTCGCCGGAGACAGCACGGTTCCGTCCGGCTTGCGCCAGCGCATCAGCACTTCCGCCCCGCGCAGCCGGCCGTTGGTGATGTCGACGACGGGTTGATAATAGGGAATGAATTGTCCCTGCTGCAGCGCCTGGCGCAATTCGTCGACCGGATTGTCGTTCCGGCGCCGCGGCAGCAGCGCGACGAAGAGGAAACTCACGATCGACAGGAAACCCGCAATATAGGCGCCGAGCAGTTGCAGGTCCGCATATTCGGCCGAAGTGTCGGCGCGCGGCAGCGAGGCGGTGGCGGTCAAGCCGTAGCGGTTCGAGGCAAGCGAACTGACCAGCGTATTGCCGTTTCCGGGCAGCGGCCCGATTTCAGCGACCTGGTTGCCGTCCCTGAAGACCATGCGGATATGCGAGTTGATCGTCGTTCCGTTGGTCGACACCCGGGTCAGCAGCATGTCCGCCGGGACCAGCGCGGCAAGGCCGTTGAAGCCGGCAAGCGCCGGCCGCCTGATCCGCAGGAACGGCTCGCGCTTTTCTCCGATGCGCATGACTTCGAGCAGAATGTCGGGGCGCGACGGTGCGCGCTGCGCGGCCATGATCGAGCGCTCGCCGGCGGCAAGGCCGAGATCGCTGCACAGCATCTGACCGTCAGGGCCGATGATCGACAATTCCTTGATCGGGCTGGCCGACAGGTTGGCCTTGCGGAAGGCATCGAGATGATCGGCGCGGCAGGACGCGACGCCGCGCGTGGCCAGTTCGTCGAGCACCGCAATGGCACGGCCGATACGCGCTTCCGCCAGCGCGATGGTCCGGCTGGCCGTGGTGTCGACGTCGCCCTGCCCCTGGCGCGCCGCATAGGCTTCGAGCCAGTAGTTGAACGCCAGCGTCGGCACACCCGCAATCAGGATGCCCGCCAGCACGGCAAACGCTTTGGTCAGTGGCGACGGCACCACCTGCCCCCTCTGTTCAGGTTGCAGATTTGCGCAGGTCGCCTAAAAACTGGCTAAACTTGGCTGCAACAGTGTGGCCGATTTGCCCGATTTGCCGCCGGACCGCGCGGTCGTGGTTAGCTTCGGGTTAACAAACGGCCCGCCGGGCATGCATTCGACCGGACATGCATTCGACCGGACATGCATTCGACCGGACATGCCGGATCTGTGCTAGTGTTGTCGACGACCCGACCGCAACGCAGCGACCCCTCATGCATGCCCGCAGACCGATCGTCGCTGCCATTCTGGCGCTCGCCCTGGCGCATGCAGCGCCGGCGCAGACGCCGCTGCCGCTGTTCGACGCGCATCTGCACTACAACCAGGAACCGGCGCCATTCTACGAACTCGACCGCGTGCTGGAGATTTTCCGCCGCAACGGCGTCACCGGCATTCTCGCCACCAGCCGGCCGAACAAGGGCACCCACCAGCTCGTGGAGGCGAAGGCGCAAGGCCTCTGGGTCGTCCCCTTCATCCGTCCCTACCGCATCCGCGCCGACATCCAGACCTGGTTCGCCGATCCCTCGATCTACGAACTGATCCAGGAAGAATACAAGCGCGGCTATTATCGCGGTATCGGCGAATTCCACATCTACGGAAAGTCCGCCGCCGGGCCGCTGGTGAAGAAGATCGTCGACTTCGCGGTCGAACGAAACCTGTTCCTGCATGCGCATTGCGACGAGGAAGCGCTGCTGACCCTGTTCTCGCACAATCCCAAGGCGCGCATCGTCTGGGCGCATACCGGCTTCTCCACCCCGCCCGAACGGGTGAAGGAATTGCTGCACACCTATCCCGGATTGTGGGGCGAGCTGTCCTATCGCAGCGGCATCACCGACGGCGGCGGAAAGCTGACGGCGGAATGGCGCGACCTGTTCGCGCAGCATTCCGATCGCTTCCTGATCGGCTCCGATACCTGGATCAACGAGCGCTGGTTTTCCTACGACGCCATCGTCCGCGGCTATCGCGCCTGGCTCGCGCAATTGCCGGACGACCAGGCGCGGCGCATCGCCAGCGGCAACGCCGTGCGGCTGTTCGGACCGCCGAAGACGCAGTGAAACCTATAGCGTTTTCGAGCGAAGTGGGCACCGGTTCGCGCGACGAAAACGCGTCAAAACAAAATGCTAGAGCCCCGGCTTTGATTCAATCAAAGCCGGAAAGGATCTAGTCCGGCAGCGGGATGAATTCGCTCTCGTCTCCCGGCACGATATCGAAGCGGCCGGCTTTCCAGTCCGCCTTGGCCTGCTCGATGCGTTCCTTGCGCGAGGAGACGAAATTCCACCAGATGTGCCGCGGCCCGTCCATGCGCGCGCCGCCGACGGCGACGCAATGCGTTTCGCCGAGCGCGCGGACGCTGATGCGGTCGCCGGGACGGAATACCAGCAGCTTCTGCGGGCCGAACCGGTCGCCGGCAATGTCGATTTCTCCGGAGAGCACATACAGCGCGCGCTCCTCGTAATCGGCGTCGAACGGCAGCACCGCGCCGGCCTCGAGCCGGATGTCGGCAAACAGCGTGTCCCATTGCGCCTTCACCGGCGATTGCCGGCCGAACAGCGACCCGGCGACGATGCGCACGCTCTTGCCCTCGCCGGAGACGACCGGCAACGCGCCAGCGGCATGATGCGCGAAGGCCGGCGGCATTTCCTCGTCCGCCATCGGCAGCGCCACCCAGCATTGCAGGCCGTGCAGGGTGTCGCCGGCGGCACGGCGTTCCAGACCGGTTCGCTCGGAATGGGCAATGCCGCGCCCGGCCGTCATCCAGTTCACCTCCCCGGGCAGGATCGCCGCATGCGTGCCGAGGCTGTCGCGGTGAACGATCTCGCCGTCGAACAGGTAGGTGACGGTGGCAAGCCCGATATGCGGATGCGGGCGCACGTCGAGACCGTTGCCGGACCGGAACTCCGCCGGGCCGAAATGGTCGAAAAAAATGAACGGTCCCACCAGCCGGCGCTGCGCCGAGGGCAGCGCACGGCGAACCTCGAAACCGCCGAGATCGGTGGACCGCGGGACGATCACGCGCTCGATGGCGTCGCACTGGAAGGCGTTGCCGGGTGCGGGATCCTGTCCGGGAAAGAAGCTCATGCGGCAGCATAGCCGCGCCACGCCGGGCGGTCCACGCCGCGCTCAGCCGCCGAATTCGATACCGTACAGGTCGCGCAGCCGGCGCCGCCCGAGCGGCGTGATGTCGACGGCGCGGCTTTGCGGCCGCCGCCTGATCCAGCCGGCCGACAGCGATTGCTGCAGCATGCGCGCACCGAGCGTGCCGGCGAGGTGGTGCCGCCGCTCGCTCCAGTCGAGGCATGGACGGCAAAAGGCGCGATGGCTGCGGCCCGGCTCCAGATCGATTCCCAGTCGCGCAAGGAAGCGTCGGCCCGACGCGGTGACCTCTCCGCCGTCGTCGGAGAGCAGCAGGTGGCCGTCGGCGACGAGACGCCCGGCGATCGCCACCGCCACCTGCCCGGCCAGATGGTCGTAACAGGTGCGCGCGAGCCGCATGGCGTCGCTCGCCGGGCCCGCGCGCAACGCCGCATTGGGCGCGGCGATCACCATCATGCTTTCCAGCATCTGCGCCACCGTCGCCGAGGCCAGACGGTAATAGCGATGCCGGCCCTGCTTCTCCACCGTCAGCAGCCCGGCCTCGCGCATGCGCGCGAGATGGCCGCTTGCGGTCTGCGGCGTCACGCGCGCTACGGCGGAAAGTTCGCCGGCGGTGAAAGCGCGCCCGTCGGCCAGAACCGAAAGCATGCTCGCGCGCGCCGGATCGCCGGCGCAGGCGGCAACCATGGCGATCTTGTTGCTGGCGGTCATCGGTCGATTCTGGACCGCGGCCCCCGCACTGGCAAGCGGCGACGCTTCGGCAGGTTCCGAAACGTCGTCCTGGCCGGTTGCGGCAGGATCGCCGCAACGCAAGGAGCAGGCGATGAGCGCAACCGAGCGAATGCGGCGCGAGCCGGTGGCGATCGCGGCAACGCCATTCGCCGCCCTGTGCGCCATCGTGCGCGCCGGTCGAACTTGGTGCCGGCAAAAGGCCGAACGCAGACGCCAGCGGCGCGCGCTGGCGCAGCTCGACGACCGGCTGCTGCGCGACATCGGCGTCAGTCGCGAACAGGCCGCGCGCGAGAGCGCCAGACCGTTCTGGCGCTGAAGCGTCAGGCCTGCGCCGCCTCGACATGTTCGAGGATGAAGCGCGGCAGCGCGAAGGCGGCCCTGTGCACGTCCGGCGTCCAGTATCTGGTGGAAAATCCGCCGGCGGCTGCATAGCGTTCGGCGAGCGCGGCGGCCGTCACCTGCCGCAGGGCCGGATTGTCGGTGGCCCAGCCCATCGCCATGTGGCCGCCGACATAGGTCGGAATCGCCGCCACGTAGCAATAGCCATCGGCCCACAGCTTGCGGAATTTCCCGACGCCGGAGGTCAGTTCCTCGGGCTGGTAGAACGGCACGCCGTTCTGCGTGACCATGACGCCGCCCGGCTTCATGCAGCGCTTCACGCCGGCATAGAATTCCGGCGAGAACAGCACCGCGCCCGGACCCTGCGGATCGGTGGAATCGACGATCACCACGTCGAAGCGTCGGTCGGTTTCCTTCACATATTTGATGCCGTCCTCGATCACGAGGTCGAAGCGCGGGCTGGAGAGCACCGGTCCGGTAAATTCGGGAAAATGCTCCTTGGAAAATTCCACAACCGAGGCGTCGATCTCCACCTGCGTCAGCCGTTTCAGCGACCTGTGCTTGAGCGCTTCCTCGGCGATGCCGCAATCGCCGCCGCCGACGATCAGCACGTCCTCGGCGGCGCCATGCGCCAGAATCGGCACATGCGTCATCATCTCGTGGTAGATGAACTCGTCGCGGCTGGTGACCTGGGTCGCACCGTCGAGCATCAGGATTTTGCCGAAATGCTTTTGTTCGAACAGCACCAGGTGCTGGTGCTCGGTCTGCATTTCGTAGAGCACCCGCTCCGCCTTGAAGCTCATGCGGAAGCCGAGATCGTCGAACAGGGTTTCCTGGATCCAGCGCTCGGTGGCCATGCCGCCCTCCTCGGTTCGGGGTGCTCGCAGCGAAATCTCTTGCCCGCCCGCGCCCTGCGCAGCCAGCGGCCGCGGGGTCTTATCCACGCAAAACAGGGCGCGGCCGGACCTTCCGGCCCGGCCGCGTCAAAAGCCTCGGACGCCCGTCAGGCGCCGGTCAGGCACCTTGCCCGCGCAGGATTTCGCTGACCGCGATCCGCTTCGGCTTGAACGCCTTGCGCAGCACCGGCACGCAGGCCTCCGGCTTGGCATCGCCGCACATGAACACGTCGAGCGCCGCGTAGCCGTTCTCCGGCCAGGAATGGATGGAGATGTGGCTCTCCGCCAGCACCGCCACACCGGACACCCCGCCATTGGGCTCGAAGTGATGCAGGTGGATATGCAGGAGCGTCGCGCCCGATGCCTCCACGCATTGCCGCAAGGCCGCCTCGATATGCCCGATGTCGTCGAGCTTCCTGGCGCCGTACAAATCGATGATGAGATGCGCTCCGGCGCACCGCACCCCGTTCCTCACCACGAAATGGTCGTTACGCTCCTCAGCAACGCCAAGCGTAGCGACCGTGTCCTTCTTTCGGGCGGTACTTGGAGTCCCCAAGCCCTTGACCGATTGAAAGAGGGCGTTCTGGCTCATGCCGTCCTCCCCAACCAGAGATCAAAGCCCCAGAAACCGGCAAGCCGGCTCACGGAACGCGAAAGCCGCGCAACCAGTCCACCCACTGCAGACTGATCACTGCGGCAGTCGCAAATAAGCACAACGGACCTAGGTATCAAGAAGATTCTTGAAGTTTTGCCTAACGTATCCGGCGCGCTGCGCCGCGCGCGACCGCACGACGCAGAAGTGGCCGTAGCAATTGGTCTTACGCGCCGGCCTGCGCCTCGACGACGGCGATCGCCGTCATGTTGATGACGCCGCGCGCGGTCACCGACGGCGTCAGGATGTGTGCCGGCTTCGCCGCGCCGACGAGAATCGGTCCGACCGGGAGCGCGTCGGCAAGCACCTTGGTCATCTGGTAGGCGATATTGGCGGCGTCGAGATTCGGCATCACCAGGACGTTGGCTTCCCCCTTGAGCCGGGAATGCGGGAAAATCCGCTCCCGCTCGGCCGGCAGCAGCGCCGCGTCGCCGTGCATCTCCCCGTCGACCTCCAGTTCCGGATGCGCGGCAGCCAGCCGCTCGGCGGCGAGCCGCATCTTGCGGGCGGAGGCGGTGTCGTGAGAGCCGAAATTGGAGTGCGAAAGCAGCCCGATCTTGGGAATAAGGCCAAATCGGCGCACATGCGCCGCCGCCAGCACCGCCATCTCGGCGATTTCCTCGGCACCCGGCTCCGGACGGACCTGGGTGTCGGCGATGAAATAGGCGCCCTTGGCGGTGATCACGAGCGAGAGCGCGGCATATTCCTGCACGCCGGCAGCCAGCCCGATCACGTCGCGGATGTTCTTCAGATGTGCCATGTAGCGGCCCTCCAGACCGCAGATCATGGCGTCGGCGAGGCCGAGCCGGACGGCAACGGCAGCGATCACCGTGGCGTTGGTGCGCACGATGGTGCGGGCGGCATGCGGTGTGATGCCGCGCCGGCCGGCTGCCTCGACATAAGCGTTAACGAATTCCCGGTAGCGCGGATCGTCTTCCGGATTGATCAGGTCGAAATCCCCGCCCGGCCGGATGGAGAGGCCGTAGCGCTCCAGCCGCGTCTCGATCACGGGCGGACGGCCGATCAGGATCGGCCGGGCAAGGCCCTCCTCGCACACCACCTGCACCGCCCGCAGCACCCGCTCGTCCTCGCCTTCGGCATAGATCACCCGCCGCGGATCGGCCTTCGCACTGGTGAAAATCGGCTTCATGATGAAGCCGGAGCGGAACACGAAGCGGTCCAGCCGCTCCTGGTAGGTGTCGAAATCGATGATCGGACGGGTGGCGACGCCCGAGCGGATCGCCGCCTTGGCGACGGCCGGAGCGATGCGCAGGATCAGCCGCGGGTCGAACGGGTTGGGGATCAGCGAGCCGGCGCCGAAGGTGCGCGCCTCCCCGCCATAGGCGCGGGCGGCGACGTCGGAGGGCGCTTCGCGCGCCAGAGCCGCAATCGCCTCGACCGCGGCGCGTTTCATCTCTTCGTTGATGGTAGTCGCCGCCACATCCAGCGCCCCGCGGAAAATGTAGGGGAAGCACAGGACGTTGTTGACCTGGTTGGGATAGTCGGAGCGCCCGGTGCAGATCAGCGCGTCGGGGCGCGCCGCGATCGCCTCTTCCGGCATGATTTCGGGCACCGGGTTGGCCAGCGCCATGATCAGCGGGCGCTCGGCCATGCGCCCGACCATGTCGGGCTTGAGCACCCCGCCGGCGGAAACGCCGAGAAAAATGTCGGCCCCATCGACGATCTCGCCCAGGGTGCGCGCCGGCGTGTCCTGCGCATAGACCTCCTTCCAGCGGTCCATGAGCTTCTCGCGGCCCTTGTAGACGACGCCTTCGAGGTCGGAGACGAATATGTTCTCCCGCCTGGCCCCAAGCGTCACCAAGAGGTTCAGGCAGGCCAGCGCCGCAGCGCCCGCGCCTGAGGCCACGATCTTGACCTCGCCGATGCGCTTGCCGGTGAGATAGAGCGCGTTCTGCACGGCGGCGGCGACGATGATGGCAGTGCCGTGCTGGTCGTCGTGGAAGACCGGGATTTTCATCCGCTCCTTGAGACGGGCCTCCACCTCGAAGCATTCCGGCGCCTTGATGTCCTCCAGATTGATGCCGCCGAAGGTCGGCTCCAGCGCCGAGACCACCTCCACCATCCGGTCGATCGTCGTGGCGTCGATTTCGATGTCGAACACGTCGATGCCGGCAAATTTCTTGAACAGGACCGCCTTGCCCTCCATCACCGGCTTGGAGGCGAGCGGCCCGATATTGCCGAGCCCGAGCACCGCCGTGCCGTTGGAGACCACCGCCACGAGATTCTGCCGCGCGGTGAGTTCGGCAGCCTCCGAGGGTTCCGCCGCAATCGCCTCGCAGGCGGCGGCGACGCCCGGCGAATAGGCCAGCGCCAGATCGTGCTGGTTGCCGAGCGGCTTGGTCGCCTGGATTTCCAGCTTGCCGGGCTTGGGCGCGCGGTGAAAGGCCAACGCCTGCGCACGCAGATCGTCGGACAGATTGGACATTACAGACGGCATTCAGACTTCCCCCGCGCGCACCGATCGCGACCTGCCGCATTTTGTGGAACTTATCGGCCTTGAGCGACACTTTCTTTGGTCAGGCACCGATTATTCGATGCCCTTCAGCCATTGCGCAACAGGTACGAAGACATGGCTCCACGAATTCAAGCAATTTGGGACCGCATCAGGACCAGTCTCTGGGCAGTCCCTACCCTGATGGTGGCGGCTGCAGTCGCAACCGCAATCTATGTCGGTAAGCTACCCCTGGGGCAGGATGCAAGTTCGTTCTGGTCGCTGTATGGCGGGAGTGCCCGGGAGGCAACGGAATTTCTGTCGAGCCTGGTCGGCGCAATGATCACCATGACCACGCTCGCCATCTCGATCACGATGGTCGTTCTTACGCTGGCTGCGCAGCAGCTTGGTCCACGCCTGATTCGAATCTTTATGAGCGACCTGCGCACGCAAGCGGCGCTCGGTCTTTTTGTCTCGACTGTGGTCTATCTTCTTCTCGTGCTGCGGATCGTCAACGGGTCGGTGGACGAAGTTCCGAACCTTGCGGTGACGATCGGGACAGGGTTGGTTCTTCTGAGCATCGCGATGCTGCTTCTGTTCGTGCATCATCTCGCCCGTTCGATCATCTCGGATTCGGTCATCGAAACGGTCGGGGCGGATATCGATGCGAACGCAGCGCGGCTTCTGCCGGACCGAGACGGAACCGATACAGGCACCGTGTCGTCGAATGCAGGTCGTGCGATCCTTCGGCTCGATTGCGAAGGTTATGTTCAGGCGATCGACGCCGATGCAATCGTCCAGGCTGCGAAGCGGGAGAATTCTTTCGTATCTCTCGACATCGGCGCGGGCCATCATCTCGTGAATGGAATGACTCTTGGCTCGGTTCAGCCCGCAAGCGGGCTGACCGACGATCTGCAGAACGCGATCAGACAAAGCATCATGGTTGGGACGGAACGCACCCCCGTCCAGGATCTGGAATTCTCCATCCGTCAACTGGTCGAACTTGCCATCCGCGCCCTATCGCCGGGCATCAACGATCCATACACGGCGCTGCTGGCCATCGATCGGCTCACCCGTTCCCTCGCCCGGATCATGCGCAGACGCGCCGCACAGACTGTCTGGCGCGACGAACGTAACATTGCGCGACTCGTCGTGCCCGCGCCCAGCTTCGCGGAACTGGTCGACGCCAGCTTCAACATGATCCGGCAATACGGAAGCGGCAGCGCTGCGATACTGATCCGCCTCGCCGACAGCCTCGACAAGCTCGCCTCACTCGCGGACCCCGAACAGCGCAAGGAGATCGAGCGGCATATGATCATGGTGCGCAATGCCGGCCGCCGCAACATCGAGGAAAAGTTGGACCTGCAGGCGATCGAAGATCGTCTTGCCGGTCCGCTCGAACGTTGAAGGTTTAATCCTTTTCGAACAGGAAATCGATATCCAGCCGGTCGGCGAGGCGCCAGCCCAGTTCCGCCATGCGCGGGATCACCTCGTTCTCCCGGCCGTCATAGGCCTCGATCTGCGCGTAGCCGCGGTTTGTCCGAAACAGCCGCTCGCCGCCGGCAAGCGTTTCCATCTCGAAGCCCTCCACGTCCATCTTGACGGCGATGGTCCGGTCCTGCAGCGCCACCGCCTCGTCGATTGCGACCACGGGAACCGCATAGGCCGCGGGATGGCCGGGCTCGATCTTCGACTGGCCGCGATTGTCGTCGCCGCCCTGGACAAAGGGCGCCGTGCCCGCCTCCGCGCCGACCGCAGCGGCGTGCAGTTCGACCCGTTCGAGCAGGTCGTTGATCAGCAGATTGGCCTTCAGGTGGACCAGCGCGCGGCGGTCCGGCTCGAACGCGATCAGGCGCCGCGCGAGATTTCGCCGTCCGACGATGCAGGTGTAGAGCCCCGCATGCGCGCCGATGTCGAGAAACGCATCCGGACGGATGCGCTCGCAGGTGCGGATCAGGCGGTCGATCTGCACCCATTCGAAAATGCCGGTCGCCATCTCGTAACCGATGTGATCGTCGAGCCGGACGATGAAGTCGGCGCCGAAATAGCGGCAGCGGTCGAAGATTTCCCGCCCGTCGCGGGCAAGCCGCAGGCGGTGCCTGAGATCGACATAGCGCTTGCGCGCGCGGCTGAGGAGGCGCGGGACGAGCGGCGGCGGGATGTAGGTCATGGGGCGGACTTGCCGGGGGTGTGCGCGGCGATGGCAGCGGGCGCTGGCGTCATATTATTGCAATTTCCCGCGCACGCCGCTTCCCGGCCGGCCGCCGCACCGTTCGCGCAGCCGCGTCACCCGATCGAATAGCCGTCCGGCCGCACCGTGACGGTCCGATTGTCGCGCTGGCCGCCGCGCCGCAGGATCGCAACCGGCATGCGCCACGCGCCGGATGCGCATGCCGGCCTTGCCCGTCTGCGTCATTTGTCCGGCAAATTGAGCCGGATGTGCAATTCGCGCAACTGCTTCGGCGACGCTTCCGAAGGGGCGCCCATCAGCAGGTCTTCGGCGCGCTGGTTCATCGGGAACAGCACGACTTCGCGCAGGTTCTCCTCCCCGCACAGGAGCATGACGATGCGGTCGATGCCAGGCGCAATCCCGCCATGCGGCGGGGCCCCGAGCGAGAGCGCGCGCAGCATGCCGCCGAATTTCTGCTCCAGCACGTCGGCGCCGTAGCCGGCAATCGCAAAGGCTTTTTTCATCACGTCCGGGCGGTGATTGCGGATCGCGCCCGAGGACAGTTCCACGCCGTTGCAGACGATGTCGTACTGGAATGCCTTCAGCCCGAGAATCCGTTCGCTGTCCTTTGCATCGAGGGCGAGGAATTCCTCGACCGGCAATTGCGGCATCGAGAACGGGTTATGCGAGAAGTCGATCTTCTTGTCTTCCTCGTTCCATTCGTACATGGGAAAGTCGACGATCCAGCAGAACTCGAAGCGATCCCTGGCGATCAGGCCCAGCTCTTCGCCGACCTTGGTGCGCGCGGGGCCTGCGAATTTCACGAAGTCCTTCGAACGGCCGGCAAGGAAGAAGACCGCGTCGCCGACACCGAGGCCGAGCTGGTCGGCAATCTGCCTGGTGCGCTCGGGGCCGATATTCTTGGCGAGCGGGCCCGCCCCGCTCTCCTCGCCCTCGCGCCAGAAGATGTAGCCGAGCCCCGGCTGGCCCTCGCCCTGCGCCCAGGAATTCATGCGGTCGCAAAAGGCGCGGTTGCCGCCTTTGGGCGCGGGGATCGCCCACACCTCGACCTGCGCATCCTTCTCGATCATGCCGGCGAAAATCTTGAAGCCGGAGCCGCGAAAGGCTTCGGTCACGTTCTGCATTTTCAGCGGATTGCGCAGGTCCGGTTTGTCGGTGCCGTAAAGGCGCATCGCATCGGCAAACGGAATCATCGGAAATTTCGGCGTCACCGGCTTTCCGTCGCCAAACTCCTCGAATACCCCGCGCAGCACCGGCTCGACCGCGTCGAACACGTCCTGCTGGGTGACGAAGCTCATCTCGATGTCGAGCTGGTAGAATTCGCCCGGCGAGCGGTCGGCGCGCGCATCCTCGTCGCGGAAACAGGGCGCGATCTGAAAATAGCGATCGAAGCCCGACACCATGACGAGCTGCTTGAACTGCTGCGGCGCCTGCGGCAGCGCGTAGAACTTGCCGGGATGGATGCGCGAGGGCACCAGATAGTCGCGCGCGCCTTCCGGCGACGAGGCGGTGAGGATCGGAGTCTGGAATTCGAAGAAGCCGCCCTCCTTCATGCGGCGGCGGATCGAATCGACGATCTGTCCGCGCTTCATGATGTTGGCGTGCAGCCGCTCGCGCCGCAGGTCGAGAAAGCGGTATTTCAGCCGCGTCTCCTCGGGATATTCCTGATCGCCGAACACCGGCATCGGCAATTCGCCGGCCGGCCCCAGCACTTCGATCTCGTTCGCGAACACCTCGACCAGGCCGGTCGGCAGTTCGGCATTGTCGGTCCCCTCCGGCCGTCTGCGCACCCGGCCGTCGACCCGCACCACCCATTCCGAGCGCAGCTTCTCGGCGTCCCGGAAGGCCGGACTGTCGGGATCGGCGACGACCTGCGTCAGACCGTAATGGTCGCGCAAATCGATGAACAGCACGCCGCCATGATCGCGGATGCGATGGCACCAGCCGGAAAGACGCACGCTTTCTCCGATCTGCTGCTCGCGCAGCGCGCCGCAGGTATGGGTGCGATAGCGATGCATGGTCGGTTCGGGCCCGGGCGATGTGGGGTGATTCAGCGGCGGGAAAAGCGCATGGGGGTCCGTCTTTGTCAAGGCGGCCGCCGTTCGATCGGCACACCGGTGGCGGGCCGCAGCGGTCTCGACACAGGCGCTCCGATCTGCACACTGGCAGCCGGAGGATGCCCGAGAAAGTAATGCCGAAATCGAGCCGACCCAGCCGCAACCCGCATCGCCTCAAGAATTCTGCACCGTCGCCCGCTGCAGTCGCGAACGGGCGCATGACGACCGGAGAGGCAACCGTGGCGGCGCTACTCGCGCACGGGATCGACACCCTGTATGCGCTGCCGGGCGTGCATAACGATCACCTGTTCGACGCGCTCTACCGGGCGTCGAACCGCATCCGCACCGTGCATACGCGCCACGAACAGGGCGCCGCTTATATGGCGCTGGGCGCGGCGCTGGCGACCGGGAGGCCGCAGACCTATGCCGTCGTCCCCGGTCCCGGCCTGCTCAACACCGGGGCCGCCTTGCTCACAGCCTACGGCATGAATGCGCCGGTGCTGGCGCTGGTCGGACAAATCCCGCAGGCCGCCATCGGCCGCAACCTCGGCCACCTGCACGAAATCCGAGATCAGGCCGGCATCGTCGCGCGGCTGGTCGATCATTGCGCCCGCATCAGCCGCCCCGCCGACGCGCCGCGCCTTGTCGCGCAGGCCATTGCGGCGATGCGCTCGGGCCGGCGCGGACCGGCTGCGCTCGAATGCGCCATGGACGTCTGGGGCCGCAGCGAGCCGGTCGGGCCGATCGCTGCGGCGCCGGCTCCGGCCGAGCCCCCGCTCGACGAGGATGCCCTGATCGCAGCGGCGAAAATCCTCGGCATGGCGAAGCGGCCGATGATCGTGTGCGGCGGCGGCGCGCAGGATGCCGCCGCCGAAGTCGCGCAGCTTGCCGCCATGCTGCAGGCTCCGGTGCTGGGTTATCGGCGCGGCCGCGGCGTGCTCGACAGCCGCGACCCGCTCAGCGTCACGCTGCCGCTCGGCCACGAATTGTGGAAGCAGGCCGATGCCGCGATCGGCATCGGCACCCGGCTGCTGATCCCGATGCGCGAATGGGGGATCGACGACGACATCAAGATCGTGCGCATCGACTCCGACGCGGACGAGACCGAGCGCATGCACAAGCCGGCAGCCGCGCTGATCGGCGATGCGCGCACGGTACTCAAGCGCCTGCTTCGCATCCTGCCCGCGCATAACCGCAAGCGCGCCTCCCGCAGGGCCGAAATGCAGGAGCGGCATGCGCGCACGAACCGGCGTCTCGCCCGGCTCAAGCCGCAGCTTGCCTTTCTCGGCGCGATCCGTGCCGAACTCCCGGAGGACGGCATATTCGTGGACGAGGTCACACAGGTCGGCTTCGCCTCGCGTCTCGCCATGCCGGTCTACCGGCCGCGCACATTTCTCTCCCCCGGCTTCCAGGACAATCTCGGTTGGGGCTTCGCCACCGCGCTCGGCGCGCAGGACGCCCGCCGCGACGTGCCGGTGATCTCGATCGCCGGCGACGGCGGATTTCTTTATGCGGCAACCGAACTCGCCAGCGCCATGCGCCATCGCATCCCGCTGGTCAGCATCGTCTTCAACAACAACAGCTTCGGCAACGTGAAACTGATCCAGGATGCCGGCTATGGCGGGCGCAATATCGCCGTCGATCTCGTCAATCCCGATTTCGTGCGTTTTGCGGAAAGCTTCGGCGCCGCCGCCGAGCGCGCCGCGGACGCCGCCGCGCTGCGAGCGGCGATCCGGCGCGCTTTCAGGCGGCGGGACGTTCCTACCGTGATCGAAGTCCCGGTGGGCGAAATGCCATCGCCCTGGGAATTCATCCACATGCCGCGCGTGCGCGGCCGCTGAATACGCCAGAGCGCGAAGCAGGATTTCGGCCGCACATGACCTCGCCGACGACCAGCGCCGAACCGATCACGACCGCCGCGCAGCTGCTGCAGGCCTGCGAAAGGCTGAAGCGCCATCCGTTCGTCACCGTCGATACCGAGTTTCTGCGCGAGTCCACCTATTACCCGCAGCTCTGCGTGGTGCAGATGGCGAGCGAGGAAGAGGCCGTCGTCGTCGATGCGCTGGCCGAGGGCATGGACCTCGCTCCGTTTTTTGCGCTGATGGCCGAGGAAAGCGTGGTGAAGGTGTTCCACGCCGCGCGCCAGGACATCGAAATCGTCTGGCATCGCGCCGGGCTGATACCGCATCCGGTATTCGATACCCAGGTTGCGGCCATGGTGCTCGGCTACGGGGATTCGATTTCCTACGATCAGCTGGTGCAGCGCATTACCGGCGACTCGCTCGACAAATCGCACCGGTTCACCGACTGGGCGCGCCGCCCGCTGCTGCAGGCGCAGATCGCCTACGCCATTTCCGACGTGACGCATCTGCGCGCGGTCTACCAGAACCTGCTCGCCGATCTCGGGCGGCGCGGCCGCACCGACTGGATGCGCGAGGAAATGGAAATCCTCACCTCGCCGGAAACCTACCGGCTGGCGCCGGAAAACGCATGGCAGCGGCTGCGCACGCGCGTGCGCAAACCGAAGGAACTTGCGGTGCTGATCGAGGTCGCCGCCTGGCGCGAAACCGAAGCAAAGCTGCGCGACGTGCCGCGCCAGCGCGTACTGAAGGACGATGTGGTCGTCGACATCGCCGTGCAGCAGCCGGCCAGCGTCGAGCGGCTCGCCAATCTGCGCTCGCTGCCGAAGGGCTTCGAGCGCTCGCGCATGGGCCAGGACATCCCCGAACTGGTCAAGCGCGCGCTGGCGCGCGATCCGAAATCGCTGCCCACGCTCGACCGCGCCAGACCTGCGCCAAATGGCGGGGCCATCGTCGAGCTGCTGAAAGTCCTGCTGCGCATGACCTCGGAAAAACATGCGGTGGCCGCCAAGATCATCGCCACCGTCGACGATCTCGAACGCATTGCCGCCGACGACCATGCCGACGTGCCGGCGCTGAAAGGCTGGCGCCGCGAATTGTTCGGCGAGAAGGCGCTGGCGCTCAAGGCCGGCCGCCTCGTGCTCGGGCTCGAGCGCGGACGCGTGGTGGCGCGGGACACGCCCTGAATCAGCCGGCGATCACGGCGCTATCGTAACCGACAAGCCGTCCGAGTTGCTTGAGCCGCGAGGACACCCGCTCGCCGGCCAGCGCCGAAAATGCGCCCGGCATGCGCAGCACCAGCCGCCCGCGCTCCACTTTCAGCGGCGTATGCGGCAGGACACCCGGCATCGAGGCCGACACCATGTAGGCGACGCGCATGGCGGCGCCGAGAATGCGCGCGCGTTCCAGCAGCCGCCGGTTGGCGAGCTCGCGCAGTCGCGGCGACAGTTCTTCGCGGATCAGCCCGGCATGGCGAAAGAAGACCGAGAGCGCGAGAAAAGCGCGCCCGGGATGGTCGATGGCGACGAAATCGGCGTTGGAAATGATGTTGAGCGACTGTTCGCCGCGATAGTCGGGATGCGCGCGCCAGCCGATATCGGCGAGCAGGCAGGCGGCGCGGCGCAGCCGTTTCTCGTCCGCCGTCTCGTCGATATCGATCGAACCCATGAACCGCTCGGTCCAGCCGATCAGTTCCTCCCCATGCCGCGGCGAGCGCGAGCGCAAAATGTTGAGATTGCTGGCCGCCGAGATCAGCGCGTCCTGCTCGCGTTCGCCGGGATCGAGCAGCGAATAGAGCAGGCCTTCGCGCACGCCGAGCGCGGAGATCACCACATCCTTCGCCCGCGTGCGGCGGATGACGTGGTCGAGCACCAGCGCGGCGTAGCCGAGCAGCGGCCGACGGGCGCTGGAAATCACGTCGATCCTGGCGATCTTATCCGGCTTCAGGCGATGCACCAGTTCGCAGAATTCGAGCGCATCCTTGGCGGGGATGCGGTAGCCGTGCATTACGTGCAGCGGGTAGCCGGTGCGCGCCATGTGCAAATGCGCCAGCGCGCGCCAGGCGCCGCCGACGGCGTAAAAGCTGCGGCCGCGGCCGGCGGCGAGCCAGTCGACGCCGCCGAGCGCCTGCGCGACCACGCGTTCCGCCTTGCGCACCGACCTGCCGGAAACGTCCTGCAGCGCCAGTCCGCCGAGCGGCAAGGTGACGCCGGACTTGATGCGCGCGCCCTCCACTTCGATCAGTTCCAGAGACCCGCCGCCCAGATCGCCGACAAGTCCGTCGGGCCGGTGAATGCCGGAGATGACGCCGAGCGCCGACAAATGCGCCTCGCGCTTGCCGGACAGGACGTCGATACGGGTGCGGCAGATTTCTTCGGCCTGGGCGATGAAAGCCTTGCCGTTGCGCGCGTCGCGGCAGGCGGCGGTGGCGATGCCGAAGACGCGGTCGGCCCTGAGCGTGTCGCACAGCGCGCGGAAGCGGCGGAGCGTGGCCAGCGCCTTGTCGACGGCATCGGCGGCAAGCAGGCCGGTCGACTGCACTTCGCGGCCGAGGCCGGCCAGCACCTTTTCGTTGAAGATCGGGGTTGGGCTGCGCGTGAGCCCCTCGTAGACAACGAGACGGACCGAGTTCGATCCGATGTCGATCACGGCGACCGGCGGTCCGTGCGCCAGCCGGCCCTGAGCGGGCACGGCGGGGTCATCCACAGATTCTTTTGCACCGGAGGCACGCTCGTGCGGACGGCGGGACTGGCCGGCGGGCTTCTCAGCCGCGGTCCTGGCGGCGCGGGAGACGGCGTGGCGGAGATTCTTTAAGAGATTTTCCACGGCCCGACAGACTTGGATTGGTCATGAAGTATTTCTGGGCGTTGACCGATTCCTCGCCCTTGCCCGGTTTTATGCGGACTGCGGTGCCATCCGGCAAGAGCCTCCAGCTCTGTTCGTTGTCGGCAAAATTCACCACCATGATCTGGTCCAGCACCTGTTCGTGCACGGTCGGGTTGAGGATCGGGCACAGCACTTCGACGCGGCGGTCGAGATTGCGCGGCATCATGTCGGCGGAGGATATGTAGACCAGCGCTTTGGCATGCGGCAGCCCGTGACCGGCACCGAAGCAATAAATGCGGCCGTGTTCGAGGAAACGGCCGACGATCGATTTCACCGCGATGTTGTCGGACAATCCCGGCACGCCCGGGCGCAGGCAGCAGATGCCGCGCACGACGAGATCGATCTTCACCCCCGCCGCCGACGCCGCATAGAGCGCGTCGATGATGCCGGGATCCACCAGCGAATTCATCTTCATCCAGATCGCCGCCTTGCGCCCGGCCCTGGCATGGGCGGCTTCCTGCGCGATGTGGTCGATAATGCGCTGGCGCAGCGTCACCGGCGACACCGCCATCGCCTCAAGCTCGGCCGGCTCGGCATAACCGGTGACGAAATTGAACACGCGCGCGACATCGCGCGCGATCACCGGATCGGCGGTGAAATAGGACAAATCGGTATAGATGCGCGCGGTGATCGGGTGATAATTGCCGGTAGCCACATGCACGTAGGAAGCAAGCGCCTTGCGCTCGCGCCGCACGACCAGCGACAGCTTGGCATGCGTCTTCAATTCGATGAAGCCGTAGACCACCTGCGCGCCGGCACGCTCCAGGTCGCGCGCCCAGCGGATATTGGCCTCCTCGTCGAAACGCGCTTTCAGTTCCACCAGCGCGGTGACCGATTTGCCGGCTTCGGCGGCTTCCGCCAGCGCCTTGACGATCGGGGATTCCGAGGACGTGCGGTAGAGCGTCTGCTTGATGGCGATCACGTCGGGGTCGCGCGCGGCCTGCTGCAGGAACTGCACCACCACGTCGAAGGATTCGTAAGGGTGGTGGACGATCAGATCCTTCTGCCGGATCGCGGCGAAACAGTCGCCGCCATGGTCGCGGATACGCTCGGGAAACCGCGGATTGTAGGGCGCATAGAGCAGGTCCGGCCGGTCGAGCGCCACCAGCTCCTTCAGCTCGAACAGCGCCAGCATGCCGTCGACGATGAACACCTCGTCGTCGGCGACCCCGAGGGCACGCTGCACGAAGCGGCGCAATTCCGCCGGCATCGCCTCCTCGGCTTCCAGCCGGATCACCGACCCGCGCCGGCGCCGCTTCAGCACCGTCTCGAACTGCCGCACCAGATCTTCGGCCTCTTCCTCGATTTCGATTTCGCTGTCGCGGATGACGCGGAACGCACCCTGCCCCTTGACCACATAGCCCGGAAACAGCCGCCCGATGAACATACCGGTCGCCTGTTCCAGCATGATCACGCGCTGTGCGCCGTCGGAGGATTTCGGCAGCAGGATAAAGCGCTCGATCTTGTGCGGCACGCGGATCAGCGCGTTCATCGCCTTGCCGTCGCTGACGCGCGCGAGCTGCATGGCGACGGAGAAGCCGAGATTGGGGATGAACGGGAACGGATGCGCCGGGTCGATGGCCAGCGGCGTCAGCACCGGGAAGATGTGATGCAGGAAATACTCTTCCAGCCAGGCGCGCTCTTTGGCGGTGACGTCCTGACCGTCGACCAGCGCGATCCCGGACAGGGCAAGCTCCCCGCGCAGCTCGCGCCAGCGCGCCTGCTGGTCGGTGGCAAGCTCGGAGACCTTCTCGCCGATGACGACAAGCTGCTCCGCCGGCGTCAGCCCGTCCGGGCTGCGCTCGGAAATGCCCTCGCGCACCTGCCCTTTGAGCGCGGCGACGCGCACCATGAAAAATTCGTCGAGATTGTTGGCGGAGATGGAGAGAAAGCGCAGCCGCTCCAGCAGCGGATGGTTTGCGTTCGCCGCCTCTTCCAGGACGCGGCGATTGAAATGCAGCCAGGACAACTCGCGGTTGATGAATCGTTCGGCACCGCCGAACGAGGTTTCGGTTGCCGCGAGGGCCTGCACCCTCGCCGGTTCTTCAGCAAGGACAATGGCTTCGCTGCGGTCGGTCATGTCACGGCTTTTGATTTTAGCCATCATAACGCGCTTTCGTGACTTAAGCGTGACGCCGCCGGGACATGGTTAACGCCATGCTCAACCCAGGGTGTCGCGAAACACGTCGGCCGCCAGAGCGCGGTTGACCGGCCGCTTGCGCTGCAGCGCCTCGCGATCGAGCCGCTCCACGGCGCCGCGCAGTCCCGAATAGCTGCGCTCGATCCGCCGCAGCAGAAACGCGATCAGTTCCTCCTCGACCGCAATCTGCCGGTCGGCAAAAAGCTTGACGACAAGCGCGCGCAGCGCCGCGTCGTCGGGCTCGGCGAGCGCAAAAACCGGCAGCGCCCGCAGCCGCGAGGCGAGATCGGCCAGCCGCAGCGGCCAGCCGGACGGCGGCGTGCGTGCGGTCACCAGCAGGTCGACGCCCTCTTCGCGCGCGAGATTGAACAGGTGAAACAGCGCCGCCTCGTCGAATGCGCCGGGCGCCAGATCCTCGACCACAAGCGCGCCGGTGACCAGCGTTGCCGGCAGCGCCTGCGTCTCCAGCACCCGTGCGGAGACGAGGCGCGCGCCCGACATCTGCGCCCAGATCGAGGCGAGATGACTTTTGCCGCTGCCGTGCGGGCCGGCGAGAACGACGGCGCGCGCCGGCCAGTCGGGCCAGCGATCGATCAGGCTGAGCGCCACCGCATTGCCCGCACCGGCGACGAAATCCTCGCGCGCGAAGCTTTCGGCATGTCCCAGCGCAAGCGCAAGCTGACGCGGCATGTCCACCGAGGGCACGTCATTCGCCCGTGTAATAGGGACTGGCCAGATATTGCCGCAGCAGGAAGCGGACCAGAACGCCGATCGCCGCCGCCACCGGCACCGCCACCAGAAGCCCGACGAAGCCGAACAGATAGCCGAAAGCCAGCAGCGAGAACATCAGCCAGACGGGATGCAGCCCGACCTGGTTGCCGACGAGAAAAGGCTGCAGCACGTTGCCTTCGAGCGCCTGACCGAGGCTGAACAGTCCGATCACGAGCGCGAGCGGCACCCAGTCCGGCCAGAATTGCGCAATGGCGACGCCACCCGCCATCAGCAGGCCGACAATGGTGCCGACATAGGGCACGAAGCTGAGAATGCCCGCGACGATTCCGATCAGCAGCGCGAAATTGAGTCCGATCAGCATCAGCCCGCCGCAATAGAGAATGCCGAGAATCACGCAGCACAACGCCTGTCCGCGCATGAAACCGGAAATCGCCGCGTCGATGTCGCGGGTAAGCCCGTGCACGGTGCCGCGGTGCGGCCGCGGCACCCAGTTGTCCATGGCCGCAACCGTGCGGTCCCAGTCCACCAGCAGATAGAAGGCGACGACCGGCGTGATGACGATCAGCGAGACCACCGACACCAGCGACTTGCCGCCCGACCAGATCGAGCCGAGAAAGGCCCCCGCCCAGCCCGCCGCCTGCGCCGTCATGCCGGTCAGCGATTTCTGCGCCTCCGGCAGCCGGTCTCCGAGCAGCCGTCCGAGCCAGGTGTCGTTCGCTTCGGCGACCAGTTGTTGCACGCGCTCCGCATAACCCGGCAAGCGGTGAATGAAGGCCGACAATTGCTCGCCCAGCACCGGGGCGAGCAGCACGATTGCGGCAACCAGCACGATGACGGAGCCGGCAACGATGATCAGCGCGGCGATGGCGCGGTTGATGCCCCAGCCTCGCATGCGCTCGACCATGGGATCGAGCAGATAGGCGAGACCCATGGCGACCACGAACGGCAGCAGAATGTCGTTGAACAGCCAGAGCAGGAAAATCAGAACCGCCAGCACCAGCGCCCAGAACAGCAATTGCCGCCTGATCGACAGCTTGCTGGTTCGTGCCGGCTCCACTGCCATGTCCGGCTTCGCTGCAATGTCCGGCTTCGCTGCCAATTCGGGCTTTACTGCCATGCCCGGCTCCGCCGCAATGTCCGGCTTCGCTGCCATGGCCGCTACTGCCCCTCTTCCGCGGAACCGACATGGCGGATCCATTCGGCGAGATAGAAGCTGATCGACAGGAAGGTCAAGACGGCGACCGTCGCCATCGCCGCAGGCTTGACCGGGCCGAGATCGACGCGGAATGCGAGCGAGCCGAGAACGAGGCAGGCGAACACGATTTGTGCAACCGTGTTCAGTTTCGACACCGGGTGCGGCCTGACCTCCATCGGGCGGCCGATCAGCCAGGCCAGGATCACCCCGCCGACGATCATGATGTCGCGCGAGACGACGAAAATCACGAGCCAGACCGGAATCGCTCCGGCGATGCCGAGCGAGACATAGATCGAGACGATCAGCGCCTTGTCGGCGATGGGATCGAGATAGGCGCCAAGTTCGCTTGCCATGTCGAAGCGTTTGGCGAGAAACCCGTCGACGGCGTCGCTGATCCCGGCGGCGACGAACAGGATGAATGCGATCATCATCTCACCCGAGGTGATCGCCCAGACAACAACCGGTACGGCGAGAATGCGCGCCAGTGTGATGAGGTTGGGAATACTCAAGGTGAAGGAATCCCGGCAGGTGCGCAGCGCAGCCACGTCCGCCGCACCGGACCAGTATAAGGGCGATCAAGCCATTGCACATCATGCGAATTCGACGTAATCCCCGCAGGCCGGATTTGAGGAATGTCATGGCCGAAACGGGGCGTAGCCTCACCTACGCGGATGCCGGGGTCGATATCGACGCCGGAAACCGGATGGTGGAGCTGATCAAGCCGCTGGTCCGTGCCACGCGCCGCCCCGGCGCCGACGCGGAAATCGGCGGTTTCGGCGGGCTGTTCGATCTGAAGCGCGCGGGCTTTGCCGATCCCGTGCTGGTTGCGGCAACCGACGGTGTCGGCACCAAGGTCAAGATCGCCATCGAGACCGGCCGGCACGACACCATCGGCATCGACCTGGTCGCCATGTCGGTCAACGACCTCGTCGTGCAGGGCGCGGAACCCCTGTTCTTTCTCGACTATTTCGCCTGCTCGCAGCTCGATCCCGCGGTCGGCGCGGCGGTAGTGAAGGGCATTGCCGAGGGCTGCCGGCAGTCCGGCTGCGCGCTGATCGGCGGCGAGACGGCGGAAATGCCGGGACTGTATCGGCCCGGCGACTACGATCTGGCCGGCTTTGCCGTCGGCGCGGTCGAGCGCAACGCGATCCTGCCGCGGCCGGACATCGGCGCCGGCGACATGCTGCTCGGGCTTGCGTCGTCGGGCGTACATTCCAACGGCTTCTCGCTGGTGCGCAAGGCGGTCGCGCAGGCCGGGCTTGCCTGGAGCGACCCGGCGCCGTTCGCACTGGGGACCACACTCGGCGAGGCGATGCTGACGCCGACCCGGCTCTACGTGAAATCCTGCCTGGCCGCCATCCGCGAAACCGGCGCGGTCAAGGCGCTGGCGCATATCACCGGCGGCGGGTTCACCGACAATATTCCGCGCGTGCTGCCGCAGGGTCTGGGCGCGCAGATCGATCTGCGGCAGGTGCCGCTGCCGCCCGTCTTCCGCTGGCTCGCATCCGGCGGAGTCGCGCAGGCGGAAATGCTGCGCACGTTCAACTGCGGTATCGGCATGGTCGCGATCGTCGCGCGCGAAGCCGCCGACGACGTCGCCGCCGTCCTGCGCCGCGAAGGCGAAAGCGTGGCGACGCTGGGCACGCTGGCGCCGGTTGCGGCCGGCACCGCGCAGGTCGTCTATGCCGGCGCATTGCCCGTTGCGGACGGGCGATGACGCGCAAGCGCACCGCAGTCCTGATTTCCGGCCGCGGCTCGAACATGGTCGCACTTGCGGACGCCGCCGCCGACGCATCCTTCCCTGCCGAGATCGTTCTGGTCGTCTCCAACGTTCCCGACGCCGGCGGCGTGCAGATTGCGCGCGCGCGCGGCATCGCCGCCGAAATTGTCGACCACAGACCTCACGGCCGCGACCGCGAGGCTTTCGAGCGCGCGCTGCAATCGGTGCTCGAAGCGCACCGCATCGAGCTTGTCTGCCTGGCCGGCTTCATGCGCCTGCTGACGCCGTGGTTCGTCGGCCTGTGGCAGGGACGCATGCTCAACATCCACCCCGCGCTGCTGCCTGCGTTCAAGGGGCTGGACACGCATGCGCGCGCGCTTGCGGCGGGCGTCAAAATTCACGGCGCGAGCGTGCATTTCGTCGTCCCGGAAACGGATTCAGGCCCGCTGGTCGCCCAGGCCGCAGTGCCGGTGCTGGATGCCGATACGCCGCAATCGCTGGCGGCGCGCGTGATCGGCGTGGAACACCGCATCTATCCGCTTGCGCTCGGCCTGCTTGCGCAGGGGCGGCTGCGCGTCGCCGGGGGGCGCTGCTTCATCGAGGGATCGCAGGACGTTGCGCAGGCGCTGGTCGTGCCGCGCATCGACGGCGGCTGAAATGAATAACCCCCGGCGTTGCCGGGGGTTACGGGCTTTGCGCCCTGAGCCGAAGGTTGGACGTCCGGCCGTTGCCGGTACGTCAGGCGACCTTGAGGTTTTCCGCGGACGTCTTGCCCCGGTTGGTCACCAATTCGTACTCGACCGTTTGCCCTTCGTTCAGGGTGCTGAGGCCGGCGCGCTCGACGGCAGAGATGTGAACGAACACATCCTTGTCGCCGCCCGTCGGCTTGATGAACCCGTAACCTTTGGTCGGGTTGAACCATTTGACGGTGCCCTTTTGCATCGTCGTCTCCTAGTCGTCAGTCAGAGAGAGAGATGACGCCATGTGCGATCCGCACATGCGCCACAACCCGGCTTTCGGGGGATCGGCTACCTTGGCGCTGCGGCTGCAATGCCGGTATCAATTCCAAAATCAGATTGCGCCCGCACAAAAGCCGAAGATTGCGGCTGAAGCAAGACAGGATTTGCCGCGACACGGTGACTCAGGGTGCCGAAATCGGGAGCACGCCTGCGCAAAGTTACCGCAACCTGTTTTCTCGATCGAATGCGGAACGAATTTGCGCTTTCGCGATTACGCGTAGTTTACCTGTCGCGGCCGCTCAGGCCGCCGACCCGATCCAGACGCGGTTGTCGTGAAATGCCGCACCGCCGAACGGCGCCACCGCGTCGGCCCCGGTCAGGGTATTGATCCCGCGCCCGTCCTCATAGGCGTCGTTGGGCCAGATCGATTCCGCGATCACCACGCCGCGCCGCAATCCGGCGAACAGGCGAAGATGCAGACGAACCTGTCCTCGGGCATTGCCGACGACGAGCTTCTGCCCTTCTACGAGCTTCAACCCGGCAGCGTCCTCGGGATGCATGAGCAGGGTCGGCCGCTTCTCGCGTGCGAGCGAGGCGGGCGTTTCGTTGAAAGTGGAATTAAGAAAATCCCGCGCCGGCGACGTGGCCAGCCGGAACGGATGGGCCGCGTCGGCTTCCTCGATGACATCCCAGTGATCGGGCATCGCCGGCATCTGCGCCACGGGGCCGAAGGTGGACGGGCTCTTGAAGGGAACGTTGGCCCAGTCGGGCCGGAAACGGAATTTGCCGTCCGGCCAGGCAAAACCGTCGAGATAATGCGCGCGCACGAAATCCGGCTGGCAATCGATCCACTTTTCCGCTTCGAGCCGCTTCAGATCGCCCCAGCCGGACGCCTGCAGAGTCCAGTCGATCAGATCCCGCGCGCTCATGGCAAAGCCCGGATGCTTCGCACCAAGCCGTTGCGCCAATGCGCAAATAACCGCGTGATTGGACCGGCATTCGCCCGGCGGCTCCACCAGCTTCGGACCCAGCAGGATGTATTGGCTGCCGCCCGCCTGATATACGTCGTCATGTTCGAGAAACATGGTCGCGGGCAGGACAATATCCGCCATCCTCGCGGTTTCGGTCATGAATTGCTCGTGTACGCATACGAACAGATCCGCGCGGGCGAATCCCCGCTTCACCCGCTCCTGTTCCGGCGCCACCGAGACCGGATTGGTGTTCTGAACCAGCATGGCGGTCACCGGCGGCCCGCCGCACAGCGCCGCGCGCTCGCCCTCCAGGATCGCGCCGATGCGCGACTGGTCGAGTTCTCGCACCGCCGGATCGCGCAGGTCGAGACCTTCGATCATCGTCTTGTTCCAGCGATAGATCGCCCCGTTATTGTGGAACGCCCCGCCGCCCTCGTGGCGCCATGCGCCGGCGACCGCGGCAATGCAACTGGCCGCATGCATGTTGACGGCGCCGTTGCGCGAGCGTGAGAAGCCGTAGCCGAGCCGGAAATAGGCGCGCGGCCGCTCCCCGATCAGCGCCGCGAATGCCTCGATGGTCGATGCCGGACAGCCGGTGATCGCCGCGGCCCAGTGCGGATCGCGCGTCCGCAGATGCGCCTCCAGTTCGCCCGGCGCGTCGGTATAGCGTTCGAGATAGTCGCGGTCCGCTCTGCCGTCGCGGAACAGGCAATGCATCACCGCGCAGGCCAGCGCCGCATCGGTCCCGGGCCGGATCAGCACCGGCAGATCGGCCTGCTGCATGGTGCCGTTCATGTAAATGTCGACGGCCGCGATCTTGGCGCCGCGCTCTTTTCGCGCGCGCACCGCATGCGTCATCACGTTGACCTGCGTGTTGACCGCATTGGTGCCCCAGATCACGACCAGGTCGGACTTTGCCATTTCGCGCGGATCGGGCCCGGCAATGCGGCCGGTGCCGGCGATGAATCCGGTCCAGGCCGGGTTGATGCAGATGGTGGAAAAGAAACCGGAATAGCGTTTGGCGTGGCGCAGCCGGTTGATGCCGTCGCGCATCACCAGACCCATGGTGCCGGCATAGTAATAGGGCCACACCGCCTCCGGCCCAAATTGACGCTCCGCCTTCAGGAAAGCTTCGGCGACGATGTCGAGCGCATCGTCCCAGCCGACCGGTTCGAACGCGCCGCTCCCCTCGCCGCCCTTGCCCCCCTTGCCCCCCTTGCGCCGCAGCGGCCGTGTCAGCCGGTCGGGATGATGGATGCGCTCGGCATAGCGGGCGACCTTGGCGCAGATGACGCCGGCGGTATAGGCATTGTCCGGCGCGCCGCGGACCCGGCCGATGCGGCCGTCGCCCAACAGCTCGACTTCGAGCGCACAGGTCGACGGACAGTCATGCGGGCAGGCGCTGGCGCCGGAGCGCGCGGGAACCGTGTCGGGGCGGACGATCTCGTTCATCGCCCGCCATTCCTAGCACGATCAGACCCGTTCGTTGCGCCCCTCGCCCCCCGGTTCGGCCACCAGCACGCCCGCGGGCACCTCCAACCGGCGACGCCGGCGCAGCAGCAGCCAGCCCGTTCCGACCACGAACAATGCCCCGGCAACCGAGGCGGCATGCACGTAACGGTGCACGACCTCGGCGCCGAGATAACCGACGGTCGCCGGGTCTTCGATCATGATCTCGCCGGCAATCCAGCCGAGCAATGCCGCGCCGGCCCAGACCAGAACGGGAAACCGCTGCAGCAGCGCCATCAGCAGCGCCGCGCCGGCAACGATCATCGGAATGCTGACCGCAAGGCCGAACACGATCAGTGCAACGTTGCCCTTCGCCGCCGCCGCAATCGCGATCACATTGTCGAGGCTCATCACGATGTCGGCGATCGCGACAATGCGTACCGCCCGCCACAGGTTTTCGCCCGCCGCGATCTTGCCCTCGCCGTGCTCCTCGTCGGGCACGACCAGCTTGACCGCGATCCACAACAGCGCGAGCCCGCCCACGAGCTTCAGGTAGGGCAGGCCCATGAGCCGGGCGATGATGACGGTGAAGACGACGCGCAGCAGGATGGCAACGCCCGCGCCGAGCAGCAGTCCCCAGAAACGCTGCCGCTGCGGCAGCGTGCGACAGGCGAGCGCGATCACCACCGCGTTGTCGCCGGACAGAAGGACGTTGATCCAGATGATCTGCAGCGCAGCCAGCCAGAAGGCCGGCTGCACAAAATCGCTCAGGTCCACTTTGGCCTCCCCGGTCCTGGTCGCCATTCAACCGGGAGGCTGCGACCCGGCAGGCTGATGCCTGCAATGATCGCTAACGCGGAACTGGAATACAATATTTCAAGAGTACTGTTATTGGCGGTGCGCCGGACCCGGACTCAGCCGACAATTTCGTTGCCGGAAAAGAACTGGACGATCTCTTTGGCGGCGGTCTCCGGGGCGTCGGAGCCGTGCACCGAATTCTCCCCGACCGATTTCGCATGCACCTTGCGGATCGTGCCGTCCGCGGCCTTGGCCGGATCGGTCGCCCCCATCACTTCGCGATACCGGGCGATGGCGTTCTCGCCTTCCAGCACCTGCACGACCACCGGTCCGGAGGTCATGAACGCAACCAGCTCGCCGAAGAACGGCCGCTCCCGGTGAACCGCATAGAAGGTCTCGGCCTGCTCGCGCGTCATGCGGATGCGCTTCTGTGCGACGATGCGCAGCCCCGCCTTCTCGATCATGGCGTTGATCGCGCCGGTGAGATTGCGCGCCGTTGCGTCCGGCTTGAGAATCGAAAAGGTGCGCTCGACGGCCATGAGATGTCCCTGTCTGCGTGGAGATGACGGTGCGGAGGTGCGGCGGCTTATAGCGGCCGGCCGGCTCCCGGGCAAGCCGGCGGATGCAGGTGAAGTCGTTATTTTTCAATTGCTTGCGGCAGGACGAAAAATTAGTGAACCGCTGCGGAGGGTCGCACGACTGACTTGCAGGATGTGACTGCCACATCCAGTCAAAGGAGAAAGCTCATGTTCCGCAAGATCGCCTTCGCACTTGCCGCTGTCTCCGCCCTTGGTGTTGCCGCGCTGGCTTCCACCGACGCGGAAGCCAAAGGCTGGAAAGGCAAGGGTGGCTGGAAGCACAAGCACTGGGGCCACCACCACTACTGGCACGGCCCCGCCTATGTCGCCTATGGCTACGGCCATCGCTGCTGGGTCAAGCGCTGGGTCGACACGCCGTATGGCCCGCGTCTGCGCCGCATCTACGTTTGCTACTGAGACGCCGCACTCGCGGTGCCGAAAGCCCCGGTCCTGCTGCGGCAAGGCCGGGGTCTTTCGGTTTGCGCATGGGGGCGATGCGCGTGGCCGCTTTACGCAGCGCGGCATCCGGCCGAGAACGACGCGACGCCGGAGCGACCCGCATGACCGCCCGCTACACCATGTTTGCGGCCTATAACCGCTGGGCCAACGAACGGCTCTATGAAGCCGCGTCCCTGTTGCCGGATGCCGATTACCGCGCCGACCGCGGCGCCTATTTCAGGTCGATCCACGGCACCTTGAATCATCTCCTGGTCGGCGACCGCATCTGGATGCGGCGCTTCACAGGCGCGGGCCCGCTGCCCGCTTCGCTCGACGCGATCCTGCACGAGGATTTCGCGGCGTTGCGCGAGGCGCGAGCCGCCGAGGACGAGCGCATCGCCGGCTACGCCGCCGCATTGACCGAGGCGGACCTGGCCGGCGTTCTGCGCTACCGGACGATCGCCAGCCCGGCGGACATCGAACAGCCGCTCGCGCCCGCGCTCGACCATTTCTTCAATCACCAGACGCACCATCGCGGACAGGCGCATTGCCTGCTCTCCGGCATGCTCGGCAATGCGCGCACGCCGAGCCTCGACCTGATCGTATTCCAGCGGCAGACCGGAATCGGCCTCCGCGCCGAAGCCGGATGACAATCGCGGCGTCCGCCTGTAAAGCCGCCGCATGCTGGTCATCGACAATCTCTCCGTCCGCATTGCCGGGCGGCTCCTGATCGAGAACGCCTCGGCGCAGATTCCGGAGGGAAGCCGCGTCGGCCTCGCCGGCCGCAACGGCACCGGCAAGACGACGCTTTTCCATGTGATCGGCGGCGATCTCGCGCCCGAACAAGGCTCGGTGCGCCTGCCCGCGCGCGCGCGCATCGGCCGCCTGGCGCAGGAGGCACCCTCGGGGCCGGACAGCCTGCTCGATGTCGTGCTCTCCGCCGACCGCGAACGCGCCCGCCTCCTCGCCGAGGCCGACCGCGAGAGCGATCCTCACCGGATTGCGGAAATCCAGACGCGGCTTGCCGATATCGGCGCACATGCTGCGCCCGCCCGCGCCGCGGCCATCCTCGCCGGCCTCGGCTTCTCCCATGCCGACCAGCGGCGCGCCTGCGCGGAATTCTCCGGCGGCTGGCGCATGCGCGTCGCGCTCGCCGCCGTCCTGTTCGCCGAACCCGACCTGTTGCTGCTCGACGAGCCGACCAACTATCTCGATCTCGAAGGCACGCTGTGGCTGCAGGACCATATCGCGCGCTACCGCCGCACCGCGATCGTGATCAGCCACGACCGCGACCTGCTCGACAATGCGGTCGATTCCATCCTGCATCTGGACGGCGGCAAGCTCGCTTTCTATCGCGGCGGCTATACTGCGTTCGAGCGGCAGCGGCGCGAGCGCCAGGCGCTCGACATGAAGTTCGCAAAAAAGCAGGAAGCGCGGCGCAAGCACCTGCAGGCCTTCGTCGACCGGTTCCGCGCCAAGGCGACCAAGGCACGGCAGGCGCAGTCGCGGCTGAAAATTCTCGCCAGACTCGAACCGGCCGCCGCAATCGTCGCCGACCAGGTCCGGCCGATCGTCATTCCGGCACCCGACAAGCGCCTCTCGCCCCCCATTGTGGCACTCGACGACGTCGCCGTCGGCTACGACCCGCGGCAGCCGGTCCTGCGCCGGCTGACGCTGCGCATCGACGACGACGACCGCATCGCGCTACTCGGCGCCAACGGCAACGGCAAGTCGACGCTGGTGAAACTCATTGCCGGACGGCTTGCGCCGTTTTCCGGCGCGATCACCCGCGCCGACAAGCTCAAGGTGGCCTATTTCGCGCAGCATCAGCTCGACGAACTCAATCCCGATCGGAGCGCCTACGACCACGTGCGCGATCTGATGCCCGATGCGCCGGAATCCGCCGTGCGCGCGCGCGCCGGCGCCATCGGCTTTCCCGAGGCGAAAGCCGACACCAAAGCGGGCGATCTTTCCGGCGGCGAGAAGGCGCGGCTGCTGCTCGGACTTGCGACCTTCGGCGGCCCGCACCTCGTCATCCTCGACGAGCCGACCAACCATCTCGATATCGACAGCCGCGCGGCGCTGATCGAGGCGATCAACGACTATCCGGGTGCGGTGATCCTCGTCTCGCACGACCGTCATCTGCTGGAGGCCTGCGCCGACCGGCTGCTGCTGGTCGCCGATGCAGGCGCCGCGGTTTTCGACGGCGATATCGACGATTACCGGCGTCTGGTGCTGTCCGAGCGACGGGGAGAGGCTGCGCCGGAGCGCTCCGAGAAGGCGGCCCCGCGCCTGTCGCGCGCCGACGAGCGCCGGCATGCCGCCGACAGGCGCAGCGAGCTTGCGCCCCTGCGCAACCGCATTCGGCAGATCGAAGCGCAGATGAAACGGCTCTCGGGCGAAATCGAGAAGCTCGACGCCGAACTGGCGCAGCCCGATATCTACTCCCGCGATCCCGCGCGGGCCGCAACGCTTGCCAAGTCGCGCGCCGATGCGGCCGCGGCGCTGGCGCAGGCCGAGGAAGAATGGCTGCAGGCGAGCGGCGAATACGAGGCGCAGATGGCCTGAGGCTCAGCGCGGCTGCGATGTGCGCAGCGGCGGCTTGCTCTGGCGCTGCGGACGCGCCGGCTTTTTCGGCTTGGGCGGCTCGGGGATTTCCACCCGCTCGATGGAAACGAGGCGGCCTTCGCGGAAACGGTAGATGCCGGGCCACGGTCCCTGCAGGTAGGTAAGCACGGCGCTGCGCTCGTTGCCTTCCGCGCCGATATTCACCTGCGTCGGATAACCGGCGCGCTGCGCCACTTCGCATTCGGTCATGGCGAGTGCGATCCCGCCGGCGACGGTGGGCCCGGCCTGCGCCGGATCGACGGGTGTGGGGACGATCGGAAAGGCGCCCGGCGGCGCCCCGTCTTCGGCCGGCGGCGATTCCGGTTCGGCCACCGCGACGCGCGTCGACGCGCACAGGCCGTCGGCGCCGATCAGGTCGTCGGGAGTGACCGTGCGCGCCTGCGTCTTGCGCTCGGCGCCGGTGAACCTGGCCCAGTCGGGCGAGGCGAACACGTCGGTGAGGCGGCCGCCGGACTGTTTTTGGGCATCCGGGGTGCCCGACGACGCGCAGCCCGCAAACAGCAGGGACAGCGCCATGGCCATGGCCCGCAACGAACCGCGCCCGTTCCCGCCCCGATGGCCCGCCGACTGAGTGAATGGATGCACGCAAACTCCCCGGCCGCGCCCCCGGGTCTGCCGCCCGGTCCAGCTTAAGACGATTTTTAAGTCACGATGATGGCGGCGACAACCGCCGCTCCGGCGCATTCGCCGCTGGCGTTAACGGCGCCGCCTCAGGCCTTCTTCACCCAGCGACCGCTGTCGTCGTTCTGCCAGTAGGTGGCGTCGAGACCGCGCGCCTTCGCCGCGCTCCAGTGCGTGCGGGCGGCGGCAACCGCCTCCTCGTCGTCGCCGTCGAACAGCAGTACCACCCGTTCATACGACGACACATCGTCCGGCACCGGCGCGCCGTCGACGAGAAAGCGCACCTGCGCATTGTTGGCATTGCCGTCGTCCAGCGCAATCAGCACCGGCTGCTCGGCGGCGTCCTGCTGGCGCGTCGTGCCGTGCGGCAGAAAGCCGTCGTCGCGATAGGTCCACAGATGCGCATCGAGCGCTTCCGCGCGCTCCTCGCTCGCCACCTGCACCACCGCGCGCCAGCCGCGCTCGACGGATTTTTCCAGCAGCGCCGGCAGCACCTTTTCCAGCTTCTGCCGCTGCAGATGATAGAAGAGAATCTCGGTCACCGTTCGTAATGCTCCGCCACCAAACGGTCGAGCAGGCGGACGCCGAAACCGGAACCCCAGCTCTTGTTGATATCGCTTGCCGGCGAGCCCATGCCGGTGCCGGCGATGTCCAGATGCGCCCAGGGCGTGTTGTCCACGAACCGCTGCAGGAATTGCGCGGCGGTGATCGCTCCGCCGTTGCGCCCGCCGGTATTTTTCACGTCGGCGAATTTCGAATCGATCAGCTTGTCGTAAGCCGGCGCCAGCGGCATGCGCCAGACCTTCTCGTTGGTGGCCTCGCCCGCCTTGATCAGGCGTTGCGCCAGCGTGTCGTCGTTGGAAAACAGGCCGGCATATTCCTGGCCGAGCGCCACGATGATCGCGCCGGTCAGCGTCGCCAGATCGATCATGAATTTCGGCTTGAATTTCTTCGCTACGTGCCAGAGCACGTCGGCCAGGACCAGCCGGCCTTCGGCATCGGTGTTGATAATCTCGACGGTCTGGCCCGACATCGAAGTAACGATATCGCCGGGCCGCTGCGCCTTGCCGCCGGGCATGTTCTCGACCAGGCCGATGGCGCCGACCACGTTGACGCGCGCCTTGCGCGTGGCCAGCGCATGCATCAGCCCGACGACGCAGGCCGCGCCCGCCATGTCGCCCTTCATGTCCTCCATGCCTCCGGCCGGCTTGATGGAAATGCCGCCGGTGTCGAAGCACACGCCCTTGCCGACGACAGCGAGCGGCCGCTCGTTCCGGCTGCCGCCGTTCCAGCGCATAATCACCACGCGGCTTGCGTGCGCCGAGCCCTGGCCGACGCCGAGCAGCGCATTCATGCCCAGCCGC
Source organism: uncultured Hyphomicrobiales bacterium (assembly GCA_964456755.1). GTDB lineage: Bacteria > Pseudomonadota > Alphaproteobacteria > Rhizobiales > Xanthobacteraceae > Pseudorhodoplanes. Next base: position 46,284 of record CAYWCE010000005.1, read on the forward strand.
TTCATCGCCGCCTCGTCGAGAATCTGGATGGCGATTCCGGCCTTGCGCAACGCGGCGGCGCGGCGTGCGAATTCTTCGGGGAAGAGCACATTGGGCGGTTCGTTGACGAGATCGCGCGCCATGACGACGCCCTGCGCCACCGCCTCGCGCGCGACCCAGGCGCGCCTGGCTTTTGCGACATCGTCGGTGCACACGGTGATCTTCACGCTGCCGGCCCGTTCCTCGCCCTCCTTGCGCCGGGTCTTGTAGCGCTCGAAGCTGTAGCCGCGCAGCATGGCCCCGAGCGCAAGGTCGGCTGTGTCGTCCGCCTTCAGCGGTCCCTCCGCGTTCTCCGCGACGATCGTCGCCTCCGTTTCCCGGGCCGGAACGCGACCGAAGGCGCTGCCGCCGGTATTGACCCAGTCCGGCCCCTTGTCCTGCCCCTTGTCCTGCCCCTTGTCCGGCCCCTTGTCCGGCCCCCTGTCCGTCCCCTTGCCCGCCTCCCGGGCCCCGCCCTTGTCCGTGTCACGTTTGCCGGTGCCGACCACGATCAGCCGCGAGGCCTTCAGACCGTCGGGGGCCGGCAGGTCGAGTGCGCTGCCGCCCTTGCCGGTAAAGCGTTCGGCCGCCGCCGCACGCCGCACCTGCTCGATGGCGCCACCCAGCAACCTTCGGGTCTGCGGCCCAAATCGCAGCTCAGGATTGCAGAAAACGATCAATACACCGCGCTGCGGCGCGGCAATGGGCGCAAATCCGAGCTTGAGCGCGTCGGGCATGGGGCTTTGGTCCTAACTGGTGCGGAAAAACCGGGCTGGAGCGGTCGATCGGTGGTTATGGACCGGCCGGTTGCAGCCTGCCAAGCCCGGCGCCGGCCGGCGGCCGGGCGCCCCGGTTAACCATAGTTTCGAGGAACGATGCGCGGGCGCCACAGCCTGTGCAAATCTTGCCAGCCCCTTAACGTTTTCCGTCGCATTTTCAACAGGTTTGCCACGGCTAGGCCATTTTGTGAATCAATCCATGCAGATAGGTCGGGGCTGGGGGAGCCGGTGGCCCGTCCGCGGACGCGCGCGGGCACCGATCGCGCGGCCGGGGCCGCATCAGGGGGGACGTCGCAAGACGATGGGGTCGATCGGGCAGTACATATTCCGCTCCACGCTCGGCGCGTTCCTGCTGGTTCTCATCAGCCTGACGGCGACGATCTGGATCACCCAGGCGCTGCGCGATGTCGACCTGATGACCAATCGCGGCCAGACGATCCTGGTCTTTGTCGGCATCACCAGCCTGATCATCCCCCTGCTCATCCTGGTGATCGCGCCGATTGCCATGGTGATTTCGGTCGGTCACGTCTTGAGCAAGCTTTCCACCGATTCCGAATTGATCGTGATGAACGCCGCCGGCATGTCGCCGTGGCGGCTGTTCAAGCCGTTCCTGGCCACCGCCGCCGTGGTCGCGCTGATCGTGGCGCTGATCAGCGCCTGGCTCGCGCCGAAAAGCATACGCATGCTGCGCGACTGGGCGACGGAAGTGCGCGCCGATCTCGTCACCAATATCGTGCAGCCCGGCCGGTTTATGAGTCTCGACCGCGGCATGACGTTCCATATCCGCGAACGGCGGCCGAACGGGCAGCTGCTCGGCATTTTCGTCGACGACCGCACCAATCCTAAGGAACAGGCGACGTTCCTCGCCGAGGAAGGCGAAATCCTCAAAAACGACCAGGGCACGTTCCTCGTGCTGAAGAACGGCAACGTGCAGCGGCAGGAAGTGGGGCAGCGCGATCCGGCAATGGTCGAGTTCGATCGCTACGCCTTCGACCTGTCGCGGCTGAGCACCGGCGGACAGTCGCGCAACATTTCAACGCGCGAGCGCTATATCTGGGAACTGGCCTGGCCCAAACCGGACGATCCGCTGGCCACGACGCAGGCCGGCCCCGCGCGCACCGAATTGCACGACCGGCTGCTGGCGCCGCTCTATCCCTTCGCCTTCGTCGTCATCGCCTATGCCTATCTCGGCGCGCCGCGCACTACGCGGCAAAGCCGCGGGACGGCGCTGGCCGGCACCATTTTCGCCGTCGCCGCCCTGCGCATCCTCGGCTATGCCTGCATCGTCTCCAGCATTGCCAATCCCTGGGCGCTGGCCATTCCCTATCTGGCGATCGCCGGCACGATCGGCTTCGGCCTGCTTGCGATTTCCAAGGGCACGATCATCGAGCCGCCGCCGGCGCTGACCAACGCGCTCAACGACCTCAATGCGCGCATTGCGCGCCGTTTCGCGACGTGAGGGCGCGCCGATGCCGGGGATGACGCTCTCGTTCTATTTCGCAAGGCGGTTCCTGCTGGCATTCGTCGGCGTATTTTTCGGCGTCTTCTTCTTGGTCGGCATTATCGATTTCATCGAGATGACCCGGCGCACCGGCGACATGGCCAACGTGTCCGCCTTCACCGTGGCGCGCATTTCGTTCTTCCGCCTGCCGCTGATGCTGGAACGGCTGATGCCGTTCTGCGTGCTGATTTCGGCGATGACCTGCTACCTGTCGCTGTCGCGGCGGCTGGAACTGGTGGTGGCGCGCGCCGCCGGCATGTCGGCCTGGCAGTTCGTCAGCCCGGCGGTCGTCTCGGCGCTGCTGATCGGAATTCTTGCGACCGTCGCCTACAATCCGCTGTCGGCCTATCTGCAGGAGCAGTCGCGCAAGCTGGAAGCGGACCTGTTCGGCGGCGCTACCACGGCGCTGCAGCAGACCAGTACCGGCTTCTGGGTGCGCCAGCGCAACGCCAACGGCGAGGCGATCGTCAACGCCGTCGCCAGCACCGACAAGGGAATCCGGCTGTCGGGGGTCACCATCTACACCTTCGATCCGGCGGGCCGCTATCAGGATCGCATCGAAGCCAAAACCGCCGCGCTGATGCCCGGCGAATGGCGGCTGAGCGATGCGCGCATCTACGCCAAGGGCCGCCCGCCCGAGGCGCATGCAAGCTACGGCTTCCCGACCAATCTTACGCCCGAACAGGTGCAGGAGACGTTCGCCAATCCGGAAACCGTCTCGTTCTGGGAATTGCCGGACCACATCCGTCTGTCCGAGCATGCCGGACTCGCGGCCGCGGGATACCGGCTGCAATATCAGAAGCTGCTGGCGCGGCCGTTCTTTCTTGTGGCGATGGTATTTCTGGCTGCGTCCGTGAGCTTGCGCCTGTTCCGTTTCGGCGGCGTGCAGAAAATGGTTTTGGGTGGTATCGGCGCAGGCTTTCTGCTTTACGTCCTGGCCAAGGTCACCGAGGACCTGGCGAAAGCCGAGCTGATGCACCCCGTGGTCGCAGCCTGGCTTCCCGCGCTGATCGGCGGCCTGACAGGTTTCATGGCGTTGCTGTACCAGGAGGACGGGTGATGGCCGGAGCGACCGACCTTCGCCCGCTGTTGCGAACGCGTGCCGTCGCCGGGCGCAGCGCTATGGAGCGCAGCGCCCTCGTCCGGTGCCGCACGCTTGCCGTCGTCACGCTCGGCATGCTGATGGCGACCGCCGCGCCTGCCGCCGCGCAGACCAACTTCCTGACATTTCCGGACCGACCCTCGCGCGCCAAACCCGCGCCGATGCCCAAGAAGGGCGAGGCGCAGCCGCAGATGCTGGTTCAGGCCAATGAGGTTCACTACGACCACGCGCACGATCTGGTGTCCGCAGTCGGCAATGTGCAGATCTACTATAACGGCTCCACTATCGAAGCGAACAAGGTCGTCTACAACCAGAAGACCAAGCGCCTGCGCGCGGAAGGCAATATCCGTCTGACCGAGCCGGACGGAAAAATCACCTACGGCGAAATCCTCGACCTCAGCGACGACTATCGCGACGGCTTCGTCGATTCGCTGCGCCTCGACACCGCCGACAATACGCGCTTCGCGGCAAGCCGCGCCGACCGCAGCGACGGCAATATCACCGTGCTGCAGAACGGCGTCTACACCGCCTGCGAGCCGTGCAAGGACGATCCGCGCAAGCCGCCGCTCTGGCAGGTCAAGGCCGCACGCATCACGCATAACGAAGGCGAGCGCATGCTCTACTTCGAGAATGCAAGTCTGGAATTCTTCGGCAAGCCGATCGCGCAGCTTCCCTATTTCTCCACCCCCGATCCGACGGTGAAGAAGAAGAGCGGCTGGCTGCTGCCGGTCTTCTCATCCAGTTCGAAATACGGCGTCGCCGCGCAGGCCCCTTATTACTGGGTGCTGGCGCCCGACCGCGACGTGACGCTGACGCCGACCATCACCACCAAGCAGGGCCCGATGATGCAGGCGGAATACCGCCAGCGCCTGCTCAATGGCGCCTTCATGATCCGCGGCGCCGGCATTTTCCAGCAGGACAAGGACGAGTTCCGCCGCTCCGACGGCACCGTCACGCCGGGATACCGGAATTTCCGCGGCAGCATCGAAAGCACCGGGCAGTTCGCGCTCAATCACCAATGGACCTGGGGCTGGGATGCGATCAAGCTCAGCGACCGCACCTTCTTCCAGGACTACAACGTCTCCATCCGCCAGCAGTCGCTCGACCCGTTCCAGAGCGGCTTCACCGAAGGCACCAGCCAGCTTTATCTGACCGGCCGCGGCGACCGCAGTTTCTTCGACGTGCGGGCGATGCACTTTTACGGCTTCTCGCAGTTCGACGTGCAGAAGGAACTGCCGACCGTCCACCCGGTGATGGACTACAAATACGTGTTCAAGCAGCCGGTCATGGGCGGGGAGCTGAGCTATCGCTTCAACGCCACCAGCCTGAGCCGCGAGAGCGCCTCGTTCGACGCGATCAACCAGAATGCGCTCACCAACAGCCTGTGCGGACCGCTCTATGCCGATCCCGCGGTGAAGAATGTCGGCAACTGCCTGTTGCGCGGCGTTCCCGGCACCTATTCGCGCTTCTCCACCGAAGTGAACTGGAGGCGCAGCTACACCGACAGTTTCGGCCAGATTTTCACGCCGTTTGCCTATGTGCGCGCGGACATCGCCTCGATGCAGATTTCCAGCGAGCCGGGCGTGGCGAACTATATCGACACCGGCAACAACACCTATCTGCGCGCGATGCCGGCCGCCGGCATCGAATACCGCTATCCGTTCGTCAGCGTGCAGTCCTGGGGAACGCAGACGATCGAGCCGATCGTGCAGTTCGTGATGCGTCCGAGCGAAAAGCTGATCGGCAAGCTGCCGAACGAGGATGCGCAGAGCCTGATCTTCGACGACAGCAACCTGTTCCGCGTCGACAAGTTTTCCGGCTGGGACCGCGTCGAGGGCGGCGGCCGGCTCAATGCCGGCATCCAGTATACTGCGCAGATCAACCGCGGCGGATTCCTGAACGTGCTGTTCGGCCAGTCCTATCACCTGTTCGGAACCAATTCCTTCGCCGCCGGCGACATCACCAATACCGGCGTCAATACCGGGCTGGAGACCAGCCGCTCGGACTATGTTGCACGCGTCTCCTACCAGCCCGACAACATCCTCACGTTCTCGACCCGCTACCGTTTCGACGAGGATACCTTCGCCGTCCGACGCTTCGAGCTGGAAGGCCGCGCCAATTTCGATCGCTGGTCGGTATCCGCGCTTTACGGCAATTACGACAAGCAGCCGGAGCTTGGATTCCTTGAGCGTCGCGAAGGAATTCTCGGCGGCGCATCGCTCAAGGTGAACGCCAACTGGGTGCTGCAGGGCGCAGCACGCTACGATCTCGACGACAGCCGCTTCGACCAGACCCGGATCGGGGTCGGCTATGTCGACGACTGCTTCATTCTGGCACTCAACTACATCACCAGCTACAATTACAGTGCCGACGTGAAGACCGACCACCGCATCATGCTGCAGTTCAACCTGCGCACGATCGCCGGCGGCAGCTTCGGGCACGGCCTGTAAGCGGCCGGCTGCCCGCGGTCATGGCCCGGGCGCACGAACGTCACATTCGTCCGCCAGCTTGTCGCGGGGGGCGGGAACCTGCCGAGGGGGCGCGAGCGCGGCGGTCGAATTGCCGGCCCCGCCAATTACGGGACTTCGCGATGCTGCAACCATGGCATTTCTGTCGCGCGGCCGGGTTCGCCGCACTGGGATTCCTCATGGCCCTGTCCGCTGCGCCGGAGGCGCAGGCGCAGATCGCGCTGATCGTGAACGGGGAACCCATCACGCAATACGACATCGAACAGCGCGGCCGGCTGATGGCGCTGGCCGGGCAGAAGGCCTCCCGCCAGCAGGTTGTCGACGAGCTTATCAACGACAAGCTCAAGCTGAGCGACGCCAAACGCTACCGCCTTGAAGTCGGCGACGGCGACGTCGAGAACGCCTTCAACAATATCGCCCGCAATTCGCGCACCACGCCGGAAAATTTCGCCCGCTCGCTGTCCAATTCCGGCATCAATCCGGCGACGCTGAAAGCGCGCCTGCGCGCCGATATCGTCTGGGGTCAGATCATCCGCGGCAAGTTCCAGTCCTCGCTGCAGATCGGCGAGCGCGAGGTGTTCACCGCGCTGGAGACCAAGGGGGCCGACAGCGACATTGGATACGAGTATACGCTGGTGCCGATCCTGTTTGTGATACCGCGCGGCGCAGATGGCATGATCGAATCGCGGCGGCGGGACGCCGAGCAGCTCAGGGCGCGCTTTCAGGGCTGCGACACCGGCATTCCGCTGGCGCGCGCACTGCGCGATGTGGTGGTGCGCGACACCATCCGGCGCAACTCGGCCGACCTGTCGCCACAACTGCGTGACGTGCTCAACCGGCTCGACATCGGCAAGCTGTCTCCGGCGGAGGTGACGCCGGGCGGCGTCGAAGTCTTCGCCCTGTGCAACAAGAAGGAGACGACCGCCGACACCCCGGCCCGCCGCGCCCTGCGCGACGAGATGTTTCAGGAAAAATTCAAGACTCAGGCCGACCGCTACCTCAAGGAACTGCGCCGGTCGGCCATGATCGAGTACCGGCAGTAGCGGGATGCTGCAGGCGGTCCCGCACGCGAGCCTGCTTCCGCTGGCGCTGACGATCGGCGAGCCGGCCGGGATCGGGATCGATGTCGCGCTCGCCGCCTATCGGCGCCGCAGGGAGACCGCCCTGCCGCATTTCTATCTGCTGGCCGACCCGGCATTCGTGCGCCGGCGCGCGCAGGCGCTCGGCGCCGGCTGCGCCATCGAGACGCTCGACCCCTCCGACGCCGCGACGGCGTTCGACCGTGCCCTTCCCGTCGTGCCGCTGGGCGTGGATATCACCGCCGAGCCGGGCCGGCCCGACGCATCGAGCGCGCCGGCGGCGATCGCCGCCATTCGCCGCGCCGTCTCCGACGTGATGCAGGGACATGCCGCCGCCATGGTCACCGCACCGGTGGCGAAATCCGTCCTCTACAGCGCCGGCTTTGCCTATCCGGGGCATACCGAGTTTCTGGCTGCGCTCGCACAGGACATCACCGGCGAAGCGGTCCGTCCGGTGATGATGCTGTGGTGCGAGGAACTCGCGGCGATCCCCGTGACGATTCACATTCCGCTGCATGACGTTTCGAAGCGCCTGACCGCCGACCTGATCGTTGAGACCGGCCGCATTGCCGCGCACGATCTCGCCGCGCGTTTCGGCGTCGCGCGTCCGCGCCTTGCGGTGGCCGGCCTCAATCCGCATGCCGGCGAAGGCGGCAGCCTCGGCGAGGAGGACGGGACCGTGGTCGGTGCCGCCGTGCAGCGGCTGGTGGCCGAGGGCATCGATGCACGCGGACCGCTGTCCGCCGACACGCTGTTTCATCCCGCCGCGCGTGCGACCTACGATGCCGTGCTGTGCATGTATCACGATCAGGCGCTGATCCCGGTGAAGACGCTCGCCTTCGATCGTGCGGTCAACGTCACGCTCGGACTGCCTTTCGTGCGCACCTCGCCCGACCACGGCACCGCCTTCGACATTGCCGGAACCGGCCGTGCCGATCCCGGCAGTCTGGTCGCCGCGCTGAAGCTCGCCGCGCGCCTCGCCGCGCCGGCCTCGCAGCGGTCTGCAGCCGCCGCATCATGAGCGCGCTCGACGCTCTCCCGCCGCTGCGCGATGTCATCCGCCAATACGCGCTTGCGGCGAAGAAGTCGCTCGGCCAGAACTTCCTGCTCGATCTCAACCTGACCGGACGCATTGCCCGCGCAGCCGGGCCGCTGGAAGGCGTCGCCGTGCTCGAAATCGGCCCCGGCCCCGGCGGCCTGACGCGCCCTGCTGGCGCATGGTGCCGACCGCGTGATTGCCGTCGCGCGCGACCCCCGCGCCATCGCCGCATTGCAGGACATCGCCCGCCTTTGCCCCGGCCGCCTCACCGTGATCGAGGCCGACGCGCTCGATTTCGATCCGCGGCCGCATCTTCACGACGCGCGCGCGCGCATCGTCGCCAACCTGCCCTACAATATCGCCACGCCGCTGTTGCTGGCCTGGCTGTGCGCGGAGCCCTGGCCGCCCTGGTACGACCGCATGGTGCTGATGTTTCAGCGCGAGGTCGCCGAGCGGCTCACCGCCACACCCGGCACCAAGGCCTATGGCCGGCTCTCGGTGGTGACGCAGTGGCGCACCGAAGCACGCATCCTTTTCGACATTTCGCCGAAAGCATTCGTGCCGCCGCCGAAAGTCACCTCGTCGCTGGTCGAGCTGCTGCCGCGTGCGCAGCCCCTTGTCTGCGACCGCCATGCGCTCGAGCGCGTGACCGAAGCCGCGTTCGGCCAGCGCCGCAAGATGCTGCGGCAGAGTCTGAAAACGCTCGGCGGCGACCCTGCCGCGCTGCTCGCGCAGGCCGGCATCGCGCCGACGGACCGCGCGGAAGACGTTCCGGTCGAGGGCTTCGTGCGGCTGGCGCGCCTGCACGCCGCGCGCAAGGTTGCATCCTGATCCGCGCTCATGCACCTTGCGTGCATGAAGCTCCGCCGCCAGTCGCTCGTCGCCTATTCCGCCCCGCTCTGCGAAACGATCGTCGATTGCCCTGAGCCGCAGGGCGGCGAGGTGCTGGTGCGCATCACGCGTTGCGGCGTGTGCCATTCCGACATCCACATGCAGGACGGCTATTTCAAGTTGAGCGAGGACAAGAAGCTCGACGTCACAGCCGGCCGCAGCTTGCCGTTCACGCTCGGGCACGAAATCGCCGGCGTGGTGGAACGGGCCGGACCGAAAGCCGGCGACGCGACGCCCGGCCGCCCGGTCGCGGTCTACCCCTGGATCGGCTGCGGCACGTGTGCGGCCTGCATGGCGGGCGAGGAAAATCTCTGCGCGGCGCCGCGCCATCTCGGCGTCTATGCCGACGGCGGATTCGCCACGCATGTGCTGGTACCCAACCAGCGCTACCTGCTCGACTATGCGCCGCTCTCGCCGGGCTTTGCCGGCGCGCTGATGTGCTCGGGACTGACCGCTTATGCCGCGCTGAAGCGGCTGAGCGCGGCGGCGCAGCGCGGGCCGCTGCTGCTTGTCGGCCTCGGCGGCGTCGGCATGATGGGGCTTGCCATCGCGCGCGCGCTGTTTGCGCATCATGCGCCGCTGGTTGCCGACATCGACGCGGCCAAACGCGACGCAGCGCTGAAGGCGGGCGCGCAGGCCGCCATCGATCCCGCCGATCCCGGCGCGCGCAAGGCGATTCTCGCCATGACCGGGGGTATTCACGGAGCTGTCGACTTTGTCGGCTCCGACAAGTCGCTCGGTCTCGCTACCTCTGTGCTCGCGCGCGGGGGCCGGGTCGTCGTCACCGGCCTGCTTGGCGGCACCTACTCAACCGCCATCGCCATGTTTTCGCTCAAGCCGATGGGGATCGAAGGAATTCTGACCGGCACGCTCGCCGAAGCGCATGAAGTCATGGCGCTGGCGCGCGAAGGAAAGCTGGCACCGCCGCCGATCGCCGAGCGCCCGCTGGCGCAGGCTGAGGCCGCCCTGCAGGATCTGCGCGCCGGACGCGTCCTCGGCCGCGTCGTGCTGACGAGCGCGTGAGCGTTACGGGGCGATCCGGCGCAGGTCGGTGAGCAGCCCCTCGGCGAATTTCTCGATGTCCTGCAGGCGCACGCGCTTGAGCCGCTCCGCGGTCAGGATCGCGCGCAACCGCTCCAGACTTTCCTGCCGGTCGTGATTCACCAGCACGTAGTCGTATTCGCTCCAGTGCGGGATTTCCTCCAGCGCGTTGCGCAGACGCCGGTCGACGATCTCGGGCGTATCCTCCGCGCGCCGCACCAGCCGTTCCTTGAGTTCTTCGGCCGTCGGAGGCAGGACAAAGACGCTGACCACGTCCGCGCGCACCTTTTCGTAGAGCTGCAGGGTGCCCTGCCAGTCGATATCGAACAGCACGTCGCGGCCCTCATTGAGGGCGTGCTCCACCGGCGCGCGCGGCGTGCCGTAGCAATTGCCGTGCACTTCCGCCCATTCCAGCAATTCGCCGGCGTCGCGCAAGATGTCGAAATCGCGCTGCGCGATGAAGCGGTAATGCACGCCTTCGATCTCGCTGGGGCGTCGCGAGCGCGTGGTCACCGACACCGAAAGGCTGACCTTCTGCTCCCTGTTGAGCAGATCGCGCGTCAGCGTGGTCTTGCCCGCACCCGACGGCGAGGAAACGACCAGCATGATCCCGCGGCGGGAAATGTCGGGCGGCGCGCTCATTCCAGATTCTGCACCTGTTCGCGGAATTGCTCGACCACGGCTTTCAGTTCCAGCCCGATATTGCTCAGTTCGAGATCGATCGCCTTGGAGCAGAGCGTGTTGCTTTCGCGATTCAGCTCCTGCGCGAGGAAGTCGAGGCGACGGCCGACCGCTCCGCCCTGGGCCAGCAGCGCGCGCGCCTGCGCGACATGCGCGGCAAGGCGGTCCAGTTCCTCGCGTACGTCGGCCTTGCTGGCGAGCAGGATCGCTTCCTGGTGCAAACGGTCGGGATCGAAACGGCCCGAGGCATCGAGCAGCGCTGCAATCTGTTCGGCAAGCCGCTTTTTGATCGCCTCCGGCTGCCGCCCGGGCGCAGCCTCCGCACGCCCGGAAAGCGATGCGATTTCGTCGAGCCGCCCCGCCAGCAACTGCCCGAGCGCCGCGCCTTCATGCCGGCGCATGTCGGCAAGGCCCGCAAGCGCCTGGCCGAAGCCGGCGACAATCGCCTCGACCGCGGCGGCGCGCGCCTCCTCGCTCTCCTCCTCGTCGATCACCTCGATCACGCCGCGCAGGCCGAGCACCCCGTCGAGCGTCGGCGGCGCCGCGTCGAGGCGACCGGCGAGCGATTTCATCGCTCCGAGCACCGAGCCCAGCACCGCCTCGTTCACGCGCACGACCGGCGCGACGCCCTCGCGGCTGACGGTCAGATTGCCGTAGACGTTGCCGCGCGACAACGACTCGGCGGCGCGGGCGCGCACCGGAACCTCGACCGCGTCCCAGCCCGGCGGCAGCCGCAGCCGCAGATCGAGCCCCTTGGCATTGACCGATTTGAGTTCCCAGGACCAGTGATAGCTGCCGCTTACGCCGTGGCTGCGAGCGAAACCGGTCATGCTCGACAGCGCCATCGTGTGCCTGTGCGGTTGGTGCGGAATCGTTTTGCGCCGCCGACCTTAGCCAGCGGCTCCGCACCTCACAAGCGCGGCTATTGCTGCCGCGTCGCAGGTTGCGCCTGTGCCGGCGCGCGCGGGGTCGGGGCATTCGGCTGCGCGCGCTGCGTTGCCGTGGATGGACGCGCGGCCGCGGCGGGCGGCGGCGCGGGCGCAGCGGCAGGCGCAGGCTGCGCCGCATTCTCGCGCGCGTTCTGCTCGATCACGCGCAGCCGCGCCACGTTCTTCAGGTGCTGCTCGTAGTTTTCCGAGAAGGCATGGCCACCGGTGCCGTCGGCGACGAAAAACAATTCCTTGGTGCGCGCCGGATTGGCCGCCGCTTCCAGCGAGGCGCGGCCGGGATTGGCGATCGGACCGGGCGGAAGGCCGCTGATCACATAGGTGTTGTAGGGAGTCGGCTGCTCGATCTCGCTCTTCATGATCGGCCGTCCGAGCGATCCCTTGCCGCCGACCAAGCCATAGATGATGGTCGGATCGGACTGCAGCTTCATGTTCTGGCGCAGCCGGTTGACGAATACGGCAGCGACGCGCGTGCGCTCCTCCGGCTTGCCGGTTTCCTTTTCGACGATCGAGGCGAGCGTGACGAGCTGTTCGGGCGAGCGGATCGGCAGATCGGGCATGCGCCGTTCCCAAACCTCTTTCAGCAGTTTCACCTGCGATTGCTGCATGCGCTGGATCATCTGCTCGCGGGACGTGCCGCGCGTGAACCGGTAGGATTCGGGCAGCAGGCTGCCTTCGCGCGGAATTTCGCGGATATTGCCGCTGAGAACCTCGTTCTCCAGCAGCCGCGCCACGATCTGCTCGGAGGTCAGCCCCTCCGGGAATGTGAGCAGGTGCTGCACCACCTTGCCCTCGATGATGGTCTCGGCCACGTCGCGCAGGCTGGCATGCCTGGCAAACTCATACTCGCCGTATTTCAGGTCTTCGCCGCGCGCCTTCAGCGCAAGCGCGCCGCCGATAAACACCCATGGCTCGCGGATCACGCCTTCGCGCACCAGCAATTCGGCAATGTCGCGCACGCCGCCGCGCGGAATATTGACGATCTTTTCCTTGGCAAGCGGCCCCGGAGCATCGAAACGCTGCTTGCCCCAGAAAACGAGGCCGCCAAGCGCCAGCGTCAGCAGCAGGATGAGCGTGAAAATCGCGTTGCCGACCATTACGATCGGATGACGTGCCCGCCGCGACCGCCGCCCCGGCATGGCGACGCGTTCCGGTTCGAGCGCTGCGCGCGGACTTTTCGGTGTCATGCGATCGGGATCCAGAAGCGGAACGGCGGTCGGATCGAACTGCCTTTGCGACAGCGGCGGATAGGGATGGCCTCCCGTGGCCGTCGCCGGCGCCCGGTGCGAAGCAACACCCGGGTCGGCCGCACGGCCGGACGGAGCGGCATCGTGACGATGCCCGCTCCCGAAGTCTGCCAGACTGGCCGGACGAGTTGGAGGATTTTGAGGCGGCGGGGTCGCAGCCCGCGCCGGATAGCGGATTTGCGGCGGCATCGGCGGCGGCGGCGGTGTGCCGCGCACCGCAGGAGGCTGCGGGAATTGCGGCGGCCGCTGCGGCGCCACAGGCTGCTCGACGCGGCCGGGCGGCTGCGGCTGAACCGGTCGCGGAAAGCCCGGATGCGGATAGGGACGGGCCGGCGGCTGCCCCGGACGCAGTGGCGCCGAGTCGCGATCGCCCTGCGTGGCGCCAGGCCCGGGCGGCGAGCCCGGACGTCGCGGACCGTTACCGCCCCCCGGCGGCTGGTTCATTGCCAAAACCCGATCCCTTCATCGCCCCGGCAGCCTGCCAAAGCCGGCGGCTGCCGCACCCGTCTTCCCGTCACCCCTTGCAGGGTCGCTTGTGCTGAAGCCCGCCCGCGCCCCGGCGCGACGGCGGATTCGATTGGATTGTTATAGGGGATTGCGGCGCAATCGCGAAATTCCGCTGCCGGATCAATCCACAAGCCGGCGGAAGATCAGCGAGGCGTTGGTCCCGCCGAAGCCGAAGGAATTCGACAGCACGACGTCGATCGTGCGCGGGCGCGCCACATGCGGCACGAGGTCGACCGGGGTCTCCACCGAGGGGTTGTCCAGGTTGATGGTCGGCGGGGCCACCTGGTCGCGCATGGCGAGCAGGGAGAAGATCGCCTCGACCGCACCCGCCGCGCCGAGCAGATGTCCGATCGAGGACTTGGTGGACGACATGGATATCTTGCCCGCGGCGTTGCCGACCATGCGCTGCACCGCGCCCAGTTCGATCTCGTCGGCCATGGTCGAGGTGCCGTGTGCATTGATGTAGTCGATCTCGCCCGGCGCAATTCCCGCGCGCTTGATCGCCGCCGCCATGCAACGATAGGCGCCCTCGCCGTCCGGCGTCGGCGCGGTGATGTGGAAGGCGTCGCCGGACATGCCGTAGCCGATCAATTCGCCGTAGATTTTCGCGCCGCGTTTCCTGGCATGTTCGTATTCTTCGAGCACGACGGCGCCGGCACCCTCGCCCATGACGAAGCCGTCGCGGTCCCTGTCATAGGGGCGCGAGGCGCGCGTCGGTTCCTCGTTGAAGCCGGTGGACAGCGCCTTGCAGGCGGCGAAGCCGGCAATCGACAATTTGTCGATCGGCGATTCCGCGCCGCCGGCGACCATCACGTCGGCGTCGCCGAGCGCGATCAGCCGTCCGGCATCGCCGATGGCATGCGAGCCGGTCGAGCAGGCGGTGACGACCGAGGAATTCGGGCCCTTGAGTCCGAATTCGATCGACACATAGCCGGAAGCGAGATTGATGATGCGGCCGGGGATGAAAAACGGCGAGATGCGGCGCGGTCCGCGCTCTTTCAGGACAATGGCGCCGTCCGCTATTCCGGCGACGCCGCCGATGCCCGAGCCGATCAGAACGCCGGTGGCATACTGGTCCTCGGCCTCCTTCGGATGCCAGTCGGCGTCGTCGAGGGCCTGACGCGCCGCGCACAGCGCATAGACGATGAATTCGTCGACCTTGCGCTGCTCCTTCGGTTCCATCCACTGGTCGGGATTGTAGCTGCCGCCGGAGCCGTCGCCGCGCGGAATCTGGCAGGCGATCTTGCAGGGCAGGTCGGAGACGTCGAACTTCTCGATGCGCCTGGCGCCGCTGTCGCCCTTGAGCAAACGTTCCCAGGTCGGCGCGACACCGCAGCCCAGCGGCGTGAGCATTCCCAGCCCCGTGACCACGACGCGCCTCAGCACATTCGGCTCCCAATCATGCAATTTGCAGGGGCGGGCATCGATTCCGCGCCGCCCGCCATCGCGCCGCAATCGTGCGCATCGCGCAGGCGGCGCCGGGGCGAGCTCAATGCAGAGCCATGGCGGAAAGCGCCAGCTCTCGAACCGTCAGCTTTTGGCGTTCTTGTCGAGAAACTTGATCGCGTCGCCGACGGTGAGAATGGTTTCGGCGGCATCGTCGGGAATTTCGCAGCCGAATTCCTCCTCGAAGGCCATGACCAGCTCGACCGTATCGAGCGAATCGGCCCCGAGGTCGTCGATGAAGCTCGCGCCTTCGGTCACCTTGTCCGGCTCGACCCCGAGATGCTCCACGACAATCTTCTTCACCCGCTCGGCAATATCACTCATCGTTCGAACCTCTGTTTTTCAAGAATGGGCTCGATCGTTGAAGCGATCGGAGCCGTCGCGGCACGGCCAGTCCGTCTCACGCACGTTACGCCATTTGCATGGCTTACGCCTGTTGCATTGCGCAGACGACAGCGGGTCACAGTGTACGGCCGATGCCGCCCTGCCGTGGAGCCCCCTACCCGGCCGTGGTCCGGTTACCATACTTCAAAACCCTTGGCCAGTATTGCGGCATTCGTCCCCAAGCCTTTGCCCGGCGATGTTTTTCGGCTTCAGATCATCGCCATCCCGCCGTTCACATGCAGGGTCTGGCCGGTGACATAGCCGGCTTCGTCGGAAGCGAGGTAGACCACCGCGGCGCCGATATCGTCGGGGGTTCCGAGCCGTCCCGACGGCACCATCTGCAGGATCGCCTCGCGCTGCTTGTCGTTGAGCTTGTCGGTCATCGGGGTTGCGATAAAGCCGGGGGCGACGCAATTGGCGGTCACGCCGCGCCGGGCATATTCCTTGGCCAGCGACTTGATCATGCCGATCATGCCGGCCTTGGCCGCGGTGTAGTTGCCCTGGCCCGGATTGCCGGTGACGCCCACAACCGACGTGATCCCGACGATGCGGCCGAAACGCCGGCGCATCATCGTCTTCATCGCCGCGCGCGAGAGACGGAAGACCGAAGTCAGGTTGATGTTGATGACGGTGTCCCAGTCCTCGTCGCGCAATTGCACGAACAGGTTGTCGCGGGTGACCCCGGCATTGGCGACGAGAATGTCGAGCTTCTGCATCGTCTCTTCGGCTTTCGGTACCAGCGCTTCGACCTGGTCCTTGTCGGACAGATCGCAGGGCAGCACGTGCACGCGCTCCTGCATTTCGCCGGCCAGCCGGTCCAGTGCGTCGCGGCGCGTGCCGGATAGGGCAACGGTCGCGCCCTGCCGGTGCAGCGCGCGGGCGATCGAGCCGCCGATGCCGCCGGTCGCTCCGGTCACCAGCGCGGTCTTGCCCGAAAGGTCGAACATGCATTCCTCCCTGCGAATGGCGGGCGTCAGCCGCGCGCGGACTTGTAGGCGGCGATATCGTCGGGCAGCCCGATCGCGATGCCGGTGGCGCCCTCGGCAATGCGCCTGACGAGACCGGTCAGCACCTTGCCGGCGCCCGCTTCGTAGAAGGTCGTGACGCCCTCGCCCGCCATGTAGGCGATGCATTCGCGCCAGCGCACCGTGCCGGTGACCTGCTCGACCAGGCAGCGCACGATCTCCGCCGGCTCGCTCACCGCCCGCGCGCGCACATTGGCGACGACCGGAACCGCCGGCCGCTTCACCGCGACTTTCGCCAGCGCCTCGGCCATCGCATCGGCGGCCGGCTGCATCAGCGCGCAGTGGAAAGGTGCGGAAACGCTGAGCATCATCGCCCGCTTCGCCCCTTTTGCCTTGGCGATTTCGCAGGCGCGCTCGACTGCAGCCTTGTTGCCGGACACGACCACCTGGCCGCCGCCATTATCGTTGGCCGCCTGGCAGACCTGCCCCTGCGCGGCTTCCTCCGCCGCGGCCGCAGCGTCCTCGTAGGACAGGCCGAGCAGGGCCGCCATCGCGCCCTTGCCGACCGGCACCGCTTTCTGCATCGCATTGCCGCGGATGCGCAGCAGCCGCGCGGTATCGCCGATGGAAAGCGCGCCTGCCGCAGCGAGCGCGGAATATTCGCCGAGCGAGTGTCCGGCGACGAATTTCGCATCGCGCGCGAGTTCGAGCCCGGCTTCTGCCTCAAGCACGCGGATCGCCGCGAGCGAGACCGCCATCAGCGCCGGCTGCGCATTCTCGGTCAGGGTCAGGGTTTCCGCCGGCCCCTCCCACATGGTCTTTGAAAGCTTCTCGCCGAGCGCGGCGTCGACCTCTTCGAACACTGCCCTCGCCGGCGCGAACGCATCGGCCAATGCCTTGCCCATGCCGACGGCCTGGCTGCCCTGTCCGGGAAAGGTAAATGCCGCTGTCATCGCTGCTATGCTGCCGCTATCTGGCCGGGAACGGGCCGAAAGACACCGCGCGCCCGGACCTGTCAAGCGCGGTGGCCGGGGCGGCCCGGCGCCTTGCATCTGCCTCAAAATCCCGTATAAACCCGCGCTTCCGCTCGTCCCGGCCGGGGGCTGAACGGACGGCCGTCGGCTCCGGTGCGAGCTGCGGCAGGGCCGGTTGGCCCGGCGTCCTGTGTCCCCGCCATCAGAGCATCGAGCCTTTCCGAAGGTCTCGTTGGGCTTTGCGCCGGGACGCGCACGAACGCAAGGAAAGGCACGGCATGCCGCTCTACGAGCACGTATTTCTCGCGCGCCAGGACGTAAGCGCGCAGCAGGTCGAGGAACTGACCGCCCAGCTGAAGGGCGTGATCGAGGGCCTCGGCGGCAAGATCACCAAGACCGAATATTGGGGCGTCAAGTCGCTCACCTACCGGATGAACAAGAACCGGAAGGCGCACTTCACGCTCCTCAATGTCGATGCGCCGCCGGCGGCGCTGTCGGAAGTCGAACGCCAGGAACGTCTGAACGAGGATGTGCTGCGCTTTCTCACCATCCGCGTGGACGAGCTTGAAGAGGGCCCCTCCGCGATGATGCGCAAGCAGGATCGCGACGAGCGTGGAGATCGCGGCGAGCGCGGATTCGGCCGCGGCGACCGCTTCGACCGGCCGCGCCGCGATCGCCCGCGCGACGACGAGGGCGCACGCACCGGCGAAGAAACCGAGACGGAGGAATAAGCCATGGCATTCGGTGGTGGCGGCGGCGGTCGCCGTCCTTTCTTCCGTCGGCGCAAGACCTGCCCGTTCTCCGGATCCGGCGCGCCCAAGATCGACTACAAGGACGTGCGCCTGCTGCAGCGTTATGTGTCGGAGCGCGGCAAGATCGTGCCCAGCCGCATCACGGCGGTGTCCACGAAGAAGCAGCGCGAGTTGGCCCAGGCGATCAAGCGCGCGCGGTTCCTCGGGCTCCTGCCCTACGTGATCCGCTGAGGCGGCACGGCCGGCGGGCCGACGAACGAAACGGGGTGTGCGGGACCGGTCCCGTGCGCCGATGGTTGGGGCGGACTGCGATCCGCCTCTAACCGCTGAACAGGCGGGACAGCTCGATGATGCAGATCGTTTTTGTCGGATTGGGAGCGGGCCTGGCGACGGCGTTGCTGTTCGCCTCGGTTGCGTCCGGCTCGCTGCTATCGATCGTGCTGTTTTATCTCGCGCCGCTGCCGATCCTGATCGCGGCGCTCGGCTGGAGCCACTGGTCGGCGCTGGTGGCCGCCGTCAGCGCCGCAGCGGGCCTGGCGCTGGGGCTCGGCCCGTTCTTCTTTATCGCCTTCCTGCTCGGCATCGGCCTGCCGGCCTGGTGGCTCGGCTATCTCACGCTGCTTGCCCGCCCGGAACCGGCTGCGCCGGACGGCGTCGAGTGGTATCCGGCCGGCCGCATCGTCGTCTGGGCTGCGATTCTCGGCGCTCTCGTGGTGATTGCCACCATTCCGAATTTCGGCCTCGACGAGGAGAGTTTCCGCGCCGGCCTGCGCTCCTCGTTCGAGCGCATGCTCAAGGCGCAATCGCAGGCGCCGCGCGAGGCTCCGTTGCAGCTTCCCGGCATGGATCCCACGCGGCTGGTGGATTTTCTCGCCGCCGTGATTCCGGTTGCAGGCGCGACCATCGCCACACTGGCCAATGTGTTCAATCTCTGGCTCGCCGGCCGCATCGTGCGCACCTCCGGCCGGCTGAAACGGCCATGGCCGGACCTGCCCTCAATGCGTTTCCCGCCGTTCACCCCGGCGCTGTTCGCGGTCGCGCTGGCGGCCACCTTCTCGTCCTCGATCGTCGGCACGATCGGCAGCATCCTCGCCGCCAGCCTCGCCATGGCCTATGCGATGCTCGGCTTTTCCGTGCTGCATGCGGTGACGCGGGGGGTGTTCGCACGCTCGCTGCTGCTCGGCATGATCTACGGCGCGGCACTGGTGCTGATCTGGCCGGTGCTGCTGCCGGTCATCATCGGCATCGCCGACACGATTTTCGACTTGCGCAGCCGCGCGGTCCGGCGCGGGCCGCCCGCACCGCCCTCACAATGAATTCAGCAAATCCCGGAAAACAAGGAGTCGCCGCCATGGAAGTCATTCTGCTCGAACGCGTCGCCAAGCTCGGCCAGATGGGCGAGACGGTACGCGTGAAAGACGGCTACGCACGCAATTTCCTGCTTGCCAAGGGCAAGGCGCTGCGCGCCACCAAGGAGAACAAGGCGCGCTTCGAAACCATGCGCAAGGAGCTGGAAGCGCGCAATCTCGAAAACCGCGGAGAGGCGGAGAAGGTCGGCAGCAAGCTCGACGGCAAGTCCTTTGTCGTGCTGCGCCAGGCTTCCGAAACCGGCCAGCTTTTCGGATCGGTATCCACGCGCGATCTCGCTGCGATGATCGGCGAGGCGGGCGTCAACGTCACGCGCAGCCAGATCGCGCTGCATGCCCCGATCAAGCTGATCGGCCAGCACAAGGTGCCGGTGGCGCTGCATCCGGAGGTCGAAGTTACGATTCTGGTCAATGTCGCACGCAGCGCCGACGAAGCCGAACGGCTGGCGCGCGGCGAGAACGTGACCGTGCGCCGCACCGGCGAGGAAGCCGAACGCGCCGAGATCGCAGCGACCGCCGAGGCGTTCTTCGAGCCGGGCGCGGAAGCCGCCGTCGGCGACGACACCTCCGCGGAATCCGCCCCCGCCGACGCCGCCAAGGAGTGAACGGCGAATTGTCGGACGCTTCGGCGCGCCATCCTTATTTGGTCAGGCGCGCCGTCTGCACCGCTTTCTGGAACAGCGCCGTCATCGCCTCGGAAATGCCCTCCGTCGGACTGACCTCGAAATAAAAGTCGGGCGCGGCACAATCCTGCATTTTCTTGGCGATGTCGCTGCTGAAGGGCGCGATCCAGGTATTGTACCAGGCGTTGCTCGGCAGCGGCAGATAGGTCGTGTAGAGCACGGCAATCTTGATACCGCGCTTCTTGATCGAGGTGCAGAGCGCTGCGTCCAGCGGCTCCTGGCAGCGCAGCACCGACTTGCCGGTCTTCGGATCCTTGCCGTTGGTTGTCGGCCGCAGGCAGGCCGGCGAACCGATCGCGCGATCGGCAACGCCGTCCGAGACAAAGAACAGGATTTTCATCGGCGAGGAGGACTTGCTGCCGTCGCCCGGATTGCCGATGGCGCTGTTCATCGCCGCCAGCGTGCTGTGAAAGTCGGTCTGCGTGTCGCTGTTGTAGTTCTGGTAGGGGATCGACATCAGGTCGACGTCCTCGGCTGCCGACTTGGCTTTTTTCAGATTCGTCGTCAGCGACTGGATCGTCTGCAGCCCCATCTTCTCGGCCGATTGCCCGAAGGTATAGATCGCCATGCGGAACTGGCCGGGATTGATCTGCGTCGCGCCGGCAGTATCCATCAATTCCTGCGTCGCCTTGCGCATGACGTCGATGCGCATCTGCGCGCCGATTTTCTTCGCAAGATTGTAATAGTTGTTGCCGGTCGACGTGTCGTGACAGGCGAAGGCGCACTTGTCGGGGGTGCTGGCCATCAGCAGGCCGATATCGGCATTGGTGGCGCCGACCCCCATCGACGGCGTGTTGTCGAGCAGCAGATAGAAGTCCATGTAGGTGGGCAGTGCCGAGGCCGCCGACGCAGAGCCCGATACCGGGATTTTGTTGATGCCGACGAGTCCCATGAATGCGGCATCGACCTTGGCCGCGTACTTGACCGCCGCCACGCGTCCGGTCCCGCTGTCGGTCACCTTGACCGAACTTTTGCCCAGCACGGCATGCTTGATGCTCGCTGCATTGGTCTGGAACATGTTGAGGGCCGCCGCCTCCGACTGCGCGGCTGTGTTGCCCATGGCAACCTTGTTGACCGCGGACAGCGCGGCTGCATCCGCGGCCGCATCGAGCCGCGCCTTGATCTTGTTGGCAAAGCTGTAATCGACCGCCGCGCCGACGCCGACGGAGATGGGAATGAGCGACAGCGCGAAAATCGTCGCGAACGAGCCGCGCCGGTCGCTCCCGAAGCGCCGGAACGCCGAAGCCGCGAAACGAGTGAATTGCCGGATGCCGGACTTGCCGCCAAAACGAGAAATAAACATGTTTGGCCTGTATAATTTGGCGAAATGTATCCTCTGACGAATACGCGGAAGTATCTATGGAAGTACTAAGCGATAACCGGATGCATGGGTGGCGCCGCAACCGGAGCGATTTGTCGTAAACGCCGCATAAACGCGTGCGCTGCGATTGCCGGGGGCGCGACACAACCAAGCCGAAAAGAGCCAAAAGGCTATAGGAAGATACCGCCTGGTATCCCGGCCGCCCCGGCTAAAGCGGAATTTCCTGGACGCTGGCGGGGACCGGCTTGTCTTCGGTCAAGGGATGCAGCGGCAGATCGGGCGGCCGCGGCAGTGCGGCGACCGGCGGTTCTTCGGCCGCCGGCGCGGGCGCGGGCGCCTGGGCGGTCTTCTCGGGCTCGCGCGGTTTGCCGGCTTCCGCCGGTCGTGCCGCCGGCCGGTCGCGCGCGGGCGGTTCCGCTTGCTTGGCCTCGCGGCTTGCGGGTTCCGGCTTGCCTGCGTCAGGCTTGCCTGCGTCAGGCTTGCCGGCGTCCACCTTGCCGCCTTCGCCGGGCAGTTCGGTCGCGCCCGGCGGCAGCACCACAAGGCCCTCGACCGGCTGCATGCTGCCGTCCTCGGTACGCACACGGCGCGCGGGCTGGGTGGCGGCGACGGCCGGTTCGGACGGACGACGGGCGGCCGGCGCGGGCTCCGGCGTCGGCGGCCTGCGTGCCGCTGCCGGCTCCTGTGCAGCAGGACGCGCGGCCGGTGCGGCGCGGGCAGTCGCCGGGGCGCGCGCGGCAGGCGCTGCGCCAAGATTTGCGACGTATGCGCCGACGACACGGGCCTGGTTGGAACTGGTCGTATAGTGCTGGCGCAGAAAGCTGCCGAGCTGTCCACCCGACCGCCCCTTGGCCAGGCCCTGGGCGCTCTGGTGGCAGACCGCGCAGGACGACGCGAAAATCTGCTGCGGCGTTTTGCCCTCGTCGAGGTCGGTGGGCTCGGTTTGCGGGGTCGCCGATGCCGGCGCCTGGGCCATGCGGGCCGGGGCCGCTCTCGGCGTGTTGTCGCGCGGATTGGCGTCGGCGTCGAAAACGGAAACGGCGGCGACGAGCAGACCGATTGCCACGGCGATCGTGCTGCGACGCCAGCCGCGCCCGCGGCTTGCCGCGCTGCACACGCACCCTTCCGTCCGCCGCCGTTCAGACCGCGCCCAATCCATGTTCAATCGCCCGCTTCGCTTGCCCGCTTCATTTGCCCGCTTCGTTCGCCCGTATCGCATGCCGGCCCTGCGGGCCCGCCCGCATTGCCGGAAAAGCCGGACTTTGTTCTAATATATTGTGACGGTTCTACGTCCAGTACGCCAAAGGCCCCGCGTCAGGCTGTCCACAAACCGGAGGGGAATTTCGAGGTCAATCGGCGCCGGCGAGCGGGGACGGCATGTAGAGTGGGTGGGTGATCATGGATCGGATCCTTGATTTTGTTCTTCGCCGTCTCGTGAAGGACGGCGCACTCGCGGTGACAAGTGCCGACGGACAGCGGCATGTTTACGGTGACGGCAGCGGCGCGCCGGTCGCCGTCCGGTTCACCTCATGGCAATCGCAATTGTCGGTCCTGCTCGATCCGGAATTGCGGCTCGGCGAAGCCTATATGGACGGCGAACTAGTGGTCGAGCAGGGCTCGATCGCCGACTTTCTCGAGCTGATCGTGCGCAATGCCGGCCGGCAGCGGCAGGCCGCCTGGACGCGCATTCTGTCCAAGGCCCGCCGGCTGTTCCGTAACGTGTTCCAGAACAACACCCTGTTCCGAGCCAGCCGCAACGCGCGGCATCACTACAATCTGGATACCCGGTTCTACAAACTGTTCCTCGATCAGGACATGCAATATTCCTGCGCCTATTACGAAACCGAAGATACCGGCCTGGAAGAGGCGCAGGCCGCCAAAAAACGCCATATCGCCGCAAAGCTCCTGCTCGACCGGCCGGGCCTGCGCGTGCTCGACATTGGCTGCGGCTGGGGCGGGCTCAGCCTGCACCTTGCCGGCACGGCGAAAGCCTCGGTGGTCGGCATCAATCTGTCGGACGAACAGATCAAAATCGCGCAGGCACGCGCGGCGGAGGAAGGGCTTGCCTGCGACTTCCGGCTGCAGGATTACCGCAACGTCACCGAAAAGTTCGACCGCATCGTCTCGGTCGGCATGTTCGAGCATGTCGGCCTCGCCTATTACCCGGAATTTTTCGGCAAGTGCCGCGACTTGCTGAAAGACGACGGCGTGATGCTGCTGCATACGATCGGCCGCTGGGACCAACCGGCAATCACCAATCCCTGGGTCTGGAAATACATCTTCCCGGGCGGCTACACGCCGACTCTCTCGGAACTGATGCCGGCGATCGAACAGGCGGGCCTGATCGTCACCGACATCGAGGTGCTGCGCCTTCATTATGCCAAGACGCTGCACCACTGGCGCGAGCGCTTCCTCGCCCGGCGCGAGGAGGTTCTGAAGATTTTCGACGAACGGTTCGTCAGGATGTGGGAATTCTATCTCGCCGGCTTCGAGACGTCGTTTCGGCATTTCGGTCTCAATGTGTACCAGATACAGCTCACCCGGCAGATCGACCGGCTGCCGCTGACCCGCAGCTACATCTACGGCCCGGCGCAACAGGCGGCCGATACCGCGGCCCGGCGCGCAACCACGCCGCTGCGGATTGTTTAGCAGGCTAAATTAGGGAACATAATTAT
This sequence comes from uncultured Hyphomicrobiales bacterium, assembly GCA_964456755.1. Lineage (GTDB taxonomy): Bacteria > Pseudomonadota > Alphaproteobacteria > Rhizobiales > Xanthobacteraceae > Pseudorhodoplanes. Next base: position 70,151 of record CAYWCE010000005.1, read on the forward strand.
AAATATGGCGCGTCGGTTAGGGACCGCATGTTGAAACCGACGGCTCGCGGGAACACAGATGTCCAAGGCGCCAAGAGGGCGGATCAATCAAAGCATTCTGCTCGCGGAGCAGAGTGAAATTCTCAAGATTGGCCTTTCGTTACTCGAGGGTTTTTTCCGGCTTGCTGCGATCAGCTTTGCGATCAATGCGGTCCTCTTGGCGGCAACGCAATTCTTGATGTCCGGGGGGCTCCCCGATCCAGCCATATACGCAGGCTTGGCGTTCGTTGGACTTATCGGAGTCGTCTATAACGCTGGGGCGTTGAGCGCCTACAGTTGCATGGTAACAACTGCCCGCAATCTATATAAAAGACTTCGCGAGATTGATGCGCTTATTCCTACGAAAATTGGCGAATGCATTGCTGATGGATTGCCGTTTGGCGGCACACAACAACGTGGGACTGCGACCGTCTTTTTCACCAAGGCCTTCTTTTTCGTGCTGGTCTTTTCTTGGGTGGCGCTCCCGCTATTCGGTGCATGGCTCACCTGTCGAGGAAGGCTCTGATACGCCTCACAGGCCCAATAGTCACGTCAAGCGCGTCCTGCGCTTTCGCCCGCACTTCGCAGCCACTCCCTGTATCGCAGTGGGTAACGGGGAAATTCCGCAGGCGGTCATCGGCGCGGCCCGACGCGATGCTAATGCCATGGTTCTGACCTTGTTTCATCGGCATGTCGGGACACGATGGCACCTGTCGATTCGACCGCCCGCAAGCTGCCCGTCGAGGCGGCGCCGCAATATCGCACTGCACCGCACAACATCGAGGCGGAACAGGCGCTCTTGGGCGCGATTCTGGTCAACAACGAAGCCTTTTACCGCGTCTCGGATTTTCTCGAAGCGCGGCATTTCTTCGAGCCGGTCCACCAGAGAATTTTCGATCTGGCAGCGAGCCTGGTCCGCGCCGGCAAGGTGGCAAGCCCGGTCACGCTGAAGACCTTCCTGCCCGCCGATCACGACATCGGCGGCCTGACGGTCAGCCAATACCTCGCCCGCCTTAATGATACGGCGACCACCGAGATCTACGCGCTCGATT
>CAYWCE010000005.1:71230-85661 GCA_964456755.1 uncultured Hyphomicrobiales bacterium
ACTTCCATCCAGTGGATTTTTTTCTTGCCACCATAGGCTTTGGCCACGGCTGCGGCGACCACCGTGATCAACGCGCTCGATTACGGACGCACCATCTACGACCTGTCGATCCGCCGCGCGCTCATCGTGATCGGCGAGGACATGGTCAACGACGCCTACGACGCGCCGGTCGATTTCGCGCCGAAGGAGCAGATCGAGACCGCCGAGCGCAAGCTCTACGAGATCGCCGAAAGCGGACGCTACGAGGGCGGCTTCCAGCGTTTTGCGCAGGCCCTGACCACCGCGGTCGACATGGCGGCGCGAGCCTATCAGCGCGACGGCAAACTGTCCGGTCTCGCCACCGGGCTGCGCGACCTCGACAGCAAGATGGGCGGCCTGCAGCCATCCGACCTCGTCATCGTTGCCGGACGACCGGGAATGGGCAAGACCGCGCTCGCAACCAACATCGCCTACAACATCGCCCGCGCCTGGCAGGGCGAGGTGCGCGCCGACGGCCATATCTCCACCGTCAACGGCGGCATTGTCGGGTTCTTCTCGCTGGAAATGTCGGCCGAGCAGCTCGCCACCCGCATCATCGCCGAGCAGACCGAGATTCCGTCCAGCACCATCCGGCGCGGCGCCATCACCGAGATCGATTTCGAGAAGATCAAGGACATTTCCATCGCGCTGCAGAGCCTGCCCTTCTATGTCGACGAGACCGGCGGCCTGTCGGTGGCGCAGCTTGCGGCGCGCGCGCGCAGGCTCAAGCGCCAGCGCGGGCTCGACGTGCTGATCGTCGACTACATTCAGCTGCTGCAGGGCTCGGCCCGTCGCGCGCAGGAAAGCCGCGTGCAGGAAGTGACCGAAATCACCACCAGCCTGAAGGCGCTGGCCAAAGAGCTGAACATCCCCGTGCTTGCGCTCTCCCAGCTCTCGCGCCAGGTGGAAAGCCGCGACGACAAGCGGCCGCAATTGTCGGACCTGCGCGAATCCGGCTCGATCGAGCAGGACGCCGATGTCGTCCTGTTCGTGTTCCGCGAGGAATATTACCTCGCCAACAAGGAGCCGCGGCCCGGCACCGACGAATATGCCAAGTGGCAAGCCGATCTCGCCGCCGTTCACGGCAAGGCCGAACTGATCATCGGCAAACAGCGGCACGGGCCGACCGGCACCGTGCAGGTCCAGTTCGACGCCAGCGTCACCCGCTTCGCCGATCTTGCGCGCGAGCAACAACTGCCGGAGCAGATTTACTAGGCGCGCGGACCCCGATTTGACGAATGCGGGGTTGCCGAGCGGCATGCCGCGGGCCTACAAGGTGCGCTTTGCCGTTTGCCAGCATCGCGATGTCCGTGCAGGAAGCCACCTCCCCGACCGAGTCAACCTACGAGCACGGCCCGCCCGCGGCCGAAGCCAATGCGATCCTGTCGATCGATCTCGGCGCCGTCGCGTCCAACTGGAAGCAGCTGCGTTCGCTGGTCACCCCGGTCGAATGCGCCGCTGTGATCAAGGGAGACGGCTATGGCTGCGGCCTCGAACCGGTCGCCGCCCAGCTTCATCATGCCGGCTGCAACACGTTTTTCGTGGCCGACCTGTCGGAGGCCCGGCGCGCACGCGCGGTTGCGCGCGAGTCGGCCATCTATGTGCTCAACGGGCTGCCGACCGGAACGGCCGACGTCTTCGCCCGGCATTACCTGCAGCCGGTGATCGGCAGCCTCGCCGAACTTGCCGAATGGGACGCCTATGTCGGCGCGAGCGGATGGAAAGGCGGCTTCGCCCTGCATGTCGATACCGGGATGAACCGGCTCGGGGTCACCATCGAGGAAGCTGCGGCGATCGCTCCGCGCATTTCTGCGGAAAATCACGGCATGACGCTGCTGATGAGTCATTTCGTCTCCGCGGAAAATCCCGAAAGCCCGCGCAATAACGAGCAGATACTGGCCTTTCGCGAAGTGCGGCGCATGTTTCGCGGCATTCCCGCCTCGCTCGCCAATTCGTCCGGCATTTTTCTGGGCCGCTCGGCGCATTGCGATCTGGTGCGCCCGGGCGTTGCGCTTTACGGACACAATCCCCTGCCCGGCCGGACCAACCCGATGCAGCCCGTCGTCGAGCTGAAGGCGCGCGTGGCGCTGGTGCGCGATGTCGAGAAGGGACAGACCGTGGGTTACAATGCGACCTGGACGGCGCGTCGCCGCTCGCGCATCGCCATCGTCACCACCGGCTATGCCGACGGCTATTCCCGCGCCGCCAGCGGCGACGACAACAGGCCGGGCGGGGTCGCCGTCGCCGCCTTCGAGCGCTGCCCGGTCGTCGGCCGCATCTCCATGGATCTGCTCGCACTCGACGTCACCGGACTTCCCGCCGGCGCCGTCAAGCGCGGCGATTTCGTCACCCTGATCGGCGACGGGCTCGATCTGGAAGAAGTCGCGGCGCGCGCCGGCACAATCGGCTATGAAGTACTGACCGGTCTCGGCCACCGCTATGCGCGCGCCTACAAGTCGGGCGAGGCGGGTTGACCGGCCGCCGCGGTCCGCAACGAATGCGCACAACCTGTAAAGTCCGATGAGCAAGCGCACGCCGTCCTTAGTCTGCCAGAATTGCGGCGCGGCCTATGGCCGCTGGCAGGGCAAGTGCGAGGCCTGCGGCGAGTGGAACACGCTGGTCGAGGAGCAGACGGCTTCGCCACTGCGGCCGCGCGGCCCCGGCAGGGCGCCGGGCAAGGGGCGCCAGTTCGCGCTGGAGCCTTTGTCCGGCGAAACGCAGGAAGCGCCGCGGCTGCGCACCGGCATGTCCGAATTCGACCGCGTCACCGGCGGCGGCCTGGTGCGCGGTTCGGTGCTGCTGGTCGGCGGCGATCCGGGGATCGGCAAATCGACCTTGCTGATCCAGGTCGCCGCGGCGCTGGCGCGCGCGGGCCGGCGCGCGGTCTACATTTCCGGCGAGGAGGCGGTGGCGCAGGTGCGGCTGCGCGCCGAAAGGCTCGGCCTGTCGGATGCCGATGTCGAGCTTGCCGCGGAGACTTCGGTCGAGGACATCCTTGCAACTCTGTCGGCGGGCGATTTGCCCGGCCTCATTGTCATCGACTCGATCCAGACCATGTGGACCGATGCGGTCGAATCCGCACCCGGCACGGTGACGCAGGTGCGCGCTTCGGCGCAGACGCTGATCCGTTTCGCCAAAAAATCGGGTGCCTGCATCGTGCTTGTCGGTCATGTCACCAAGGACGGGCAGATCGCCGGCCCCCGCGTGGTCGAGCACATGGTCGACGCCGTGCTTTCGTTCGAGGGCGAGGGCTCGCACCAGTTCCGCATCCTGCGCGCCGTGAAGAACCGCTTCGGCCCGACCGACGAAATCGGCGTGTTCGAGATGACCGGTCTCGGCCTGCGCGAGGTTTCCAATCCCTCCGAACTCTTTCTCTCCGAGCGCGATCTCGGCTCGCCGGGCACCGCCGTATTCGCCGGCATCGAAGGCACCCGGCCGGTGCTGGTGGAAATCCAGGCGTTGGTCGCGCCGAGTTCGCTCGGCACGCCGCGCCGCGCAGTCGTCGGCTGGGACCAGAACCGGCTGTCGATGGTGGTCGCGGTTCTGGAGGCGCATTGCGGCGTGCGGCTGTCCGGGCACGACGTGTACCTGAACGTGGCCGGCGGCATGCGCATCCAGGAACCGGCCGCCGATCTCGCGGCGGCGGCGGCCCTCGTCTCCTCGCTCGCCAATGCGCCGCTGCCGCCCGATGCCGTCTATTTCGGGGAAGTTTCCCTGTCGGGCGCGCTGCGGCCTGTCTCGCAGGCTGCCGCGCGGCTGAAAGAGGCCGCAAAGCTCGGCTTCAAGCGTGCCTATATTCCGGAACTGGCGCGATCGGAGGCGGGCGGCGAGCCGGGGCTCGCCCTGACGGCCAATGCGACGCTTGCGGCGCTGGTCGCCGACATCGCCGCGCGCGGGCGGGGCCGCCGGCCCGATCCGCTGCGAGAAGACGGGTGACGCGGAACAGCCGGCCCGCTATACAGGCGCCGCCGAACCCCGAGCCGCCGACCGAACCCCCATTCCCATGCCCGTCACGATTCTCGACATCATCCTGCTTGGCGTCATGCTGGTTTCCGGCCTGCTGGCGATGATCCGCGGCTTCATGCGCGAAATCCTGTCGATCGCCGCCTGGGTCGCCGCCGCGGTGGCCACGCTTTACCTCTATGCGCGGCTGCTGCCGATGGCCAAGCAATATTTCAACAATGACATCGTCGCCGCGGCGGTCGTGATCGGCGGCGTGTTTCTGGGCACCCTGATCGTCGTGTCGGTCATCACCGTGCGCATTTCCGACATCATCCTCGACAGCCGAATCGGCGCGCTCGACCGCACGCTCGGGTTTCTGTTCGGGCTGGGCCGGGGGCTGATCATCGTGGTCGTCGCCTTCCTGTTCTTCGACTGGCTGGTGCCGGAAAAATCGCAGCCGACATGGGTTTCCGGCGCAAAGTCGAAAGTCGTGCTCACAGGCACCGGCGACTGGCTGAAGTCGCTGTTGCCGGACGACCCCGAAAGCACCATCTTGAGGCGGCTGAAACGGCCGCGACCGGAGGAAGGCGACGAGCCGCCGCCGCAGGGCCAGCGCTCCGATGCCGGGCGGGGCGAAACGGAAGGTTATGAGCGGTCGGACCGCGCCTCGCTGCAGCGGCTGATCCAGGGCAAACCGGCAGCGGTGCGCTAGGCGCCGCGGAAAGGCGGATGGGCAACGAGATGAAGGATGCGTTTCCCGCTCCGGCCCCCCTCCGCAACCGGACCCGGACCGGCATGACGGAGTGCGCCGACGCCGATACCGGCGCGGAAACCGACGGCGACCGCCTGCGCGAAGAGTGCGGCGTGTTCGGCATATTCGGCCATCCCGACGCCGCCGCCATCACCGCACTGGGCCTGCACGCGCTCCAGCATCGCGGCCAGGAAGCCGCCGGCATCGTCTCCTACGACGGCAAGCGTTTTCATTCCGAGCGCCGGCTTGGCCTGGTCGGCGACACTTTTTCCAAGCGCGAGGTCATCGACCGGCTGCCGGGCATGAGCGCCGTCGGGCATGTGCGCTATTCCACCACCGGCGAAACGCTGCTGCGCAACGTGCAGCCGCTTTTTGCCGAACTGGACCCCTTTGGGCTTGCCATCGGTCATAACGGCAATCTCACCAACGGCCTCGGCCTGCGGCGCGAACTCGTGCATGACGGCGCGATCATGCAGTCGACCACCGACACCGAGGTGATCCTGCATCTCGTGGCGCGCTCGCAGAAGCCGCGTTTCGTCGACCGCTTCATCGACGGCCTGCGTGCGCTGGAGGGCGCCTATTCGTTTGTCGGGCTTACCAACAAGAAGCTGGTCGGCGCGCGCGACCCGCTCGGCATCCGTCCGCTGGTCATGGGTACGCTCGACGGCGCACCGATCCTGGCCTCGGAGACCTGCGCGCTCGATATCATCGGCGCGAAATACGTGCGCGACATCGACAACGGCGAAGTGGTCATCTTCGACGAAAAGGGGCAGCACAGCTACAAGCCCTTCCCGCCGATGCCGCCGCGTCCGTGCATCTTCGAATATATCTATTTCGCCCTGCCGGATTCCATCGTCGGCGGACGTCCCGTCTATGAAGTGCGCAAGACGATGGGCGCCGAGCTTGCGCGCGAGGCGCCGGCGGATGCCGATGTCGTCGTGCCGGTGCCCGATTCCGGCGTTCCCGCCGCACTCGGCTACGCCCAGGCGTCGGGGCTTCCCTTCGATCTCGGCATCATCCGCAATCACTATGTCGGGCGCACCTTCATCGAGCCGACGCAGCAAATTCGCGCGCTCGGGGTGCGCCTCAAGCACAACGCCAACCGCGCCGTCGTGGCGGGCAAACGCATCGTGCTGATCGACGACTCGATCGTTCGCGGCACGACCTCGACCAAGATCGTGCGCATGATGCGCGATGCCGGCGCGCGCGAGGTGCATTTCCGCATCGCTTCCCCGCCGATCGCGCATCCCGACTATTACGGCATCGACACGCCCGACCGCGACAACCTGCTCGCCGCCACCCATTCGCTCGAGGAAATGCGTCAGTTCATCGGCGCGGATTCGCTCGCCTTTCTCTCCGTCGACGGCATCTACCGCGCCATGGGCCACGCCGGCCGCGACCCCGTGCGCCCGCAATATACCGACCATTGCTTCACCGGCGACTATCCCACCCCTCTCTCCGATCAGACCGCGAAGACGCATGCGCCGCGGCAATTGTCGCTGCTCGCGGAGGCGAGTTGAGTCCGCTCCGCGCCTTTGCCCGCCTTCCGCAGAGGACATTTGCACTTGCTCTACATCCCGCCGCATTTCCGCGTGTCCGATGTCGCGACCCTGCATCGCCAGATTAGGCAGATCGGCTTCGGCAGCCTGACCACCATCGGCCGCGACGGCCCGCTCATCAGCCATTTCCCCGTCGTGCTCGACACATCGGTCGGCCGGCTCGGGCAGCTCCGCTGCCATGTCGCGCGCGCCAATCCGCAATGGCGCGACAGCGACTTTTCGAAGCCGGCCGCTGCGATCTTCATGGGGCCGGATGCCTATGTGTCTCCGTCCTGGTATCCGTCGAAGAAGGAGCACGGCAAGGCGGTACCGACGTGGAACTACGTCACCGTCTGCGCCCGCGGCACGGTCGAGATATTCGACGACCGTAACGCGCTCGCCGCCCATGTGCAGGAACTCACCGAGCTGCACGAAGCGGCTTTCGCCGAACGATGGCATGTCTCCGACGCGCCGGCCGATTATCTGGAGCGGCAGTTGAAGGGCATCGTCGGTTTCCGCATCACCATCGACGCGCTTGAGGGCAAGATGAAGCTCAGCCAGAACCGCAGCACGGCGGACCGTGTCGCGGTGACGGACGCGCTTGCCGCCTCGTCCGACGTAAGCGCTCGCGCCGTCGCGGCCATCATGAAGACGGCCGGCATCTAAGTCCCCGCTGTTTCCAACGCCTTGCATCCGGATTTCGCCCGCGCATGACCAAGCCCCTCTCCTCCCGCATCGCTCTCGTCACCGGCGCCTCGCGCGGCATCGGCCGCGCTACCGCGCTGCAACTGGCACGGGCGGGCGCACATGTCGTCGCCGTCGCACGCACGCAGGGCGGCCTGGAGGAGCTTGACGACGAGATCGGGCAAGCCGGCGGCACGGCGACGCTGGTGCCGCTCGACCTCAAGGACACGGACGGCATTTCCCGCCTCGCCGCCGCGCTTTCCGAGCGCTACGGCCGGCTCGACGTCCTGCTCGGCAATGCCGGCGCGCTCGGCCCGCTCTCGCCGCTGTCGCATGTCGAGCCCAGGGCCTGGAACGAGGTGCTCGCGGTCAACGTGACCGCCAACTGGCACCTGATCCGCAGCATGGAGGCACTGCTGCTCAAGTCCGATGCCGGGCGCGCCGTGTTCGTCACCTCGGGGGCGGCGGCCAAGGCAAAGGCCTATTGGGGACCGTATTCGGTGTCCAAGGCCGCGCTCGACGTGCTGGTACGCACCTGGGCGGCGGAAACCGCAACCACCGCCCTGCGCGTCAACCTGTTCAGCCCGGGTCCGGTGCGCACGCGCATGCGCGCGTCCGCCTTTCCCGGCGAGGATCCGGAGACCCTGCCGGCGCCCGAGGCGGTGGCGGAAAAGATCGTGCCGCTATGCCTGCCCGATTTCGTGCAGACGGGAGCGCTTTATTCGTTCGCCGACAACCGCCTTGTGGATTTGCACGAGCCGCGCTGAGCCGCCGGTTGCACGTCACCGCTTTTTCTTTTTCCGTGCCGCGTAAGGATTGTCTTTCTCGCGCAGAGTGAGCCGGATCGGCGTGCCCGGCAGTTCGAACGCCTCGCGCAGACCGTTGACCAGATATCGTTTGTAGGATTCCGGCACCGCATCCGCACGCGTGCAGAACACCACGAAGCTCGGCGGCCGCGATTTCGGCTGCGTCATGTAGTTGAGCCGCAGCCGGCGGCCGGACACGGCGGGCGGCGGATTGGATGCGCTCGCCTCCTCGAACCAGCGATTGAGCGCCGCCGTCGGCACGCGCCGGTTCCACACTGCATGCGCGTCCAGAACCGCCTGCATCAGCCGGTCGAGCCCCTCTCCGGTCAGGCCGGATATCGCCACGACCGGGACGCCCTTGACCTGCGGCAGCCAGTGATCGGCCTCGTTGCGCAATCGGGCGAAAGCATGCCGGCCCTCGTCCTTCAGATCCCATTTGCTCATGGCGATGACGAGCGCGCGCCCCTCGCGTTCGGCCAGGTCGGCAAGCCGCAAATCCTGCTCCTCGAACGGCGCGGCCGCATCCATCAGCAGCACCACAACTTCGGCAAAGCGCACGGCATTGAGGGCATCGGCGACGGAAAGCTTTTCCAGCTTTTCCTCCACCCGGGAACGGCGGCGGATACCCGCTGTGTCGTAGACGAGAAAGTCGCGCCCGCGCCAGGTGAGAGGAACGCCGATCGAATCGCGCGTAATGCCGGCTTCCGGCCCGGTGAGCAGGCGCTCCTCGCCGAGCAGCCGGTTGATCAGCGTCGACTTGCCGGCATTCGGCCGTCCGATCACGGCAACGCGGACGGGACGGTCTTCGGCCCGGCCTTGCGCGGCATCGGGCGCCGCGGTCCTCTCGGGAAGCGCCGTGCGCAGCGCAGCGTAGAGATCGGCCATCCCCTCGCCGTGCTCGGCGGAGACGGCGACCGGCTCTCCCAGTCCGAGCCCGTAGGCCTCCAACGCGCCGGCTTCCCCGGCCCTTCCTTCGCTCTTGTTGGCGACGACGATCGCCGGCTTGCCCGACTTGCGGACAAGGTCGGCAAAGCCGCGGTCGGCGGGCAGCAGCCCTTCGCGCGCGTCGATCACAAACAGCACCGCATCCGCCTGCGCGAGCGCGGCGCGCGTCTGCGCCATCATGCGGCCGGCCAGGCTGTCGGGCGCGGATTGTTCGAGACCGGCGGTATCGATGACGCCGAATGTCAGATCGCCGAGCCGCGCCTGTCCCTCGCGTCGGTCGCGCGTCACGCCGGGACGGTCGTCGACAAGCGCAAGACGCTTGCCGACCAGGCGGTTGAACAGGGTCGATTTGCCGACATTCGGCCGACCGACTATGGCGACGGTGAAACTCATGGCGCCCGTTTAGCGGACGACGGCGCTCAGCGCGAGAAGGTTCCGGGGGTCGGAGCGGCGGGCCAGGCCGATTGTTGCGCCGGCTGCTGCGACGGCCATTGCGACGGCTGCGCAGGCTGCGACGGCCACCCTCCCGCTTGCTGCGGCTGCGATTGTTGGGCCTGTTGCGGCTGCTGGGCCTGTTGCTGCTGTTGCGACTGTTGCCGGGGCGCGGATTGCTGCCGCGGGCGCAAGGCCTGCCTGCGCGGTTGCGGCTTGGGCTTTTCCTCCACCGCCTCCGGCGGCGGTTCTTCGGCCGGCGCCTGATAGCCCTTCACCAGTTCCGGCGGCACGCCCTGTGGCACGCCCGGTACGCCTTCGGGAAAGACCTCGCGCCGTTCGCCCGGCAACTTCTTCTTGCTGTCGGGAATCATGTCGGCGATGTCGAAGGACTCGCAGGCGGATAGCGACAGGGCCAGTCCCAGCGCCAGGGCTGCGCCGGCCAATCGTCTGCGTCTCCGCGCGCCGGCCATCGTCATGCTCAGCCTTTCGCCGCCGCCGGCAACAGCGCCATCAGCACGTCGACGCGCGAGCGGATGGCAGGCGGCGTCTCACCGTCGGCGAGGATCATTTCCGACCAGCGCCGCGCATTCGTCGAATCGTTGCCCCGCCAGGCCGACAGCGCCAGCAATTCGCGCGCGCTGTGCCTGAAGGCACGGTTGCCTTCGGCAAGCGCTTCGAGCCGCGCGCGCAGTTCGTCATACGTGGCGCCGTCGATCAGGAGATTGGCCGCGCGCACGGCGGCGGCGTCCCGCAGCGCCTGCGGAATGCCAGTGTCGGCCGCCAGCGCATCGAAGGTCGCAACCGCCGCCTTGCGGTCCGATCCCGCCATTTCCGCCGCTTCGCGCAGCCGCGCCAGCGCGCGATAGCCGGCCGTTCCCTCGCTCGCGACGCGGGCAAAGGCTTCGGCCGCCTCCCGATGCTTTCCGGCTTCCGACAGCGCCATCGCCGCCTGGTAGGCGGCGCCCGTCTCGGCCGCCTTGCGGGATTCCCAGTAATCGTAGAAGCGCCAGCCGCCGATGCCGAGGAGAACCAGAACGGCGAGCGCAACCAGATAGACGCCGTAACGCTCCCACAGCTTCTTCAGCCGTTCGCGACGGACTTCCTCGTCGACTTCGTGAAAAATGTCGGCCAAAGCACTGTCCCCGGCGTGAATGTGTCGGAACCGCCGCCCCGCCGGCAGCCCCGTTCAGGTGGCGGGTAAATTATCCGTGTGGCGGCGGCAAGGCAAAACCGGCCGCGGACATGCTTAACGCCCGCGCCGGCATTGCCGCAATCAGCTTTTTCCCTTCATGGCGTAGACGTTGTCCGGCCCGGGAAAGACCCGCGCCCGCACGTCTGCGGCATAGTCGGCCACCGCCTTCTCGATCGCGGGGCCAAGCTCGCCATAGCGCCTGACGAATTTCGGCACCCGCTCGGACAGCCCGAGCATGTCCTCCAGCACGAGAATCTGCCCGTCGCAGGCGGCGCTCGCCCCGATGCCGATGGTCGGCACATCGACGGACTGCGCGATCCGTCGCGCCAGCGGCTCGGCCACCGCCTCGATGACGATGGAAAAAGCGCCCGCTTCGGCGATCGCCCGCGCATCCTCCTCGATCGGGGCCCAGTCCTTCTCCTCGCGTCCCTGCGCGCGAAACGCGCCGATGGTGTTGATGGATTGCGGTGTCAGTCCGACATGGCCCATCACCGGAACGCCGCGTTCGACAAGAAAACGGACGGTATCGGCCATGCGCCTGCCGCCTTCGAGCTTGATCGCGCCGCAGCCGGTCTCCTTCATCACCCGCGCCGCCGCGGCGAATGCCTGTTCCTTCGATGCCTCGTAGGAGCCGAACGGCATGTCGACGACGACCAGCGCGTGCCGCGAGCCGCGCATCACCGCAAGTCCCTGCAGGATCATCATGTCGAGAGTGACCGGGACGGTCGTCTCCAGCCCGTGCATGACCATGCCGAGCGAGTCGCCGACGAGAATGACATCGCAATGCCGGTCGACCAGACGCGCGGTATGCGCGTGATAGGAGGTAAGCGCGACGACCGGTTCGCCGCCCTTGCGGGCGCGGATATCGGGGGCGGTCAGCCGCCTGTTCTGCTGCTGCGCGGACATGGCCGGCTATCCGCTGAAAGCCGGCACGCCGATCACGTGCGGATGGAACCACAATCCGAGCGCGACATAGGCGAACAGGCCGGCGACGACGGCCACGGCATCGCGCGGCCATCCGCCGGCGGGAATGGCCGGCGCACCCGGATCGGTCCTGCGCTTGAGCGAGATGCGATCGAAAACCGCCCAGCCGAGCACCGAGCCGAACAGCACGATGGAACCGAGATCGCCATTGGCGATCAGGTGCGCGAGCGCCCACAGCTTCACGCCGACCAGCATCGGGTGTTTGAGCATGCGCTTGATGTGGCCGCGGCTATAGGCGGCCGCGACGGCGATCGCCGAAAGAAGCATCAGGCCGGCCGCGACATGCCGTGTCCAGGCCGGAGGATTCCAGACGTCGATCCAACCCGTCGCCCGGTAATGCGCAAAACCGTAGACGATAAGCGCAAGCCCCAAAACCGCGATCAGCGAAAACAGGCCCTTGTAGCCCGCCTCGCCGAAGCGCGCGATGGCGGCGGCGCGCCGCTCGCGCATCGCAACGAAGCTGTGCCCGCCGAGAAACAGGATCAATCCGAGAACGAGAATCGCAAGTCCCATGTCCGGTTCTCCTGTATCCGGCGGCGTGTCCGGCGCCATGACCGCAAACCGGGGAAGCTTTTGCCGCCCCGCGATAGAGGATCGGACCATGGCTGGCAAGCCGGCCCGCGCATGCCGGCTTGTCGCACGATGCAGGACCGGTTACCTCGGTCGGGCGAGGCCCGGTCGTCGGGCATTGTCGTCCCGAGGGAGCGTCATGACCAGGACCGATCTTCGCTTCGGTGCGATTGCACGAGCCGCGGGACGCGCGGCAGCGCGCTCGACCCGCGCACCGGTGACGGCGCTGTCGCTTGCGGGACTGTCGCTTTTTGCCGTGTCGGCATTGGTGTCGCCTGCGGCGGCGCAGGACTGGCCGGCCAGGACCGTGAAGATTGTCGCTCCGTTCGGTCCCGGCTCGACGCCGGACATGATCGCACGGCTGATCGCCGACCAGCTTCAGGTCCGGTATCCGAACTCTTCCTTCATCGTCGAAAACAGGCCCGGCGCCGGCGGCATCACCGGAACCGACGCGGTGGCAAAAGCCGCGCCCGACGGCGCAACCATCGGCATCAGCATCGGCGGGCCGTTGGCGATCAACACCATCCTGCTGCCCCGGCTGCCCTACGACCCGGCCCGGGATATCGCAGCGGTCACCCAGCTTGTCACTATGCCCAGCGCGCTCGCCGTCAATCCCGACCTGGGCGTCAATTCGGTCGCCGAACTGATCGCGCTGCTGCGCAAGGAGCCGGGCAAGTACAATTTCGGATCGATCGGCGTCGGCTCGCTTTCGCATCTGACGATGGAAGCGGTCGCCATCAAGGCGGAGGCGAAGCTCGTGCACGTGCCCTACACGTCTTCGCCGGCGGCGATGACCGCGCTGATCCGCGGCGACGTGCATATGGCGGTGCTGCCGGCGATTGCCGTCACGCCGCATGTGCAGGCGGGCAAGGCGAAAATTCTCGCGGTATCGCTGCCGCGCCGCTCGCCGTTCCTGCCCGGGGTGCCCACGCTCAGGGAATCCGGAATCGCCGTGGAGGCGGATACCTGGAACGGCCTGATCGCGCCGGGCGCGACGCCGAAGGCGATCGTCGAAAAAATCGGTCGCGACGTCGCCGAAATCCTGCACCTGCCGCCGGTGCGCGAGAAGCTCGCCACGCAATATATGGAGCCGGTCGGCAATTCGCCGCAGGCGTTCCGCGCGGTCATCGACTCGGAGATCGCGCGCTGGGCGCCGGTGATCCGCGCCGCCGGCGTGAAGCTCAACTAGAGGCTTTCCGGTCCTGAGGAAATCGCAGCCGGGATTCCGCCCTTGCGTTTCGATGCGCCTTCTGCCCGCCGCGCGGCAGCCGCTTCGGAACGCGTCGCAGGGGCGCCGCGCCGACTACTTCTCCGCCCGCGCCTTCTTCACGTCCTTCACGTCGGTGAAGACGATGTCCGGCGCGCGCTCGCGCGCATAGTCGAGATAGAATGCGTTGCGCGCCAGAAAGACCGGGTCGCCGTCCAGGTCGTCGGCAATGCCGGAACGATTGGCGTTGACGAAGGCATCGAAGGCCGCGCGATCCGCGCCCCAAATCCAACGCGCCAGTTCGCACTCGCAAACGTCGAAATCAACCGGCAGTCCGTATTCCTCCGCCAGCCGCACTTTCAGCACGTCGAGTTGCAGCGGTCCGACCACGCCGACCAGTGCCGGCGAGCCGTCGGCGGGGCGGAACACCTGCACTACGCCCTCCTCGGCCATTTCCTGCAGCGCCTGTTTCAGCTTCTTGGCTTTCATCGCATCGGACAGCCGCACCCGGCGCAGGATTTCCGGCGCGAAGCTCGGCACGCCGATGAAGTTCAGCTCCTCGCCTTCGGTGAGCGTGTCGCCGATGCGCAGCGTGCCGTGATTGGGAATGCCGACCACGTCGCCGGCATAGGCTTCTTCCGCCAGCGCGCGGTCCTTGGCAAAAAAGAAATGCGGAGTGGCAAGCGACATCGGCTTGCCGGTGCGCACCAGTTTCGCCTTCATGCCGCGCTGCAGCCGCCCCGAACAGATGCGTGCAAAGGCGATGCGATCGCGATGGTTCGGATCCATATTCGCCTGGATCTTGAACACGAAGGCCGCCATCTGCGGCTCGTCCGCCTCGACCCGGCGCTTGTCGGAGGCCTGGGCACGCGGCGGGGGTGCGAACGCGCCGAGCCCCTCCAGCAGATCGCCGACGCCGAAATTCTTCAGCGCGCTGCCGAAATAGACCGGCGTCAAATGTCCCTCGCGGAACGAGGCGAGATCGAATTTGCGGCAGGCCTGCTGCACGAGATCGAGTTCGTCGGCGAGGTCCGGCGGATCGAAAGTCGGATTGAGGGCGGCAAGCTGGTCGAACGGCATCTGCTTGGGCGCGCCGGTCTTGGCGCCGTCGCCTTCGAGCAAGCGCACGCCGCCGGTCTCCAGATCGAACGTGCCGACAAAATCGCGCCCGCGTCCGATCGGCCATGTCACCGGCGCAGTGTCGAGCGCCAGCGTGACTTCGATCTCGTCGAGCAGTTCGAACGGATCGCGGCTTTCGCGGTCCATCTTGTTGATGAAGGTGACGATGGGGATGTCGCGCAGCCGGCAGACCTCGAACAGCTTGCGCGTGCGCGCCTCGATGCCCTTGGCGGCGTCGAT
>CAYWCE010000006.1:0-85346 GCA_964456755.1 uncultured Hyphomicrobiales bacterium
CCGGAGACGCGCGGATGGTCGCTGTCGTAGCCGCGATGCGTGGCCAGATCGAAGGCGACCGACAGCCCCTTCTGCCCGGCGGCAAGATTGCGCCGGTAGAAGGCGTTGGAATCTTCCGCCGTAGAGAAGCCGGCATATTGGCGGATGGTCCAGGGCTGGGTCACGTACATGGTCGGGTAGGGGCCGCGCAGATAGGGCGCAATCCCCGGCCAGGTGTCGAGGAAATCGATGTCGGCGAGATCGTCCTCGCCGTAAAGCGGTTTGACCGGAATGCCTTCGGGCGTAAGCCAGGGCGCTGTGTTGGCGCCCGGCGCGCCGGCATTCTGCGCTGCCGCGAATCCGATCCTGCTGAAATCCGGGATCTGGCTCATGTCGGCTCCAGCATAGCATGCGCCGCCCGCAACGTCGCCAGCACGTCGCAGCCGGCGTAAACGAAGGATTGTACGCCCGCCTTTTGCAAACCTTCGGCGTCAGGGCGTCCGGCCACATAGATATGTGCGGCTCCCGCGCGCGCGAGAGCCCGTGCGGCTTCCGCCGCGTGTGCGGCATAAACCTCGTCCGACGAACACAGGCAGGCCAGCTTTGCGCCGGAGCGCCGGAACGCGGCGGCGACGGTCTCCGATTCTGCTTCGGCACCGGAGGATGAGTCCACCGCCTCGATGCCGCCAGCCGCGAAAACGTTTCTGGCAAAGGTCGCCCGCGCGATGAAATCGGCCGGCCGGCCGAGATTGGCGAGAAACACCTTCGGTCGCGTGCCGGTCTTGTCTGCCAGTCGGTCGGCGGCATCGCGCAGCGCTTCGAAGGGCTCCGACAGCCGCATTGCCGGCATGGCTGCGAACGCGACCGTGCGCGCAAGCGCTTCGGTGGACGGCGGATTCGCTTCGATCACGGAAACCGGCGTCTCCGCCAGATGGGCAAACTCGCTGGTGCCCGTGAGCGGATCGCGGCGCGTCGCAATCGCTTTCTCGCGTGCCGCACGCGTCGTTGCGGTCTTCGCCTGGATGAGCCCGGTTTCGAGCGCAGCGGCGGCGCCGCCGGCCGCCTCGATCTCCTGAAACAGCGTCCAGGATGCACGACAAAGCTTGTCGGTCAGGTCTTCGATTCCACCGGATCCAGCCGCGGGATCGGCGACCTTCGCCAGACCGGACTCTTCGAGCAATATGAGCTGGCTGTTACGGGCGACGCGGCGTGCCCATGCGTCGGGCAGGCCAAGCGCGGCGGTGAAGGGAAGCACGACGATCGAATCTGCGCCGCCCAGCCCGGCCGCGAACGCGGCAATGGTCGTGCGCAGCATGTTCACGTAAGGATCGCGGCGCGTCATCATGCGCCAGGCCGTCACCGCCGAGACAAAAGCGGGCGCGGCGTCGAGACCGCAGGCTTCCTGCACGCGCGCCCACAGCCTCCGCAGGGCGCGGAACTTGGCCATGGTGAGAAACTGGTCGGCATCGGCGGCCAGACGGAAGGAAATCGATGCGCAGGCCCGGTCGAGCGGCAGGCCTCCCGCTTCGAGCGCGCGCAAATAGGCGACGGCCACCGCCAGCGCGAAGGCAAGCTCCTGCGCCTCCGAGCCCCCGGCATCGTGCACCACTCTTGCATCGGCGACGGCAAAGGGGCCGCGCAAGCCGATCCGGCTCAGGTCGAGGACCATGCGCGCAAAAACCGGTGCCAGCTCCGTCCAGGCAACGGGGCCGCCGCCGCGCCGCGCCATCAGCCCGAGCGGATCGAAGCCGGCGCGCAGATCGAGCTGTGCGGGATCGATCCCGCGTTCTCTGGCGAGGCTTGCGATCTGCGCGGGCGCGTCGCGCGCTTGCGAGGAAAGTTCGCATTCGATGGCGACGCCAGCATCGAGATAGACGCCGTCGAGCAGCTGTGCCAGCGCGGCCGCCGAGCCGTCGATCCCGAATCCGCAAGAGCCGACCGAATCCGCAAATACCAGCGAAAGTCCGGTCGCACCGCCTTCCAGTTCTTCCAGCGCCAGGCGATTGGCGATCGCAGGATCGGGATGATCGACGCGCGCCATCACCCGCCACGGCATCGTCGCCGGCCGGCCGGCAACCGCGCCCGCGCCCCTGAGGCGTTCGTAAAGGGGCTCGATGCGCAGACCGTCATAGGTCGCGCTCACCAGCTTCCTGTCGAACGGCGCGCCTTTGAGCACGGCATCGACGAGCGCACGCCACTGGTCGCGCGAGGCCGGCGGAAAATCGGAGGCCAGGGCCAGATCGTCGGAGGCAACGTCCTTCATGCCACCTAGATGCCACGTCGCGAACGCTGCGCCAATCGCCGAACTTACATGTCAGGTGCTGCTTTAGTTGGCGCGTTTTCCGTTGCGTCGGGGAGCCGCTCGATTCCGGTCCGGTCGACGGCCAACGCGGCTTCCGCTACGCGCCGGCCTGCGATCCTGCGATCCGGCGCGATTTCTGCGAGCGGGATCAGCACAAATGCGCGCTCGAAGAGCCGTGGATGCGGCAGCGTGAGCCCGGGCTCGGCGACCGAGCGGTCGTCATAATCGAGGAGGTCGATGTCGAGCGTGCGCGGTCCCCAGCGCCGTTCGTTGCGTCGATCGCGCCCGAACAGGCGTTCCACCGCCTGCGCGCGCAGGAGAAGCGCGCGCGGGGCGAGCGCGGTCTCGACGCCGATGCAGGCATTGACGAAAGGCGGCTGGTCGGCGACGCCCCAGGGGGGCGTGCGGTAGTCGGACGAGCGCTTGCGCAGGACGATGTCCAGACCGTCGCAGAGAACGGCGATGGCCTTGGCGATGGTCGTACGGGCGTCGCCGAGATTGCCGCCAAGCGCAATGAACGCCTCGGCCATGACGATCCGCTCACCTGCTTCTCTTGCGAGCGATCGTGATTCCGACATCGTCGAAGATCGCAGCAATCGGTGCGTGCGGTTTGTGCACGGTGATGACAACTTCAATGACTTTCGGGAAATTCGCGAGCAGCGCATCGGCGACGGCACCGGCTGCCGCCTCGATCAGGCGATAGCGCCTGCCGCAAAACGCCTCGCTCGCAGCGCCGACAACCTGGTCGTAGGAAACGGTGTGAGCCAGCCGGTCCGACCGCGAGGCTTCCGCCAGATCGATGGACAATTCCAGATCGAGTGCGAATCCCTGTCCGACCTTGGATTCGTGCGCCATGACCCCGTGATAGGCGTGCAGCGACAGGCCTCTAATGAAAATGCGGTCGCTCACGACCGACTCCGGATCGCTTCGGCGACACGCAGCGCCTGCACCGTTTCGCGCACGTCATGCGCACGCACGATGGCGGCGCCATCGAGGGCGGCGAGAACATGCGCCGCAATCGATCCGCCGATCCTTCGGTCCGGCGGCGCGGCGACCACGCTGTCGATGAATCGTTTGCGCGAGGCGCCGACAAGAAGAGGAAGCTCGAACCGTTTAAGCTCGCTCAGGCGTGCAAGAACGAGAATGCTCTGGTCCGGCGTCTTGCCGAATCCGATCCCGGGATCGAGGACGATTTTCGCGCGCCCGATTCCTGCGCGCGCGGCGATATCGAGCGAGCGCTCGAAAAACCGCAATATGTCGACGACGATGTCGATTTCCGGATCGGCCTGCTCGCGGTTGTGCATGACGATCACCGGCGCATTATGGGCGGCAGCCACGCCAGCCATGTCGGGATCGCGCTGCAAACCCCAGACGTCGTTGACGATCGCGGCGCCCAGACCGAGTGCCCAGTCTGCAATGTCTGCTTTCATGGTGTCGATGGAGACGGGCACGCCAAGCGCGGTTATGCCGGGGAGCACCGGCTGCAGCCGCCGCTTCTCCTCCTCGAGGCTCACCGGCCTGGCGTCGCCATAGGGTCGCGTGGATTCCGCGCCGACATCGACGATGTCCGCTCCTTCTCCGACCATGCGCCGCGCCTGCGCCAGCGCGCTGTCCGGATCGAGGTGACGTCCGCCGTCGGAAAAGGAATCCGGCGTGACATTGAGCACGCCCATGACCAGCGTGCGTTTCGCGTTCAGAAGATTGGTCAGCGGCTGTGAAGCCGCACTGCTGGTGGGCGATGGCATGGTTGCGACCGCGCTCATGCGGTTGGCATTGCGCGCTTCTTCGGGAGGTGTCAAGCGCGCGGCGTGCCGGCGTTCAGTAGCTGATTTTTAGCGGCAGCTTTTTTGCGCTTTCGATCCAGCGGCCGACCGCCTTTTCCGACGGAAGCAGCCGGACCAGTTTGCGCTTGGCATTGGCGGCCGCCATGGCCTTGGCCAGCCGTTCCGGGTTGCGGTACTTCAGTTCCTTGACCGTATCGACGCCGACGGCGCGCAGCAGTTCCGCATATTCCTTGCCCAGCCCCTTGACCCGCATTCGGTCCGCCATATTGGCCCAGCGCAAGATGCGCCGCTCGTCAAAGCCGGTCTTCGCGGCCAGCGTCTTGCGGGCCTTGGCCGTGCTGGCTGCTTCCAGCAGCTTTGCCGTCGTGCGAATCCCCGTAGTGCGAAGAATCGCGGCTGCGTCCTCGTCGATGTCGTCGATCTCTCTGATGGGATAGGACACAGACAACGGTTTTGGCTTTCTCGGGTTCTGGTTTTTTGGGGTTCCGGCGTTCTCGGGTTCCGGACTTCTCGGTATTCTGTCGTGCGCCCTATTCAGAGAAACTGGCCGAGGCCGGGAATTGCGGCCACGATTTCTCCCACCGCATCCTCTCCGGCAGTCTCGCGTGCATGGGCGAGGACGATCCTGGTGATTTCCTGCACCTGCGGCATGCTCAGGCCGAGGCCCATCAGTGCCGCGCCGGCGCCCATGATGCCCCCCATGCCGAATCCGCCGCCGCCGGCCTGCTCCGCGGCCGCCTGCGCGCCGGGCATGCGATCGAGCAATGGCTGTACTGTTTCGGCGGGCGCTTCCTTGACGAGGAATGCGAGAATGATTGCGAGCGCCCTGGCGGCGACCTCTCGGTCGACGCCGGTACCGGCGGCGATGCGCCCAATCAGCTCCTCCATGTCCCCCTGCCGTCCCGCCTTTGTGGCGAGTTTCAGTCATAATGAAGACCGGCGCAAAGCGAAACAAGGCGGGATCAAGCTTTTTGCAATTGTGTCCATGCGGCCACACGTAGGTCAAGCCATGACACGTACTGAAAAATTGCACGCGACAGCATCTCCGGTTGACCGGTCGGCGGACTGGGAACAATGATCGCCGCATGCGCGAGAGACAATCTCTCGGCGGCTGGGTCGGGGATCGGCAATGGCAAAGACTGGCAAGACGTCGGGTAAGGCGGCGGGCACAAAGACGACTGCGAATCGCCGCAGTCCATCGAAAACGCAAACCCCTGCATCCAATCCGGCGGCCGGCGGCGGCGCGCTCGCCGCGCAGATCGACCCGGACGGGAAGATTTTCGTCGGCCGAAGCGGCAAGCCCGAACTGTTGACGCTCTCGCTCGCCAACCGGCACGGGCTCGTCACCGGCGCGACCGGCACCGGCAAGACGGTTTCTCTGCAGATTCTGGCCGAGGGCTTCTCGCGCGCTGGCGTCCCCGTCTTTGCGGCCGACATCAAGGGCGACCTGTCCGGTGTTTCGCAGATCGGCGAGAGCAAGGACGCGCTGGTGCAGCGCGCCGCCGGCATGGGATTCAAGTACGAGCCGGATTCGTTCCCGACGATATTCTGGGACCTGTTCGGCGAACAGGGCCACCCGATCCGCGCTACCGCTGCCGAGATGGGGCCGCTGCTGCTGTCGCGGCTGATGAATCTCAACGACGTGCAGGAGGGCGTGCTCAATATCGCTTTCCGGGTGGCCGACGAGGGCGGCCTGCCGCTGCTGGACATGAAGGATCTGCAGTCGATCCTCGGATATGTCGCCGAGAATGCCGACCAGCTCACCACCCGCTACGGCAATGTCAGCAAGCAGTCGGTCGGCGCGATCCAGCGCCAGCTTCTGGTGCTGGAAAACCAGGGCGGTAAGGCTTTTTTCGGCGAGCCGGCGCTCGACCTGAAGGATTTCATGAAAACCGACAGGGACGGCCGCGGCTATGTGAATATTCTGGCCGCGGACAAGCTGATGGAGAATCCGCGGCTCTACGCCACATTTCTGCTCTGGCTGCTGTCGGAATTGTTCGAAGAACTGCCCGAGGTCGGCGATCCTCCGCAGCCGAAGCTGGTCTTCTTCTTCGACGAAGCGCATCTTCTGTTCAACGACGCGCCCAAAGCGCTGCTCGACAAGATCGAACAGGTGGTGCGGCTGATCCGCTCCAAGGGCGTGGGCGTGTATTTCGTCACCCAGAACCCGCTCGACATTCCCGACAAGGTTCTCGCCCAGCTCGGCAACCGTGTGCAGCATGCGCTGCGCGCCTTCACCCCGCGCGACCAGAAGGCGGTGCGCGCGGCGGCGGAGACGTTCCGGCCCAATCCGAAGCTCGACACCGCGCAGGCGATCATGGAACTGGGCAAGGGCGAGGCGCTGGTTTCCTTCCTGGAGGGCAACGGCGTCCCCTCGATGGTCGAGCGCGCGATGATCCGTCCGCCGGCCGGCCGCATGGGACCGATCAGCCCGCAGGAGCGGCGCGCGCTGATGGGCAGGAGCCCGATCAAGGGGAAATACGACGAGACCGTGGATTCCGAATCCGCGCACGAAATGCTGCAGAAGCGGGTCGAGGCGGAGGCCGGCGGCGCGTCTGCGGAAACGGGGTCCGGCATCGGCGGCTGGCTCGGCGGCATCTTCGGCACCAACCGCAAGCGCGGCGAGCGGCTCAGCACCGGACAGGTGATTGCGCGCGAGGTGGCGCGCTCGGTCACCACCCGCGTCGCCGGCCAGGTGGCCTCCAGTCTGTCCAAGTCGCTCGGCGGCGGCAAGATCGGAAACACGGTCGGCCGGGCGATCGTGCGCGGGACGCTGGGCGGCATCCTGCGGCGCTGACGCTTGGGGGCCGGCGCTGCGAAACGCGCGCAACCGGCACGGGTGCGCGGCGAAGCCGGCACCTGCAAGCGTGACCGGCCGGAACGCGGCCCAGCGCGCTCTCGGCGCCGTCGGTCTGCGCATGCCGCGCGTTGACCGCGTGGGAAAAACGGAATGATTGGCTTAAGTGGGTATCGACGAAACCGGCTGCAGTCCAGGGTCGGTATTAACCGTTCAAATGCCTTCATCGTAGAACGCCGTCAGCGCAGTAGCAAACCAGAAAAGCTGGCGCACGCTGAATAAGCGTGTTTCGAGGTGAAGACATGATGTCCCGGTCGTTAGGGATTAGGAAAATTAAAGCGTCATTTCACTCTTTGCGCGGCTCCAAGGAATCATGGCAGCCTTTCGCATCAACAAAATTATCCTAAGTCTATGGCGCTGGGGATACCTGTCCTTCATGACATGACCACAAACCGAGCGGTCGAGGCTCGGATTGTCTTGAATGTCGACGACGTTGGTCTTTCGCTGTTGAGAAACCAAATCCGAGGCGAACGGCGGACACAGGCAAGCCGATATCGGTGCGGGTTATGCCGGGACGCTGTTTACATATCGAACTCTGGTACACCGCATTTCGCGCACTACAAGGATAGCGGTCCTGCGTGCGCTTGGCGGGCGGAACTGCCCAAGCATTTGGACTTAATCAGCGCGGGACGATTTCAGGGGCGGCAGGAGGGCGAGCTGCACAAACGGCTCTTGCTGACGCTGCAAGCATTGTGCACCCGCTCCTCAGGCTTTAGCGATGCGGGCGTTCCGAATGAAACGCTTTTCGGCGTCAGGGATACCGGGCATCGCTTCCCTGATTTGCAAGCAACCTATGGCGGCAACAAAATCGTCTTTGAGCTTCAGATTTCGCAAACCTATTTGCCAGTCATCAGTGATCGAGAACACTTTTATCGCCGCAACGGAATTTATCTGTTCTGGCTGTTTCATGACTTTCAAAAGTGTCGTGAACGGCAAACTGAGCGAGATATTATTGCCTTGCGCAGCCGCCAGGCGTTTGAATTGGATGACGCGGCCATCTGCGCCAGCTTGGAAGCAGGCAAACTGATCCTTAAGGCACATTGCCAGATCCCCGCTCTAAAAAATGGGACGATTGCATGGAGCTGGAATAGCCGCCTCGTGGCGATTGATGAACTTCATTTTGATTCATACCTGATGGAAGCGCTTGCGGCCGATCCGTGGGGAGCGGAAGCGCATTTGCGAAACAATCACTTCAAATCGGAAATCGAAAAATTTGAGAGATACTGGGTTGAACGCTGGGATTGGGCGCAAAAGCTTGGCAAAGAAGCCGCTCAGCGCATACGAAGCGGCAAGATTGTGGACCCTGCACGAACTTCAGATGCAGTGACCAAGCGCGCGCTTGCAGCGTTGTTTAGGGCGGCTGGCGCTTCTAGCGAGGAAATCGAGAGAATCTTCGATCTTCGATTTCATGATCTGCTCGACCGGCTCTTTTTCTTTCGCGATGGTGTGAATCGATTCAACAATCAAGACATAGCCGGTGCCATTGATACCGTATTGGAGAATTGGCCTCATTTTACGGACGTATCGATTGCAGTTCTCAGCAGCTACGGGAGAGAGGCATCGCTTAAGCGACCCACCGTACTCAAGAAAGCAAAACGCATTCTTTTCGGAGAGCGAAGCAGCGATCCGATACCGCAATGTCATGATTTTGATGCGGTGATCTCCCTTCTTTGCCCAAAGGCCGCGCCCCACGTTCGCGCCTCAGCCGCTTCATTTCTTGATTGCGAAGCCTAATGAATATCGGCGTCCGTCACGATTCATGCACGATTTCTCTGGCGCGAAAGTAGGCGCTTACAAACCGCTCCCAGAGTAGTTGATAGTTTGCGAGATTCACAACCCGCCTTTCATGGCAGATCGAAAATAAGCTGCCCTGCTTTCGATGCCACGCCTTATTGAATATCCCCAATGCAGCTTTCCATTGAGATTCCTTTTTAGGAACCGGGTATCGGGAGTGCCAATAAACGTGCTCAGTCAAGATATCGAGAAGCGCTTTCTCGTCTAGGTGCTGATGTCGCGCCGCCGGACGAAATGGTCATCGAGGTTGACGCGGCGAACCGTGTCGCGTGCGTCTTCAAGGAAGCGATCAAAATCAAAGGTCGTATGCATTTTATATCGATCAAAAAGCACATTTGTGACGGCGCAGGCTTTAAGCGGTGCGCTTTAGAACCGCGCGCGGGGCATCTGCCTTCCGCCTTGCGTAGAGACGACTCCGTTGTCTTTAGCGGTCATCCGCGTATGCCGCTTGCATGGAAGGCGGCAGACGTTTGCGATCTTCAAGAATCTTATCGCATCAAACCAGCTCCAACCTGAGCGACCGTCCAACCATTCGCGCCGCGCGTTGGAGCGTGGCCAACGTCACGTTGCCGTCCTTGGGGTCGAGCAGCCGTCCGACCTGGCTGCGGCTGGTTTTCATGCGCTGGGCGAGACCGCTGCGCGATATCTTCTTGGCCTTCATCGCCTGCATGATCTGCCAGGCCAGCGCCTCTTTGATGGCGACGGCCTCAAACTCTTCCCGCTTGCCTTCCTCGGAAAGGAAATCGTCGAGCGCCGTCAGTTTTTTCGGTGAACGCGGCCTTTTTGCTTTCTTGGCCATAATTCTCATTCCTTATCGTTCAAACTCACGTTTCCGTTTTCGGGCGATATCCAGCTCCGTCTCGGGCGTCTTCTGGGTTTTCTTGATGAAGCCATGAAGCGCCACGAGGTGCCCCTCGTGCAGGCTGAACAGAACCCGCGCGATCCGGTTGCTCGGCAAATCGCACCGCACCTCCCACAAGCCGCCGCCCAAGGAGCGGCACAGCGGCATGCCGATGGGCCAGCCATACTGCACGCGCATCAGGTCCTGGCCGACGGCATTTCGATCTTCCGGCGGCAGGCTGCGCAGCCAGTCCCGGACAATCTCTGAACCGCCGCGCGTGCGGTAAAAAACGACGGGTATCTTGCGGGGCCGTTCAGCTTGCACCATGACCTATATATTGTCCATGTACCATATACTGTCCATATCGGCAATAAATATTTGATTGCTCCAAGCCTAACCGATTCATTGCTTGAGCAAATCTTCGCGAAGTATCGATGGGGCTGAAGGCAGCCCTTAGGGGGGATTTGCGCAGCATAATCCGCCATGCGCTCAAAGAAATGGCGGGTTACGTCCGGCATTATGGCGCAAACGCCACAAGCGCCGCAGCGGGGCTGTTGCCACATGGCTGCGCCTCATGATTGCGCGAGCGGATTGGGCCGCATTAGTCGACGCAATCGCGGTCGGGTCGTCTACGGCACGAAACGCGAGTTGTCCGGGCCGGCGAACGGAGAGTTTGGCGAAGCGCAGCGCAATAGCGAAGCGTATGGTGCCGGGTCGACAAAAGTGGCGGATTACGCTGCGCTGATCCGCCCTGCTGTCTTCAGGTTCGCTATTCGCACGTGCAAGTGGCGAATATTGTCGGCGCTGTCGACCCTCATTTCAGGCTCGCCCGATTTTGCCGAAAACTCAAATCCGAGGTCTTATGCGTCTCGCGGACATGTCAGCTGCAATAATGCCGCAAGACCGGCATCGCTTGCTCGACGCAGTATCGGCCTTCGGCGATGGCCTCCGCAGCACGGTTATATTCCATCAACCCGATATCCCGGAGTCGTGGGGCCAGCATCACGTGTGGCGGTTCGCCTGCAAGACGCGCGCGCGTGACATAATCCTGCATAATGTTGATCGAGTTCGCCAAGACCTGGAAGTAGCCTGGAGCCAGCGTCCGCTGAGGCAGAAGCCGTCGAACGATCTGTGTGCCTTGCTCGCGCAAGACTGGCGGCAATTGCTCAAGCACACCGGCAAGAAACTCGTTGGGCACGTGAGAGGGCGATGTGGCGGCTGCGGGTTGTTCGACCGCAAGGCGACGCCCCAGCAAGTCGCCGTTGAGGTTGACCGCAATGATCACGTCGGCCCCGAGCGCACGACAGACCGATACCGGAACCGGATTGGACAGTCCGCCATCGACAAGCCATCGATCGCCGATCTTCGCGGGACTCAAAATGCCCGGTAGCGCAATCGAAGCGCGCACGGCTTCGAGAACGGGCCCGCGCTCCAGCCAGACCTCCCGGCCGGTCGCCAGGTCTGTCGCTATCGCGGCGTACCGCCTGGAATAATTTTCAATCGACCCGTCGACGCCGAGCCCTCTCAGCCATGCGATCACCCCATTGCCGTCGATAAGGCCGCCGCCAATCAGACGGACATCGATAAGTGCCGCGATCTCTCGCCACGTGACATTTTCCGCCCAGCGGCGTAAGTCCGCAAGGCGGCCCGCCACATAGGCCGCACCAACCAGAGACCCGATTGAAGTCCCGCACACGATATCGACTTCGATGCCGGCCTCGGTCAACGCATCGATGACACCGATGTGCGACCATCCGCGAGCGGAGCCGCTGCCGAGAGCGAGCCCGATACGAGGAGTTGCCATCTGCGAACGACCTCCCGGTTTTCACTCAAGGGGACGAAGGTTAGCGCCTCATCGATTGAATGTCCCGTCTGGCCCGATGCCGGGACATTGCAGCCGCCCGATATTGCCGCGATACATCGATCCATAGATACTCGCGCATTCCCGCGCAGCGAAGCTCAAAAACGGAATCGTCAATGACCCCCTCGCAAGCCCTGCCCAAGGTACTCGACCGCATCGATGCCGATCTCGATGCAAGCCTCGAACGTCTGTTCGCCTTCCTGCGCCTGCAATCGGTGTCGACCGACCCGGCCTTTGCCGGCGAATGCCGCAAGGCGGCCGAGCATGTCGCGAACGACCTCGCCGGCATCGGCTTCGAGACCGCAGTGCGGCCGACCGAGGGCCATCCGGTGGTGGTCGGCAAGGCGCCGGACGGTGCGGGTCCGCGAGTCCTGTTCTACGGCCATTACGACGTGCAGCCGGTCGATCCGCTCAATCTGTGGACCTCGCCGCCGTTCGAGCCGCGCATCGAGGATCTCGGCGGCGGGCGCAAGATCATCGTCGCGCGCGGCGCCTGCGACGACAAGGGCCAAGTGATGACCTTCGTCGAGGCGTTGCGCGCCTTCAAGGCGGTGACCGGCAAGCTGCCGCTGCCGGTCACGATCATGCTGGAGGGCGAGGAGGAATGCGGCTCGAAAAGCCTGTTTCCTTTCGTCGAAAAGAATGCGGAGGAATTCAAGCTCGACCTCGCGCTGGTCTGCGACACGGCGATGTGGAACGCGCAGACGCCGGCGGTGACGACCTCGCTGCGCGGCCTCGTTTATGAGGAGGTGTTTCTCAAATGCGCCGACCGCGACCTGCATTCCGGGCTGTTCGGCGGGGCGGCGCAAAATCCGATCCGGGTGCTGACGAAAATTCTCGCAGCGATCCACGACGACGAGGGCCGCGTCACGATCCCGGGATTCTACGACGGCGTCGACGAATTACCCGCCGACATCAGAGCCGACCTGCAATCGCTCGATCTCACGGCCGAAGATTTTCTCGGTCAGATCGGCCTGAAAAACCCCGCCGGCGAGAAGGGGCGCATGCTGATCGAACAGATTTCGACGCGTCCGACCTGCGACGTGAACGGCATCGTCGGCGGCTATACCGGCGAGGGGGCGAAGACCGTGATCCCGTCCGAGGCCTCGGCCAAGGTATCGTTCCGCCTCGTCGGCCGCCAGGATCCGCGCAAAGTGCGCGACGCCTTCCGCGCCTTCGTGCAGGCGCGGCTGCCGGGCGACTGCAGCGTGCGCTTTGCCGAGCACGCCAATTCGCCGGCGATCCAGCTCGCCTACGACAATCCGGCACTGGTCAAGGCGCGCGCGGCGCTGGAGCAGGAATGGGGCAAGAAGGCGGTGACGGTGGGCGCCGGCGGTTCGATCCCGATCGTCGGCGATTTCAAGCGCGTACTCGGCATGGACACGTTGCTGGTCGGCTTCGCGCTCGACGACGACCGCGTACATTCGCCGAACGAGAAATACGACCTCAAGAGCTTCCACAAGGGCATCCGCTCCTGGGCGCGCATTCTCGCGGCGCTGGCGGATTAGGCCGGCCTCAGCCCGCTGCGAGCGAACCGAGGTCCGGCACGGTCTTCAGCAACGGCGGCTCGGGATATTCGTCCGGATTGTTCGCGCGGTTGACCCAGATCGCGGAAAAGCCGTAGGCGGCCGCGCCCATCGCGTCCCAGCGGTTGGAGGAGACGAAGGTTACGCCGGCCGGATCGCAGGCGAAATGCTGCGTCACCATCGCGTACACTTCCGGGCGCGGCTTGTAGATGCGGATCGCGTCGACGGAGAGCACCGCATCGAGCACGCTGCCGGTCTTCGAGGCGCCGACCGCACCCTGCAGCATCGCCGGCGCGCCGTTGGAGAGGATCGCGGTGCGCGCACCGCGCGCCTTCAGCGCGGTAAGCGCCGCTCGCGCGTCGGGGAAGGCGTCGAGCCTGAAATAGGCGTCGAGCAGGGTCTGGCGCAGGCCGCGGTCGACGGAGGCAAAGCGCGCGAAGCTGAAATCCAGCGCGCGCTGGGTCAGCGTCCAGAAGTCGACATACCGGCCGGCCAGCGTCAGCGTCCAGGTATATTCGAGCTGCTTGATCCGCCACAGGTCGGAAAAGCGGTCGGCGTCGGGGCCGGCGGCGGCGCGATGGCGCGCGATCGCCGCATGCACGTCGAACAGCGTGCCGTAGGCGTCGAATACGTAAAGTCCCGACATGACGATGTCCCTTCGGCTCAATGCTCCGTGAACAGGTGCGTGATATCACGGCCGCGGATGTCGTAGACCCGCGCGAAGATCACATCTTCGCGTTCGACCTCCACCAGAACCGGCGCGTCGTATTCGGCGCAATAGAAAGTGCCGAGCATCATCGCGAAATCGGCGCCTTTCGGATCCCAGGTCATGGTGAATTCCGGGCCCAGCTCGACTTCGGCGGAGGCATGCGGGCCGCAGACGGCGACCCGCCAGCGCCGGCCCGGCGGCGGCGCTTCCAATTGTTCGGTCAGCCGGGCGCGCAATTTGCCGGCGGCTTCCTTGAAGGCGAGGCCCCAGTAATCGAGCATGTAGCGGTCGTCGGCCTCGTAGATGCCGCCGGCGATATGGTTGAAGCTCGCATACTGATAGGGATGGATGCGCACCATGTCGGCGAGCGGCACCAGCAGGCCCATCAGCATCGTCAGCGATGCGGCGATCCCGGTGCGCGCCCGCCAGCCGCCGAGCCGGCCGACGATCCATGCCGCCGCAACCCCGCCCAGCACCGCCAGAGGCGGAATGACGAAGACGAAGTGGCGAATGCCGTTATACATCGCCGGACGGGTCAGCATGGCAATCAGCACCGGCGTGATCGCGGCGAAAACGACGACAAGCAGGGCCGCTCGCCGCCGCGCCGGCAGATGTGCGCGAAAGGCCGCGACAACGGCTCCGGCAAGGCCGGCGAGCGACAGCGCCAGAAAGATTTCCGGCAGCTTGAGCGCGAACAGCTTGGGCAAATAGCTGCGCGGCATTTCCGGCACCAGCACCGGAATGCCCTCGTACATTTCCTTCCACGGCTTCTCGAAGAAATGCGAGAAATAGCCGAGCGCGCGAAAGACGTTGAACGGCGACTGCACCGACCATGGCCAGACGAAAGCCATGATCGCCGCGGCGACGGCGATGGCGGGCAACAGCGCGAGGAGGAAGCGAACGAGATCGCGCAAAGCGGGAGCGCTGCCGCCGCTGCGCGCAGCGCCGCCGACGAGCATCGCCAGCGGCACGAGCACATACAGCGCCGCCATCCCGCCGAGGACGCGCGATCCGACCGAAAGCCCGAGCCCGGCGCCAACGATCGCCAGCGTGCCGATGCGCGGACGCGGATAGTCCTCGATCAGGCGCACCAGGCCGAGCAGCAGCAGCGCCATGGCAGCGGCGAACGGCGCGTCCTTGGGATTGATGAACATGTGGCCGTAATAAAGCGGGCAGGTGACCAGCAGGCCGACGGCGAACAGCCCGCCGAGCGGTCCGCCGAGCCTGCGCGCGACGCGCCAGGCTGCGGCCATCCCTGCAATGCCGACGACGGCGCCGAGCAGCCTTCGGGTTTCGAACAATTCAAGCGGGAGGAGGCGGTCGATCAGCGCGGCGGCCATGTCGAAGCCGCCCCCATACATGTAGAGATTGACGAAAGAGAGCGCGCGCCGGTCGCTCAGCCCAGAAGCGTAATAGTCGAGCAGCAATTGCCCGTATTGCGCGTGGGTATAGTCGTCCCAGCCGAGCCCGTAATCGCGAAAGGTCAGCGATGCGACGATCGCGGTTGCCGCCAGGACGGCAGCCGCGGTCGCATCGGCGAACTGATCGGTGTTGCGCATGGGCCCGGCATGCGGGCGCAGGATCGTGCGGTTACAGGATCGTGCGGTTACTTGCCGGCCTTCTCGTACATTTCGGCGACGTAGTCCCAGTTGACCATGTGATCGACGAAGGCCTTCAGGTAATCGGGACGGCGGTTGCGGTAGTCGATGTAATAGGAATGCTCCCACACGTCGCAACCGAGAATGGGTTGGGCACCGTGCACCAGCGGGCTCTCGCCGTTGGCGGATTTCATCACGACGATCTTGCCGTCCTTGACTGCGAGCCAGCACCAGCCGGAGCCGAACTGGGTGACGCCGGCCTGGATGAAGTCTTCCTTCATCTTGGCGACGGAGCCGAGATCGGCGACGATCTTCTTCTCCAGCGCGCCGGGAATCCTGTCGCCGCCGCCGTCCGGCTTCATCCATTTCCAGAAATGGATGTGGTTGTAATGCTGTCCGGCGTTGTTGAAGAGCCCGGCATTCTTGCCGAACGAGCCCTTCACCACCTCTTCCAGCGACTTGCCCTCCCACTCGCTGCCCTTGAGCAGGTTGTTGCCGTTATTGACGTAAGCAAGATGATGCTTGTCGTGGTGATATTCGAGCGTTTCGCGCGACATGTAGGGCGCGAGCGCATCGTGGGCATAGGGCAGATCGGGTAGCGAAAATGACATCAGTGTTCTCCCGTGACGACAATCCATGGTCCCGTATTGGGTTCCCGGACGATTGCTGGCAATGCCTGCGCAGACGCGGAGGTTCAGACCCGCACCGTGTGCATCGCGGCAGCGCCGCGACGACAGGCAAGGCTATACCGTTAATTAAGAGTATATTATCCTGGGCGGCTGTAGAATATTGGCTTGCCTGTCCGCGGGACGACGCCATAATTCTTTCACAGGTGCGGCGGGCGTGAGGTCGCGTATGTCGTTTGTGCTGTTCGTGGTGGGAGCCGTCGCCGCGGCGGCCGGACTCATGATGATCGGTTTCGGTATTCCGATCAATGAGTTCAGCCTCGGCAACACGCTGATCATTGCCGGCTCGACCCTGCTGTCGGGCGGGCTTGTCGTCATCGCCCTGTCCGTCGCCATCCGCCAGCTCGGCAAGGTCGCCGAATTGCTGGCCAGCCGTCCCGCCGCCCGCCCCGCCGACATTGCCGAACCGGTCGCCGCCCGCCCCGAGCCTGCCGCGCGCATGCCGCAAATGCCGCCGCGCCCGCCGCTGCCTGCGCAGGTGCGAGAGCCGGCCTATCCGGAACAGGCTTTTGGCGGAATGGGCGAAAACCCGGACGACCATGCCTTCCAGCAGCCGCGGCTGCGCAACGGCGGCCCGCCGATCTTCGAGGCGGGCGAGGACGTGACGTTGTCTCCGCGTGCACCGCAGCGTGCCGCCGAAGCGCCGGCCGGTGAGCCGCGCGCATGGCGTCCGCCCGGCGCGCGCCGTCCCTCCGCAGCGGCGTCCGGATTGATGCCGGAGCCGCCCGCGCGCGAAACGGCGCCGCCGCGCCCGGCCGCCGCACCGGCGCATCCGGAGCCGTTCGAGCATATCTGGCCGCCGGAGCGGCGTGCGCCGGCTAGCGGACCGGCCGCGGATGAGCCGCCGCACCTCGCCGCCGCGCAACCGCCCCGTGCGGCACCGGAGGAGCCGTTCCGCCGCGAACCGGTCCCGGCCCCGCCGCAGGAGCCCAGCCGCGCCACCGTCCTGAAGTCGGGGGTCGTCGACGGCATGGCCTATACGCTCTACACCGACGGTTCGATCGAGGCCGAACTGGCGCAGGGCGTCGTGCGCTTCGGCTCGATCGAAGAACTGCGCAATCATCTGGAAAAGAGCGCCTGATCCGGCGCCGGTAGGGCTCCGGCACGGCATCGGGGCGCGACCGCGTCGCCGACCGGGCCGCGGCGGTCGATCTCTAATATTCAGGCCGGTCAATACGCCGGAATTCCTTGCGGCTGCGCGCGCAATTCTTGCGCCGCAAGCAATGCGGAAGTATACGGCAGGACGAAATCCCGGCCCCTCCGCTTGCGCCGATCGCGGGCCGCATCAGGGAGAGCCGCGCATGGCCAGCGACCAGGCCGGTAAATACATCGAACAGACCGCCAGTATCGTCGCCGCCTATATCGGCAGGAACGCGGTGCCGGCCGAGGACATCCCTGCGCTGATCAGCCGGGTGCATGCGGCGCTGCAGCGGGTGGCCTCCGGCCAGGACGTCGGCAGTCCCGGCGCGCTCCGGCCGGCGGTCGCGGTGAAGAAGTCGATCGCGCCCGACTATCTTGTCTGCCTCGAGGACGGAAAGAAATTCAAGTCGCTGCGCCGCCACCTGCGCACGCAATACGGCATGAGCCCCGAACAATACCGGGAGAAGTGGGGGCTGCCGCCCGATTATCCGATGGTTGCGCCGAACTATGCCGCCGCGCGCTCGCGCCTGGCCAAGCAGATGGGGCTCGGCCAGCAGCGCAAGCGCAGGCGCTGACGCCGCCCGCGACGGAAAATCTCCGGTTCTGCAAACGGGTTGCGAATTCTTATCCCCGCCCCGGGGCCGGCATGCTATAGGTAAATAATCCTATAGAGGTGCCGCGCTCATGCCCGTCCTCCCTCACGCCACGGTGCCGGAAACCGCTTCACGCAACGTGCCATCGGCCCGCCGCGCAGCTTTCGCGCGCAGCAGGATCGCCGCGCCGGTCGCGGAGGCCTTCGGCCTGCCGGTCGCTGCGCTCTTTCGCATGCGGCGCGGTTCGGCGCGAACCGCCTTCGCGCGCCAATGCGCGATGTATCTGGCGCATGTCTCGCTCGGCTTGAGTATCGCGCAGGCAGGACGGTTGTTCGGACGCGACCGCAGCACCGCCGCGCATGCTTGCCGCGTGGTCGAGGAACGGCGCGACGATCCGCGCATCGAGCAATTGCTGGCGTCGCTCGAAACCGCCTGCGCAGTACCGGTCCGCGCACACCGGAGTGCGGCATGACGAAATCTGCGCACGGGCTCGGCCGCGCAGCCTTGCGGCTGCTCGAACGTCTGGACGGCGGCACTGCCGGACTGCGTGCGAACCGTGGCAACGCCATGCGGGTTCTGATCGATTCCGGACTGGCGCAGCAGGAGTCCGGCGGCGGCCTGCGCATCACGGCAGCCGGACGCGCCTGGCTGCTGCGCCTGCGCGGCGCAGGCGCGGTCCCCGACATCAACCCGTTTCGCGCCCGGCATGCCGACCTCGTCTGCCGCAGTCTCGGCGCGGATGGCGGGCCGGTCCTGGTCAACGAAGCGGAAAGCCCCCTTGCCTGGCTCGCCCGCCGCAAGGGCCGCGACGGCCGTGCGCTGATCGAGCCGCACCAGTATCTGGCGGGCGAACGCCTGCGGCAGGATTTTACGTTCGCGCAGATGATGCCGCGCACGACCGCGGACTGGGAATCGCCGATCGGCGGCGCTCGACGCGCGCCCGGCGCCGGCTTGAATTACTCCGAATCCGCCGCCGCCGCCCGCCAGCGGCTGCGTCGTGCGGTCGAAGCCGTGGGGCCGGAATTCTCGGGCCTGCTTGTCGACGTGTGCTGCTTTCTCAAGCGGCTGGAACAGATCGAGCAGGAGCGCATCTGGCCGGCGCGCTCGGCGAAAATCGTGCTGCAGCTCGGACTGGAACGATTGGCCCGCCATTACGGCCTCACGTCGCAGGCCAGCGGAAAAATGCGCGCAGCCAGTGTCGCATGGACGGCGGCGGAATCCGGCAAGCCGGCTGCCGCCGAAACCACCTAGGTCACTGCGGCAAGCGCCAGGCGCGCATCGGCACGGATGCGCTCGACCATCGATCGCAGGCCGTTGGAACGTTGCGGGGTCAGGTGTTCGCGCAAACCGAGCCTGTCGAAGGTCGCGAACGGATCGAGCCCGGCGATCTGCCGCGCGCTCTTGCCCGAATAGAGCGCGAACAGGATCGCGATCAGGCCGCGCACGATATGGGCGTCGCTGTCGCCGGCGAAGGTCAGGACCGGGCCGTCGCCGCCGTCCGGCGACACGTCGGTACGCAGCCAGACCTGGCTGGCGCAGCCGCGCACCTTGTTGGCGTCGGTGCGTGCCTCCTCGGGCAGCGGCGCAAGCCCGCGTCCCAGCTCGATGATGTAGCGATAGCGGTCGTCCCACTCGTCGAGCAGCGCGAAATTGTCCAGGATTTCGTCAATCGACATCGGTGCGGCCGGCTCCGGTTGCGCACCAGATATATTGCCGCCGGCGGCCTGACGCAAAGGCGGCCGGCGCGGGCCGGCCGGATCCGGCGATCACGCCGGACGCTTTCCCTCGCGCGGATCGGGGCGGGGCAGCGGACCGCGCCACGCCGGCTGCATGTCGGTGGGGCGCAGCGTGTGCTGGGAGCGGCCGGGGAGCGGCTGCGGCGATGCCGGGGCGCCGATGGAACCCGTCTGTGTCGGCGTCATGCGCTCGTTGAGAAATTCGTAGACCATCAGCGCACCGGCCTGGGCCCGCTGCCCGAAGGCGACGGCGGCCTGGGCGCCGATATCGCATGCGTCCGGCTGGCGCTCGCAGAACTGCGCCATGTCGGAGACGGCCGCGCCGGCGGCGGCCACGGCGTCGAACGTCCCGACGGACGCCTGCTTTTGCGGCGCAGACCCGCCGCCGCTCGGCAACAGCGCCAGCACGACGCACAGCCAGAATGCCGTTCGCAACAGGAAGAACATGACCCACCGTCCCGATGCGGCTTTCGCTTGAGCCGCTTGTCGTGCAGGCTAGCCTTTCCCGTTTGAAAGTCGCGTTCGCGACGAAGTTCGAATTTTGCGGGAATTTGCCGCAAATGCAGCGAGCATTTTCAGAAAATTGGAAACGTCTCGATTTGCGTCAAATTGTCGAGACCGTACAATTGTCCAGCGATGCCGGTCGTTTGGCAGCGCCGGCGCAGGAGATGCCGATACCGGGGCGGGCGTGCCGGCGCCCCGGCGCGGGAGCGGGATCGAAAGAGACCGTTCACCATGTCGGCACGAAGAGCGGTTCGCGGCGCGAAGTTACAACCTCAAATGCGGCTTTTCGCGTGTGCGGACGCGGAAACTTAGCGTTCGTTTAAGCGGCCTCTGACACCATCCGGCCACGAATAAGGGGAGTGCGTGGCCTTCGTGCCTGCGCAAATTGTGTCAGTGGGCTTGGTCAAGCCGGTACGCGAATACATCGACAGTCTCGTTCATCCATCGGCGCAACAGGATGCGCTGACGGCAGCGCGCCATCGCGCCTTCATCGCGCCGCGCCTGCTTGGCAGCCTGATCGCACTCACGGCATTGCCGATCTATCTGTCGATGCGCGGCATTCCGAGCGCGCTTGAAGTGGCCGTCTTCGCCTGGCTCGTGGTTCCGCTCCTGATCGCCTATTTCCTGTCGCGCACCGGGCGCTACGAGGGCGCGCACGTTCTCTCCTCGCTGTCGCTGACCGGCCTTGTCGGAATCGTCGCATTCAAGACCGGCGGATTGTCGTCCTTCGCCGCCATCTGGCTGGTGATCGTTCCGCTCGAGGCCGCGCTGTCCGCCTCGCGCCGCGTCGTGGCGATCGCATCCACCTTCGCGATGGCGGCCGCCGGCCTGCTGCTGCTGGCACAGAATCTCGGCATCCTGCCCGTTCCCGAGACCGACGTCGCCGCGCATGGTGCGCTGGCCGCGCTCGGCATCATCTCCGCCTCGCTCTACGCGACCGGGCTCGCGCTCGGCGCGGAATCGCTGGCCCGCACCAGCTTCTGGCTGCTCTATGCCGAGGAAGACCGCTACCGGCTGCTGGCGCGCAACATGACCGACGTGATCACGCGGCATGGCCGGCATGGCGCGGTCCTTTTCGCTTCGCCGGCGGCGGAGCCGCTGTTCGGCGCGCGGGTGGCGGAGCTTGTCGGTCACGGCCTGTTCGACCGCGTGCATGTGGCCGACCGCCCGGCTTATCTGACCGCTTTGGCCGACGCCGCGAGCAAGAACGAGGTGCGTTCGGTGGAATTCCGCGTCCGGCGCGAAACGCAGGTCGAAGGCCAGGCTGCCAATGTGCGGTTCATGTGGATCGAAATGCGATGCCGTCCGCTCGACCAGTCGGGCCGCGACAAGGAGGGGATCGACCGCGAGGTCGTCGCGGTGATGCGCGACGTCACCGAGCGCAAGGAGCAGGAGCAGGCGCTGGAAGACGCACGCGCGGAATCCGAGCGCGCCAATGCCGCGAAGACCCGCTTCCTCGCCACCATGAGCCACGAATTGCGCACGCCGCTGAACGCGATCATCGGTTTTTCGGAGATGCTCACCAACGAAGCGACCATGCGGCTCGACGCCGAGCGGCGGCACGACTATGCCAAGCTGATCAACGATTCCGGCCACCACCTGCTGGCGGTGGTGAACGGAATTCTCGACATGTCGAAGATGGAAACCGGCGATTTCGAGATCACGCCGGAGCCGTTCTCGCCGGCGCAGGTGATCCGCAATTGCTGCGAGCTGCTGGCGCTGAAAGCCAAGGACGCCAACCTGACTTTGTCCGCCTCGGTATCGGACGATCTGCCGGACATCGTCGCCGACAAGCGCGCGGTGAAGCAGGTGCTGCTCAACCTGTTGTCGAACGCGATCAAGTTCACCAATCCGGGCGGCCGGGTATCGGTCGGTGCGCATGCGGAAGGCGCGCGCCTGGCCATCGTGGTGGAGGACGACGGCATCGGCATCAGCGCGGCGGACCTGCCGCGCATCGGCGATCCGTTCTTCCAGGCGCGCTCGGGACACGACCGCCGTCACGACGGCACCGGTCTCGGCCTGTCGATCGTGAAGGGCCTTGTCGGCCTGCATGGCGGCGACGTCGAGGTCAGGAGCGAACTCGGCGCCGGAACGCGTATCGTCGTGCGGCTGCCGTTCGACTGCGAACTGACCCCGCGTCCGGCCGCGAAGCCGAAGCTGACGCGCGTTCCCTTCGGCCAGATGCCGGCCGCCGCACCGCTGCCGATCAAGAAGAGCGCGTGAGGTCGCGATGCGCGCCGAACCGGTATTCGCAGCAGCCCGCAGTCGCAGCGAAGCGGCCGCAGCGCGCGCCCCCGACAGGAAGGACATGATCCTCGGGCTGTTTGCCTTCGCCGCCGCCGGGGCGATCGCGATCAACGCCTTGTTCCTGCAAAGCGGTCCGCATCCGGCGCCGTTCTTCGCCGCCAAGCGCGTGGGCGACGCGGCGCCGCCGATCCGGCAGAGCGCACCCGTGCGCGAGAGCGCACCCATTCGCGAAAGCGCAGCACCCGCCGCGGCCGGCGTCGCTCTGCCGCGCCCGCGTCCTGCCGAGCTTGAGGCGATGCGGACGGAGGCGGCCAGGCTGGAGCCGGCGCGCACCGAACCGGTGCAGCCGCAGCGTCCGGTGCGCGAGGTGACCGCCGATATCCAGGCGGAGCTGGCACGCCGCGGATTCTACGAAGGACCGGCCGACGGCATTTACGGCGCCAGGACCGATGCCGCGATCCGCGATTTCGAACAGGCCGCAGGCGTAAAGATCGGACAGGAGCCGAACGAGGCGATGCTGCGGCTGATGCGGGCGTCGGGGGTGAAGGCCGCCGCGCCACCGGCCGCCGCCCCGCACAGCGCCGACCCGATCGCCGAGATCATCGCCCCGCCGCCGCGCCGCGTGATCGCCGTGCAGCGCGCGCTCGCCGATTACGGCTACGGGCAGATCAGGCCGAGCGGCCAGCTCGACCGCGAGACCCAGGACGCCATCGAGCAGTTCGAGCGGGCGCGAAAACTGCCGGTGACGCGGCAGGTCACGCCGGCGCTGCTGCGCGAGCTTAATGTCATGAGCGGCCGCCCGATCGAGTGAACCGATTGCATGCGGCCGCCATGCGCGGCATAGCTGGGCCAGGAAAACCGCCCGCACCATGCGCCTGAAATCCGGAATCTGGGTCGCCGCCTATCTGCGCCGCTGCGCCGCCGAGGGAGCCTATGCGGTGGTACGCCGGCGCGGCGCGGAGGAAGCGGGCGCGGTCTTCGTCAAGGTGGACCGGCTCGACGGCACCGCGGATGTGTTCGCGCCGGCGCCGCAAAGCGCATTCGCGGACGCGCATCCCGCCGACCGTGCCTTCGTCGCCGCGCTGCCGGCGCCGCCGGCCGCCGATGCCGACGCCGAAGCCTACCTCGCGCGCCAGATCCGCTTCGATCCCGATCTGTGGATCGTCGAGGTGGAGGATCGCGCCGGGCGGAATTTTCTCGACACGATCGTGACCTGAACTATCCGCCGCCTGCGGTTCGCATGGGCCGGGATGCGAGACGCGCCGCGGGCGCCAGTTCGGCGCGCAGGCCCTCACGGAAGCCGCGCCGGGCGCGCGAGACGCTCGATTGCAGCGTCTCGGCGACAAGCGCGGTCTGCTCGCTCACGTCCTGCCAGAGCGCCAGCATGCGCAGTGCGGCGTCGCGCGAAATCTCGTCGTAGAGTTTGGCGAGGTCGTAGACGCGCTGCACCGACCGGCCGACCGCGGGATTGAGGAAAAGAACGATCCGCTGCAGCATATCGGCGGGCATGTCCAGCGCGCGGGCGGCGACGACGATGGTTTCGCCCGAGCGATCCTCCACCAGTCGCCTGGCCAGCATCCGCGACAGGCCGAGACCGCTTTCGATCAGGCGGACGAAATCGTCCGTATTGCGCAGGAGCGCCGCCTGTTCGAGCCGGTGCAGGAGATTTTCCCCGGCAGAGGCGAGCGGGCGGCCCGGAGCGATCGGCGCATAATCGAGGTTGAGCAGGATCAGTTTGCGCTCCTGCGCATCGGCGGCGAGAAACAGTTCGCACAGCGAATCCGTCTCCGGGGTTGTCCCGGCGTCGCCGGCCGGCTCGGTCTGTGCCGGCACCGTCTGCACCGCGCATGCCGGCGGTGCGGCGGCCGGGTGCGACGGCTCGGGATGGCGGGCGGTCCGGTCCTCCTCCGCGCCGTCTTGTTTACTGTCGCCGCCGCCCGCGCCGGCTCCGTCGCCGTTGCCATCGCCATCGCTATTGCCGGCGGCCGGCGTCTTCACCAGCCGTGCGAATTCGGGACGTGCGGCGACGGCGGCGGCATGGTCTGCGCCGCGTTCCTCGGCGATCGCCACCAGTTCGGCCTGCGCCAGCACCGCGGTATGGCGAAGCACGGGCGCCGCAACCTCGATTTGGTCGCGCGCCAGGCGCGCAAGGATCGCCGCCGGAGCGAGAGGGTAACGCGCCAGACGATTGGCGACCGCCACGCGAACATGGACGCCGACCTTGTCGATCAGGCGCAGCGCCAGCTCGGTGAAATGGTGTTCCTCGTCGGCGGTGTGAACGGGCTTCTGCACGTAAAGATCGGTCAGCACGCGCAGCAGGGTCGGGCTGATATCGACCCCGTTCCTGTCGGCGAGGCCGACCAGACCCTGCAGATTCGACATGGTCGCGGATGTCACGGCGGCATTCCGGTGTGAGCCGGATTTTTCTACGCTGCCGGCCGTTAGCGAACCGTTAACCTTGAATGTCTCTTATTCGGCGCGATGATGATGCCGGACAGACCGCAATCCCTGCGGCACCGCGCCGGCACGGGGGAAGACATGGGAACCATCGTCGCGTTTCCGGCGGACCGTCGCCCGTCGCCCGGCGTCTCGCGCAGCGAGCGGACGGGGCGGGGCAACGTCGTCATCCTCCCGGTGATCCGCATCGAGCGCATGCCCGATGACAGCACCGGGCCTTCGGCGTCGCGGCGCAAACGCCGTCGCCGCGTCGCACGCTCATGAGTGCCGCGCCGACGCGATCGCGACGC
This sequence comes from uncultured Hyphomicrobiales bacterium, assembly GCA_964456755.1. Taxonomy (GTDB): domain Bacteria; phylum Pseudomonadota; class Alphaproteobacteria; order Rhizobiales; family Xanthobacteraceae; genus Pseudorhodoplanes. Next base: position 24,905 of record CAYWCE010000006.1, read on the forward strand.
CGCGGCACCATCGCGCTTTGCCTGCCGATTCTCGGTTGCCTGAACGGCGATTTCGGCCGCGTGCGGCCCTCGCTGGTCGACCCTTCCTTCGTGACGCCCGAAATTCACGGCTGGCTCGGACGCGAAGCCGCAGCCCGACACGGCATTCCGGCGTCGGAGTTCCGTCTCACCGACGAAGAAAACCTGTTGCGCAGTCTCGCCTATCCGCTGATCGAACCGCCCTACGAGCGCCATGTCTGGTATGCCGTGCTCAGCGAATACGGCCTAAGCCAGTATTTTCTCGACGACTGGTGGACGTTCGATCCGACGCGCTATGCGGAAGTGCTGCTCACGCGCGATACCCGCTCGATGTCTTCGCTCTATGCGCGGCTGATCGACGATGTGCGAAACGACATCGCGCGCATCGGCCCGTTCGCCGACATCGCGCGTCGGGTCGCCGATCTCGACCGCAAGCGCGAGAAGAGCCTTGCTTACGTATCCGTGCTCTCGCCCGAGGAACTCGCCGACGCCAGACGGCGGATTGCGGAGAACACGCTTACGATCGGGTGGGTGCACCAGTCGCTGAACGACCGGGTGAAGTCGTATCACTTCGCAATGGAGCGCCTCGTCATCGCAGCGCCCTCGCCGATGGCGATCGAGGCGGAACGGCAGATCACACTGATGAAGGCGCGCATCGCCCAGGCGCGGCTGCTGCCGCCGCCGCCGCCGATGGTTGCGGCGATTTCGAAATAGCAGCAGAGCCGCGGGATCACTGTGCGGTGCAGGTCGCCCGTGCGACGGCGGCGCGCGCGGCTTCCGTCGTTCCGGGTTCGGGCGCGAGCGCGCGCAGCACGATCAGTCCGGTCCGGGTCGGCGATTCGATGATCAGCCGGTCGGCGGCGGTAATTTCCTCGTCGTCCGGCAATTGCGCGCGCTGTGCCTGCGTCATCAGCTCCAGCTCGATCACGCGCCGGCCCGCTGCACGGTCGTTGATCGCGTAATAGGCGACGTTGCCTTCGGTGTAAAACGAGACCGACGTATAGGCAGGGCTGACCGGCGCCGAGAACTTCATCGGGCCGCCGGCCAGATCGTAGCGGCACACGGCTGTAACGAAGGCCGGATCCATGAAAGGCAGCACGGAGGCCTCTGCCGTCGGGTCGGGCAGCTGCGCCATCGCATTGACCGGCGTTATCGCCGAGACGCGAGCGAATGCGTCCTGCGTCGCCGTGCGCGGCAGGATGAGCACGGTGGCGAGGTGGATCACGCCCCCGAGGATTGCGCCGCCGATCAGCCAGAGCATCCAGCGCATTACCGGCATTCCCCGGTGGTCAATGACGGCATCGGGGTGTCGCGTCCGGAACGTGTCGCAACGCCCACGGGCGTATCGTAGAGACGCAGCACCAGTACGAAACCATCGACGCCGCCGGTCGGCAGCCAGTTGCCCGGGCGTGCCCGCGGGGCGGCGGTGATCTCGAATGTGCCGTCGGACCGGCGCACGATCTCCTGGCTGGTGAATCCGTGCCGGCCGAGCGCGTTGCCGACCAGCTTGCCGTCCTGATCGTAGAGGGTGAGGGTCCAGAATCGCGCCTGCGGCGTCGCCCCGGAAATCACGACGTCGCAATTGCCGTTCAGCGGCCGTCCCGCGGAATCGACGCCGGCAAAAAACGCGATGCCGTCGCCGGACCCGATCGGCAGCGCGCCGCTGCGGGCCACCGCCGCGCGCGCATAAGGATCGATATGCACGGTGCCGTTTCTCGGCCAGGCGGTCCATGCGCCGATGCTGAAGGCGCCGAACGCGGTGCCGTGGCTGATCGCGAACAAGGTCGAGCCCAGCCCGACCGCGGCGGCGACGGCGAATGCAATCAGGAGTCCGGCCAGAAAACGCACGTTCGGTCTCTAGACGTTATCCGGCGATCGGCGGGGAGAATGCAGGCAGCGGGGCACGGGGTCAATTGCCGCGCGCCCGGGCGGGATTGCCGCTGCCGTCGGAGGCGGCGGCCACGGTGCCTTGCCCGCCGCGCGGACCGGATTGCTCCACCGTCTTGCCGCGCGCGGCCACCGCGCGCGAAGCGTCTTCCAGCAGCCGCTCGATCCGCAGCAGGACGTCGGCCCCCTTGCGGGTCAGAAGCGCAGGCGGGGGAACGTAATCGCGCGACTTGGCTGCGTCTGCCACTGCGGGCGCGGCGGGGGTGCCCTGGAACGGCGCGACGCCCGGGATCGGCTTGATCTCGATGCCCTGATGCGCATGCGCCATGACCCGCTGCCAGATCATTGCCGGCATGGAGCCGCCGGTCATCCGGTTCATCGGGGCGTAATCGTCGTTGCCGGCCCAGACGCCGGCGACCATGTTGCCGGTATAGCCGACGAACCATGCGTCGCGATAGGCGTTGGTCGTGCCGGTCTTGCCGGCTGCCTTGACGCCGGGAATCTGCGCGCGGCGTCCGGTGCCGGATTCGACCACCTGATTCATGATCACGTTCATGTCCACCGCAACCTGCGGGCTCATCACCTGCACCGGCTTCTTGCCGTCGCGGTCGAAGCGCCAGACCACGTCGCCGCCGCTGGTGCGCACCTCCAGCGCCGCATGCGGCACGATCGCCTTGCCGGCATTCGCGAAAGCGGCATAGGCGCCGGTATGGTCGAGGACGGTGACTTCCGAGGCGCCGATCGGCAGCGAGGGCGTGTCGGGCAGCGGCGTGCGCAGGCCCATCTGTCGCGCAAGCTGCACGATTTTGGCACGACCCGCTTTCGGATTGCCGTTGCCGACGACGATCGACAATTTGACGGCGATGGTGTTGATCGAGCGCACCAGCGCGGTGGTGAAACTCATCGCGCCGGAAAAGCCGCCGGAATAGTTCTGCGGACACCAATTGCCGATGCAGACCGGGCTGTCGACGACGGTGGCATTCGGCTTCATGCCGTGCGCCAGCGCGGCGGCATAGACATACGGCTTGAACGAGGAGCCCGGCTGGCGCAGCGCATCGGTCGCGCGGTTGAACTGGCTGACGCCGTAGTCGCGGCCGCCGACCAGCGCGCGCACGGTCCCGTCGATGTCCATCGCCACGAGGGCGGCCTGCTTCGCCTTGTATTGCGGCCCGTATTGCCGGAGCATTTCGTCGACAACCAGTTCGGCATGGCGCTGCAGGTTGCTGTCGAGGCCGGTGCGCACGGTGAAGACGCGCTCGGTCACCGATTTCGGAAGCGTCTCGACCAGCTTGCGCATGTCGTCGAACGCCCAGTCGAGATAATAATTGGGAGCGCGCTCGTCGCGGCGGTCGATGGCGGTTGCCGGATTGCGGCGGGCGCCGAACACCTGGCCCTCCGTCATCATGCCGGCCTCGACCAGATTGTCGAGCACGGTATTGGCGCGCGCGCGGGCGGCGGGCAGGTTGATATGCGGGGCGAACCGGGTCGGCGCCTTGAACAGGCCGGCGAGCATCGCCGCTTCGGCGAGGTTCACGTCGCGCGCCGACTTGTTGAAGTAATAATGCGCGGCCGCGTCGACGCCGTAGGTGCCGCCGCCGAGATAAGCGCGATCGAGATAGAATTTGAGGATGTCGTTTTTCGTCAGCCGCGTCTCCAGAAACAGCGCAAGGAAGGCCTCCTTCACCTTGCGCTCGATGGTGCGCTCGTTGCTGAGAAAGAGATTTTTCGCAAGCTGCTGGGAAATTGAGGAGCCGCCCTGGACCACGCCGCCGGCGCGCGCATTGATCAGCAGCGCGCGCACGGTGCCGGGAATGTCGATGCCGAAATGATCGAAGAAGCGCCGGTCTTCGGTCGCCAGCACCGCCTTGATCAGGTGGTCGGGATAATCCTCAAGCGGGATCGCATCGTTATGCTTGATGCCGCGCGCGCCGATCTCGTTGCCGTAGCGGTCGAGGAAGGTGACCGCGAGTTCCGACTTTTTCAGCCACTCGTCGTCGGAGGTTTCGCGGAAGGCGGGGATGGCGAGCGCCAGCATCATGATGAGGCCGACGGTGCCCCAGTTCGCGCCCTCCGAGGCCGGCTCCACCACCGCCCAGCGCCGCCAGCCGGCGACGTAGAAGCGGTCCATGAACTCGGTGAAGCGCTCGAACAATTCGCGCGCCCAGCGTCCGGCATGGAACAGGCCGGAATCGATGCGCGCATCGAGGTCGAGCAGGAAGCGCTTCAGCCGCGTCATCCAGTCGGGTTGGGTCGGATCGCTCAAGGCCGTCTCGTTTGCTTGCGGTTTTCCCTGCGGCGTTGCGCCACCGGCCGCGGCGGTTCATTGCGGCGCAGGCCGGACGGCAGGCCGCTCCGGCGCAGGCCAACGCGCCAGTGCCGCATGCGGTTCTTCTAGCCGATTTGCGTTCCGGCGACCATGACGGGCAGGCCACAGGGTGAACGCTTTTTCCCGGGAAAAAGCGGCGGGATTGGGGGCAAAGTCCCCACGCCGCCGGCAGAATTATGTCCCAATCGGATGGCGCTGGATCGCGGATGCGTTCCTTATTTGTTCTTGACACGCAAATATCGGGCATTACTGTCGATTGACGGTCGCCGCTCACCGAAATTTCGCGCACTCATCGATTCTGCAAGCGACGAGCGTCATTAAATGTCGAAAACGACCTCCAAGGCCGAACCGGTGTCCGGGCAATCGCCCGATCTGCGCGCGCGGTTGCGCGAGCAATTGCGCGCGCTTGTCCCGGAGGCCTTCGCGGAGGGCAAGCTCGACCCCGGCAAGCTGAAGGCGCTGCTCGGCGAGAGCGCCGACACCGCGCCCGAACGCTACAGCTTCTCCTGGAACGGCAAGCGCGATGCCATCGCCATGCTGCAGGCGCCGACGCGGGCGACGCTCATTCCCGACCGGGAGAACAGCGTCAATTTCGACGAAGCGCAGCACGTCTTCATCGAGGGCGAGAATCTCGAAGTTCTGAAAGTTCTCTACCGCTCCTATTTCGGGCGCGTGAAGATGATCTACATCGACCCGCCCTACAACACCGGCAACGACTTCATCTATCCCGACGATTTCGCCGACCCGCTCGACCATTATCTGCGCATCACCGGGCAGAAGAACGGCGACGGCGACTACACCACCTCGCAGGTGGAGAAGAACGGACGCATCCACTCGGCGTGGCTGAGCATGATGTATCCGAGGCTGGCGCTGGCGAGGCAGTTGTTGAGAGACGATGGCCTGATTCTAATCAGCATCGACGACAACGAAGCTGCGAGCCTGCGAAAATTAGCGGACGAAGTCTTTGGCGAAGAGAATTTTGTCGTTCAGTTAGTTTGGGAAAAAGGACGCAAGAATGACGCCAAGCTTTTCTCTGTTGGGCATGAGTATGTTCTTATCTACGCTAGGTCAGTCTCGACGATAAAAGAACGAAATATAATTTGGAGAGAAGAGAAGCCCGGAGCCAGAGAGATTTGGGATGAGTATGTTCGGCTTCGCGGCATTCACGGCAAGAATGACAAGGCGATTGAGGCTGAACTCACCGTTTGGTTTCGAGATTTGCCGAAAGCTCACCCGGCCAAGAAGTGGTCACGATATCGTCGCATCGATTCTCACGGTCCCTGGAGAGATCGTGATATTTCATGGCCAGGCGGCGAGGGTCCCACTTACGATGTACCTCACCCCAAGACTGGTCTTCCGTGCAAGGTCCCGGAGGCAGGTTGGCGGTTCTCGACATCGGAGGAAATGCAGCGACAAATCAAATTGGGTTTGGTGGAATTTCGCGACGATCATACGGAGCCGCCATTCCGAAAGGCGCATATTCGTCCAATTGCTGAAGAATTGGACGACGCTGCTGACATTGATGATGCAGAGGCAAATGGTGACGACGAACTCGCTACTCAGGTGAGAGGCAGTTACTTCTACAAGCAATCGCAAGTGGCGGTGAAATACCTTCGCAAGCTGATGAGCGGAAAGGTTTTCGACAATCCCAAGGACCACGACGAGTTGGCGCGCTTGTTCAAGTACCTCCTCGGCGGAGAAATGGATGCAATAGTCGTCGACTTTTTCGCAGGTTCTGGAGCGGCTGGTGAAGCAGTTCTGCAATTAAGAGCGAATGGACAGTCAGGTGTAAGATTCATTCTCGTGCAGCTACCTGAGCCGTGCAATTCAACAGAACGTACCGGAAAGGCGGCCATCGAACGCGGCATGCGGACTATCGCGGATGTATGCCGGGAGCGGATCAAGCGTGCCCTAGCGAATTTCGATTCTAACAAGGATGGGCTCCGAGTTCTTAAGCTTGGAATCTCCAATATGCGCGGCTGGACTGGCGTTGCTGACAAGGATGCCGACGCTTTAGCGACTCAAGTTGAAGCCTTTGCCGACTCCCTCGCTCCCGGCTGGAAGCCGGAGAACGTCATCTGGGAGGTGGCCCTGCGCGAAGGCTACAGCCTGACCTCGCGCATCGAGAAAATCCCCGGCACCGGCAAGCAGAATTTCTGGCGCGTCACCGACCCCGACCGCGAGCAGAGCTTCGTCATCTGTCTCGACGACACGCTGACGCTGGAGGCGGTGCGGGCGCTGAAGCTGCCGAAAAACGCGCTGTTCGTCTGCCGCGACACCGCGCTCGACGACACGCTGTCGGCCAACCTGGCGCTGCAATGCCGGCTGAAGGTGTTGTGATGGATTGCTTGCGGCGCGGCACGGCCCCTCCGCTCCCTCCCCCGCTTGCGGGGGAGGGCTGGGGAGGGGGTTTGAGACTTGAAGGTGCGCGGATGCCCCCTCCCGGCGCGCTGCGCGCGCCGACCTCCCCCGCAAGCGGGGGAGGTGACTCGCGGTGAGTCCTCGTCATGGAATTCAAATTCGATCCCGCGCAGGAGCACCAGACCGACGCCATCGCGGCGGCGGCGGGGCTACTTGAGGGGCAGCCTTACGCGCCGAGTCAGCTTGTCGTACCGAACGGAGCCTCGTTCCAGGTCATCCCCAACCGGCTCGATCTGTCGGACGACACAATGCTCGCCAACCTCATCAAGGTGCAGGAAGCGAGCGGCATCAAGCCGGACGAAAAGCTTGAGATGATCGAAGACAACATCGAGACCGTGGCGGGCGCGAAGCAGGCGCGCTTCGCCAATTTCTCGGTGGAGATGGAGACCGGCACCGGCAAGACCTACGTCTATCTGCGCACCGCGCACGAACTGTTCCGCAGCTTCGGCCTGCGTAAGTTCATTATCGTGGTGCCCTCCATCGCGGTGCGCGAGGGCGTGCTGAAAACGCTGCGCATTACCGACAAGCACCTGAAGGAACTCTACGGCAATCCGCCCTATCGCTTCGCCGTCTACGACTCATCGAATCTCTCACAGGTCCGGACTTTCGCCCTGTCCGATGGGCTGGAACTGATGGTGATGACCATCGACGCTTTCGCCCGCGCCGAGAACGTCATCAAGGCGTCGACGGACAAATTGCAGGGCGAGAAGCCGATCCACCTGATCCAGGCGGTGCGGCCGGTGCTGATCCTGGACGAGCCGCAGAACATGGAGAGCGAGAACCGGGTGAAGGCGCTGGCGGCGCTCGATCCGCTGTTCGCGCTGCGCTACAGCGCGACGCACCGCAACCCCTACAACACGGTCTACCGCCTGACCCCGTTCGACGCCTATAGGCAAGGGCTGGTGAAACGGATCGAAGTGGCCTCCGTCACCGAGGACGACAACGCCAATCTGCCGTTCGTGCGGGTGGACGAGATCACGACCAAGAAGCGCACGCTGACGGCCAGCATTGCTGTCCACAAGTTGATGCGGACCGGCGCGATCAAGGAGACCGTGCTGACGATCAAGCCGGGCGACGACCTCGCCGAGAAAACCGGACGGACCGAGTACCAGGGCTTTGTCGTCGACGAGATCAATTTCGGCGCGGGATTCGTGCGCTTCGCCAACAACGTTGAGGTGAAGAAGGGCGGGGCGACCGGCACCGAGAAGATGGCGATCTTCGAGGCGCAAATCCGCGCCACGATCGAGGAGCATTTCCAGCGGCAGGCGCGCCTGCGCGATCGCGGCATCAAGGTGCTGTCGCTGTTCTTCATCGACAAGGTGGACAATTTCGTCCGCGACGACGGCACGATCCGGATACTCTACGTCAAGGCGTTCAACGAACTGAAATTGAAATATCCGGAGTGGAAGGACGCCGATCCCTTGAAGGTGCAGGCATCCTATTTCGCGAGCAAGACACGGAAGGGTGGCGCGGTCGAGTTTCAGGAAAGCACGGGGCGGTCGAAGGAGGACGAGGCGGCCTTCGACCTGATCATGCGCGAGAAGGAAAAGCTGCTGTCGTTCGACGAGCCGGTGTCCTTCATCTTTTCGCATTCGGCGCTGCGCGAAGGCTGGGACAATCCGAACGTGTTTCAGATTTGCACGCTGCGGGAAGTGGGCTCGGAGACTGAGCGGCGGCAGCAGGTCGGGCGCGGCGTGCGGCTTGCGGTGGACCAGAGCGGCGAGCGGGTGCGCGAGGACGCGGTGAACGTGCTGACCGTGGTGGCGAGCGAAAGCTATCGGCGCTTTGCGGAAGGGCTACAGGCGGAGATCGAGCGCGAATACGGCAAGGACGGCCTGCCGCCGCCTCCGGTGGACAAGAAGAAGCGCACGCAGATCAAGCTGCGCAAGAATTTCATGCTGAGACCTGAGTTCAAGGCGCTGTGGGACAGGATCAAGCACAAGACGCAATACGCGGTGCAGGTGAACAGCGAAAAGCTGATCGCCGACACGGTGCCGGAGCTGGACCAGGCCACGATCCGCAAGCCGCGCGTGGCGATCGTCAAGGTCGGCCTGCATGTCGGCAAGAAGGAGGATCTGTTCGAGCCCATCGTACAGAGCGGCGCGAAGGTGGCGGTGGATTTGGCCGGGCGCTACCCGCTGCCCAATATCGTCGAGATCATGGAAAACCTGATGGAGAACACCACGCCGCCGATGCGCCTCTCCCGGCGCACGCTGCTGGAGGTGTTCCGGCGCACCAAAGTCCGCGACGCCGCGCTCGATAATCCGCACGAGTTCGCGACCGTGGCGGTGGGGATCGTGAAGGCGAAGCTCGCCGACCAGCTCGTGGACGGCATCAAATACGAAAAGATCGACGAGTGGTACGACCAGACGCTGTTCGAGCAGGATGAGATCGTCGACGCCTGGAAGGACTACGTGGTGCCGAGCGAGGAGGAGGGCGGCGCGGGCGGCACGCACTTGTGGGACGCCGTGCCGTTCGACTCCGAGGTGGAGCGCGACTTCGCGCGCGAGCTTGAGCGGCGCGCGGACGTGAAGCTCTACATCAAGCTGCCGCGCTGGTTCACGGTGACGACGCCGATCGGGGAGTACAACCCGGACTGGGCGATCGTGATGGCGGGCGGGGACGGCGGCGCCGACCGGCTCTATCTCGTGCGCGAGACCAAGGGCACGACGGACCTGAACAAGCTCAGGCCCGACGAGAAGCGGAAGATTCTGTGCGGGCGCGGGCATTTCCGCGGCGCGCTCGGTGTGGACTACAAGCTGGTGTCCGCGGCCGGGCAATTGCCGGCGGGCGGGGTTTGACCGCCATGCCGCCCGCAAAGCTGCGCCGCGATTCGCGTCCGCCCCCCGCCGCCGATGCCGCGCCCGACGCGCCGTTCTGGAAGCGCAAGTCGCTGGAGCAGATGTCGGCGGCGGAATGGGAGAGCCTGTGCGACGGCTGCGGCCGCTGCTGCCTCAACAAGCTGGAGGACGAGGACACCGGCGCCACGTTCTTCACCGATGTCGGCTGCACGTTGCTCGACGGCGAGACCTGCCGCTGCAAGGATTACGCAAACCGGCAGAAGAAGGTGCGCGACTGCGTGCGGCTGACCCCGCGTTCGGTGCGCCGCATCGTCTGGCTGCCGCCGACATGCGCCTACACGCTGGTGGCGCAGGGGCGCGACCTCTATTGGTGGCACCCGCTCGTCTCCGGCGATCCGCAAACCGTGCACGCGGCCGGCGTCTCCGTGCGCGGGCGCGTGCGGGCGAGCGAGGACGACGTGCCCGACGCGGAGCTGGAAAACTACATCGTGAACTGGCCGGGGAAGGTGCCGAAGGGGGCGCGCAAGCGCTGAGGCTATTCCGGCCTTTCCCGATCTGCATTGACAGGAAAATAATGGGAATATTATACTTACCGTACCCGTTTTTCCTTGCGGATTTTGATCCTAAAATGGGGTTTTAACGCCTTTTCGGCGTCTTGAAGGTTCCGAAGTTGGCATTGCCAAAGGACCAAAACTTTCCATCCCTGCCCCTTTAGCCGCGAATAGTTCAGCGCGTCCCTGCGCACATTGGCCCTGAATTTTTTCTTCCAGAAAACGACGTTAGATTTCGGGATCGTTGTGCGCCGGCAGCCAGAGTGTCGGTGCCAGAAGCAGCCGTTTACGAAGACTACGGTTTTCCACTTGCGGAGGACTAAATCCGGATGGCCGGGTAAACTTCCGTGCAGCCGAAACCGCAGACCTAGACGATGGGCGGCCCTCCGCACCAAGATTTCCGGGGCCGTGTTCTTCCCTCGAATGGTGCTCATAATTTCTGAGCGCCTCACTTTCGAAACGTGATCTGCCAAAGCGGCTCGCTACTTTTCGATCAGATGCCGCAACAGCGGCAGAACTTCATCGCGAATTTGAATCGCCTCAGTCTTGTTGGTTAGTTGATATGGGTTATGCATCACTTTATTCATTGCTTTTTGATGACCAGACATTTTACTCACGCAATGCCGCAGATGGTTCTCCTTTGCGGACCCCCAAATTGATTGATTGTTCTCGAAATACGCCAACATTTCATCGATAGACGGCGTCACCTTTTTTTCGTCGACGATCTTCATTCCCTTCTTTTTGCGGCGCTCGATTGTAGCCTGTTTCAGATGATCATACTTTCCGTGCCGGTCCATATAGTAGACGACGCTCGACTCGAACAACATACGAATCAGCGCCAGCGATGAATATGGATGGTCCAAAACATCGAGACGTTTTGCTTCGTTCACCAAGGCGAGGAGCTTGTCGACACAGTGTTGTTGGCCGATGTCCTCAGGCAATACCTCTCTGAATCTGTTGTGATCCGGTTTTTCCTGAGCCTTCGCAACGGCACCGGGTTTTTGGCCGATCTTGGCTTTCAACGGCTCGGCCTTCGTACCCTTTGAGTTCTCGTTGGCTTTTTTGGAAGGAAATGAGCGAAGCGTTTCACCGCGAGCGGCGCCTTTCTTTCTTTTTTCAGCAAAACTTCGCCATTGCTCGGCGAACTTCGTCATATCGCCGAGAGCCAGAAGATAGGCCGGATTGTTTGCGTCAATATCGTTCTTCGTCGTCTTCCAAGGAAGCTTGTCGGGTTCTCCGATGAAATTCACGTTTCCGACAAAGCCGTAGAACTCTGTATGGAATCGTTGCCATCCCGTTTTAGGCGACCTATCTGAGGATACAATTGCCCGGTCATTGCAGAAGATAGTCCAGCCATACTGATCCGTCAGATCGCTGTTGCGTTGCTGGCTATATCCTTTTTCGTTGCTGAAACGATGGTCTTTGTGCTGACCGTGCTCGATTATGATCGAGACGCCGTTCGGTGCTTTGTAAAACTTTCGCGTGAGCGCGGAGTCGTATGGGCCGTTGTCGCGAATCTGCACCTCTTGGCTCTTAACTGACTTTCCGCCGACGTTGAGTTCAAGTTCCTTTCTGATGAAGCGCCCATAGATGCGCCCCAACTCGGAGCGCAGTTCGTCGACCCACTTTGCGTCTGCAAAGTCCTTCGCTATTTCAGACGGCAGTTGCGTGATCTCAATTTCGGTGCCGATCTTGCCGCTCGATGGAAATGCCTGGGCGGGCAAATTCCAATCTCGCGATTTCAGATAATCGGCTGAATTCATAAGGAGTTCTGCACGCTCGCGGCCTGTGTCCGTCCTGAGGTGACTCACCACGCCGAGCTTGAACAGAGCCCTGTTGAGACCAACACCGAACACACCTATGCCGAGTTTATGTGAAGACTTTTTCCCGAAACGCAGAACGGAATCTTTCAAACGCTCTACGGGAATGCCGCCGCAATTGTCTTCGATCTTGAAGCTCGTGCCGCTGAAATGAAGGTCTATTTTGTAGCCGCCGTAACTGGCCGGAAGCTGCTGGTTTTTACCTGCGGGAGTGAGGTGATGAAAAAACGTATCTCTCGCGGCATCAATCGAATTGTCGATCAGGTCAAATATGCATGCTTTGACCGTAGCATCCTTTGTCAGGCTGTCGACCACGACTTCCTTCGTCGGTCGTGTATCGGCCTTAAACGCAGTACCGGAACGCGCCATTTCACCCCCCCCCGGAAGTTTGACTCGGAAAGGCTGACGCATCGCGCGCCGCAGCGCAAGTCATGCGTGCATCAAGCGACCGATGCGCGTAAGTAGACCTTTGGAGACGACGGGCGAGACGCTGTTTCCGATCATCCGGAAACTATGCCACTTGGTAGGGTGGAATACGAACCAATCTGGAAATCCCTGTAATCTCGCCGCCTCCCTCACGGTTATTACCCGGCCCTTGCCGGGATGAAGTGGGCGGACGGCTTGAAACGCGCCCTTGTCGCTTCCCGTGCCGGCCCGCAGCGTCGGGCAGAGGCCGTCCCATTCCAGCCGATAGGACTTGGTGATCGGGTCGCTTTTGCCTCCCGGCAGAACCGTATAACGCCGCGCAACACTCTTGCTGTGCCGAGTTGTCGTTAGGCCGGAAACAAATCCTTCGCTGTGCATCTCGACTGCTTCGCTCCATCCGAGGTGGCCGCGCGGAGCTCTACGAAGTAGTCGTGCGTATTCCGAAAGACCTTCGGCCTTCCTGCGGGGATATTTGGCCCAACCGAAGTTGATCTCATCCTTGCTTTCCGGAATCGGTGACGGCAAATCAGAAATTGCATCGCGTACCGTCACCACATTCTTCGGCGGCTTCGGCTGCAAAATTTCGACGGTTAGTGGGTCCACTTCATCGGGATCGTATCCGACAACGACTACACGCTGCCGAGAAGTCGCCGCGCCGAAATGTGAGGCATTGACGACGAAGGGTTTGAGAACGCGATAGCGTCTTTTTACGGTATCGATCGCCGACTCCAGGAGACCGATGCGATCCTGCGATAGAAGTCCTTCGACGTTCTCCATGATGAAAAACTTCGGCCGCAGTAAATTAACTTGCTTGTAGAATTCGTAGAGCAAACTGTTGCGTGGATCGTTCTTCTTGCGGCGCCCTATAGTGCTGAATCCCTGGCAGGGCGGCCCGCCGATCAAACCATCCGGCCGAGCATTACCGATGAAATGCTTCCATGCGGGGGCGTCGAAATCTGCAACGCTTCCTTGAATGGCCATCGCTCCCGGAAAATTCCGACGATAGGCGGACTGGAGAGTCGGGTCGATGTCTACGGCCGCTAACGATTTAAAACCGGCCAGTTCCGCCCCTAGAGAAAACCCGCCGCAGCCAGAAAAAAGGTCGACGATTGTGCCGCCGACCTTGCCGCTTTTGCCCGCCATTCTTCCCACCCCCGAAACGATTCGGGGAACAAATGGCAGCTTTTGTCAAGTTTGTCGACCGGGGAGACGCCTCCGAACCTTCGCGGGCACAATTTTTTTGAATGCCTCCTCGAAAGTCCGGCCAGTTTCATCCGCTTCGACCTTTCGAGCAGCCTCTATAAAACGCTCGGATTGGCCTTTTTTTCTTTTTCTTGGCTTTGGTGAAGCCTTTGCTGGCCGGGCCATACCATCTTGATCCGCTAGTGAGGCGTCGCATAGGTGAGGCGCTTACCCACGATCCCCTTCACAAGGCGATCTGCACGGGCCTCATCGTTCACGCCGAGTTTAGAGCGGCTGTTATAGCGGAAATCGAACTCGGCCAGATAGCGGTGAAGATGCTTTTCCGCACAATGTTGATAGGTGCCCCGCATTCCGCGCTTGAACACCGAGAAATAGCCCTCAACGGTGTTGGTGTGAACGGTGCGTTCGTCCTCATATCGGACGTATTCGCTGCCGGAATGGACCACCTTGTGATGCTCCGCGACATGCAGAAGCGAGCCGTCATAGAGCTTGCTTTCGTCGGTGTGGAGGACGCTTTTGCGAGCGATGTTTTCGCGCACGATCTTGCCGACGGTCGCCTGATCGGCGCGATCGACGTGGAAGGTCCGGGCGCTGCCGCCGCGCTCGACCAGAGCCACGATTGAACGCTTTGACCCGTGCGACGCCTTGCCGTGCTTGGTACGGCGGGTAACGATTTCGCGGTCGCCGTAATAGGTTTCGTCAGCTTCAACGTTCTTGCCTTCGCCGCCGAGCGGTTTGAAACCGACGATCTTCATGGCTTCGCGGATACGGTGCGACATAAACCACGCAGTCTTGAGGGTAACGCCCAAGACGCGGTGAAGCTGGTTGCTGCTGATGCCCTTTTTGGAAGACGACAGCAGGAACATCGCTTGCAGCCACAAATGCATGGGGACGTGGCTGGACTCGAAAACGGTCCCAACCTTTACGGTGAAGGGTTTGCGGCACTGGTAGCACTTGTAAGCGCCAATACGGGTCGATTTTCCGCCCATTTTGGAGATGCGCTCAACGCCGCCGCAGTGGGGGCAGACAGGGCCTTCCGGCCAAACGCGAGCCTCAACCCATTCGTAGGCCGCAGCCTCATCGTGGAAATGTTTGTCGGACAGTACGGACTTAGACATGGCGGTTTCTCCAATAAAACCAGCCTATCTCAATCCTTTGGGTACGTCAAGTATAATATTCCGAAAATAATCCTTGACAGCGTCCCGCTGCCCGTCTAGGGTCCGGGCACGCTCCACAATTGCGCATACTGGCCGGCGGTCAAACGCGGCGCATCTACGCGCTGCGGCGCATGTACGCGCTGCGGCGCATGTACGCGCTGCGGCCGCATCTACGCGCTTCGGCCGCGCGTCGCGTGCATCCGGGGTGCCGGCACGCGCGCGGAATGCGCCTGTAACGCCTGCGCCATGTGTGCGCCAGCATGCGCGCGCCGGCAGCGGCTCAGTTGCACGGCCCCCAATAGCCATAGCCGCGCGAGGAATCGGTCTCGACCCAGCACGCCCCGCCATAGACGCGCGGCGCCGGCCGCACATAAACGGGGACCGGCTGCACGTAGACCGGCGCGGGCGCGTAGACCGGCGCGGGCAGATAGACCGGCGCGCCGTAAGGCGGCGCGCCATAGGGCGCATAATAGGGATCGTAAACCGGTCCGTAATAGCCCGGCGCATAACCCGGCGCATGATAGCGGCCGGCCGCGATCGAGCCGATGATGGCGCCGGCGGCAAGCCCGGCGACGATGCCGGCGGCGACGCGGCCGCTGCGGCTGCGCGCTTCCGCGGGTTCGGGCGCGGCCATGGCCGCAAGGACGATCGCGGCGGCCGCGATCGCCGTCGGAATTTTATGCATGGCGTCACCTCGCGTCGTTTACGGAAACCGGCCGGCGCTTTGCGATCCGGCCGCCCGAGCATGCACGCATACGAATTCGGCCGCAACGGCGCGTTGATTTGCGTCAACGTGCCGGCGCGCAACCTTGCCCGAGGACACAATGCCGCTCGACGACATCGCGCCCGAGCCCAATCCGCCGCTCACGCCCGAACGCGTCGAGCGGATGCGCCGCATGTATGCGGAGGGCTTCACCGTCTCGCGCATCCTTGCGCATTGCGCGACGAGCCTCGGCACGCTCTATGCCTGTCTCGACGGGCAGCCTTTCGGCCTCGACGGGCCGCGCTGGCCGCCATTGCCGCGCCGGCGCGTCGTCGTCGGCAAAAGGCGGCGCGCGCTCAAAGGCGACGCGGCCTCGCTCACCAACCGCCTCGTGCGCACCGCCGAGCGGCATGCGCGCGACATCGAGCTGCGGCTCAATGCCGGGACGCTGGACGGTCCCGAGCGCGAGCGCGACGTGCGCATGCTGGCCACGCTGACGCGCAGCCTGCGCGACCTGGAACGCATGCGCGAGACCGGGGACGGCGCGCCCGCGCGCGGCGCGCCCGACGCGGCCGACGGCTTTTCGCCTGACGATCTGGAGCGCCTGCGCGCCGACCTGCTGCTGCGGCTCGATGCGGCGGCGGAAACGGCGGACGGAGAATAGCCGTGCGCGCACGCTCCCGCCCTGCGCGAAAACCCGAAAGCCTGCAGGCGCGGCTGACGCGGCTGCACCGGCTGGCGGCGCGGCTCGAACGCGAGGCGCGCCTGTTGCGCGACACCGATCATGCAGATGCCGACGCCTTACCACGAACCGTCGACGGGATACGCCGCGCGCTTTCGCGCCGTGTGGCGCAGCTTGTCGGCGCAGGCGCGCCGCCGCTATCTCGCAGACCTTGACTGGCGCCGCCTGTTCGCGCTCGACGCCGCCTGGGACGTTTTTGCGCATGCATTCCAGCGCGCGCCCGCGCGCGACTGGTCGACCTGGCTCCTGCTCGGCGGGCGCGGCAGCGGCAAGACGCGCGCCGGCGCGCAATGGGTCACCGCGATGGCGCTCGGTCTGCCGCCTTTCGCCGCCCGCATGCATTCGCCGATCGCGCTGGTCGGCGAAACCGAGCACGACGCGCGCGAGGTGATGGTCGAGGGACTTTCCGGGCTCGCGCGTACGGCCCCGCGCTGGGAGCGTCCGCTGTGGATTCCCTCGCGCCGGCGCTTCGAATGGACGAACGGCGCCTTCGCGCAGGCCTTTTCCGCGGAAGATCCGGAAAGTCTGCGCGGTCCGCAATTCTCCGCCGCCTGGGCGGACGAACTGGCCAAGTGGCGGCATGCGGATGCGACCTTCGACATGCTGCAATTCGGACTGCGCCTTGGCGGCCGTCCGCGCCAGATCGTCACCACCACGCCGCGGCCGCTGCCGCTCTTGCGCCGCCTGATCGGCGATCCGCAGACCGCGGTCACGCGCGCGGCGACGCGCGCCAATGCGCGGCATCTGGCGCCGGCCTTTCTGGAGGCGATCGTCGCGCGCTATGCCGGCACGCGGCTCGGCCGCCAGGAGCTGGAGGGCGAACTGATCGCGGATCGCCCCGACGCCTTGTGGCCGCGCGCGCTGATCGAGCAATGCCGCGTGCGCGAGGCGCCGCCGCTGCGGCGCATCGTCGTCGCCGTCGATCCGCCGGTCTCCTCCGGCGAAAACGCCGATGCCTGCGGCCTCGTCGCGGCGGGACTGGGCGAAGACAACGTCGCCTATGTGCTGGCCGACGAATCCGTCGCCGGACTGTCGCCCGGCGGCTGGGCGGCGAAAGCGATCGCATTGTGGCGCAGGCTGTCCGCCGATTGCCTCGTGGTCGAAGTGAACCAGGGCGGCGAGATGGTGCGCGCGGTGATCCGCGAGGCGGACGCGAATGTGCCGGTCCATGCCGTGCATGCGCGGCGGGGAAAGTGGCTGCGCGCGGAGCCGGTTGCCGCCCTGTACGAACAGGGACGGGTGAAGCATGCCGGACACTTTGCGCTGCTGGAAGACGAGATGTGCGATTTCGGACTCGACGGCTTGTCGGGCGGCCGCTCGCCCGACCGGCTCGACGCGCTGGTCTGGGCGGTGAGCACGCTGACCTTCGGCGCAAAAGGCGAGCCGCGGGTGCGGGGGATGTGAAAATCTTTAATCGCTGTCGTTACGCCGCGCGGCGCAGGGTGCGCCACGCGCTGCATTCGAACGTCGCTCGATACCTCCGATAATTCTCTGCGTCGTCGCGAGCGCGGAAATGAACTCTCATGCATCAATTGAGGCCCGAATGGGTGGAGCGCCAGCGCGAGCGCTGGACGCGCCACGACGCGCATCGCTTCGTGCGGGGGGATGCCGATCGCTTCATGCGGCGCGCCGGGCAAGCGGTGGTTCTTCGAGAGCGGCAACGACGGCGCGCGCTTCGTCGTCGAAGGTCTGGAGGGAACGCAAGCGCTTGCGCCCTACAAGGGCCGTATCGATGCCAAGGTGAGGGAGTTCATGGAAACCGACGGGGCCCTGCCGAAATGTATCGCGTGGATCGCCAATCGCGACCTGCCGCCGAATACGTTTCCCGATTCCTGAAACGAGTAGCCGGCCGCAGACAATTCAAAGAACAGTATCGATCGCTCTCGCGCGCTGCCGTCGTACGCCGTTCACGCGATCGCACCACATCCCAACCGGGACATCAGACATGATCGGATATCTGAAGACTCTCCTCCGTTCGCCGGAGGCGAAAGCCTCGCGCACGGCGCAGGTGATCGCTTACGAATCGGGCGGACGCGCGCGCTGGACGCCGCGCGACTATGCGGCGCTGTCGCGCGAAGGCTACATGAAGAACGCCATCGTGCACCGCGCGGTGCGACTCGTCGCCGAAAACGCGGCGGGCGTCACCTGGCTGCTCTACGAGGGCGCGGCCGAGCACGAGACGCATCCGCTGCTCGATCTTCTGGCGCGGCCCAATCCGCGCCAGGACGGCGCGTCCTTTTTCGAATGCGTGTATGCGCATCTGCTGCTGGCCGGCAACGCCTATGTCGAGCAGGTCTCGCTCGAGGGTCGCGTGCGCGAATTGCATGCGCTGCGGCCCGATCGCATGCGCCTGATACCCGGCGCCGACGGCTGGCCGGAGGCCTATGAATACCACGCCGGCGGACGCAGCGTGCGTTTCGTACAGGATGCGCCGGTGCCGCCGGTGCTGCACCTGTCGCAGTTTCATCCGCTCGACGACCATTACGGTCTGAGCGCACTGGAAGCGGCGGCGATCGCGGTCGATACGCACAATGCGGCGGCGAAATGGAACAAGGCGCTGCTCGACAACGCCGCGCGTCCCTCCGGCGCGCTGGTCTATTCCGGACCGGAAGGCGCGCTGTTGTCGGAGGCGCAATTCGAGCGGCTCAAGCGCGAGCTGGAGGACACCTATCAGGGCGCGGCCAATGCCGGCCGGCCGCTGCTGCTGGAAGGCGGACTCGACTGGAAGGCGATGTCGCTGTCGCCCAAGGACATGGATTTCATGGGCGCCAAGCACAGCGCGGCGCGCGAGATCGCGCTCGCCTTCGGCGTTCCGCCGATGCTGCTCGGCATTCCCGGCGACAACACCTATTCGAACTACCGCGAGGCCAATCGCGCATTCTGGCGCGGCACCGTGCTGCCGCTCGCCGCGCGCGCCGGGGCGGCGCTGGCGCAATGGCTTGCGCCCGCCTTCGGCGCGGAGCTTCGCCTTGCCGTCGACACCGACCGCATCGAGGCGCTCAGCCCCGACCGCGCGGCCTTGTGGGTACGGGTGACCGGGGCGCCGTTCCTTACCGTGAACGAAAAACGCGCGGCGACCGGCTATGCGCCGGTGGAGGGCGGCGACGCGTTCGCATGAGGCGGCGACGCTGCGCTTTCGCTTCGCCACCGGCGATAAATGCGCCGATAGCGGATTTGCCGATGGCAGACCTGACACGCATCTTTTCCGAGCGCGGCGATCTCGCGCATCTGGCGCTGTTTCTCTGGGCGACGGGGGCGAGCGCGCTGGCGCTGTTCGCGCTGCGCGAACTTGCCGCCGCCATGCGCCGCTTCGACGATTTCGTGCGCGAGCTTTCGCGCTTCAACCGAAAATTCGGAGGCCGATGATGGATACGCTGCATGCCGTGCTGCGCTCGATACGCAGCGATACGCGAGGCGATCACCTCAGCGTCTTCCGCGAATTCCTCGATCATCTCGACCGCGCGGGCCGCCGGCCCCGGCACAGGCCGCCGGTGCGCGGCATCAAGGCGCAGCACAGTCGGCGCCGGCGCAGGACGCGCGGCAAGAACTGACGCCGTCGCGCTTTCATCGTCACCGTTTCGGCCCTCTCCCCGGAGAGGGCTTTTTTTATGTCCGTTCGCGGGGAATCCATGCTCGCAACCATCGAACCGACCGCGCAGAGCGTCTTTCGTCCGCGCACCAGCGTCGCCGCCGACGGCAGCATCGAAGGCTATGCCTCGCTGTTCGGCGAGGCCGACCAGGCGCGCGACATGGTGATGCCCGGCGCTTTCGCGCAGACGCTGCGCACGCGCGGACTGCGCCGCATCCCGATGCTGTTCCAGCACGACCCGGCGGAGCCGGTCGGCGTCTGGCTGGAACTGCGCGAAGACCAGCGCGGCCTGTTCGCGCGCGGGAAGCTCATCCCCGAAGTCGCGCGCGCGCGCGAATTGCTGGCGCTGCTGCGCGAAGGCGCATCCGACGGGCTCTCCATCGGCTTCAAGACGGTGAAGGCCAGGATCGATCCGAAGACGCGCATCCGCAAGCTCGACCATGTCGATCTCTGGGAGATTTCCATCGTCACCTTTCCGCTGCTCCCCGGGGCGCGCGTCCGCGCGGTGAAAGAAGGCGGGCTTCCCTCCCGGCCGCCTTCGCCCGCGCGGGCGCGCGGCGAGCGCGATTGGGCGCTGGTCACGGGCGGCACGGCGACCCCGCTCCCGGTGCGCCGGCGCATGCGCGTCGTTCGCTGAGCGCTGCAGACCGATCGCCATGAAACGATCGCCATGAACAACCTTGCCGTCTTCGAGACACGCCTGCTGCGCCTGCGCTGGCTCGCCGCCGCCGCGCGCTTGCAGCTTGCCATGCGCAGGCACGACCGCGCGCTGAAGGCCAATTTCAATCCCAACCAGCCGCGCGTTGCGGCAGGCAATCCGGATGGCGGGCGGTGGACGGACTTTGGAGGCCGAGCTTCCAATGCAGGTTCAAGAGAGGGGACGGTTCTTTCAGATGCGACTTCGGACGGAGGCTGGAATCCTGGCGCCCAATACGCCCAGGCCGGGCCACGCGGCGCGCGTGGCGCTATCCTGATCAATGGCCAACGGGTCCAACCTACTCCGGGTCAGGCGGCGGCTCTCGCCGTTGTCGAGGCGCGAGCACAATCTGCACTCCGACGAGTGCAGGACATCTTTCCGGAGTGGCGGCCGACACCGAGCCTTTATCGGTCCATCGAGGGCCGCATTTCCGCCTTAAGGGCCGAGGCCGAGCAGGCGGAGGCCCGTATTGCAGAATTTCAACGTTATGGAATTTTGCCCGGGCTGTTTGCTCGAGAGTCAATACCGGCTCGCGGGCCGGACCGGGATTATCGTCTTTCAGAGCGGCGAGACATCAACGCAATCGGAAATCTATTCGGATGCCATACTTGTGGTACCGTCGATCCCGGAACGCGCTTGAATAACTACGTTGTCGATCACCAGTATCCTACCGCGCTCAATCCAATTGGCAGACCACAGCGGCTCTATCCGCAATGTGCGACATGTAGCGCGCGCCAAGGCGGCTGGATCAGCCGCGATAAGGGAGAAAGGCGATAATGCAATCGATCATGCTTCCCGTGCCTCATGGCCTGCTATTTGTCCGAGATGCTTCATCCAGCGACGTTCCCGATCTTGATCGAAATCGTACTGTCTGGTCGACATCGACCTGCGTTGCGTTGATGTGTCAGCACGAACAGGAAGGGACGACGAAGATCGTACTTGGAGCGCGCGCCGAATGCGAACGCAATGAAAAGCCGATTATCGACCGATGGATTGAGATACCGAGCGGTGAAATTGCGGTGCAAATTGTCCCGGGTAAGCGAATTCTAAGTATGATGCCTGGTGGCAAGAGAGCCAGAGTTGCCGTGTGGACCAATCATCACCGCGGGCCGGACAGCATCGCGATTGGCGTCGACTAACGTCAGCGTGCGATCGGAGGCCAATTTCTCATCCGCCAAAGCCCTTGGAGGAATTGCAGCAGGCTGTAGGCTCGCGAAAACCCGGCTATGATGTGCACCACATCGTCGAGCAGGGTTCGCCGGGCAGCGAGCGCTTTCCCGCGTCGATGCTGCAGAGCCCGGAGAACAAGGTGTTGATCCCGCGGCTGAAGCACTGGCAGATCACGGGGTGGTATATGACGAGAAACGATCGATTTGACGGGTTGTCCCCCCGGCTCCATTTGCGTGACAGGGGATGGGCAGAACGTCGCCGGATCGGACTGGAGACGCTCGTCGAGCACGGGATGCTCGCACCATGAAACAGACGCAACTCGGCAAGCTATCGAATCAAGAATTGCTGCAACGCTTCGTGCGGATCGCAATTGCGCAGGATGAGGCGCTCCTGGATGACGCCTATGGGCGATACAATCGATTGTATCAACAAATGAGCCTTATCGATCGGGAGCTGCGCGCTCGCGGGCGTCAGGAGAGGCTTAGCCTGGTGGCCTTGTTCGATCATCCCAACGTACAGGTCCGGTTAAAGGCGGCGACGAAATTGCTCGGCGTTGTGCCGGAGCAGGCGCGCAAGGTTCTTGAACGGATCATCGCGTCCAGGGAGTTTCCTCAGGCAGGAGATGCGGGGATGCTGATCAGAGGACTCGACGACGGCTCATTTGTGCCTGATTAGCCGAGCGGCCGTCCAGGACGATGAGAGTCAAAAAGCGAAGCCAATTGACCGATATGTCGGACGACGATCTCGTCGATCGCTTCGAGGCGTTGGCGCTGTCTCGCGACGAGGCGATTTTGGACGGCGACATCAGGAAGTCGTCGCGATTATACTGGGCGCTTGAGAAAGTCGAACTCGAACTAAAACGCCGAGGTGACGATCGAATGATTGCGCTTACTCGCCTCTTCTCGCATACGTGTTTGCAGGTGCGTCTGGATGCGGCGAAAGCGACTCTGGCGGTGACGCCCGAGGCGGGGCGGAGGGTCATCGTAGAAATCGCCGCTTCTCGCGAATACCCACAAGCCGGAGACGCCTGCATGTGTCTGCGCGCGCTGGACGAGGGCATTTTCAAGCCGACGTGACTTCCGTCGCGTCGCCGGTCGTCCCGGCGGCAGCCTTCAACGCCGTGCCGTAAACCGCGCGCCGCCCAGCGTACCGGCCTGCACCAGCGCGACGAGACGCACATAGGCGGAATAGAATTCCTCGTCGCCGGCGGGCATGCCGCTCCTGAGCGTCTCCTCGCGCAGCCGGCGATACATGGCGAGGCGCTCGGCGAGGATCGTTGCCCAATCCGCAGTCAGATCGTCGACGGCCAAGACAGTGAAGCCTTCCGCTTCCAGCATGGCGCGATAGCCGTGCACGCTCTGGATCGTCTGCGCGGCGATGCCTCGCCACATCGTGCCGGCCTCGTCTTCGGTGAGCGTGCGGTGTGCGATCCAGTCGGTGAAGCACAGCCGGCCGCCTGGCTTCAGTAGACGAAAAGCCTCGCGCACGGCCACGCTCTTGTCGGGAATGTGCAGGAACGCTTCCTGGCTCATCACGACGTCGAAGCTCTGCGACGGCAGGCCGGTGCGCGTCACGTCGCCCTCGATCACGCGCACGCGATCCGACAGGCCGACGCGGCGCGTCAGCTCCTGCGCGCCCCGCGCGCGGGACGGGTTGAGTTCGATGCCGGTGACATCCGCGCCGTAGCGAAATGCCATGTAGCGCGCCGGACCGCCGAGCCCGGCGCAGAAATCGGCGACCCTGGTGTCCTGCGCGATGCCCGAACGCTCGGCAATCGCGTCGTTCACGGCGAGCCCGCCGTAATGGTCCTGGTCGTGCGCGAACAGCTCGTCGGCGCGCAGTCCCTCAAGGCCGCCGCGCGCGGCCGCGAGCTTTTGCAGGATATGCGCCGCCGAGATCGGATGGCGCGAATAGAAATCGACGACGTGCTGCACGCGGTCCTGCATCGGGGGCTCCCTGGAGGACGCAAAGCTAGACGACGGACGGGGCGAATGCACTCTGAAATGTCAACACGAGGTGAAACGATGGACTTTGACAACCGGAATGAGAGCTTCGGCGAAGCGCCGGGCCTGGAGACCAAGGCGGGCATCGCGCCCGACGCGGTGGTGACGCACGGCGAGATGATGCGCGCTTTCGAGGCGTTCCAGGAGGCCAACGACGCGCGGCTCGACGCCGTCGAACACCGGCGCGGGGATGTGCTGCTGGAAGAGAAGGTCGCGCGGATCGGAGAGGCGATCGATGCGCAGCAGCGGCTGATCGAACGCTCGCTGCTGCGCGGCGCGCGACCCGCACTCTCCGCCGCACCCGCGACCCAGGACGCACGCGAGCACAAGACGGCGTTCCACGCCTATGTCCGGTCCGGCGAAAGCGCCGGCCTGCGTCAGCTCGAAGTGAAGGCGCTGTCGGTCGGCTCGGCGCCCGACGGCGGCTATCTCGTGCCGGAAGAGGTCGAGCGCATTATCGGCCGCCGGCTGACGGCGATTTCGCCGATCCGCTCCATTGCCGGCGTGCGCGAAATCTCCGGCAACGTCTACAAGAAGCCGTTCCTGACCGCGGGTCCGGCGGTGGGTTGGGTCGGCGAGACGGCGGCGCGTCCGCAGACCGGCTCGCCGACGCTCGACGAATTGTCGTTTCCGGCGATGGAGCTTTACGCCATGCCGGCGGCGACGGCGACGCTGCTCGAGGACTCCGCCGTCAACATCGACGAATGGCTCGCCGCCGAAGTGGAACAGGCTTTCGCCGAGCAGGAAGGCGCGGCCTTCGTTGCCGGCGACGGCGACAACAAGCCGACCGGATTCCTGCATTACGACAAGATCGCCGAAGGCGACTGGGAATGGGGCAAGATCGGCTTTGTCGAAACCGGCGCCGACGGCGGCTTTCCGGAAGAGGCGCCGGGCGATCCGCTGATCGATCTCGTCTATGCGCTGAAGGCAGGCTACCGGCAGAACGGCAGCTTCGTGATGAACCGCAAGACGCAGAGCGCCATCCGCAAGCTCAAGGACGAGGACGGCCAGTATTTCTGGCAGCCGCCCGCGCATGCCGGCGGCCAGGCGAGCCTGATGGGCTTTCCGGTCGCGGAGGCCGAGGACATGCCGGACATCGACGAGGATTCCTTCGCCGTCGCTTTCGGCGACTTCCGCCGCGGTTATCTCGTGGTGGATCGCCAGGGCGTGCGCGTCTTGCGCGATCCCTATTCCGCCAAACCCTATGTGCTGTTCTACACCACCAAGCGCGTGGGCGGCGGCGTGCAGGATTTCGACGCGATCAAGCTTTTGAAATTCTCCGGCGCGTGATCGCGGCGTCCGGTTGCGGCCGGCCGGCTGATGCCGGCTGCCGCGATCGGACGCGAACGAATGCAGACGGCGCGGCCGGCAAGCCGCGCCGTTTTCTATTTCAGTGCGGCCGTCCGGGCTGGCCGAAGGACGTCGTTAATCGTTCGACAATGCGAATGTCCTCATTGCCGCTTCTTGTTCCGGGCGGCGACCTGCTGCGCTGACACGTTCCATTGCCAGAACGATGCAAAGCCCGGCTGCGTGCGGGCGGCGACCTGCTTGCGGCGCGGCTTGCGCGCGGATTCAGGTTTTGGCGCGTCCATTGCGGCAACCGCAATCGCACTTGCTTCGCCGCTGACGGCGATCGGCGCCCAGCGGGTGAGATGCCCGCAGGCGATGCGCGGATGCGGATGCGCCGCGCGGGTGATGATGCCGACAAGCTGGCCGCCACGCAGAACCGCGCCGCCGGAATCGCCGAAGCAGGCCGAAGCGCCGATCGAACCGGTACGGCTTGGATCGACCAGGGCGAAACGCTCGGCGGCGACGAGCCGTGCCTCGCGCAACTGGCCGAAGGCGCCGCGGCTGCGCTCGTCGGCGGTGCCGTAGCCGGCGATCACATAGGTGTCGCCCGTGCCTGCGCCGACCGGCAGCGGACTGATTGCGCCGGGCAATGGGCGGGCAAGACGCGCGACGATGGCGTCGCCGGAGACGCTGACGCGGCGGCCGTCGTCGAGCGTGCCGCTGCGCGCCGCCCCGGCGATTCCGATTTGCGCGCCGCCGGCGAACACCGTGCCGCGTGCGCCGCAATGCGCGGCGGTGACGATCAGGCTTCGCCCAATGGCGACGCCGCTGCAGCGGATGCCGCCGCGCACGATCTTGAGGACGTGCCGTTCGAGGCCGGACGAGGTGCCCTTGACAACGGCCTCCGCCGGACCGGAGGTGACGATTGTCGCAACGGCAATTGTCGCGATTGCGATTGCCGCAAGCCGGAAACGCGCCGCCGACAGCGGCAGAGAAGGCCGGCCGAGGTTGGCCGGCCGCCGACGGACATTATACATGGACGCCCCCGAAAACCCGGGCAAAGCCTAGCGGCCTGTGCGGCCGTCCGGCAAGGCATGCTTTGCCGCAGGCGCCAATGCTAAGGCTGCAGCGGACTGCCCAGCCTGCGCGCCGTTTCGGCAATCCAGGGATGGTAGAGCTGCAGCGGCGTGACGCCGGTGAGTCCGCCACAGCCTTCCGAATTGCCGGGGCCGGTCGACCAGCTCACCACGCCGATGACGGCGCGCTCGCCGTCGCGGAAGACCGGCGCGCCGGAATCTCCGGTGCAGGCCCCGAGCCCGGACCGCTCGTTGCGGGCTGAGGCATCCATCAGCCGGATCTGCAGATTGCCCGGCCGGCCGGTTGCGACCAATGCGGCGCCGCGCAGCGTGCCGCCGCTCCGGCCGTCGCCGGGACGGGCAAGCCCGTAGCCTGCGATGCGGAAACGGTCGCCCGGTGCGACGGCAAGTTTCGCGCCGGATGTCGCAAGCGCCAGCGCGTCCGACAGCGGCGCGGCCAGTTTGAGCAGCGCAACGTCGGCAGTGACGCGGGCCTTGAGATAGTTATCCAGATTGAACTGCGGATGCCTCTCGATGCGCGCGATGTCGCGCAGCGCCGGCTGGCGCTGCGCATCGAACTCGACCAGCTTGTAATCGGCGCCGCCGGTGACGCAATGCGCCGCGGTGAGCACGAGATCGCGCGCGATCACCGCACCCGTGCAGAAATTGCCGCGCGAGCCGACGATCATGACGGCCGAGCGCGCAAGCTCCGGCTCCGGCTGCGCTCCGCCGACAAGGGCGACGGCCGGTCCGGCCACAACGATTGAGATCGAGATCGCCGCGCGGATCTGCATCCGCGCGATCAGCCCTGTTGCGTCCGATTTGTCAACGCCGGGCGGCTCCGCCGCGTCACGGTCAAGGGGATTATCATGCCGGCAATCACGATCGTTCCGCCTGCGGCAGAGCCGCTTTCTCTCGCGGAGACGAAATCCTTTCTCCGCGTCGAGCATGAGGACGACGATGCGGTCGTCGCCTCGCTGATCGCAGCCGCGCGCATCCATGTCGAGGCGCAGACGCATCGCGCGCTGATTACGCAGACCTGGCGGCTCGTACGCGACGCCTGGCCGGCGACCGGCCGGCTTGCGCTCATGCCCGCGCCATTGCGAAGTCTCGTTGCAGTTCGCGTCTACGATGCTGCGGGCGAGGCCGTCACGCTCGATACGGACAGTTTCGACGTCGACGCCGCCTCTGCGCCGCCCGTGCTGGCGGTCAAGCCTGGCGTATCGCAGCCGGGACGAAACATGGCGGGTATCGAGATCGAGTTCGAAGCCGGCTACGGCGACGATGCGGCCGACGTGCCGGAGCCGCTGCGACACGCCATCCGCCTGCTTGTCGCGCACTGGTACGAGAACCGGGGCATCGTCGCTATAGGCGGCGAAAGGGCAGTCATGCCGGCATCCGTTCGCGATCTGCTGGCCACTTACCGGGTGCTGTCGCTATGACTGGCCCGGGATCGCTCGATCGCCGGCTCACTCTCGAGCAGCCGGTGGAGACGCCGGACGGCAGCGGCGGCATCGTGCGCGCCTATGAAAGCGCAGGCCCATTGTGGGCGGCGGTGACGCCGCTTTCGGCGCGCGAGGCGGCGGACGCCGCGGCGCTCGGCGTCGCTGTCACCCATCGTATCCGCATGCGCATGCGCGGCGACATCAGCAACCGGCACCGGCTGCGGCTCGGCGCGCGCGTCTTTCGCATCGTCTCCTGGCGCGATGCGGACGGTCGCGGACGCTTTCTCGACATCGCCGCCGAAGAGCGCGCGGACTGACAAAGGAACCGCCCATGAGCAATGCCGCCGTTTCGCTGCGCGGTGCGATCCACGACGCGCTTGCCGCAGACACAGCGCTGACCGCCCTTTTGGGCGGCGCAAGAATCTATGACGAGGTGCCGCGCGCGGCCGCTTTTCCCTATGTGACGCTGGGCGAGGCGCGCGTATCGGATTATTCGGCCTGCGAGGCGCCCAGCGAGGAACACCAGCTTACGCTGCATGCCTGGTCGCGCCAGGGCGGACATCGCGAGGCGCATATGATCGCAGGCGCCCTGCTGCAGGCGCTCGACGATGCGCCGCTTTCGCTCGACGGTCACCATCTCGTCAATCTGCGCTTTGCGCTCGCCGACATCCGGCGCGAGGCGGACGGGCGCACCTATCACGCGCTTGTGCGTTTTCGCGCCGTCACCGAACCCTCCGAGGATCAGCCATGACCGCCCAGAAAGGCAAGGACCTGCTCGTCAAGATCGCCGACGGCGAGGATTTCGTCACCGTCGCCGGATTGCGTTCGCGACGCATCGCCTTCAACGCCGAGAGCGTCGACATCACGCATGCCGAATCGGCGGGCCGCTGGCGCGAATTGCTGGACGGTGCCGGCATCAAGCGCGCTTCGGTCGCAGGACGCGGCCTGTTCAAGGATTCGGCGACCGATGCGCTGATGCGTCAGACATTCTTCGACGGCGCAATGAGAAATTACCGGATCGTCATTCCCGATTTCGGCACGCTGGAGGGACCGTTCCAGATCGCGGGCCTGGAATTTGCAGGCGAGCATAACGGCGAGGTGACTTACGAGCTTTCGCTCGAATCCGCCGGCAGCCTGACCTTCGCCGCGGAGTGAGCGGACATGGCCAATCGCTATCGCGGAGAGATCGATGCCGAGATCGGCGGAGTCCGCCGCACCTTGGTGCTCACGCTGGGAGCGCTGGCCGAACTGGAATCCGCGTTCGAGGCGGACGATCTGTCCGCGCTGGCCGGGCGCTTCGCCGCCGGAGGGCTGCGCGCGCGCGATCTCGTGCGCATCATCGCGGCAGGTTTGCGCGGGGCTGGCGAGACTGTCTCCGACGACGAAGTGGCACGCATGCCGGTCGCAGGCGGTGCGGCCGGCTATGTCCGTATCGCCGCCGCACTGATCGAAGCCACGTTCGGTGCGGCGCAGGACGGCACCGCATGATGCCCTTTCCGTGGAAGGCTGCGATCGGCTTCGGCCTCGGTACCCTGCGGCTGTCGCCGCAGGCGTTCTGGAGCATGACGCCACGCGAGCTGGCTTGCGCGATCGAGGCAGTCAACGGCCCTGCGGTCACGCCGCCGGCGCGCGACGAACTGCACAATCTGATGAAGAGGTATCCCGATGGCCGAAAGCTCGAGCTTCGATGAGGCGGGTTTCGCCGTCGCATTCGACGATGCGGAAAAGAAAGCCGAGAATCTCGATCGGCTGCTGCGCGACCTGGAGCGCAACGCCGCCGTGTTCTCGCGAACGATGTCGGCGGCCTTCGTCGCTTCCGCGACCGGCGCGCGCAGCTTCGAGGACGTGCTGAAATCCGTCTATCTGCGCCTGTCCGAACTCACGCTGCGCATGGCGATCGGACCGCTGGAGCAGGGTCTGACCAAGGGCATGGCCAGTCTGCTCAAGAGCTTTCTTGCGCCTGGCTCCGGCGCGCCCGCGGCCGGCGGCAATGTCGCGGCGGCGTTCGGCGCGGTGAAGCCGTTTGCCGCGGGCGGTGTGATCGGCATGCCTACCTATTTTCCGCTTCTGTCCGGCGGCGTCGGTCTCGCCGGAGAGGCGGGACCGGAGGCGATTCTGCCGCTCGCGCGCGGCAGCGACGGTCGCCTCGGGGTCGCGGCTTCGGGCGGCCGCGGCGTGCCGAACGTGACGGTCAATATCGCAACACCCGACGCCGACAGCTTCCGTCGCTCGGAAGCCTACGTCACCGGCCAGATCGCGCGTGCGGTGGCGCGTGGCCAGCGCGGCCTGTGATCGGACGATCCGTCAGACGCGATCGTTGAGGCCCCGGACGCCTTTTTTTTCCGCGCAATGGTCGCAGCAAAAATAAGTGCCGTCCGATTCGAGTCCGTGCCCGAGAATGCGCACGCCGCAGGTTTCGCAGCGCGGCGCCAGCGCCTGAATGGCGCATTCGAAACTGTCGAACGTGTGGGATTTGCCGTTCATCTTCACCTGAAACGACTTGTCGTAGTCGTTGCCGCAGGTCTCACAGGTCGCCATGTGCGCACTCCTTCGATTCGCGCTGCAATGAAGGCGCGATACCGGAAGACAAATCCGCTGCGCGCCCTGCGGTTCCAACCGTCGAGAATCCGATGTCCGCTGACTTTCACGAAGTGCTGTTTCCGCTCGACATCGCGCTGCGCGGTGCGGGCGGGCCGGAACGCCGCACCGAGATCGTCGTACTCGGCTCCGGCCGCGAGGAGCGCAATGCGCGCTGGGCGCATTCGCGGCGACGTTACGATGCCGGCTACGGCGTAAAGAGCTTCGATGCGCTGGCCGAAGTGGTCGCCTTTTTCGAAGAGCGACGGGGACGGCTGCACGGATTTCGCTGGCGCGACCGCCTCGACCATTCCTCGGCGGCGCCGGGAATCGCGCCGTCCGCGCTCGACCAGGTGATTGGCACCGGCGACGGGGAGACCGCGCAGTTTCAGCTGGTCAAGACCTATGGCGGGTTGCATGAGCCCTATCGCCGGATCATCGGCAAGCCGGTTCCCGGCAGCGTGCGCGTCGCTTTGGCCGGCGACGAACTGGAGGCGGATGTCGCCTTCGACTGCGATCATACGACGGGCATTGTCAGCTTTCCGCCCGGGCACATCCCGCAGGCGGATGCGGCGGTCACCGCGGGTTTCCTGTTCGACGTGCCGGTGCGCTTCGACACCGACTATCTGGAGGTCGATCTGTCCGCCTTCGCCGCGGGACAGATTCCGAAAATCCCGCTGCTGGAGATCAGACCGTGAGAGCCGTTCCCGAGGCCTTGCAGGCGAAGCTCGACGGCGGTGCGACGACGCTGTGCCGCTGCTGGATTCTCACACGAGGGGACGGCGCAGTACTGGGCTTCACCGACCATGACGAAGACGTCGTGCTCGGCGCGGTAATCTGCCGCGCCGGCAGCGGACTTTCCGGTTCCGAACTGACTTCGCGGCTCGGGCTGGCCGTCGACGGCGCGGAGCTGTCCGGCGCGCTCGATGCCGACAGCCTGAACGAGGACGACCTCGCCGCAGGCCGCTACGACGCTGCCGTCATCGAGACGTTTGTCGTCGACTGGAGCGATCCGGTTCTGCATGTGCCGCTCGCGCGCGGTCGGCTCGGGGAGGTGCGCCGCGAAGGACGGGCGTTCACGGCCGAATGGCGCGGGCTCGCAGACCATCTGGCGCAAGAACAGGGGCGACGTTACAGCGCCACATGCTCGGCCGATCTCGGCGATGCGCGCTGCGGCGTCGATCTCGCCAACCCTTTGTTCCGCGGCGAGGGAACGGTGGAGTCCGTGCTCGCGACATCCGTTCTCGCGGCGAGCGGACTGTCCGGATTTGCGGAAGGATGGTTCTCCGCCGGACGCCTGCAATGGACGTCGGGTGCGAATGCGGGGATCGGCGTCGAGGTGAAGCGGCATCGCGACGGCGAGGCCGCCGTCATCGAGCTGTGGCAGGCGATGCCCGAGCCGATCGCGGCGGGCGACGGATTTGTCGTGACCGCCGGCTGCGACAAACGATTTGCCACCTGCCGCGACCGGTTCGGCAATGCGGTCAGTTTCCGCGGCTTCCCGCACATCCCGGGCAACGACTTCGTCATGCGCTATGCGGTCGAGGGCGAGCCGGGCAACGACGGTGCAAGCCTGCAGGGCGGCTGAAACACGAATCCCTTTTTCTTCATTCGGCGACACGCGACATGACTCTGAATCGCATGCAGATCGTGCAGGAAGCGCGGTCCTGGATCGGCACGCCCTATCGGCACCAGGCCTCGCTCAAGGGCATCGGTTGCGACTGTCTTGGCCTGGTGCGCGGCGTCTGGCGCGCGACGCTCGGCGAGGAGCCGCAAGCCGTGCCGCCCTATGCGCGCGACTGGGCGGAGGCGGTGCGGGACGAACCGCTTGCGGAAGCCGGGATGCGGTATTTCCTGCGCATCGCACCGCAGGATTTCGGCTCCGGCGACGTGTTGCTGTTCCGCTGGCGCGATGGATTTCCCGCCAAGCATGCGGCGATTGTCGCTTCGGCAGCGACCATGATCCATGCGCATGACGGCGCCGCAGTCGCCGAGGTCGCCATCGCGCCCTGGTGGCGGCGACGGCTTGCCTATGCGTTCCGTTTTCCCGGGGTGACCGACTGATGGCTGCGCTCATTCTATCGACTGCCGGCGCCGGCGCGGGCGGAGCCCTGTTCGGTCCGTTCGGTGCGACCCTCGGGCGGGTTGCTGGCGCATTCGCCGGCAATCTCCTCGACCGCGCGCTCATTCCCGGTGCGACGATCCAGCGACTGCGCGAGGGGCCGCGTCTCGCCGATCTTGAAGTGATGGCTTCGAGCGAGGGAGCGCCGATTGCGCGCGCCTATGGCCGGGTGCGTCTCGCCGGACAGGTGATCTGGGCAACGAACCTGCAGGAAGAAATCACGACGCGCACGGAAACGACCGGTGGCGGCGGCGGCGGCAAGGGCGGCGGCGGGGGCGGCGCAAGCCCGACGGTGACCACGACCACGACGGTCTACAGCTATTTCGCCAATTTCGCCGTCGGGCTGTGCGAGGGTCCGGTCGGCCACGTCACGCGCATCTGGGCCGACGGCAAGCCGCTCGATCTCTCCGGCGTGACCTGCCGTATCCACACCGGCAGCGAAACGCAGGCGCCGGATCCGCTGATCGTCGCCAAGGAGGGCGCGGCCAATGCTCCCGCCTATCGGGGGCTGGCTTATGTCGTTTTCGAGCGGCTGCCGGTCGGCAATTTCGGCAACCGCATCCCGCAGCTTTCCTTTGAGGTCGTGCGGCCGGTGAGCGCGCTGGAGCGCGATATCCGCGCCATCACGCTGATCCCCGGTGCGACCGAGTTCGGCTACGAACCGGCGACCGTGGTGCAGGTGATGGGGCCGGGCCAGTCGGCGCCGGAAAACCGGCACGTCGCCTACGCGCCCTCCGACATCGTCGCTTCGCTGGACGAATTGCAGGCGGTTTGTCCGAATCTGGAGCGGGTTGCGGTCGTCGTCTCCTGGTTCGGCGTCGACTTGCGCGCCGCAGAATGCCGTCTGCATCCCGGAATCGACAACCGCGAGAAGTCGACGCACGGCGCGACCTGGTCGGTCGCCGGACGCGTGCGCGCCGATGCCTATCTCGTCTCCACGCGCGACGGACGCCCGGCCTATGGCGGCACGCCGTCGGACGCCAGCGTGAAAAACCTGATTGCCGAGCTGAAGGCGCGCGGCTTGAAGGTTACGCTCTATCCCTTCGTGATGATGGACATCCCGCCGGACAATGCGCTTGGCGATCCGCGCAGCGGGATTGCCCCGCAGCCGGCCTATCCCTGGCGCGGCGACATTACCTGCGATCCCGCTCCCGGCGTGGACGGCTCGCCGGACGGCAATGCGGAAGCGGGCGCGCAGGTCGACGCATTCTTCGCGCATGGCGGCGATGGCGGCTGGAACTACCGGCGCATGATCCGGCATTATGCCGATCTCGCCGTGTCCGCAGGCGGCGTCGATGCCTTCGTCATCGGCTCGGAGCTGAAAGGTCTGACGCGGGTGCGCTCGGAGAGCGGCGTCTATCCCGCGGTGACGCAGCTCGTCACGCTGGCTGCCGAGGTCAAAGCCATGCTCGGATCGCCGGCAATTGTCACCTATGCCGCCGACTGGACCGAATATGGCGCACATGTCGTCGATGCGGATGCAAACGAGGTGCGTTTCCCGCTCGATCCGCTCTGGGCGTCCGCATCGATCGACGCAATCGGCATCGACTATTATGCCCCGCTGTCGGACTGGCGCGAAACGCATGACCATCTCGACCGCGCGCTTGCGGGCTCGATCTACGACCGCGACTATCTGCGCGCCAATCTCTCCGGCGGGGAAGCATTCGACTTCTACTACCCGGATGCCGAAGCGCGCGCCGCACAGGCGCGTGTGCCGATCGCGGACGGCCTGGGCAAACCATGGACGTTTCGGCAGAAGGATCTCTGGAACTTCTGGCAGAGCGAGCATTTTGAAAGGGTCGACGGTGCCGAATTGTCCGAGCCGACGGCCTGGACGCCGCGCGGCAAACCGGTCTGGCTGACCGAGGTCGGCTGTCCGGCGGTCGACAAGGGCGCGAACCAGCCCAGCATCTTTCCCGATCCGAAATCCTCGACCGGCGGCTATCCGCATTTTTCCAATACCCGCCGCGACGACCTGATCCAGCGCCGCTATCTGGAGACGGTGCTTGCCGCGTTCGCCGCCGGCAGTCCGCTCAATCCGCATTCGGACGTTTATGACGGGCCAATGGTGGATCCCGGCGCGATCCATGTCTGGACCTGGGACGCGCGGCCCTATCCGGCCTTTCCGGCGGCGACCGAAGTCTGGAGCGACGGGCCGAACTGGGAGACCGGGCACTGGCTGACCGGCCGGCTCGGCGCTTCGCAGCTTGACGGGCTCGTTGCCGCGATCCTCGACGATTTCGGCGTGAGCGGCAGCGAGACGGCCGCGCTCGGCGCGGGACCGGACGGCTATGTGATCGACCGTCCGCTGACGGCGCGGGCGGCGATCGAGCCGCTCGCCTTCGCCTATGCGTTCGACGCGCTGGACACGCCTGCGGGACTGGTGTTCCGGCCGCGCGGCGGCGCGCCCGTCGTCGAACTGACGGAAGACGACCTGGTGCTGCCGCAGGATGGCGCGCCGGCACGGCTCATACGCGCGCAGGAAACAGAATTGCCGCGCGAAGTGACGCTTGGATTCACCGATATCGGTTCGGATTTTCGCCGCAGCATCGTCGCCTCGCGCCGGCTCGCCGGGGCCTCGGCGCGCACGATCCATATCGACCTCGCGGCGGCCATCAACGATACCGCCGCCGGACGGCGCGCGGAAATCCTGCTGCAGGACATCTGGGCGGGCCGCGAGACCGCGGAATTCTCGCTGCCGCCGAGCCGGACGCGGCTCACGCCCGGCGACATTGTCGCGCTGACCGTGCGCGAACGCAGGTGGCTGTTCGAGATCCGCGACATCGTCGACACCGAAGCGCGCCGGGTGAGCGCCCGCGCCATCGATCCGCAAGTCTTCGACCTGCCGCTGCCGCCGCCGAGCCGGCGCGCTCCGGAATTTCCGGTCAGTGTCGGCCCGGTACATTTGCGGCTGCTGGACCTGCCCACGATCGACACGCAGGACGCGGACGTGCTGACGCGCATCGCCGTATTTGCCGAACCCTGGCCGGGGCCGGTGGCGATCTGGCGTTCGAACGACGGACTCTCGTTCGAGCGCGCGGGCGTGGCGCTCGCGCCGGCGATCATGGGTGAGACGCTCGATCCGTTGCCGCGCGGGCCGACCGGACGCTGGGACAACATGAACGCTCTGCGCGTGCGGCTGCATGGCGGAGCGCTGGTGTCGGTCTCCGACGCCGCAGTGCTCGCCGGCGCGAATGCCGCCGCCCTGCAACGCGACGACGGCGCCTGGGAAATCCTGCAATTTGCGCAGGCCGAGCTTGTCGCGGAGCGTACCTATCTGCTCGCACGGCTGCTGCGCGGGCAGGCCGGCAGCGAATGGGCGATGGCCGAGCCGTTACCGGAAGGCGCCAATTTCGTCCTGCTCGACCGTCATGTCATCGCCGTCGCGCGCGGTCTCGACGCGCTGGAGCGCAGCCTGCAACTTCGCGTCGTCGCAGCCGCGCGCGATCACGGCGACGTCGCCGCGGTCGCAGCGACGGCAACACCCGGCGCAACCGCGCTCAGACCGCTCTCGCCCGTGCATGCGCGCGCCTGGCGCACGCACGAAGGTGTGCGCATCGACTGGATCAGGCGCTCGCGCGTCGACGCCGATTCCTGGGCGGCACAGGACATTCCGCTCGGGGAGGCGGTCGAACGATATGCCGTCGACATTCTCTCCGGCGACAGCGTGCTGCGGACGATCGAGGTTGCGGCGCCATCGTTCCTCTATGCCGCGGCCGACGAAATTGCCGATTTCGGCTTACTGCAATCGAGCCTGTCCGTCCGCATCGCGCAGATATCGGCGACCGTCGGCCGCGGCATACCCCTTCACGCCACCCTGCACCCCTGAGCGATCATGACAGCATCGACGAATATCGGCCTGCCCTTCATCGAAGCGGCGCAGGCGCAGAAGCACGTCACCCACAACGAAGCGCTGCGCATCCTCGATGCGCTGGTCATGCTCGCGGTCAAGGACCGCGACCTGACCGCACCGCCGGACTCGCCGGCGGAAGGCGATCGCTACATCGTCAAGGCCGCCGGCAGCGGCGGCTTTGCGGGCAAGGACGACCAGGTTGCGCATTACTCGGACGGCGGCTGGACCTTCTATCCGCCGCGCCGGGGCTGGACCTGTTATGTCGAGGACGAGGGGGCGTTGCTCGCCTGGGACGGCGAGGCCTGGGGCGCGGCACTCGATCTGCTGGGCGGCGTCTCCGAGTTGCAGAATCTGGCGCGGCTCGGGATCGGCACAGAGGCGGACGCGACCAACCCTCTGGCGGCGAAGCTCAACAACGCTCTTTGGGTTGCGCGCACGGTCGCGGAAGGCGGCGACGGTACGCTGCGCTACAAGCTCAGCAAGGAAAGCGCGGACAAGACGCTGTCGATCCTGTTCCAGGACGATTATTCCGGTCGCGCCGAAATCGGTCTTGCCGGCGACGACGACTTTCATTTCAAGACATCGCCGGACGGCAGCACATGGGCCGACGCGCTACTGCTCGATGCGGCGACGGGCGCAACGAAGGTCAATGCCGCTTTCCATCTGACCGGAGCGGTTTCTCCGGCGACGTTGGAGGCCGATGCGGACGATTTCAATCCGGCGGGGCTGGCGGCGGCCGGCATTTTGCGCATCGGCGCGGACGCGCCGCGGACCGTCACCGGACTTTCCGGCGGCGGCGCAGGACGCATGCTGGCGCTGGTCAATACCGGCGCGCATCCGATCACATTGAAAGAGGCCGACAGCGCCTCCAGCGCGGAAAACCGCTTCGCCTTTGGCGCCGATGTCGTTCTCGCCGCGGAGCAATCCGCGCTCGTCTGGTATGACGCGGACGACAGCCGCTGGCGCCTGCTGGCCGGTCCGCAGGCGACCGCGGGTGGCGGGAGCGGGCCCGCCGACATCGAGATCGTGCTGGCGGAGCTTGCGCTCGGTCTCGCCGATGCGCTCAACGTCGCGCAGTTCCTTGGCGGTGCCGGCAACCGCTTCTCCGACAGCTTCGATACGCTCACCTATGTCGACACGGCAGGCGCGACGAATCTGGATAGCGCGACCGCCGGCATGCTGAAATCGACACAACCGTCGACGACGACGGGCACCTTCGGCCAGTCGTCGGCCGGCGGGCGCGCGATCGACAGCGTGAACGGGCAGCATATCGGCTTTCGCTTCACTGCGCCTTCGAGTGGAGGCGTTATCTCGGCCACGCTGACCTGCAACGGCGTCACGACGCCCGGATCGTGGGAGGCGCGGGTCTATGCGGACAGCTCGGGCAGTCCGGGCAGCCAGATCGGATCGGCCAGCGACGCAGTTTCGGTCTCCACGACAGGCGACAAAAGCTTCGTGTTTGCGTCGCCGCCTTCGGTGTCCTCGGGCACGGTGTACTGGATCGTCGTGACGCCCACAGGCGGTGCGCCCGCACTTGCGGTCGACACCTGCGCCGATCAGGGCGCCTATCAGTCCGGTCGCAATAACACGATCGCGTCGCTGACCAACAACCTGCCGATGTCGGAAGACTGGCGGGTCGGGGTCGAGATCGGCGCGGGCGGAGCCGGCAATCTCGAAGCGGCTTCGACCGCGCTTGCTGCGGCGAGCGCGCCGTCCTCGGCAAAGATCGTCGCGCGCGTGAAGTTCGTCGACAGCATCACGCTCGGCACCGACCTGATGTTCGACGTCTCACGCGACGGCGGAACGACATGGACGAACGCGACCATGAACGACCGCTTCACCGGGCCCGGATCGCTGCACGTGCTGGAGAGCGACACGGTCTCGCTCTCCGCGCAGCCCGGCGGCACCGACATGAAATGGCGGGTGCGTACCGACAACGACAAGATGGTGGAAATTCATGACATCTATCTCTACTGGAGCTGATCCCATTCGGGCGTTTGCCATACGCGGTTATCTCGGCGCCGTATTCTCGCGCGGGATGGATGCGCTGGCCGCCAGGCTGCGCGCGGCCGGCATCGCGGCCAGTGTGCATGCGGAAGCCGGGTTTCTCGGCTGGCCCTACGGCAATGTGCCGGCGATCGCAGCGGAAGCGGTGCAGGCGGCACGGCGGGGAAAGCGAATCGTGCTGATCGGCCATTCGATGGGCGGCGATGCGGCGCTGAAGGTCGCGGTGCGCCTGGCGGCCGATAGGATCGCGGTGCCACTTCTCGTCTGTTTCGATCCGACGCGATTCGGCGCGCCGCCGGTTCCCGCGAATGTCGGACGCGCGATCTGCTTCTACCAGAGCATCGGACCGATCGGCGGAGGCAGGCTGGTTGCGGGTGCCGGCTTTGCCGGATCGCTGGTGCAGGAGCGTCACAACATGCTGCACAGCCGGCTCGACGATGCTCCTGCGCTGCATGCGCGCGTTCTCGGCGAGGTCGCAAAACTCGGGAGTGGAGCATGAACGGCAAGACCGGCTTTCTGCGCGCGGCGGAAGAGGAAACGCTGCTGGCGCTCGAACGGATCAACCGGCGCATCGCCGCGATGCAGGCGGCGGAGGTTGCCGTGCCCGAAGCGCTGATGACGGAGCGGAGACGGCTCGCCGCGCGCATTGCCGAAAGCGCCGCCTGACCGGGTTTTTCGTTTCGGTCGCAACCGGCCGCGCCGTGCGCGGCCGTTTTCTTTTTCAGAAGGAGAATGCCATGGCCTGGACTGGATGGATCATCGTTATCGTCACGATCGCCGCGATCGGCGGCTATCGCTACGCCTTCGGCAAATGGCCGGTCAGGTTCGACCTGTGAGGGCGTCATGGCGAAAGAGAATTTCGACGAGGCGCTGCGCCGGCTGTTGCTGCACGAGGGCGGCTATTCGAACCATCCCTCCGATCCGGGCGGGCCGACCAAATACGGGATCACGCTTGCGAATTACCGCCGGCATGTGAAGGCGGACGCGACCGCTGCCGACATGCGCGCCATGCCGAAGGAGCGTGCCGTTGCGATCTATCGCGCGCATTACTGGGACGCATTGCGCTGCGACGATCTGAAATCCGGAATCGACTATGCGGCGTTCGATTACGGCGTGAATTCGGGCGTCGGACGCGCTGCGAAAGTGTTGCAGCGGCTGCTCGGCCTGCCCGACGACGGGCGGATGTCGCAGACGCTGGTGAGTGCCGTCAATCGGCAGGATGCAGCCGCGATGGTGGCGCGCATCTGCGACGAGCGGCTCGCCTTCCTGAAGAGCCTGAAGACCTGGCCCGTGTTCGGGGCCGGGTGGGGCCGTCGCGTTTCGGAAGTGAGGTCGGCCGCGCTTGCGATGGCGCGCGCATCGCAGGCCGCGGCCGCGCCTGCGCGCACCGCGCCGGCGCCGTCTTCGCTACGCACCATTGCTGCCGGCACCGCCGTCGTCATCGGCGCCGGCTCGGGCGGCTATCCGTTCGGCTTTGCCGTCGGCGGTGCCGTCATTGCAGCGGCCGCCTTTGCCGCAATCGTCTGGATCGTCCGCGCGCACCGGCGCCGGCGGGATGCGGAGGCACTCCGATGACCTGGCTGAGGCGCAAGCTCAAGGGCTGGAAGACCGTCATCTTCGGCGTTGCGATCGCCGCAGGCGGCGCGCTCGCCGAAATTCTCGACGCGTTGCGCGCCGTCGATATTGCGCCGCTGCTGCCGCCTTCGCAGGCGGCTCGCGTCATCGCCGTCATCGGCGTGATCACGATCCTGCTACGGCTGGCAACGACCGGTCGCGTCGGTCACAAGGAGGACTGAGATGCTGACATCGCTGGCATTGCGGGTGCTCGGCCTGTTCGGCGGCGGTGCGCTCGAAGCGCTGCTGCTGCGTCTTGCCGATTACTTTCGGCAAAAGGCAGGCGACGATCTCGCCCGCTATCAGTCCGGCGTTGCGGCCGATACCCAGATTGCGATTGCGCGGGTCAATGCCGAGCTGGAGGCGCGCAAGGCGCAGGCGCAGCTCCTGCAGGCCGACCGTGGCTGGTGGGTCACAGCCTGGATCAGGCCGCTGCTGGTCTATCCCTGCGCAGTTCATTTTGCGGCCATCGTTCTGGATTCGACGCTGCCGCCCTATGGCTCCTGGGGCATTCCCCGACTGCCCGCCCCCTACGATCTCTACGAACAGTCCATCATCCTGTCGTTCTTCATCGCGCGCCCGTTCGAGAAGGTGGCGCGGGTATTTGCGGCCGGGCGCAAGTGATTTGCGAAAGCGGGTGCGGCTGGCTAAACCGGCTTGCCGCCTCTTCCGTTGCGGTGTGTGGAGCAGAGACCCCGCATGCATGTCCGCGATGCCGTATTGACCCGATTTTCCTGCCGCGCCTTCCTGCCGACCCCCGTTCCCGAAAACCTCGTGCGCGACATTATAGAGTGTGCCGCGCGCAGTCCTTCGGCCGGCAACATCCAGCCCTGGCGCGTAGACGCGCTTGCCGGCGAGCGGCTGGAAGCGCTCAGGACCGTCATGCGCCCGCGTATGGGCGAATTGCCGAAAGGGGAGGGCACGGAATATCCGATCTATCCCCGCGATCTGGCCCCGCCCTACAGCGAGCGGCGGTTCGAAGTCGGCGAGATGCTGTACCGCTCGATCGATGTCGCGCGTGCGGACAAGCCGGAGCGCTATCGGCAATATGCGCGCAACTTCGATTTTTTCGGCGCGCCGGTCGGCATTTTCGTCTCCATCGAGCGCTCCTTCGTGCTCGGCCAGTGGATCGATCTGGGCAGCTTCATCCAGTCGATCATGCTGCTGGCGCGCGGTCACGGCCTGCATACCTGCCCGCAGGAAGCCTGGGCCTCCTTCCACCGCACCGTGTCGTCCTTCCTCGATCTTCCCCCCAATCTGATGCTGTTCTGCGGCGTAGCCCTCGGCTATGCCGACGAAGCGGCGCCGATTAACCGCTGGCGGGCGCCGCGTGCGCCGCTTGAGGACTTTGCGAATTTCTCCGGCTTTTCGCCTGCGCGCTGATCCTGCCGCAATCGCGCGGTAGCCGACGTCCGCGGGACGGGCGCTCCGTCCTGCTGACAGCCTGACGGCGGCATGGCAGACTCGACAACCGGCCGTCCGGCCATACCGGAGAATGCGTCCTTGCGCCTGCTCGTCGTCGAAGACGACCCCGATCTCAACCGCCAGCTCGCCACGGCCCTGACCGATGCCGGTTATGTCGTCGACCGCGCCTTCGACGGCGAGGAAGGCCATTATCTGGGCGAGACCGAGCCTTATGACGCGGTGATACTCGATATCGGCCTGCCGAAGATGGACGGCATTGCCGTGCTGGAATCCTGGCGCCGTGCCGGCCGCTCCATGCCGGTGCTGATGCTGACCGCGCGCGACCGCTGGAGCGACAAGGTGCAGGGTTTCGACGCCGGCGCCGACGATTACGTTCCCAAGCCGTTCCATCTCGAAGAGGTTCTGGCGCGCGTGCGCGCGCTGCTGCGCCGCTCCGCCGGCCATGCCAGGAGCGAGTTCAATTGCGGGCCGGTCCGCCTCGATACCCGCACCGGTCGTGTATTCGTCTCCGGCGCGCCGGTGAAGCTCACCAGCCACGAATACCGTCTGCTGTCCTATCTGATGCACCATGCGGGGCGCGTGGTATCGCGCACGGAACTAGTCGAGCACCTGTACGATCAGGATTTCGACCGCGACTCGAATACCATCGAAGTTTTTGTCGGGCGCATCCGCAAGAAGCTCGGTGTCGAGATCATCCAGACCGTGCGCGGGCTCGGCTATCTGCTGACGCCGCCGAGCGATGCGCGCTAATTCGCTCGCATTCCGGCTGTTCCTGTCGGCGACGGTGCTCACCGTCGCGATCCTCGCCGTTTCCGGATTTATCCTTTCCTCGCTCTACCGGCAGGCGGTGGAGCGCTCTTTCGACCGCAGGCTCGGCGTCTATCTGCGCACACTGGTCGCCGACGTCGCCTCGCCGGAGGAATCGAGCGACCGGTTCCCGCAGTCGATGAGCGAGCCGCTGTTCGATCTGCCGCTGTCGGGCTGGTACTGGCAGGTGACGCGGATGGATGGCGGACGTCCGGAAGTGCGCGCCTCCCGTTCGCTGTGGGATGCCGGGCTGCCCCGCCTTCCCGCCAATGCGACGAGCACGACGCCGGGCACGCGCGAGGGCTATGTGACCGGCCCCGAGGACCAGAAGCTGCGCGTGGTGGAACGCGCCATCGATCTCGGCGAAGAGGGCAGCTTTCTGGTCGCAATTGCCGGCGACGCCGCCGAGATCGACGAGGAGACCCGGTCGTTCGAGCAGGCGCTGCGCATGACATTTGTCGTGCTCGCCATTGTCTTGCTGCTGACGACGTTATTCCAGGTCCGCTTCGGTCTGGCGCCGCTCAAGCGCATCCGGGCCGATCTCGCGGCGATTCGCACCGGACGTGCAGAGCGGCTGGAGGGAAAATTTCCGGTCGAGATTGCCTCGCTTGCCAACGAGACCAATGCCTTGATCGACGCCAACCGAGAAATCGTCGAGCGCGCGCGCACCCATGTCGGCAATCTGGCCCATGCGCTGAAGACGCCGCTCTCGGTGCTGATCAACGAGGCGGCGGGCCGGCCACAGGATTCGCTCGCGGCAAAAATCCGCGAGCAAACCGATATCATGCGCGACCAGGTGGCGCGGCATCTGGAGCGGGCGCGGCTGGCGGCCAGACTTACCGTGGTCGGCAGCATCACCGAGGTGCATCCGGTGGTGCATGCGCTCGCCCGCACCATCGAAAAGACGCATCATGACAAGAACCTTTCGATCAAGCTGTCGGTGCCGGAGGACGGCCGCTTCCGCGGGGAGCGGCAGGATCTTGAGGAGATGATCGGCAACCTATTCGACAATGGCTGCAAGTGGGCGCAGTCGCAGGTCGTGGTCGAGGTGTCCTACGATTACGTCGAACCCGGGCGTCAGGTTTTGCGTGTCACCGTGGACGACGACGGCCGCGGATTGACGCCGTCGGAGCGCGAGCAGGTGGCGCGGCGCGGACGGCGTCTGGACGAGACCAAGCCGGGCTCGGGCCTCGGGCTGTCGATCGTGCTGGAGCTGGCGACGCTTTATGGCGGCGCGCTCAATCTGGGAACTGCCCCGATCGGCGGACTGCGCGCCGAACTGATCCTGCCGGCGGCGTGAGCCGGCCCGAGATTTGCCGCATTCCCTGCGACTAGGTAAAGCTCGCCTGCCGGCCCGGGCGGCCGCAGACATTGCATCGAAAGGTGAGGGGCGCCCATGAAATCCGCCAGTGTCGTCGCTGTCTCGCTCGCCGCGGCTCTCGTTGCCGGCTGCGCCAGCAGCGAACGCTTTGCCGAGGCGCCGAAGGAAGGCGCGGGAACCGCCGTCGGGGCGGTGGCGGGCGCGCTGATCGGCTCGCAGATCGGCGGCAGCACCCGCTCGCGCGTGGCCGCCGGGGTCGCCGGCGCCCTGATCGGCGGCATGATCGGCAACCGCATCGGCGCGGCAATGGACGACGAGGACAAGCGATACGCCTATGAGGCGCAGATGGCGGCGCTGGAGACCGGCCCGTCGGGGGCTCCGGTCGGCTGGCGCAACCCCGATTCCGGCCGGCACGGCTCGATCGTGCCGGGTCCGCAATACGACCGGCGCGGCACCCGGTGTCGCGACTATACCCATACAATCTATATAGACGGCCAGCCGCAGGTCGCCCGCGGAGCCGCCTGCCGCAATCCTGACGGCACCTGGACCCCGGTCAGCTAGGGCCGGAATCGCCCATTTTTCCCGCCGCCGCGGCGGATTCGTCTGACCTAACCGGTTCTTAACGCCCGGTGGGCTATCAAACCCCATCATTTGCGTTGCATTTGAGTGGGTGCGGGATGGCCGACGGGCTGCTCGTCGAGCGGTTGCGGCAGTTCCTCCGGGAGCTGAAGCCGGAGGCGCGGGCTCTGCTGATTGCAGAGCTTGAGCGCGGCTTGCTACGCGGGGAAGAAACGCCCGGCGCCGAGCTTGTGCTGCAGGAACTGCGCCGCTCCTCGCGCGATCAGACCGCGCCCGCACCACGCGCCGGAAGCCTTGCCCGCCTGTTCTTCCAGCCGCTCGAACCCTTCCTCGTCGACGACGCTGCCGCGCACAATCACCCCGGCCGGATCGCGCGCGTGGCGCTCGAACCGCTCTGGCAGTGGATTTGCCGCGACCTGCTTCCCGGCGAGGCCAAGGCGGTGACCGAGGAGGTGGCCCGGGCCTATGCCGCCGACGACAGCGCCAAGGCCGAAGCGCTGGCCCGCGCCTTTCA
This sequence comes from uncultured Hyphomicrobiales bacterium, assembly GCA_964456755.1. GTDB lineage: Bacteria > Pseudomonadota > Alphaproteobacteria > Rhizobiales > Xanthobacteraceae > Pseudorhodoplanes. The sequence continues at coordinate 69,049 of CAYWCE010000006.1, forward strand.
GGATCGCACCGTCCAGCGCATGCGCGAGGCGCTGGAAACCGCGCGCTCCGACGACAAGGCGCGCCGGCGCATCGCCGGCCAGGTAGGGACGGCGCGCGGCCTCGAAGATGTCACAGCCGTCCTCAACATTCTGCGCTTTCGCGATGCGCTCGCCTCGCTGGGCCGGCGTCTGCCCGGCCATGTGAAGAACCTGGCGGACACCACCCTGGACGAGATTCGCACGCTGCTCGATACGCCCCCGGCCAGCGATCCCGCCGTGTTCCAGTCCGCGCTGGTTCTGGTGATGAGCCGGCTGGCGGCGCCCTGGCAGCTCGTGCGGCTGGCAACCCGGGCCGCAGGCAGCGACCTTGCCGCACGCGTGGCCGAGACGCATTACGCGATCGCCGTCGCCATCGTCATTGCCGAAATCGGCCGCATGGTCGGCGAGATCAAGACGGAGCTGCGCAGCGGGCGCGGCGTTGCGACCGGCGCGCTGCTCAAGGGCATTCACGACGCCATGCGCGGCATGCGCACCGAGATCAACATGTCCGCCGACTCACCGTGGGGACGCCAGCTCGCGGCGCTGCGCACCGAAATTTCCAGCCTGCTCAAGACCGAAATCGAGACCATGCCGGGGCGGGTCCGCCGCCTGCTGCGTCCGCGCCCGCTGAAGGAAATTTCCGCCAGCTTGCGCCTCGACGCCTCGGAGGTCGGCGAGACCGAGGCGCTGATCGAGTTTGTCGGCACCTGCCGCCACTATGCCGGCGAACTCGCGGTCAGCGAGATGACGCAGCGTGCCTATACCGAGGTGCAGCACTATCTCGACACCAGCACGCAGGCTCTGGTCGAGGCCCTGCGGCATGCCGGCGATCAGGACCGCGCCTTCCGCAGGTCGCAGCTCGACGCGGCCGTTCGCTTCTGCGCCAAGATATTCGGCCATGACTATGCGGTCGCTCTGGCCAAAGCGGGCGAACTGGCGGCCAATGCCGAGCGCAAATCGGCGGCAGGCAAAGGCTGAAATTTCACCACTTTCTGCGGCCGGCCTCCGGGCTTCCCCATAGTTGCGGGAACGTGCGCGGCGTGGTGTAACCGCGCGCATGATGCTCTGGGTCGTGCTCGCGCTGATGACCGCCGCGGCGGTTTTCGCCGTATTGTGGCCGTTGTCCCGCCGCGATGCGCAGATCGTTTCCGGCAGCGACATCGCCGTCTATCGCGATCAGCTCGACGAGGTCGGGCGCGACGCGGCCGCGGGCCTGATCGGCAAGGCGGAAGCGGATGCCGCGCGGATCGAGATATCGCGCCGGTTGCTGGCCGCAGCCGACGCTGCGGACGGCGCACCGATTGCCGCAGCCTCCGCGCTGTGGCGGCGGCGGGCCGCTGCGACCGTCGCGCTTGCAGGTCTGCCCGCTCTGGCGCTCGGACTTTATTTGTCGCTGGGATCGCCGAATCTTCCCGGAGCGCCGGTTTCGGCGCGCAACGCGCTTCCGCTGGAGCAGCGCTCCATCGAAAGCATGGTGGCGCAGGTGGAGGCGCATCTGGAACGCAATCCGAACGACGGTCAGGGCTGGGAAGTGCTGGCCCCGGTCTATATGCGGCTCGGCCGTTTCAACGATGCGGTCAAGGCGCGGCACAATGCCCTGCGGCTTCTCGGCGCGACCCCGGCGCGCGAATCCGATCTCGGCGAGGCGTTAACCGGCGCCGCCAACGGGGTGGTGACCGCCGATGCGCGCGCGGCGTTCGAACGCGCGCTGAAGCTCGATGCGGACGACGTCAAGGGCCGGTTTTTCATCGGACTGGCGGCGGAGCAGGACGGCAGGAGCGGGGAAGCCGCGAAAATCTGGACTGCGCTGCTGGCGCGCACGCCGCCCGACGCGCCTTACCGGATTCTGATCATGCAGTCGCTGGCTCGCGTTCGCCCACAAACGCCGCAGCCGGGGCCGACGGCGGAAGACATGGCGGCGGCCGAGACGATGCCGGCCGACGAGCGCGCACAGATGATTCGCGGCATGGTCGATCGGCTCGCCGCGCGCCTGAAGGACGATGCGTCCGACCTCGACGGCTGGTTGCGCCTCGTGCGCGCCTATATGGTGCTTGGCGAAACGGACAAGGCGAAGGACGCAGCCGCGAATGCGCGCAAGGCGCTCGACGGCGATGCAGAAAAGCGCAGGCAGCTGGACGAGACGGTCCGGGGGCTGGGGATCGAAGGCTGAGATGGCGATGACGCGCAGACAGCGGCGGCTTGCTCTGATCGGTTCGGGTGCGATCGTACTCGCGATTGCCGCCGCGCTGGTCCTCGGCGCGCTCCGCGATTCGATCGTCTTCTTCAATTCGCCCACCGACGTTGCCGAAAAGCAGATTGCGCCCGGAACCCGCATCCGCGTCGGCGGACTGGTGCAGACCGGCAGCGTCGTGCGCGAGAATCTCGATGCGCGCTTCGATATAACCGACGGCAAGAACACGATCCGCGTCGCCTATCGGGGCATTCTCCCCGACCTGTTCCGCGAGGGGCAGGGCATCGTCGCCGAAGGCAGGCTTGAAGGCGGAATGAATTTCGTCGCCGACGTCGTGCTGGCCAAGCACGACGAAAATTACATGCCGAAGGAAGTCGCCGACGCGCTCAGGAAGCAGGGCCACTGGAAGGACGAGCCGGCAAGGCCCGCGGAGGGCAAGCCGCAATGATCGCCGAGATCGGTCACTACGCGCTGGTGCTGGCGCTCGGTCTTTCGCTCGTGCAGGGCGTGGTGCCGCTGTTGGGCGCGCGCAGCGGCGACGTCGTGCTGTGCCGGACGGCGGAGCCGCTGGCGCTGGCGCAATTCGGTTTTGTCACGTTGTCTTTTACGGCGCTCACCGCCTGCTATGTCGGATCGGATTTTTCCGTCGCCAACGTGTACGAGAATTCGCATTCGGCGATGCCGCTGATCTACAAATTCACGAGTGTGTGGGGCAATCACGAGGGCTCGATGTTGCTCTGGGTGCTGATCCTGAGCATCTTTGGCGCATGGGTTGCATATTCGGGCACAAACCTCCCGCTTACGCTGCGCGTCACGGTCCTTGCGGTGCAGTCGTGGATCGCCGCGGCCTTCTACGCCTTCATTCTGGCGACGTCGAATCCGTTCCTGCGGCTTGCGCAGGTGCCTGCGGAAGGCCGCGACCTCAATCCGCTGCTGCAGGATATCGGACTGGCGTTGCATCCGCCGTTCCTCTATCTCGGCTATGTCGGCTTCTCGATCAGTTTTTCGTTTGCCGTCGCCGCGCTGATCGAAGGCCGTATCGATGCGGCCTGGGCGCGCTGGGTGCGTCCATGGACGCTGGCGGCCTGGATCTTCCTGACGCTCGGTATCGCGATGGGCTCCTACTGGGCCTATTACGAACTCGGCTGGGGCGGCTGGTGGTTCTGGGATCCGGTGGAGAATGCGTCCTTCATGCCGTGGATCGCGGGCACTGCGCTGCTTCACTCCGCGGTGGTCATGGAGAAGCGTGAAGCGCTGAAGGTATGGACCATCCTTCTCGCCATCCTCGCATTCTCGTTGTCGCTGATCGGCACTTTTCTGGTGCGGTCCGGAGTCCTGACATCGGTGCATGCCTTTGCCACCGATCCGACCCGCGGCGTTTTCATCCTGCTGATCCTGATCGCCTTTATCGGCGGCGCCCTGGCGCTCTATGCCTGGCGCGCGCCGACCTTGAAACAGGGGGGCCTGTTCGCGCCGATCTCGCGCGAGGGCGCGCTCGTGTTCAACAATCTGCTGCTGACCACGATCTGCGCCAGCATTTTCGTCGGCACGCTGTATCCGCTCGCGCTGGAGGCGCTTACCGGCGACAAGATTTCGGTCGGGGCGCCGTTCTTCAACGCCACGTTCATTCCGCTGACGATACCGCTGCTCGTTGCCATGCCGTTCGGCCCGCTGCTTGCCTGGAAACGCGGCGATCTGTATGCGGTTGCGCAGCGTCTGGTCTGGGCGGCGGCGCTTTCTGCGCTGACCGTTGCGGCCTTTTTTGCCGTCGTCCGCGGCGGACCGGTACTGGCGCCGTTTGCGATCGGGCTTGCGGTATTCGTGATGGCCGGTGCGGTGACCGACCTGATCGAGCGGACCAATGCGCGCCGGCAGACGCTGCGGGTAACCGTGCGGCGCCTGGCCGGCCTCCCGCGCTCGATCTTCGGCACCGCTTTCGCGCATATCGGCATCGGCGTATGCCTGCTCGGCATCGTCGGCGAGTCCTCCTACACCACCGAGCGCATTGCCGCGATGAAGCCGGCCGAGCGCGTGACGATTGGCGACTACGATCTGACTTTCGAAGGGTTGATCTCGCGGCAGGGCCCCAATTACCGGGAACTGGTGGCGAAATTCACCGTGCGCCGCGACGGCCGGGTGGTCGGCCGGCTCGATCCCGGCAAAAGGACGTTTCAGGCGCGCGGCACGGCCACCACGGAGGCGGCGTTGCTGACGCGCGGGTTCAGCCAGCTCTATATCTCACTCGGCGATCCCAATCCCGACGGCTCGGTTGCGGTGCGCATTTACTACAAGCCCTATGTGCTTCTGATCTGGGGCGGGGCGCTGCTCATGGCGCTGGGCGGAGCGCTGTCGCTGTCGGACCGGCGGCTGCGGGTCGGCGCGCCGCGCCCGGCAAAAAAGCCGTCGCTTTTGCCCGCAGAATGAGGCCTGCCGATGCTGCGCATGGTGACCGTGCTTGTTGCGATCCTGCTGGCCTCGCCGGCGGTCGGCGTGCAGCCCGACGAGATCCTGCCGGATGCCGCGCTGGAAGCGCGCGCGCGTGCGTTGTCGCGCGAACTGCGCTGCATGGTCTGCCAGAACCAGTCGATCGACGATTCGGATGCGCCGCTCGCGCGCGACCTGCGGCTTCTGGTGCGCGAGCGGCTGAAGGCCGGAGACAGTAACAGTCAGGTCATCGACTACCTGACGGCGCGCTATGGCGACTTCGTCCTGCTCAAGCCGCGCTTCGACTGGCGCACGGCGTTCCTGTGGCTGTCGCCGGTGCTGATTTTGCTCGGCGGCGCCGTCGCGCTGACGATCCTGTTGCGGCGGCGGCGGCCGGACGATGACATCGCCGATGCGCGCCGGCACGGCCTCAGCGCCGAGGAACGAAAACGCATCGCCGAATTGATGAAGCGGGTGCCCTGACCGTTTGCCGCCCGCAAAGGCTTGCGACGACTGGGCTTTTTTTCCCGATCCACATTAACAAGTTTTAATCCGCCCGAAACGTCGCCGTAAGGCGCCACACCCCATCTTTGCTGGCGAACGGCAGGCATGCCGCCGGAATTATTTGCATGCAGATGGAGAGACGTCCGATGAATTCCCCCATGCCCGAAACCCGCCAAAAGTACGGCCTGTCCGGCCGCCGGCTGGCGTTGCTGGGAACCACCGTTCTCAGCCTCGGGGCGGCGGCGCTGATTGTCGCGCCCGATGCCGCCCGTCACGCCGCGGTTGCCCAGAACGTAACGCAGCAGGCGCAGACCGTCGCCCGGCCGGTCGGCTTTGCCGACATCGTCGAGAAGGTCAAACCTGCGGTGATCTCGGTTCGCGTCAAGGTCGACCGCACGTCCGAGGTGGAAAACGACGCCAATCCGTTCCCGCCCGGTTCTCCGTTCGAACGGTTTTTCCGCCGCTTCGGTCAGCCCGACTCGCTGCCCGATCGCAACAATCCGCGCCGGCGCAATTTCACCACCGGCCAGGGTTCCGGCTTCTTCATTTCGGCCGACGGCTACGCGGTGACCAACAACCACGTCGTCGACAAGGCTGAGACGGTTGAAGTGCAGACCGACGACGGCAAATCCTATACCGCCAAGGTCATCGGCTCCGATCCGCGCACCGATCTCGCGCTGATCAAGATCGACGGCCAGAATTTCCCGTTCGCCAAGCTTGCCGACAACCAGCCGCGCATCGGCGACTGGGTTCTGGCGGTCGGCAATCCGTTCGGCCTCAGCAGCACCGTGACCGCCGGCATCGTCTCGGCACGCGGACGCGACATCGGCGCCGGCCCCTATGACGACTTCCTGCAGATCGACGCGCCAGTCAATCGCGGAAATTCCGGCGGGCCGACCTTCGATATCGACGGCAATGTGGTTGGCGTGAATACCGCGATCTTTTCGCCGTCCGGCGGCTCGGTCGGCATCGCGTTCGCCATTCCCGCCGCGACCGTCAAATCGGTGGTCGAACAGCTTAAGGACAAGGGCGCCGTCACCCGCGGGTGGATCGGCGTGCAGATCCAGCCGGTCACCAAGGATATCGCCGACAGTCTCGGTCTGAAGAAAGCCGAAGGTGCGCTTGTGGCCGAACCGCAGGCGGACGGACCGGCGGCCAAGGCCGGCGTCCAGTCGGGCGATGTCATCGTCTCCGTCAACGGCGATCCGATCCGCAATGCGCGCGAGCTTGCCCGCACCATCGGCAGCATGGCGCCCGGCGCTTCGGTCAAGCTCGGCGTGATCAGCAAGGGCAGCGAGCGGACCGTTGCGCTGACCCTCGGCGAGTTGCCGCCTCAGCGCGAGGCGCGCGCCAGCCAGGGCAGCCGCGAATCGTCGCGCAGCAGCATTCCGCAGCTCGGTCTGACGCTCGCGCCCGCCGGCAATGTCGCCGGCGCCGGCGGCGAAGGAGTGGTCGTTACCGATGTCAGTCCGCGCGGCGTTGCGGCCGATGTCGGCTTCAAGACCGGTGACGTCATCCTGGAGGTCGGCGGCAAGGCGGTGACCGATCCGGGCGATGTCAGCAAGGCGCTCGTCGACGCACGCTCCGACGGCAAGCGCACAATCTTGATGCGGGTGAAATCGGGACAGGGCACGCGTTTCGTCGCCCTCCCGCTCAGCCGCGTCTGACGGACGGGGCGTGCCGCCGGCAACCGTCGCCCCCGCCGGCGACACGAAACCCAGGGGACGGGTGTAACGCCCGTCCCCGACACTACTGGCCCGGAACCGGTTTCGTTGCCCCCCATCCGGTTTCGCGGCCAGCCGAGGGGGCGGCTGCGTAAGAATGGCCGCCCCCTCACCATGTCCGCACGAATTCAGTCCGCCGAGCTTCGGGATTCGCTACTATCGCTCGAATCCGATATCCAGCGCTCCGCCATGCGACTCCTGATCATCGAAGATGACCGCGACGCCGCCGAATATATTGTGCGCGCTTTCCGCGAAGTGGGTCACGTGGCCGAGCATGCGACCGACGGCGAGGAGGGCCTTGCTTTGGCCCAGAGCGGCGACTACGACGTCCTGATCGTCGACCGCATGCTGCCCAGACGCGACGGACTTTCGGTGATCGGGGCGTTGCGCGAGGCGGGGCAGGCGACGCCGGTTTTGATCCTGTCGGCGCTGGGTCAGGTCGACGATCGGGTGAAGGGTCTGCGCGCCGGCGGCGACGACTATCTGCCCAAGCCTTATTCGTTTTCCGAACTGCTCGCCCGCGTCGAGGCGCTGGCGCGGCGGCGCGGCGGCCGCGGCGACGAAACGATCTACCGGGTTGGCGATCTCGAACTTGACAGGCTTTCGCATCGCGTCAGCCGCGGCAAGGAGGAGATCGTGCTGCAGCCCCGGGAATTCCGTCTGCTCGAATACCTGATGAAGCATGCCGGACAGGTGGTGACGCGCACCATGCTGCTGGAGAATGTCTGGGACTATCATTTCGATCCGCAAACCAACGTGATCGACGTGCACATTTCGCGGTTGCGCTCGAAAATCGACAAGGGATACGCGCAGCCTCTGCTGCATACGGTGCGCGGAGCCGGATACATGATCCGTGACGGCGCTCGGTAAGCTTTTCCGAACGACAGCGTTCAAGCTGACGCTGGTCTATCTGACGGTCTTTGCGCTTTTCGCGGTTTTTTTGCTTGGCTATTTCGCCTGGAACACGCGAAGGCTGATCACCGAGCAGATCACCCAGACGGTCGATGCCGAGATCGTCGGGCTGACCGAGCAATTCAATCTCGGCGGCATCCGGCGGCTGGTCATCGTCGTCGATACGCGCGCGCGACAGCCGGGATCGAGCCTCTATCTGGTCACCACGGCGACCGGGGAGGGCCTTGCCGGCAATGTCGGCTCCCTGCCCGCCGGCATGCTCAACAATTTCGGCTGGAACGAAAGCGAGTACCGGCGGATCGAGGAGACCGACACCGCGCCGCATCGTGCGCTGGTGCGCATCGTTCAGCTCCCCGGCGGTTTTCGGCTGCTGGTCGGGCGCGACCTGGAGGAGCGCGAACGGCTGTATCGCGTGGTGCTGGCGGCCGGACGATGGTCGGTCGCGATCGTGGTCGTGCTCGGGCTGGCGGGGGGATTCTTCGTCGCGCGGCGGGTGCTGCGGCGGGTCGACGCGATGACCGAGACCACGCGCACCATCATGGAGGGAGACCTGGCCGGGCGGTTGCCGGTGGCCGGGTCGGGCGACGAACTCGACCGGCTGGCGGTCAACCTCAACGCCATGCTGGAGCGCATCGAGGCGCTGATGCGCGGCCTGAAAGAAGTCTCCGACAATATCGCCCACGACCTGAAGACGCCGCTGACGCGCCTGCGCAACCGGTGCGAGGAGGCATTGCGCACCGCAAAGAACGAAGCCGACTACCGCGACGCACTGGTCGCCACGATCGAGGAATCCGACGGTCTGATCAAGACTTTCAATGCGTTGCTCATGATCGCTCGCGCCGAATCCGGCCAGGCGCGCGACAACATGAGCGAATTCGACGCCGCCGATGTGGCGCGCGATATCGGCGAACTCTACGAACCGCTCGCCGAGGAGCGGGGAATCGGGCTTGAAATCCGTGCGCCGGAGCCTGTACCGGTTTATGGAAGCCGCGAATTGATCAGTCAGGCGCTTGCCAATCTGGTCGACAACGCGATCAAGTATGCCGCGGTCGAGCCGGCGGCCGGGGAACGTGCGGTCGAGGTTGGCGCAATGACGGATGCGGACAGGGTCTTGCTGAGCGTGTGCGACCGCGGGGGCGGGATCCCGGAAGATATGCGCCGCAAGGTGATCGAACGTTTCGTGCGCCTTGAACAGAGCCGGACGATTCCGGGCTCCGGACTGGGCCTCAGTCTCGTGTCGGCGGTGGCCCGGCTGCATGGCGGCGAATTGCGCCTGGAGGACAATGCTCCGGGCTTGCGGGCCGTTATCGCTTTGCCGCGAACGATGCCGCAGCCGTCTGCATGACGTCCGTGCCGCCGCATTCGGCCGATCCGCAAAGTCTGGCAAGCCGGCTGCGGTCGGTGCCGGCAGCCGACGGCGCAAGCGATGCGTGCCTGACGGCCTGGCTTGCGGGACTTTCGCACTCGCAGTCCGGTGCGCGCGTGACCGATTTGCTGAACGAGCATCCGGCCGCACGCAACCTGCTGCGCTGCGTTTGCGCCTATTCGCCCTATCTGTGGGATCTGGCCGGCGGCGATTCCGATCGGCTTGCCCGCATCCTGTCCGAGAATCCGGATACGTCCTTTGCGTTGCTGCTGTCGCAGGCGCGCAACAGGATGGACGCGTTGCAGGACGAAGACGAAGCCATGCGTGTCCTGCGGCGGCTGAAAGCGCATGCCGCACTGCTTGTCGGGCTCGCCGATATCGGCAATGTCTGGCCGGTGGAGCAGGTGACGCGAGCGCTGACGCAGCTCGCCGATGCCTGCGTCGGCGGCGCCGTGCGCTTTTTGCTCAATCAGGGAGTCCGCCAAGGCAAGTTCGTGCCGCCCGATCCCGGCGCACCGGAAACCGGTTCCGGCTATGTCGTCCTGGCGATGGGGAAGATGGGAGCGTTCGAACTCAACTATTCGAGCGACATCGATCTCATCGTCTTTTTCGATCCGCATGCGCGCGCGCTCGCGCCGGACGCAGAAGCCGGTTCGCTCTATATCCGTATGACGCGCGGGCTGGTGCGACTTCTGCAGGAACGCACGCCGGACGGATACGTGTTTCGCACAGACCTGCGATTGCGGCCCGATCCATCCTCCACGCAGATTGCGATTTCGGTGGGCAGCGGGCTCGATTATTACGAGCACCGCGGCCAGAACTGGGAACGCTCGGCCATGATCAAGGCGCGCGCCTGTGCCGGCGATATTGCCGCGGGGAAGGCGTTCCTCAGGACGCTGACGCCTTTCATCTGGCGCAAATACATGGACTTTGCGGCCGTCTCCGATATCCATGCGATGAAGCGGCAGATTCATGCCTACAAGGGACATGGCGCCATCGCGGTGGAAGGGTTCAATATCAAGCTCGGGATAGGCGGTATTCGCGAGATCGAGTTTTTTGCCCAGACACAGCAGCTTATCGCCGGCGGACGACATCCCGAATTGCGCGACCGGAGCACGCTGACGACGCTGTCGGTACTCGCGCGGGGCGGATGGATCGGGGAGGATGCGCGCGAGGAACTTGAGGAGGCGTATCTTTTCCTGCGCCGGATCGAGCACCGGCTGCAGATGATTGCCGACGAGCAGACGCACACTTTGCCCGCCGACGCGGACGCAATGCAGCGCTTCGCCCGGTTTCTCGGATTTTCCGATCGCGACGCATTGGCCGACGCGCTGGTCGCGCGTCTGCACAGGGTGCAGTCGCACTATGCCCGCCTGTTCGAGCCGGCAGCGCCTGCGGCGGCGGAACAGCGGCTGGAATTTCCGCACGAGCGCGATAGCCGCGCCACGCTCGACGCGCTCGCCGAAAAGGGGTTTCGCAATCCGCTCGAGGTCTCGGCTACCGTTCGCGGATGGCTTGCCGGCCGCTATCCGGCGCTGCGCGGCGAATTCGCGCGCACTCAGCTCGACGAGTTCGTCCCGTTTCTGCTCGACAGGATATCGCGCGAGGAGAACCGGGACCAGGCGATCAACACCTTCGACCGATTTCTCGCCAATCTGCATCCCGGCGGCGGCGGCCGGCTGTTCTCGCTGCTGCGGCAAAATCCCGGCCTGCTTGCATTGGTGGGAACGATTCTCGGCAACGCGCCGCGGCTCGCCGACATCCTGGCGCAGCATCCGCAGGCGATGGACGCGCTGATCGATCCCGCTTTTTTCGGCGCGGTTCCCGATGCGAACAGGCTATCGGAGGCTCTGTCGGTGGCGCTCGGGCAGGCCGCCTCCTACGAGGATCTGCTCGACCGGCTGCGCCTGTTCGGGCAGGAGCACATGTTCCTGATCGGTGCGCGTATCCTGTCGGGAACGATTTCCGCCGAACTGGCAGGGCAGGCCTATGCGCGCCTCGCCGACGTGATTATTCGGGCGCTGCACCGGGCGGTCGAAGACCGTTTTGTCGAAACGCATGGCCGCATCGCGGGCCAGAAGTCTGCGCTGCTCGCGCTCGGAAAACTCGGCGGACAGGAAATGACCGCGAGTTCAGATCTCGATCTGATTCTGGTCTACGACTTCGATGAGCGGAATCCGGAGTCGGACGGGGCGCGGCCGCTTTACGGCAGCCAGTATTTTGCGCGCCTGACACAGCGGCTGATCAGCGCGCTGACCGCGCGCACCAATTACGGCGCGCTGTATCAGGTCGACATGCGGCTGCGACCTTCGGGGCGCTCGGGCCCGGTGGCGACGCAGATTTCCGCGTTCCGCGAGTATCAGGAAAACGAGGCCTGGACCTGGGAGCATATGGCGCTGACGCGTGCGCGCGTCGTCTCCGCGACCCCCGGCTTCGCTGCCGAAGTCGAACACGCGATCCGCAACGTTCTCAGCCGCCCGCGCGATGCGGTCGCCATTGCCGGCGATGCGCTTGAGATGCGCCGGGCCATCGCACAGGAGAAAGGCGAAAACGAGCGCTGGGACATCAAGAATGCGGCCGGCGGGCTGGTCGATATCGAATTCCTGGCGCAATATCTGCAACTCGTAAGTGCCGCCGCGCACCCCGGTATTCTCGATACGTCGACCGCACGCGCTCTGGAAAAGGCCGCGCGCAGCGGCGTGCTCAAGCCGGAGGATTCCGAGGTGCTGCGTCCGGCGGCGCAGCTTTATCACGACCTCAGCCAGATTCTGCGGTTGTGCCTGCCGGGTCCGTTCGATCCCAGGGCCGCATCGCCGGGGCTGCTTGCGCTGCTTGCGCGTGCCGCCGACCTTCCCGATTTTGCGACCCTCGATGCGCATCTGCCGGAGATGCAGTCGTCGGTGCGCGCGAGCTTTCTGCGCATCCTCGACGGAGGGGCCTGAAACCGGCTCTCAGCGGTTTTCCGGGATATCCGTAACCGGCCGGGCAGAGTCGACCGGAAGTCTGACGAGCACGACAGTGCCCTTGTTCAGCGTCGAGCGGATGCGCATGCGGCCGCCATGCAGTTCGGCGAGCGATTTGGCGATAGCCAGTCCCAGTCCCGAACCGTGATGCGACTTTGTCAGCTGGCCTTCCACCTGTTCGAACGGACGACCCAGCCGTTTGAGCGAATCCCTGGAAATGCCAATTCCGGTATCGCTGATGGCGATCAGGACACAGGGGCCGGCGCGCCGACCGCGTACGGTGATACGGCCGCCATCGGGCGTAAACTTGACCGCGTTGGATAGAAGATTGAGGGCGATCTGCTTGAGTGCGCGCCGATCGGCCTGCAGCGTCACCCCGGGCGCGATGCGGGAGGACAGCGTCAGTCGCTTTTCCTGGCCGCGCACCGAAACGACGCGCATGGCTTCGGCGAGGATGCCCTGCAGGTCAACTCTCTCGGGCTTGAGCCGCAGGCGTCCGGCCTCGATCTTCGACATGTCGAGGACGTCGTTGATGACCTCGAGGAGATATTGGCCGCTTTCGCGGATATCCCTGCAATATTCGTGATATTTCTCCGCGCCGAGCGCGCCGAACATCCCCGATTCCATAATTTCGGAAAATCCGATGATCGCGTTGAGCGGCGTGCGCAATTCATGGCTCATGTTGGCAAGAAAACGCGATTTGGTCTGATTGGCGTCTTCGGCCCTGTTCTTCTCCTCCGCATATTTTTCCGCAAGTTCGCGAAGCTGCTGCTGCGAGCGGCGCAGATCCTCGACCGTCGCCAGGAGCTTGCGTTCGCTGCTCATCAGTTTCTTTTCGTTGAGCTTCAATTTGGTGATGTCGGTGCCGACCGAGACATACCCGCCGTCCTTGGTGCGACGTTCGCTGATATGCAGCCATTGGCCGCCGTCGAGCTGCGCTTCGAAAGTGCGCGCGCCGGGCAGCGTCGTCTCATCGACGACGACTTTGGTGGGAATGACCTGCCTGCGGCTGGCCGCCACCACGTCCTCGAACGACATGCCGCCGACGATCGCGTCATCGGGAAGATCGTGCAACTGCTGAAAATTGGAGTTGCAGAGCACCAGCTTGTTGTCGGCGTCCCAAAGCACAAAAGCCTCGGGGATGGTTTCGATGGCGTCGCGCAGGCGCAGGTCGGCGGCAGCGGTGCGCTCGACCAGCGTCTTCTGCTCGGTGACGTCGACTGCGATTCCGATCAGATGCAATGCGGGGTCGCCCGGCTGCCTGACGATTTCGCAGCGCGCGCGCATCCACAGCCACTTGCCGCTGGCATGGCGCATGCGGAAATCGTGATCGATGGCGCTCGCGTGCGAATCGGCGAGCCGCGTCGCAATCTGATAGAGGTCGATGTCGTCGGGATGCACCAGCGTATTGACCTCGCCGAAGGTCATGAGGTCGTCCTTCGGCTGCAGTCCGAGCATCGCGAACATCGAATGCGACCAGAAGATGCGGCCGCGCGCCAGATCCCAGTCCCACAACCCGCAACGACCGCGATTGAGCGCGGTATCGATGCGGCTGCGGACTGTGTCGTAGATGATGTCGGCCTCGCGCGCGCGGGTGGATTGCCAGTGGAAGGCGAATCCGAGGATCAGCAGCACGAATCCGGTGGTCGCCGAAAGGGTGACCGTCAGCGCCGTATCCGAGCGCCAGGCGGCGAGCGCGTCGGAGCGTCGCTGATACACGGCCAATTGCCCGTAGGGCGGCCTCAGGTTGCGCACCGTCACCAGTGCGTCGCGGCCGTCGGCAAGCGTGAGCCCGGTTACGCCTGCGGCGTCGGCGAGAATTGTCACCGGGCTGGCATCGCCGAGAATGTCGGTCAGCCGTTTTCCGGCAACGCCGGCCGCCGCGGGCGCCGAAGCGACGACGATGCCCTCGCCGTCAACGACAAGGATCGTGCGTCCGGCTGCGGTGGTGCGCGGCGCGAGCGCCTGGTTCAGGCGCTCCTGCGCGTGTTGTGCAGTGGATCGGTCGGCGCCCTCGTCCCTGCGGTCGAACCGGTCGGCCAGCACTTCGGCGACGGTCGCAATGTCGTCGATGGCCGCGACCAGCGCCAGGCGGCGATGATCCATGACCTGCACGAAGGCGCCGACGGCGATGGTAATGAGAAAGGCGACGATCAGCGCGGGTACGGCGCGGCGCAGGGCCGGTTCCGCCGTGAGCAGGCGCCGGTAAGCCGGCTTTGCGATCGACTGCGCCAATCCCTTGATGGAATCGGAACGCGCAGACGCGCTCGCAGCCTCGGCGCGCGCCATCAATGGCCCCCGTTCGAACTAGTCCCGCAATTCTGGCTCGGAAGGGATGTGCCGCATCTCCCCGAATCAGCGCCATTGGAATCGAACGCCGTGGCTTTGTCGAGAGTCTATAATGTCAAGTACCGGCCGCCGATTGTGAACAGGGGCGGTGCTCCGATAATGCCGTCGGACGGAGTCAGGCCAGCGCGCGGGCCGCGATGTCCCGCACGTCGGGGGAAAGCGATTCCGCCGCCGCCACGCGGCGGATGGCAGCCTCGGCCTTGGCGCGCCGGCCGGATTCCAGGGCGCGCCAGCTTTTGAACGCGGTCATCAGGCGGGCTGCGACCTGCGGATTTCTGCCGTCGAGGGCAAGAACGTGGTCGGCGACGAAGGCGTAACCCGCCCCGTCCGCGCGGTTGAACTGCGTGGCGTTGCCTTGTGCGAAAGATCCGATCAGTGCGCGCACGCGGTTCGGATTGGACAAGGAGAAGGCGGGATGCCGGGTCAGGGCGCCGACGCGCTCGAGCGTCGCCGGCTCTGGCACGGACGCCTGCAGCGCCAGCCACTTGTCGACGATCAGCGGGTCGGCGGCATGACGGGCGTAGAAGTCGTCAAATGCGGCGCCTCGCTCCGGCACCTCGTGCAGCGACAGCGTCGCCAGAGCCGCCATGCGGTCGGTCATGTTGTCCGCCGTCCGGTATTGCGCATGCGCGCGGGCGATCGCCGCCGTCTCGCCGCCGGCGGCAAGCAGGTCGAGCGCGACATTCCTGAGCGCGCGGCGGCCGGCACTTTCCGCATCCGGGCTGTAGGGGCCGCGCGTCGGCATGCTCTCGTAAATGCGCAGGAGCGCGCGGCCGAGCTTTGCCGACAGCTCAAGACGCAAGCGGTGACGCGCGCGGAAAATCGCGTCGGGATCGACATCCTGTCCGATTTCGCGGGCAATGTCGGTCTCGCTCGGCGGCAGCAGCGCCTGCGCGACGAAGGCGGGCTCAAGCGATGCGTCGTCGACGACTTCGGCGAGCGCTGCGATCAGGCCGTTATCTTCGGCCGGCGGCTGTCCCGCACGCAGGGCCGCGACGTTGCCGGTGAGCAGGCGCACGGCCAGTGTCTGCAGCGCCTGCCAGCGGTTGAACGGGTCGCTGTCGCGCGCGGCAAGTAGCTGCAGATCGGCGGCGGAAAGATTGGCGACAAGCTTGACCGGCGCCGAGAAGCCGCGGTTGATCGACAACACCGGCGGCTCTGCCACGTCCACGAACTCGATCCGCTCGCTTTGCCGCGAAAGGACGATGACACCGCGCTCGACGTCGCCGCCGTCCTTGCGCCGCAACGGCAGATCGCGCCCGTCGCGGCCGACGAGGCCGATCGCCAGCGGAATGACCATCGGCTCCTTCGTATCCTGCCCCGGCGTCGGCTGCAGAGTCTGTGCGAGGTCGAGCCGGTAGCTTGCGCTCCTCGGATCGTAGCTCCCGCTCGCCATGACCTCCGGCGTACCCGCCTGTGCGTACCAGCGCATGAACGTCGTCAGGTCGCGGCCCGATGCCGCCTCGAAACACGCGATGAATTGCTCGACGGTCGCAGCCTCGCCGTCATGGCGCTCGAAATACAGATCCATGCCTTGGCGGAACGGGCCCGGGCCGACCAGCGTCTTCAGCATGCGGATAACTTCAGCGCCCTTCTCGTAGACGGTCGCGGTATAGAAGTTATTGATTTCATGATAAATTTCAGGACGGACCGGATGCGCCAGCGGACCTGCATCCTCGACGAATTGATGCGCGCGCAAAAGCCGCACATCGGCAATGCGCTTGACCGGTCGCGAGCGCTGATCGGCAGTAAATTCCTGGTCGCGGAAAACCGTCAGGCCTTCCTTCAGGCAGAGCTGGAACCAGTCGCGGCAGGTGATGCGGTTGCCGGTCCAGTTGTGAAAATA